>JAYFPI010000050.1:0-6250 GCA_034927965.1 Pseudoflavonifractor sp.
CTTTTACAAAGGAAAGTAAGTTGGTGTCGATTGCGGTGAGGGTCCACCCGTTCCCATCCCGAACACGGAAGTTAAGCTCATCTGCGCCGAAGATACTCGCTTGGTAACGAGCTGGGAAAATAGGTGGCGCCAACACAAAACAGACAGGTCAATGGCCTGTCTGTTTTTTTGTTGCAGAATATAATAAAAAGAAACCCGCTCACACTTTTTATCTGTGAGCGGGTTTCTTTTTATCAGCCGCCCAACTGGGCAATTCCTTTGCGAATGCGGGTTAAACTTTGGTCCCGCCCCAGGATCTGACATAGCTCCACCGCACCGCCGGGGGTAACCGGCTTGCCAGAGAGAGCAGTGCGAACCGGCCACATGATCCGGCCGTTCTTCAGCTCCAGAGAGGCTGCCAAGTCTATCAGAGCACCATGGATGGCATCATAGCTCCAATCGGGCAGTGCTTCCAGCACGGGCAGAACCTGACGCAGAGCCTCCAGAGAGTTTGTTTCATCGGTCTTCATCTTTTTGTGGCAGTAAAGATCGTTGCCGTATTCGGGAAGGGCATCAAAAAAATCCACCTGGGGAGCAATATCCAGCAGGGTGTCGCACCGGCCCTGAACCAAGGGGGCCACAAGTTTCAGATCTGCCTGAGGGGCATGGATGGCCTCTTTGAGATATGGCTCCGCTGCGGTAAAGAAGGCCTCATGGGAAAGCTGACGCAGGTAGTGGGCGTTAAAGTAGTTCAGTTTCTCCCGGTCAAAAATGGCGGGAGACTTGGAGATGCCAGCGATCTCAAAGACCTGGGAGAGCTCAGAGAGGGTGAAGAACTCTTGCTCGGCGTGCTCACCCTTGGGGGCCCAGCCCAGCAGAGAGACGTAGTTCACCACCGCCTGGGACAGATAACCCTGGGCCAGCAGATCCTCGTAGGAGGGATCGCCGTGGCGCTTAGACCTCTTGTTGTGAGAGTCCCGCATGACGGGAGAACAGTGGATATACTCGGGGATCTCCCAGCCGTAGGCCTCGTAAAGCAGATTGTACTTGGGAGCGGAGGAGAGGTACTCACTGCCACGGACCACATGAGTGATGCCCATGAGGTGGTCGTCAATGACATTGGCAAAATTGTAGGTGGGCAGGCCGTCAGATTTGATGAGCACATTGTCATCCAGAGTTTCGTTATCTACAGTGATGGAACCAAACACGGCATCATGGAAAGTGGTCTGCCCACTGTGGGGAATTTTTTGCCGAATGACGTAGGGCACCCCGGCAGACACCTTGGCCAGAGCTTCTTCCAGATTCAAACAGCGACAGGGGTCATCTATACGGGTAAAATTACCACTGGACTCCTCAGACTCCGTCTTTTCGCAGAAGCAGTAGTAGGCGCCGCCCTTTTCCACCAGAAGCCGGGCGTACTTACCATATAGGTCTTTGCGCTGGGTTTGGATATAAGGGGCCACGGGCCCTCCTATGTCGGGACCCTCGTCCCAGCCCAAGCCGCACTCTCGGAGGGTTTTGTAGATAATATCTACGGCCCCCTCTACCAGGCGTCCCTGGTCGGTGTCCTCAATGCGCAGGATAAAAGTGCCGCCGCTGTGGCGGGCGATGAGCCAGGTATACAGGGCGGTACGCAGATTGCCCACATGCATATAGCCGGTGGGCGAGGGGGCAAAACGGGTGCGGACTTTTCCTTTGGGGATCTTCCGCTCCATTTCCTCGAACCAGGCCAAATCCATATCAATTCCTCCAAACATTTTGCAGTAACCTCTATTTTATCGGGAGGAGTTGAACTTGTCAAGCGATGGGAAATATGGTATGATACTTCGGAATCATTGAGGCTGAGAGTGGCCTAAAAAAGGAGTGTTTTCAAATGAATAAAACGCGGAAAGTCAGCTTTAGCGGTATTCAGCCCAGCGGGAATATTACTCTGGGCAACTATATGGGGGCACTCCGTAACTGGCCGTCCTATCAGGATGAGTATGACTGCGTCTACTGTGTAGTGGATGAGCACGCCATTACGGTCCGTCAAGACCCTGCTGCCCTGCGCCACCACGCTGTGGAGCTTTTTGCCCAACTCATCGCCTGCGGGATTGATCCGGAGAGAAGTATCCTGTTTATCCAATCCCATGTGCCTGCCCATGCGGAGCTGGCGTGGGCGCTTAACTGCTACACCATGTTCGGGGAGCTGTCCCGGATGATCCAGTTTAAAGAGAAGTCTGCCAGCCACGCCGATAACGTCAACGCCGGGCTGTTCACTTACCCCACCCTTATGGCTGCTGACATCCTGCTGTATCAGACCGACATCGTCCCTGTGGGAGAGGATCAGCGGCAGCATGTGGAGCTCACAAGGGACATCGCCCAGCGTTTCAACGGAATTTACGGCGATGTATTCACTTTGCCTGAGGCAGTCATTCCGAAGGTGGGGGCCCGGGTGATGAGTTTGGCTGAGCCCGAGAAAAAGATGTCAAAGTCGTCGGAAAATGAAAACTCTTATATTCTGGTGATGGATTCCCCCGATGCCATCATGCGCAAATTTAAGCGGGCTGTCACCGACTCCGATGCCTGTGTCCGCAAGTCCCCGGATAAGCCGGGGGTGTCCAACCTGATTGACATTTACTGTGCCGCCACCGGTGAAAGCGTGGAAGAGGTAGAGCGCCGGTTTGAGGGCAAGGGATACGGAGATTTTAAGCCCGCCGTGGGAGAGGCTGTGGTAGAGCTGCTGCGCCCCGTCCGGGAGGAGACTGAGCGCCTTATGGGTGACAAAGGGGAGCTGGAGCGGCTCTACCGATTGGGGGCGCAGAAGGCGGCCTTCGTTGCCGCCCGCACGCTCTCCAAGGTTCACAAGAAATTGGGTTTTCTGCCCCGCTAAACAAATAGAAAGAACCACCGGTACAGACCGGCGAAGGAGCCAGTATTCATGCCTATTTCATTGGAATTGATCGGCCGAGTGGCTGTGGCCCTGGGTGTGGCATTTTTGATTGCCCTCATCATTACCCCTGTGGTGCGGAACCTAGCGGTAAAGATTGGGGCGGTGGACGTTCCCAAGGATGGCAGGCGGATGCACGACCATCCGATCCCGCGGATGGGAGGACTGGCCATCTTTTTTGGCTTTCTCCTCAGTACACTCCTCTTTGTACCCATGACGCCCTCCCTTCGCGGGATGCTGCTGGGCGGAGTGATCATTGTAGTTCTGGGCATCTTTGATGACATCTATGCCCTGGGGGCCAAGCTGAAACTGGTGGTCCAGATCGTGGTAGCCCTTATTGCCGTCTTTTCGGGAAATCTCATCACAGATCTGTCCAACCCCAACGTCTTTTCCGCCAACCTCTACTGGCACTTGGGCTGGCTCTCTGTCCCGATCACTGTACTGTGGATTGTGGCCATGACCAATGCCGTCAACCTCATCGACGGCCTGGACGGCCTGGCCTGCGGCGTGTCCTCCATCAGTTCCCTGACCCTGCTGGTCATTGCCCTGCTGGTGGGAGAACCCTATGTGGCCCTGCTGGTGGCCGCACTGGCGGGAGGGTGCCTGGGTTTCCTGCCTTATAACATGAACCCGGCAAAAATCTTCATGGGGGATACTGGCTCTACTTTTTTGGGTTATGTCCTGGCTGTCATTTCAGTTCAGGGCCTGTTTAAGATGTACACTCTTATCTCTTTTGTTGTGCCCTTTCTGCTCTTTGGACTGCCCATTTTTGACACCTGCTTTGCCTTTATCCGCCGCATTGCTCACGGGCAGAGCCCCATGCACGCAGACCGCAGCCACGTCCATCACCGACTTATCGACATGGGCTTGTCTCAAAAGCAGGCAGTGGCTGTACTCTACGTCATTACAGCCATTCTGGGCCTGAGCGCCGTGGTGCTCACCACCAGCGGGGCGGTAAAGGCCATGCTGCTGCTGTTTGCCTTCTGTGCCGCCGGGGCCGTGGCGCTCAGTGTGTTTAAGAGTAACAACGACCGCCGCCGGAGCCAGGAAGAGGAGGAAGAAAAATGAAGTCCATTCGAGTTATGTCCATCTTCGGCACCCGTCCTGAGGCCATTAAAATGGCCCCACTGGTGAAGGAACTGGCCGGGCGGACAGGAGTTGAGAGCCTCTGTTGCGTCACTGCCCAGCACCGGCAGATGCTGGACAGCGTGTTGGATATTTTTCAGATTAAACCCCAGTTTGACCTAAATATCATGGAGCCCCGGCAGACCTTGTCCACCATTACCACCAAGTGCCTCCTGGGGCTGGAGCAGGTGTTTGAGGAGGCACGGCCCGACCTGGTTCTGGTCCATGGAGATACCTCTACCACTTTTTCCGCCGCCCTGGCCGCTTTCTACAGCCAAATCAGCGTGGGCCATGTGGAGGCGGGGCTGCGAACCTATGATAAATACTCCCCCTTTCCGGAGGAGATGAACCGCACTCTGGTGGGGGATCTGGCCGACCTCCACTTTTGCCCCACCCGGGCGAACCAGGATAACTTGGAGCGGGAAGGGATTACGAAGGGCGTATTTCTTACAGGAAATACAGTGATTGACGCCATGTCTACGACCGTGCGCTCTGATTTCCATTTTACCACGGAACTGCTCAATTGCCTGGACTACGCTGGGCGGACCGTGATCCTGGTCACCTGCCACCGGCGAGAGAATTACGGACAGCCCATGGCGAATATCATGACCGCCCTGCGGCGGTTGGCAGAGAGCTATCCCCAGGTGGAACTGGTTTATCCGGTGCACCTGTCTCCCGTGGTGAGGGAGGCAGCAGGAAAGTATCTCTCAGGGCATCGGCGCATCCATCTTATCGATCCGCTGGATGTAGAGGAGATGCACAATCTTATGGCTCGGTGCCGGTTTGTCATGACTGACTCCGGCGGACTTCAGGAGGAGGCTCCCGCTCTGGGCAAGCCGGTGCTGGTGCTCCGCCGGGAGACCGAACGGCCTGAGGCAGTGGCCGCCGGAACCGCCAAATTGGTGGGGACGGAGGAGTCCGACGTATTTCACATGGCTGCAGAACTCATAGATTCCCCAGCCGCCTACGAGCGGATGGCCCATGCGGTAAATCCCTACGGCGACGGACACGCCTGCCGGCGGATCGCCGACGCCGTGGAGTACCGATTCGGTTTGCAGAACAGTGCCCCTGAGCCGTTTCAGGTAACACAGCAGTAAATATGACGTGATTTGTCCCGGCTGTGCCGAAAAGCTTGTACCAGGGAGGAGGGGCCGTCTATTGGAACGCCGCAAGCGGAATTTTTTGGTGATCCTTATTGGGGTGGTGATTGCCATCGCGGTCTTTGCCAGCTTTGGGCTGCCTCTGTTCTACGGACCCACGCCGGAGATCGTTCTGCCTACCCCGCTGCCCACAGGGCAGAGCCAAGTGGAAGAAAGCGGCCAGGGGGGCGGAGTGCGGGTGGAGGTTACCCCGACCACAGTCCAGAGCGTAATTGCGGCCATGAGCCGCCTGGAGAGTTATTCCCGCACTGTCACCACCACGCTGGAGGGAGCCTCTGTCACCGCCCGAGTTTGGGTGGATGACGGCTGGACCCGAACCGATCTGACGTTGCCCAGTGGGCGGGTGGCCCATACCATCGTGGGGGACGGTACGGTCTGGCGCTGGTATGATGGGGAGCGAGAAGCCCACTCGTGGAATGCTGATCCGGGCGCTGCTGATGTGGAAGGGCAGCGCATACCGACTTACGAAGATGTGATTGGCCTCGCACCTGAGACCATCACTGCCGCGGGATATGAAGAGAAAAACGGCATGGACTGTGTCTATATAGGTGTAGAGGTGGCTGAGCCTGCCCAGGTGGAGCGTTACTGGGTTTCCGCTGATAACGGTTTGCTGATGGCTGCTGAGACTGAGGTCGGGGGTGAGGCGGTCTGGTCTATGACCGCCACCGCACCGGAGATTCCTGTTTCCGCCTCGGCATCCTTTGTACTTCCTGATGGTACAGTGTGCCACACCGTGGGAACTCTCTTCAAAGCAGCAGCATCAGCCCCAAGGTGATGAGCAGTTCCAGATTGTCCTCTCGGTCGTCCAAAAAGAGAAAGAGGAGGATGAGCAGGATGAGTACGTCTCCCGTATCAAGATCCTCCAGCTTGAGGCTTTTCAGCAGCCCTGACAGCCCCTTTTTTTCCGGCTTTTTCTCGGAGACCTCGGGTGGGGCCTCCCCCGGCGACATCGGCTCTGTGTGGGGCAGATAGGGATTATACATCATCCTCACCCTCCTCTCGCAGCAGCTGAAGGGCCACTCGCACTACCCGGGAAAGCCGGGCAATGCCGGCGGCC
>JAYFPI010000030.1:0-43720 GCA_034927965.1 Pseudoflavonifractor sp.
TGACAGCGCCAAAAACCGAGATAAATAGGATCAGCAATACCATAACCAGCAGGAGCATGAGAGAGCCGTTGAGGGTAAACTCCCCTTCCTGCCTGCTCAGCTTTTGGAAGGAAAAGGCGGACCCGTTTTGACGGGTCCGCCTTAAACAGTGTTTCCTGCTCATGGCGTTACTTAAAAAATTCCATGATCTTGCTTTTCAAGGTAGGAGCCATGTCCGACTGCAAAAAGTTTGTCAGCAGGGCGAGGGCGATTCCGCCCAGGACGATAATCAGGACAAAGACCACAGCGTGGTCCATAACAAACTGGCCGCTGTTCTCGGCCAGCTTCTCCCGGACTGCGCTTTTCTTCACGGTGACGGCGGCACAGAACTTCCGGGCCGCATGGTCCAGGGCGTTTTTCAAAGTCTTTTTCATGTTGTTTTCCTCCTAAATTTAAAAGAAATTTTGTAGCTGCTGAATCAAGTAAGTACCAAGGCTTGCGGCAATCATCAGACACAGGCAGCCAAAAAGCAGCGCCATGTATGGGTTCAGCTGGCCGGGCCGTTTCAAAAGCTCCTTTTCCACCTCCTCATTTTGAGATTTGCGAAACTCGGCGGCCAGCATATCAAAATAGATCCGCTGGTCGTCCCCCCGGAGAACGGCAATCAGGCCCCGGGTCACCTGGCCCAGCTTTGGACTGGCCACCCGGCTCTCCAGGGCCTTGACCGCCCGTTCCGGGTTGCCTGTCACCATATCGTTGAGCGTCCGGGTAATTTCCCCCTGGAGAGCTGGTCCGCAAATCTTACGGTAGGTGCTGAGAATGGACACCACGTCGTGGGTGCTGTTCAGGCTCTGCCGGATGGTAGAGGCAAACTGGGGCAGCTCCCGTTCAATGCTCTGCCGGCGAAGGTTCATTTCCGCCTGCAGGGCCTTGCTCTGCCGCTGAAAAATAGACACCCCCACGAGAACCATTCCCGCTGCACCAAAGAACGGAGAAACCAAAAGCAGGGGCAGCATGGCCGCCGAGAACAGCAGCGCTCTGGCCAGAGCCCGGGCCTGCCAGGTCTCCGGTGTCTCCGTACGCCCCAGGCTCTTCAGATCGTCGGCCAGCTTGGACCGTTTAATGGAATCCATATCAATGTGGGGCTCCAGCAGGCCGGCCATCTTTTGAACGACCACCTCTGTCTGCGTAATTGGCTTGGGCTTTCTGTGCCGCACCGCCAGGGCGGCAGGACGATAAATGCCGGGCCATCGGGCGGAGGCCATCAGCCAGAGCCCCGCTGTGCAAAGAACACATACCACAAAATTCAATTGATCACCCCCTCACACTTGAAACTGAATCGGCTTGGAAAGCTTAATCGCCGCGTTGATCGTAACCAGCACCAGCACGGCCGTTACCACCAGGGAAACCTGCCCAAAAGGCGTGGCCACCAGGTTGTGGTACCAAGCCCGATTGGAAAGATAGAGAACCGGAATGATGGAGAGCGTCAGGCCGATCATCCCTCCGGCCCGCCGAAGAGGGAGCATCATCTTGGTGGCGTTCTCCTCCTGCTGGGCTTTTTGGTCGGAAAACTTATTGACAATTGGGATAAGCGTATCCCGGAGGGTGTGGTCCGCCTGACAGAGAATCAGGCTGTCACACCACTGCCGGAAAATCGGATTGTCCAGCGCCGCCTTCATCCGCTCAATCTGGGCTGGGGCGTTGGCGTCCACATAGCGCAGGTTGTTGCAGAAAGCGGTAAACACCCCCCGCACCGGCTCGTTGATGTTGCCCAGGTTCTCACTCACGGCGGCCAGGATGTCATTGTTTCGGGTGTAGCTGACCGTGATCAGAGACAGCGCCGTTTCCAGCTCGTCGCTGAGAAATTGGTCATAGCGGTAAAGAGAAAACTGGGTCCACCAGAGGGGAAGAAAGTAAAAGCCCACCGCCAGGGCAATGGACAGCAGCGGGTTGCGCAGCGCAAGGCCCAGGATCACGCCAACCACGGAAGCGGCCAGGGAAACCAGAAGCGTTTTCCGGTACCGCTCCCGCTGGCCGGTCCGCTCAAAAACCGCCTGGGCCTCCTTTCGGCTCCGAACGGCCAGATTGTCTCCGGCCTTGCCGTTGATGCGGTGCACATAATCTTTGGCCCGTTCATGCCGGTTCCCTTCACGGGGCTGCTGAAGCTTAGCTGCGCCGGCGCGAATCATTCCCCGGACCGTGGGCCACGGGACCGTCACCCCAGCCAGCAGGAAGCCGCCCAGGGCAACCAACAGGAAAATCAGGACGTACAATTTTTAGCCCTCCTTTGGAATGGAAACGAACGGCTCCAGCTCCGCCCGACGGGCTCCCTTTTTCAAAAGCCGCCGCTGCAGGTTTTCCGAAATGCCGGCTAATAGCCGAAAGGCTCCTCGAACCTCAACGCAGGTGTCGCCATCATAGAGGTTGTCCTCTACGTCAAAGGAAAAAAGGAGCTTGGATTCCATCTCACCGTCGTGATATCGTATCACTTCCCGAATCTCCGTTACCCGCCGCCGGTGATCTGCCCCGACCTCCATGTGGACCAGAATTGGGAAGGCTCTGGCTACCATGGAAAAGAGAGTGGCGTCGGACATGTCGAATGCCTTTTTGGCCAGGGAAACGATGCGCTCCGGCGTATCCAGCGTGCCGTTGCTGTGGGTGGTGGTGATGACGGTGTGCCCGGTGTTGGAAACGCCCATGACCTCGAATGCCTCCCGGCCCCGGATTTCACCGGGGGCAATAATGTCCGGATCAAAGCGGAGGCTGTCCTTCACAAGGGCCTCTTGGTCAATATTGAGACTGGGGTTGTCCGGTACCGGGTGGGTCTTAGTGTGGATGACGCTGTTCAACGGTTTTCCGTTGGCATCGGTGCGGACAAAATTCCACTCCCGGCTGCCCTCTTCAATGGTGTACGTCCGCAGGGTCTTGGACGCCTCAGCCAGGAGACAGCCGGCAATCGTTGTCTTTCCGCTGCCGGTCTCCCCGGAGATGCACATGCTCACGCCGTGCAGGATGCAGAGCTCCAGGAAGGCGGCCATCTGCTCCGTGAGGGTTCTCCCCTCCAAAAGGGCCTGACGGTCAATGGTCTGCATGTTGACCTTTCGGATGGAACTGACCACTGCCACGTTGGCGTCCACCAAAGGCACCTTTTGGGCGGTAATCCGAATGCCGTTTCCAATATCCGCCGTGGCCCTCGGCTGGGCGTCGTTAAAAACTGTGTTTGTTTTGCGAAACATTTTGTTGTGGATGTCAATGGCCTGCTGTGGATTCAGAAAGGTGTAGTCGGTTTTTTGGCGGCGGCCATCGGCCACAACCTCAATGTCGTTCCAGGCGTTGATATTAATTTCTTCAAAGCCTTCCCGTTCAAACAGACGGTCTCTCGAAATGAAGGACAGTCCGGCCATATCGTGGAAAATGTAGTCCACCAGTTGTTGATCCGGAATGTCACAGTGGATCGCGTGATCGGTGATGTAGCGCTGAATCTCCTCCTTCAGCGCAGCTTCCGCCACATTGGAAATATCCGTGGACGCCATAGCGCCCGCTATGGCCGTCTGCACTTCCTGCAGCACCTGCGCATAGGGACGGTTTTTGAAATCAGTCATGTTCTCCCTCCTCCATACGGTCCGCCATGGCGTTGATTTGACGTTCAAATTGAAGGCCCGCCGGCTGTTCCAGACGGGAAAGCAGCCGCCCGGCCAGCTGGCGCTCCGCCACCTCTACCGCCCAGGGCAGAACCGTCAAGTCCCCGCCGAAGAGCGCCTGCACTTCCGTCAAAGGCGTGTGCGGCGCGACGGGATTCAAAATTCGAATGTGCCGGTCGGTGCGAAAGGTGTCCTCGCTGTTCTTCAGCCAACGGAGCTGCGCTTGCATGGCCTCAAACCCGCGCACATCCGGCGTGGCGGCGCGGAGGACAAAGTCGGCCTCCTCCAGCGCGGTCAGGGTAAGGGGCTCCAAAACCGGGCTGCTGTCGCAGTCCACGATACAATAGGAAAAAGGAGACTGGCGCAGAGTTTGGAAGAGCGCCTGGACCGCCTGCCGGTCCGGGATTTTGTGCGAGATCCCGGCTAACTCCCCGCTGTCCAGACCCATAAAATAGAGCCGGTCACTCTGCGGATGGGGAATCATTTTGTCCTTCAAGGCCGCTTCGCTGATCTCCTGCTCAAAGACAAACCCCAGGGAGCTGCAGCGATCCAGCTTTGTCTGGTTGGGCAGATAGACGGGGAGCATCGGCGTTCTGGTGTCCATGCCAATCACCAGCACGTCGCGGCGGCGCTGTACCAGAGCGGCAGCCAAAGCCAGGGCCAGGGTGGTTTTTCCGGCCCCGCTGCTCCCCCAGCTGGCAATCAGTTTCATCATGCCGCGCCTCCTTCCTCTGTGGGGGCCGTACCGTCGGTGCTTTCCACAGGCGCGGCCCCGTCCGGAGCAGCGCTCACCGCAGGATCTGATTCCTCCGGGGCAGCAAAATAATTGTTCTGGGCGGCAAGCGCCTTCTCTTGATCCGCAGCACCTCCCCGTACCACCAAAGCGGCGTGGAGCTTCGCGTTGGCGGACAGGCCGGCCAGTATGGCCGCCTGACGCTCATTGACGGCCAGCACCACCGTAGAAATCTGGCGGTCTTCCTGGCTGCCGTTCTCCTGCCCGCCCGAATCGTCCACGGTTGCCGCCTTGCTGTTGGTCACGCTCAACACCTCCACGGCCTGGAGTTCCGGAATGACCAGCGCCGTGGAATCGGCGGAGACATCCATGCTGTTGTTCAGCGTGGCAAACAGCTGAATGACGTCGCCGGCGCGGAGCTTGCTGGCCACGCTCTGCTCCAGGCTGTCCAAAGCCACGGCCATAGCCACCTTCCCATCCGGGAGGTCCAGCAGCTCGGGATCTTCCGTGGGATATTGGTCCGTCACCCGGGCCGCCGTGA
Source organism: Pseudoflavonifractor sp. (assembly GCA_034927965.1). Taxonomy (GTDB): domain Bacteria; phylum Bacillota; class Clostridia; order Oscillospirales; family Oscillospiraceae; genus Vermiculatibacterium. Next base: position 4,895 of record JAYFPI010000030.1, read on the forward strand.
GAATGTCTCCGGAAAGCCCTGCGGCGGCAATGTACTTTCCGGAAGCCTCCGCCGGATCGGTAAGTGCCCCATCCGGAATGCCGGCAGCGCCGATCCGGTCCACCCGCAGCATGTCATCGGTAAGCTTCGTGCCGACCGGCGCATTCTGGGTCAGAACAACCACTGGGGCCAGTGCGGCGGTTTTCGCCTGGACCAGCGGTGCGGCCACAAAGGCAATCAGGAGCCCTGCCGTCAAGCACAGGCCCCCGAGGAACTTTTTGCTGGTCATCACTTCCTTGGCGCTTTTTCGCTCCCCCTTAGGGGGCTTGGGTTCTTTCTCTTTCTTGGGCCGTTTGCCGGCCGGACGGTCCCGGTCCGGGGTTTGCTCCGAGACCGTGGACGCATCCCCCTGCACCAGTTCTTTGGTGCTGGCTTTTTTAGATCTGGAAAACATGTCATTCTTCCTTTCGTTGCTTTATAACATCAGCAGAATCAGATAAGCCGGAAACACGAAGGGGGCAAAGGGCACTGCCGTCCGCCCCCGCAGGAGCCCGTAACCGGACAGTCCGATGAGGGCAAGCAGAATCACCAGGATACCGTTGACCGGCCCCAAGAGCCAACCCAGGGCGGCACACAGCTTGACATCTCCGCCGCCGATGAAGCCGTGCTTCAGCACAAGAGACACGATCAGAGGAGGCAGGCCGCAGACCGCCAGGCCGGTCAGCCCTGCCAGCGGATGGCCGCTCCACACCGCGTTGGCCGCACCGCACACGATCAGGAGAAGGATCAGCGCGTCGGGAATGGTCCTTGTGGCCCGGTCCTGCCATGCGATGACCGCCAGAATGGCGGCGGCCAGAAGGTCTATCCACATATCCGCGTGAGGGCCGGAAGGACGGCGGCCCGATACACCGTGTCGCTCCCCGGCGTCCACAGGTCTGGGTGATAGGGCACGGCGGCGCAGTCCCCCAGATATTTGCCCACCGCCTTCATGTCCTCCGCCGTGCTGAAGGAAACCAGCGTGACCAGCTCACGGGGGTGTCCCTGCCGGGCCGACGCGCAGGCCGTGGCCAGCGCGGGCAGTTCCCAGGGTTTCACGCCGCCCACCAGAACAGAGAGGTCCGCGGCGCAAAAGGACTTCACCCACCCCTGGGTGAGGATGCCGCAGTCAAGGATGTAGGCGTTGAAGGCGGGCGTCCGCTCCTGGGCAATGCGGATGCCGTTTACCTCAACGCAGCCGTCTACCTCAACGGCGCGCTCCCGGTAGAGTTCCAGCAGCTGCTTGAGGGCGGGCTGCCCTTGATCCAGGATGACCGGCTGAAAGCCCACTTGCGCCAGATAGTGATACAGAGCAAATGCCTGGGTGGTAGCGCCGACGCGGGGCATGGCTCCGCAAACGGCGGCATCAATGACCAGACCGGGGGGAATCCGCAGGGGAGATACCTCCTTGTTGGCCGCCTCGGTGACGGCCTGGTGAATGGCCGAGAGCCGCCGCAAGTAGCCTCGGTCCTCCTGCAGCGCGGCGGCCAGCGTGTCGGAAGGACTGCCCGTATCGGAAATCAGGCCGTCCACATTCTGGTCCGCCAGATGTTTAAACAGCATTGTAACTTGCTCCTCCGGTGGCCCCAGAAAAATGGGCTTTACAACGGAAAAGCGCCGGAGGGTCTGCACAGCGCTCAAAATATGCTCGTTGGACCAATCGGCTTCGGCCAGATCAATCAGGAGATAATTTTGCTGTTGGATGACCTTGTCCCGTGTAACAAAGGCCACCAGGGATGGCACGGATACGATAGGGAAAAAAGTGGCCACTACGTCGAGCTGTTGGAAAACGGAATCGAAACGATGTTCCCGCGCCGGCGCGGCCAGGTAATATAACTGAATCAAAATGACGCCTCCTGTCTGGTAAATGCCGGGCGGCCCCAAAACTTGAAGCCGCTGTAGCTGTTCATCACCACGCCGCCGACCCCGGAGGAACAGTGAATGTAAAGATTTTTGCCGTTAGCGTCCTTGCCGTAGTAGATCCCCACGTGGTTGATGATGGAATTGTCCGGCCAGTTTTTGAACACCAGGTCCCCTGGCTGAAGCTCGTCCTCCCGAATTTGGGTACTGGCCCAGAACTGGGCGTGAACGCCGCTGCCAATGCTTTGAAACCCCGCCGTCCGCCAAACCCAGTCTGTAAAGCCGGAGCAGTCCAGGCCGTAGGGACGGAGGGAACCTGAGGAAGAGACGCCCGGCGCGGTCACCTGCTTGAGCGTGTTCCATTCCGGATTCCAGCCGGAAGCGGATTTGCCGCCCCAGAAATAAGGCACCCGGCCCACCAGCTCCAAAGCGGTGCGCAGGATTGCCAGCCGATCCGGATCGTCCGTATCCGCAGCAGCCACCATGGCGTCAATCTCCTCCTGCGTCAGCGCCTCTCCATTTGCAACGGCACCCTGTCCGGCCACCAGGTGGGAAAAGGTGTTTTGAAAATCGCCCAGGGCCCCGTCCAATTCAATGGGAGCCGTGAGAATCTCGATCACAGCGGCTAAGAGCACGATCACGGCGGCCAAAATGGAGACCATGGTAACGAGCAGCGTGTGCAGCCCCTTCCGGCTGTCCCGGTTGACAACCATTCGCAGAATGACGGCGGCAGCCTGTCCGCTCATCGTCCGCCACCTCTTCCCATCAGCTCCAGCTTGTAGGCCGGAAGATCAAAGTCCACATGGACATGCTGGCTCCCAATGAGGCAGAGCGCCTTGCCTCGTTCCCCGGCAAGGAGAATGTTCTGTTCCGCAGCGGTGAGCTGGAAGGTATCGGCGGTCTCCTTTAAATTTTTGCCGTCCGCGCTGAAGAGAAACTTGTAGGCAGCATTGTCCAGGATGGCCTGCCCGTAAAGCCGGATATCCTCGTGCAGGGCGTCCACCACGCTCTGAAGGACCACGGCCAGCATCCCCTCGTACTTTCGCACCCGCTTGGCCATGTTGCGCACATACATTGCGGTTTGGGGGATCGCCGGGTCAAGAAGGATGTGGGCCTCGTCGCACAGGAGGAAAACGGGCTGGGTCCGGTCCTCTGAGATCATGTTCCAGCAGAGGGTAAGGATGTTGAAATACTGGGCTCGTTTTACCTCGTCGCTGCTGTTCTGGAGACGGTTGGTATCCAGAACAACGAAATCGTTGTCCACCTGCACATTGGTGCAGCCGTTCCAAAGAAAGCTGTCCGCCCCCTCTGCCATATCGTAAAAGAGGGCGGCAATTTCTTCATAGCGGGGATCGCTCTTGGCGCACTCCTGAAGGAGACCATAGAAATCCGAGAACAGGGGAAAAGCCTCGGCAGGCAACTCGTCCACGTTGGTGTCCCACTGGATGCCAAACCGATTGTAGAGGGTGACCAGGGCCTTTTTGACCAAAGCCCGCTGTAAGTCCGTAAGGCTGGGCAGATACAGCTTGAAGAACACATCCAGGGTGTGAATGTGCAGCGCCATTGCGTTATCGTTGGCCTGGTACAAGCGCCCCTGGTCTTCCTCTTCGTCCTCCGGCACCGGGCGAATCTGAAGCGGGTTCACCTTGGCGGCTCCGCCCCCGGCGTCCAGCCAGGCACCGGACAGGTTGCGGCACAGATCCCGGAACTCACGCTCCGGATCTATGATGATGACTTTGACGCCGGCCATGTACAGGGTTTCGGCAATGCTCTTCAGCGTGGTGGATTTGCCGGTGCCGGAAGCGCCCACGGCAACCATGTTGCTGTTGGTGCGGTCCCGGCCGCGAAACAGAAAATCAATGCTGATGATGCCCCCGTCCATTGTGCGTCCAAAGTAGTAGCCCCCGTCATCCCGGTAGATATTCACCACCATGGGAGAGCCGCCCAGCAGGGTCTTCAGCGGCATAATGTGCTGGATGATATTCTCCGCAAGGGGTTGGGGCAGGTGGTACGGCGAGAGCTGCCGGTAAGCCTCCTTTTGAAGGCCACCCATGGATTTGAGCTTGATGCGCTTTCGTCCATACCGGCTGACCACGGCATGGCAGACGTCTTCCAGCTCTTCTTCTTTGTCGGTAAATGGCATGACCAGCAGAGACATCTGCCCGATGGCCGCACTTTTGGCGTCCAAATCATCAATGAGCTTGTCCGCATCCTGGGCCTGGCGCTCAAACCGCTTTCGCCGCCGGGCGTCGCTCTCCGCAACGGCCTCATTGCTGCTGCGGCGAATGGACTGGGAAAGGGCGTCTCCCAGAATGGAAATATTGCCGGGGGTGTAAGTGATAGCAGTTACGCAGTCGGAGGCGTTCATGAGATCGACACACCACCCGTAGTCCAATTCAGACGGATACTTGATCGCGCCATACGTCCGGCCCACCACAGAACCAACGACGGTGCGGGAGACGCCAAAGCGGATGCCTCCAACCGGAGTAAGCAAATTCAAAAGCTCTGTGTTATCCGCCTTTTTCCCTCTGGTCAAGGTTCGGGGTTCTCCGGTGAGCTCGGGCACATCCTCCGGGGCGTCCTCCCCTCCGCTTTGGTAGGTGGACAGGTCTGAGAACACCTTACAGAAATAAGTAATCTCCTGGTCTCCCATAATCTCACAGGACACCCGGTTTTCGGTCAAACGGCTGCGGAGGTCGTGGAGCCGCTTTTTCAGCAGCGTGTCCGCCCCTCGGGCCGCCTTGGCCCAGCACTTTAAGACAATCATGGGCTCCTTGGTGCCCTCCCGGGCCATCTCCTGGAGCGCGGAGATCTCGCCGTTCAGAAGCTTCAGCCGGGCGTCCTCCTGAACACCCTGCCGCAGCTCCATAAGCCGGGAGATCATACCCAGGGTATCCACGGTGCGGGGTACGGCCATGAGCTGCCAGGGCTCCGTTTCCCCGGCCAGGGAGGCCGTCATACTCTCCGCCTCCCGGATACGCTCCGCCTCCGACATCAGCTTGTTGTCCCCCGCCCGGATGGAGAGGTAGCCAAAGAGAACGCCATCGGCGGAGTAAAGCAACCCATCGGCAATGTCCTCTACGTTGATAAACTCCTGTGCGGTCAGCAGCCCGGGGTTTTCAGCCTTCTTCTGTTTCAGCTTCAGCAAAAAGGTACACCTCTTTTCTTTCTCTCTTGCGCCATTGGAAGGTCTGCTGCTCCCTGCGGAACCGGGATTGACGGCGGAAGAAATCATAAATGGATTGGTTGTTGTCCATCTTGGTGAAAAAGCCCGCCGCAAACGCAAGGGAAATCACAATCAAAAACATGGCGATCAATTGATCGGATTCCAGTGGACTAAAAAAGCAGAAGGCGATGCCGGCAGCGGCGGCCAGGGCGGTGACGGCCAGAATGGCCGCCAGCTCCGCCTTGCCGACGCCCCGCCACGCCTCCCACCGCAGGGTAATGTTTTCGGGCACTTGCAATTTTTCCATGTCTCCTCCTTAAAAATAGTTGAGTACGGCCTTCAGAAGGCCGGCGACGCACTCCGCAAGCGCCACAAAAATCAGTACGTTGCGGATGCGCACCTTGTAAGTCTTTTCCTCGTCGGTATCCGCTGCCATCACCGTCAGGCAGTAAACGATGCGGGCACCGCCCCCCAAGGGGATCAGGATCAGAAGATACGTAATGAGCTGTTGAATTTCTTCCACCTTGTCACTTCCCTATCAGGCCCCGGACTGCCCGGACCGCCGAGGCCCCTGTGTATATCTTGTTTACGACGCCGCCGCCCCTGCCGGTGGGAATGAGGATCTGCTGCATCAGGGCAGGGGAGCTGAAGGCTGACGCCACCGTTGCGATTGCAAAGATAATATTTTCAAAGGACATAATCCCCCCCACCAGCAGGCGTACCGAGAGGGAGAAGAGCACGATTTGAATGATGCTGGTGAAGAGGGCGCGTAAGAGCGTTTGAAAATACACTTTAAATACGCCGCCGTCACTGTCCACCAGCCCGATGGTTGCAATGGGGATGCCCAGACGCAGGACCAGCAGATCGAAGCTGCGGCGAAGCAGCATGATGGCCACCCCAAAAGCCAAAACCACATAAACGATAAGGAGAATCAGGACAAAAAGGCCGGCTGTAACAGTAATCGGGTTGAAGAGCAGATCTTCGCCGACGGCGATGCCAAAGTGAGAAATGAGTTCCTCTGTAAACCAGGTCGTAATGTTTGCCATCATGTCGTAAACGGCGGGAAACCCGACCATAACCACAGCGGCCTGAATTGATCCCACCAGCATTTCCTGGGGGCTGGAATCCGCGTCTCCGTCTCTCCAAAGGATGTAGATTTGGAATCCCTTTAATAAAAATTTGAGCACAACCAAGGATACCGCCGCTCCATAGATAAACGTGTAAACGTCATGGATGGTGCCGGCGGTGACAATGCCATCCAGCAGATCTTCAACCTTCAGCATGTTACGCAGCATCTTGAGCAGCACACCATCAAAGGAGCGGAAAACATCGTTGAGGAGATCTGCCAGAAAGCCGCATATTAAGTCTCCCATGGCCCTTAAAAGTAGCTGGACAGCAGCGTAATGATGCCGCTCACCAGCATCCCGGCGACACCGCAGAAAATGGCCACATGAATACGGTGCGTCCACATTTTCCCGTCCTGTTCATCGGCCATGGACCTCCGGATCAGGAAGTAAACGGCCGCCGCTACACCGATCAGCGGACAGAGAATGACAAGGAAGGCTGAGACATCGTTGACCATATTTTTGATTCCCACGCCGAGCTCGCTGCTCTGGAGATTTCCAGCCGCAAACGCCGGAACAGTCAGCACCCAGAGCGCCGCCGCTGCAGCGCATATTTTCTCTTTCCACTTCTGAATTTTCATATTTGTTTTCCTTTCATCCTTGCGCGTATTTCTTCCAAATCTCCCAGAAGGCCGTCTCCACCGGTCTTTCATAGCGCCGGGCGTTTCTGGTCATCATCACCTTGCGGTTGTGTTCCTCATCCCCCAGACCAAACATGGCGTTCCACGGCGTCTGGGCCAGGTCCGGGGCATACATAACGCGGGGGGCATACCGTGTGGTCACAAGCTGGTAAGGGCGGCGGATCTGCTTGATCTCGTTTGTGGTCAGGAGCTCCCGCCCGGTAAAGTTGTAGCTGGCGGACATATTTCCGCCCGTACTGCCGGATAGGCTGGGAGATTTCACCGTGTACCGGCCCAGCTTCCGGGAGAGCTCTTCCAGCGTCTCCGGATTGTCCGTCTGAAGGTAAATCCAGGTCTCCGCGTTGGAGCGGATGGTCTTTCCCACTTTTTCTCCATATTTTTCATCCAGCTGGTTAAAGTCCTGCAGAAACAGGTGAAAGCGAATCCCTCGGCCGCCGCCTACGGTCAGCGCCGTGCTAAAATCCGGGATCTTCACAAAGTTGCCGAACTCGTCACAAATGAAATTTACCCGGCGGGGAAGCCGTCCGCCGTGCTTGTCGCTGTATTCCGCCAGCATCTGATAATGCTGATAGACGAACAGGGCCGCCAGAGGGTAATAGGTGCTTTTATAATCGGGCAGGATAATAAAAATAGCCCGCTTTCGGTCGCCGGTGGTGTAGCAGTCCCAGTCCGTGGCGGAGGTCATGGTGTGGATGGCGGGATCAGTAAAGAGATTCAGGGTCGTCGCGCCGGAAGAAAAGAAGCTGCCCCGCGTCTTGCTGGGGGCAACTTCCGAGATGCCGGACACCAGGCGCACGGGGTGCCCCGACGGAAGGCTCGCCAAATACCGGCTGAGAGGGATCTCCCCCTTCGCGTTGGGCCGGCCCATCTCCACAATAAAGCGGTAGGCGTTGGGCAGATTCTGAAACTCGGGCTGGCCGGGGTTATCTACCACCACAGCCAGCATGGCCGCCGTGAGAATGGCCCGCTGGCCATCCGGCCAAATGGGGTCCGTGTGTGTATCCGGCCGGTCCGGTACCAGCATAGAGGCAATGTCTCTCGCCCGGGTCACCGCCAGGGGAAGATCCCCCATATTGACCGCGTCGATTACCGGCTGAAGGAAGTTATAGCGGCAGCTCTTCAAGGGATTCTTAAAATCCAAAACGATGACCTCATATCCCAGCCGCTCCAAAAAAGGACAGGTTGAGAAATACAGTTCTCCCTTCGGGTCTGTCAGCACCATGCTTTCTCCGCTGAGGCCGATCAGTCCAACGCTGGGTAAAACCACATGCCGTGTCTTGCCGCACCGGGTAGCCCCGATGGTCAGCGTGTGGGTATCCTCGCTGTTGCAGTAAAGCTTTTTGCCGTCCAGGCTCATCCCTAAAATAAGGCCACCCCGGTCAACTTTAGAAAGATCTATCATTCCATTCCCTCCAAATCATCATATCCGCGGCGCAGCAGCTTCTGGAGCTGCGGGGCATCTAAGTCCAGTCGGACGCAAGAGAAAAGAGTGTCCCGCTCTTTGTCCGACATCCAGCGGGCGGTGCCATACTGTCCCTGTCCTTCTGCTTTCGGGGTTTCAATCCCCGGACAGACCCGAAGCATATCGCTTTTGTATTTGATGTACTCCCTTCCAAAGGCCATCCAGGCCACCAGCAGGGCAGCGGAGCCCTCCAGGAGCAGGAACCAGGACCGGACGGCGGAAACCGCAAACACAGCGCCCAGGCAGGTCCCTATACGCCAGGAAAAAAGAAGCTGTCGGCTTAACAGCTGATGAATGTTGTAGGCTCCAACGAGCGCAAGGCATGAAAAAAGCAGCAGCGTCACCGCTGCTGCCACCCCTCGTTTTTTCACTTTTTCGGAACCCCTCCTTTGTCTCCGCTCTCCGGGGGAGCCGGCTCGACCGGCTCTTCCTCGTCCTGGAAATCGGGTGCGGAGGGGAACTCTTGTTTTGCGGCGGCAAAATAGATATTATCGACTGCCACATAGGTGTTTCTGCACTTTGCCCCTTCCGGGTCTACCCAGGCTTCCGAACGCAGATGACCTTCCACCACCACCATTTTCCCCTTCGCAAGAAAGTCCGCTGCCCACGACGCCATGCCCCGCCAAGCGGTAAACTTGATGTAGTCCGGCTCTCTTTTTCCGGTGGACTTTTCAATATAGTCCCGTTCCACAGCCAGAGAAAAATGCACAAACGGCACGCTCGTGGTATAGGTTTCCCCATAGATGGGATCATCCGTCAGCCGCCCCATAATGCAAACTTTATTCAGCATGTGTTTCTCCCTTCATGTGTACATTTTCAAAGTTAATAACTTCGGATATACCAATCATCGTACATGTCCCCGTCAATCGTGATACTGTCGCTGACAGAGGCATGGAGCATCCCGCCCGGGGTCCAGGCATCGAAAACAGACAGCGGCACGGCGTATTCCGTATCCGGATACCAAAGCGGCGTGAAGTGGACCGGCTGGCCGTAGTAAGAGTAGGGATTGCTCTGAAACTCCCATGTGGTGTGATAGGCGACTTGCTTAGGGACCAGGAGCCGGTTATAGGTCTTGAAGTCAAACTCCGGGAAAACGGCCACCACATTTTGAATCCGGGTCACGTCGTAGTTGCTGACGTTTCCGATCCCGGAGACCTGAACCTCACAGACGGCGTCCGCACCGTATCCGCTTTTCATGGTGTATTTACTGCCCCTCTTGGTTTCCGTAGGCACTCTGTCATCCGGCACCAATTTATAATCTACATATAGCTTTGCCTTGTAGGTGGCCATGGAGAAGGCCCAATAGCCGCCCATCATCCCCATGTCCACCCACTGCGCCACCCACTGGGACCAGCTGGCCTCCCGCTGACTGCCCCACGAGGGCGTGGCCGGGGGCCGGAAGTTGGGCCGGTACTGTGAGCCGGTGATGCCCGGTCCGGTGCCGGGGCCGTCGTAGATGGGATTGGGCGGCGTCTGCTCCTCAAGAGCCACAATGGAGACTGTGATTTGAATGTGCCTGCTGATTTGAGACTCCTTGACGCCGGGTGGAATCACGGTGATGGTAAACTCCTGGAGTGTGGAAGGGGTGTGCCACTGCACCCACACCAGCTGCTTGCCGCTGGCCGGGCAGATCATCTGCTTGCGGTACGTGGTGCCGTTGATCTGGAAGGTGGCGTAGTCCTTGGTGGAGGGCGTCATATCTTCATAGGTGTAGTTGGGCACCAGGGCGGCGGTAATTACGTCTGTGTCCGTCCGGTAAATGTAATCGCCGGACGGTGCGTCCGGGGTGAGATCCTCAGGGTAGAAGCTGACAATTCCAACACCAAGGGTGTTGAGAATGTCAATGTCACTCTGCCGCCCGGACGTGCCCCCGCCCCAGGCGGAGATTCCCAGATCCGCCCGCTCCAGGAACATGCATAATGGCTGGTTTTGGTGGGTCAGCCGTCCCATCTGATAGCTGAGATCCCCGGACTTTTTTACGTCGAACAAGGCCGCCTCCGTGGCGCTCATGGCGTACTGGACGCCGTTGTACTTAAAGTAGGACATCGGCTCCAGCAGAAGCTTGTAGCTGCCGCCGGTGAGCTCGTCAAAGGACATCCCAGACACCTGGGCCACAAACTCAACTACTTTTCGATCCGTAAAATAGTTTCGGATAGCACTTAAACTGCTGCCTCCTCCGGATGGAATAATGGTTGGCAAGCGCAGGTCGTTAGGTGTTACAATATTTGAGTAATTTGCAGAGGGTGTAAGCTGTCCGCCATTTTTATAATACAGCTTAACTTTTTTGGCGTAGCTTCTCTGTGTCCTGGTCCGTTGGACATTGGAGAGATCAAAGGTACAAACGGTAGTCATCCCGCTCATAATGGAAATCCGCACCCCATCATCTCCGGGGTTCCAGGCGCTGTCTCCCACCTTTCCGCCGCTCCCTATGTCGCCGCCGCTATCGCCGCCAATGTTGGGGTCTCCGTCTGCGTGGGCCAGGGGGCCGCCCAACAGAAGGGCGCATACCAGGAGGAGAGAAAGAATCCGTTTCAAGGCGTCACTTCCTTTCTTGAGACAACAAAGAGCGCACAGTTTTTACTGTGCGCTCTCCAATATCGGTATGAAATTTTACATGCTGCCGACTTTCTCTCCGCTCAGGCCACCGGTAACCTGGTTGGAATAGTCTCCGCTAATACCACCATCAGTAGAACTGCGGTCAACCCATCCGAAACCGTCCCACCACTCATATTTCCCATCGGAACTGATTTCCCCGTCCTTATGGCTGCCGCTGTCACCAGACGTACCGGAACCGCCGCCGGACGTGTCCTGAGTAGGGGCAGGCGTGGCCGCTGGTGCCGGGGTAGCCGGGTTGTCCCCGTGATAGGCCCCATCCTCTCCAAGGTCCAGTTTTGTGCCGCCGCTGCCGCCCATGTTGGCCGTCACCTGGGCGTCCGGGGTGACAATTTTCGTGTCGCTGTTGGTCTGGTGGGAGAAATCAGGAGTAATGACAATCGCGCCGTCCTCGGCCACCGTGACAGTCTCACCCGCAGGCGCTGAGCTGGCCCCCGGGGTGGGCACGGCTTCCGGCGCGGAGCTGGGCATGGGGGTTGCGTTGGCGATGTGGGAAAAGTCCCGGGTGGATTCTTCCGGGGTCTCTTCCACAGCCTGAGACTGCTGGGCCCCTCGTTCCTCCGCCTGGGCGGCGTTTACATGGCTCACCAGCGCCTGACCTCCGAACACGCAGATCAGAGCAAAGGCGATGAAGCCAATCGGAGCAATGATTTTCCATTTGTTTTTCATGATGCGCATACCTCCTTCCAACGTTGTATTGCGTCATAATGTTGGGATTAAGGATATACTTTTTATAATCCCATTATAGCACTTTTTACAAATGTTGCAACAAAAATAATAATAAATGTAATTTTATTTAATTTAGAGAACTTTTTAACCGCAATGTGTATATTTTCCAAATGCGCCTACAGCTTTATCTCTGCTGAAGCGTGATGTGTAGCCTTTACCGAGGCATATGTATCATTCCCGGACGATTTCCTATATAGTTCCTGTTCCCAATCGTCCCGCTCCGGGCCCTGGCTCAGCTCCCGGCGAAGCACGGCGTTTTCCTCCCGAAGGGTAGAAGCCTCCTTTTGCAATTCTGCGTACTGCGCCGACAGTTCTAAATACCTTTCTGAGAACTTCCAGATATCACCGGCGCTCTTGATCAGGCTCTGGTGCTCCGCATTTAAGGACGCGAATTGCAATTTCCGTTCCGCATCCGTTTGGACCATACGACGGTCAATTTGGCTGACCGTCGTGGAAAGCTGCTGAACCGCAAGCTTACTGCCGGCTGTCCGCTCAAGTAAAATCGTGTGTGTAGCATCAAGAGCCTTATGCTCAGCAGACAAGGCCTTCTCCGCTTCACTGGTGTGGTCCACTGCTTTCTCTGAAATTCGATTGCTTTTAAATAAGTTGAAGGTTACGCCAATCAGCGTAATAGCAGCGGAAATAGTAGTGAAGATTTCTCCGTAGCTTATCCAAAACTCCTCCAGTGCTTTCATGACTGATTCACCTCATCATACAACATTATTTACCAAATAAAAAGAACGCACGACTTAAAGCCGTGCGCCCCCAGAATGATTTCTTTATTGTTCCTGTTCCCAATCGTCCCGCTCCTGGCCTTGGCTCAGCTCCTGGCGAAGCACGGCATTTTCCTTCCGGAGCTGGGCGAGCTCTTCCACTGCGGCCGCCAGCTTTTTTTCAGCGGCGGCCAGGTCCTTTTCTGCGGAGACCAGCCTGGCTTCCCGCTCCGCAATGTGGTGCATCCCTGCTTGCAGAACGTTCACGGCATTCTGCATTTCAAGGCTCTGCCCCTTCATGTTCTCTCGCTGCCACAGCTCTTTCATACGGTCTTCCTTTAGGTAAGTAACTGTGTCCTGGATTTGGGCAATATCCTTTGATAACGCCCCTTGTACCTGGGTAAGATCCTTTGAAAGCGCACCATGAACCTGGGTAAGATCCTTTAGCACTCCATCTTGCCCTCCAAGAATTCTCTGGTGCTCACTAGACAAAATTAATTTGCGCTGGTCATCTTTTTCCTCATGTACCGCAAGGTCCTTATCAATTTTTCTGGAACCAAAAACACCTGCGATAATTGCCGCAACTACCGCAGCACCAGCCGCCAGTATCGATCCTGCCAATGCATCCATCCACCATTCCTCCGAAAGCAAAAAATCAAACGTAATACATGCCTCCTTATTATACAACATAATTTTCCAAATAAAAGGGTGACTTTTTTTGTTACGGCCCTCAACTGCTCCGCTCTGCCCCTTGGCCCAATTTGTTGCGCAGCGCGGCGTTTTCCACCCGAAGCTGTGCAAGTTCTTTTGTAGCGGCGGATAGCTTTTCCTCTGCGGCAAACCGTCTATCCATTTGAATTCCCAGGACGGAGAGAGTAGAGTTCAAACATTGCTGCACCTTTTGAGACTCTAAAGGCTGATCCTCCGCTGCCTCCCGCCGTGCCTGCTCCTTAATGCATTCTCCCTTCAGATATAACACCGCATTTTGAACTTGGGCAAGATCTTTCGACAACTCACTTTGTCCATAAAGAATCCGCTCATGCTCACAGGACAATTCTGATTTATTAAGGCTGTTCCTTACGCCAGGAGCCGCAAGGTCTTTATCTGTTTTTTTGGAATCAGAGATTAAAGTGATGGTTTTCATGATTATCATGACAATATTTGTTGCCAGTATAATTCCTGCCAACACTTCTACCCACCATTCTGCTGAAAACAGAAAATCAGGCATAATACATCCCTCCCGTTTTTATAACTTATTTTCTCATTAAAAAATAGCACACAGCCTCAAGCCGTGCGCCCATATTTTGAAACCGCCTGCCCTAATCGTTGAAAACACTGCCGCCAAACAGCACCGTATAAAACTGATCGACAAGCTCATCTTCCAAAGCACTCAGTTTACGTTTTATCTCCGGATGCGGCGTATGCGCCAGTCCCTTCAGTTCCTCCAATTCCTCCATCTCTTTCAGTTCCCTTTGTATTTTCAGATAGGTGTAGTACGTGGTAGCAAACGGCTTGTAGACATCGAGAATTTTTTGGCTCGCCAGGAGGCGTCTCCCGGCGTCATGGATTTGTTTCGATAAGATAGCAAACACCTCTTTTCATAGTTCAAGGCCCTGCCATGCACCGCCTTGCCCTTGTTGTGCCTGACGGTCCCTTTGGGCCGTCTTGGACAGCTCCCGCCGATGGCGCAGGATATCCCGCCGGGCCTGTTGCTGGCCAGTCCCCCGGCTGGCGTCCCCCAGGAGCCGAATCAGCAGATTTGTCACAAGATCTGCCTGGGTCTGGCGGGAATATCCGGCGTCCTCCCGCAGCCGCTCCAGAATCAGACCGTTCACCGTGTGCCTGGCCTCCCGGAAGACAGTCTTCCGCAATTCCTTTCCTTCCTCCTTTGACAGATCTTCGCAGCGGCCCTCCACATAGCCGTGAAGGCGGGCGTTGACCCGGATATCATTGGTGACCCGGTTGGTCAACTGAGAAAGGCCGCCGCGAAAAACCTCGTCTTTTAAGAGTTCTCCCGTGGGGGTCCGCTCCTTCGGCATTTGGCGCAGCAGCTCCTCATACAGTGGGTCTGCCGTCAGAATCACGGCGGCGGTGTTCTGAAGAAGGATTTGAAGTTCACCACGGTCGGCGGGGGCCTCCATGGCCAGTTCTTTCCGATATTCTTTTATGGTATTGAGCACCTCGTTTCCAAGGCTCTTGTACAGTTCCTTGTGTGCCGTCTCAAGCGCAAAGGCCGCCCGTTCGTCCCCGTTGCCGTAGAAACCGCTGATTTCTCCCGTGACCGCCTCATACTTTTTTACCACCCGGCGAAAGTCCGTAATATTGAGGACCTCATCCAGGAAAGCGTTCAGCTGCTTCTTGTAGGCCGGGGGAAGATAAGCATACTTTAAAGCACCCTTGGTGGGGACGGCGGCCGCCAGCTCCCCCAGAGCGGTGGTCAGGCTGTCGTGTACCGGCTGCGTAACGTGGGACAGATCCAGCGCTTCGGCCAGATTGGCTTCCTTCAGCAGAGCCCGCAGCTCCAGGCGCAGTTCCTTTTGACCGGCGGCCTGTTCGGCCTGCTGCTCCCGGATCTCCTCCCGGTAGATCTCCCGGCCAAATTCCGCCCGCACGTGCTCGGCCATGATTTCAAAGCGTTTTGGCGGCAGCGCCTCCTGGTGGATCGCGTCGCTGCGGTCCCAGTACAGAATGTGTACGTGGGGGTGATTCTTGGCATAGTGCATGGAAGCCAGCCAGCAGAAATCTTTTTGTTTGATGTCCATTTCATCCGCCAGGACATGAATCTGCTTGTTGACCAGTGCCTCCCAGGTCCTGCGGTCGTATAGATCGTGGCGCTTTGCCGTGTCTTTATCTACCGAGATGATGGCCCGCCATAGGGTGTGGCCGGCGGAAGCCTGGGTGACGGCCTGCTTGGCCAACGTGAGGTTCTTGACGACTTCCGGCTCAGGAATCCCCGGAAGCCGCCCCCAACGGCCGAAGGCGCAGTCCTTGTTGTGGACTGCGCCCGGCCTGGTGGCAATATAAATCAGGTGCTTGCGATTTAGTGTTGCCGTGGAGGGAATATTTCTGGATTTGTAGCTCTGTTTAAAAACAACCCCGCTCACAGCTCCAGCTCATCCTCTTGCTGGACCTGGACCGCCACCGGCTGCATTTGTGGAATCCGGCTCACCCTGTCCTGTGCCGCTCCCATGCTCTCCTGCGTTTTCAGAAAGCCTGGTTCTCCTCTGCTGTAATTGTTTACGACCTGCCTGCACAGGTCGAATACCGCCTCATCCCCCAACTGATCCTCCACGCAGCGGAACAGGACCTCGCCCTGTGGGTCCATGGGCTGAACAGCCCGATATGTATCGCGGGGATTGCAGTAAATGGCGGCCTCCTGGAACAACTCTTGAAGATGGATGTCCTCCACTTCCACCGGCTGCGGGCCCTCCCGGATTGCCTTGTCCAGCGCATCCATGACCTGCAGGACCTCCGACATACCATCTTCTTTCAGCAATGCCAGTTTGAACCGCTCTATAACCTTTTCCACGGCCAGAGGCCAAAGCCGTTCCCGGTACTGCCGGTACTCCTGGGTGTCAGTATGCAGTTCATAGGCATCCAAAACCTCATAGGTCCCCGGGCTATTGAGCGGCCTCCATTCTTTCTCGGCAAACTTGGCAATCTCAGCATACTGAAGCAGCTTTGCCCCGTCCGCGTTCTCAAAGCAGCCCATGGCGTCCTCCGTGTGGAAATAGTCAGAAGGATCAATCCCCAGAATTTCTTTTGCCGCAAAAAACAGTGAAAACTGCTCCTTGTCCCAGGGCTTTAACTGTTCATAAACCTGTTCCGCCGACAGACGTTCCATTGCGGCATGAGACAGTGCGTTCAGCCGTTCCAGAATTGCTTCCTGCGCATGGTCCAGGAGACTTTTATTGAGTGCTGCCGAAGAAACGTGATATTTCCCCTTTCTCTCTGCATTTTCAAGGTCCTGCGCCAAGTGTTTTAAGTTTTTGCTCTGCTGTTCCAGGAGATAAGGGTTCCGGACGAGTTCCCGAAGGCCGTGAAAAAAGGCTTTCTGCTTTTCAAACATGCTCAGGACTTCCTTCCTTAATTGACAGGGCCGGGGCATCAACGGCCCCGGCCCTGCATCTTGTTATTCTTTTTCCTATTTTGGCATCTAAAACTCAGAACGCCGCTCATTTGAGACGGGCTGCCCGCAGCAGCATCGCTGCGGCTTCCGCCCTGCTCACCGTACCCTGAGGGACGATTTCTTTGTTGTCCGTCCCCTCCAGGAGGCCGGTGGAAACCGCCCAATGAACAGCGGTTTCGGCCCAAGGGGAGACGTCACCGGCGTCTGTAAAGTCCTCTTTGTTCCAGGCCGGGTTCTCATTTTTTCCGTACTGTCGATAGAGCATCAAGGCCAGCTGCTCACGGGTAACACCGTCCTTCGGGCCAAAACGTCCATCTCCATACCCGATGGCCACGCCAGCCGCGTCTGCCCAGAAGATCTCCTGACCATAGTGGGTCAAGGCCGTGACATCATTAAAATCGGTCTGCCCAGCAACCGTATTGAGATCAGCTTCCGCCATTTTTGCAAAAGCATAAGCGGCCTGAGCGCGGGTAAACGGATCGTTGGGCCGGAAGGTGGTCTGGGTGATTCCCTCCATATACCCCTTCTTTACAGCATCCATCACATCCTGGTAAAACCAATCGGGAGGCCGCACATCATCAAAGCGTAGGCCGGAATTGCCGCTGCTTCCTCCGCTGGAGGGTTTCGTATATGTCAGGCAATAAACTGAAAACTTCCTGGCAAAAACGGTTATCTTGTCCCCGCCCACAGTTAAGTACTCTCCGGCATCGTTGGGGGTCTCCGTGATAGCGTTGATTTCGCCCTCGTGAACCTGGTAGACCGTGTAACCCTGGTTTTCTCTTGTTCCCTCATCCAGAGGAACAATGATCTGAAGAAGCTGGGGTAGCTCTTTGATGACTTGGACCTCAGAATCTCCATCGGCCGGCGTCACTGTCTTGGTCACGCTGGCATCCAAGTAAAGCGCAACCTCTTGGCCGTTGGCGGCTTTCTTGATCTCTGCTGCTTTCTCAACGTTCGCCTCCGCTTTTTCCGCAATGTCCATAGTAACTACCACATTGCCTCCGCCGGCTACGACGGCTTGCTCATCGTCAGGATAAAATTCCTCACTCCCATACAACTCGTCCAGACCACCCACCACAATTTCGGGAGATCCGTCTTCCACAATCAGGACACTGTTGGTTTTTCCTGCCGGCATACTGAGCCTATAATCTTGTGCCGCCGCCGACACATGGATGATCGTTGTGGTAATAATGCCGTTTTTCTCAGCAATCAAGTTATAAGTGTCAAAGGCAACGTTGGAGATAGAGAACTTGCCTTCGGCGTCGGTGTAGGTGACCTTATAGTCCACAGTGCCTGCCCGGATTGTGACTTTTGCATTGGGTACCGGCTGGTCTCCATCATCAACCACAACCCCGCCCACGGTGCCGCTGTCCGCTACCATCCAATGCGCATAAAGCGTGTGAGCGACGTTTTCCGGAACGGTTTGCTCGGTAACCTGATCTCCGAAATCAGCGTCCGTATACCATCCGCTAAAGGTGAACCCCTCCCGTTCCGGAACAGGCAGCATGCCATAAGCGGCGCCATAGGCCATGATCTGTTCCTCCGGCGACACAGAGCCGCCGTTGGCTTGAAAGCTGACAGTAAAAACATTTCGGTCGTAGTAGAGAGACAGGACCAAAGACCCGTCTGGCACAACCGTGCCGGAGGCCAGCCGGTCCGGGTGATTCGTGGCTTCGTGAAAGCCGGTGTAATTCTTTGCCGCTGCGCTCACCGTGCTTCCGGTCGTGCCGCTCAGTTCGTCGGTATCTTTCAATGCGTAGCCGTTTCCGTCCGCATTCTGCTGGAAGTGCCGCACTTGATAGGCTGTATCGCTGCGGGGCGTCCAGCCCGCGTAAAGGGTGGTGTCGCGGGTGACCGGCGTGTGAAAGTCGTACCCAATGGAGAGTGCCTGATCAGCATACCACCCATTGAAATCATAGCCCTGCCTGACCGGCGGAACCGGCTGGGAAGCCAGTGCGCCGTGCCGGAGCCCCTGGGCGCTGACGCTGCTGCCACTCCCGGTCTCAAAGATCACCGTATAGGTATTCCAATCATAGTACAGCCGTAAAACAGTAGACCCATCCGGCGCGATGGCTCCAAAGGCCAGCCGATCCTGATATTCTGTATTCTCATGATACCCTTCGTACTGTTTTGGAACAGCGGAGGCCACCGCTTCGGTGGTGCCGGTCAGAGTTTCCGTCTCCTTTACCGTATAGGTTTTGCCGTCATCGCCCAACCAGTAATGCTGGACCTGATAGGGCGTATTTGTGAGCGGGGCCCACCCGGCATAGATGATGATGTCTTTGACAATCGGACTGTCAAAATCGTATACGGCTGTTTGGGCCTGGTTCGCATACCAGTCTGCAAACTGATACCCCTGCCGGGTCGGCTGCGTCGGCAGAGCCGCGTTTGCCCCGTACCGAACAGATTGAGCATCAACCGCCGAGCCTCCCGCAGAATCAAACGTTACACTGTGGGAATCCCGGTCATAGTAAAGCCGCAGGGTGGTGGACCCGTTCGGCGCTATGGTGCCGGAGGCCAGCCTGTCCATATGACCGGCATTTTCATGAAAACCGGGATATTCTTTTGCAGCAGCGCTCACGTCCGTTCCTGTGGTGCCGGTCAAATGCTCCGTCTCAAAGAGAGTGTATCCACTTCCGGATACATCCTGCTGATAGTGCTGCACCTTGTATGGCGTATCATTTCGGGGAAGCCACTTGGCATAGATTGTGATGTCATTGGACACCGGAGTATTAAAGTCATAGAAAATCGTGCATGCCTCATCCGCATACCAACCGGAGAACTCGTATCCGGCTTGGGTCGGCGGGGCCGGTTCCGTGACCGTGGTCCCAATTTCAATATCCTGCGTTGGAACGGTGCTGCCGCCTTTTGTATCAAAGGTGACAGATCGTGTATTGTCGTTATAGTACAGAATAATGTAGCCATCTCCGCCTTTGGACCCTTCGGAGCCGTTACCGCCGGAAGCTCCATTCGAAAATTGGTTCAAAGTACTGTGTGACCCATTTGGTATGGGCCGGCGAATAACGGTGTACCCGCCGGGACTGCCACCCCCTCCGCCACCGTCCCCACCATGACCGCCAGATCCATAAGTATCCGCATCAGGCGGTTTAACCGGAGAAGCGCCTTTCATAGTATTTGTTGAGCCAACCGATGCCGTAGCCGATGCCCCACCTCCGCCACTGCCGCCAACATATATACTTATATATGCACTGTTAACAGCACACACTCCTGCAGTTCCTGCTCCTCCCTTTTGTTCGTTTACACTCTCGCCGTCCTCTCCAGTTCCTGTTCCTGATCCTCCATTACCACCTTTTCCTCCTGGTGTGCCAGGAGTCCCTTGTACACCGTATGTTTTCCCAGAAAAAGAGTCATAGAATCCGGTTTTACTTGATACGCCACTTTCTGACGATAATGCTCCAAATACGGAAGCCATCCCTTTGCCGGCCTTTCCACCATTTGCCTTACCCCCAGATCCTCCTGTACCTGCTGAATATGCTATTGCAGTTCCGCCAGAGACTGTTATTGTCTCTGAAAATAGCTTACCACCATTTCCGGCTGAGCCACCAGCTCCTCCAGAACCACCCTTTCCCGGGCTGGAGGTACATGTTCCACTCTGGCCTTGCCCCAAAGGAGGGCCATAAATACTTGATCCACCACCAGCGCTCCCATTGAATCCGCCGTCTCCTCCATCACCACCTCCAATCAAGACCACATATACCTCAGACACATTTTTCGGAACGGTAAAGGTACCGGAACCCGTCAATACCTCACGGTACTGATATTCCGTGGTGTCGGGTTCCTGCGCAAATGCCATTCCAGAGAAGGCTGCTGGTGTTACCCATGTTGTAAGCACCAATGCCACGCTCATAAACAAGGAAAGCAATTTCGGTTTCATAACAATCTCCTTTGCACTTATAATTCAGCCTCAGGAATCTACCTTCTTGACGCCGCTCTTAATAAATTCATCTACGTCCCGGTCCTTTAGCTTCAGATATTCAATGCCCAGCTTCCGGGCCTGGCCGGCAGCCTCTTCTACAAGTCGCTGCTCTGCTGGTGGCAGCATGAGCTGCCCCGTATATATGGACATGAAAAAAGCCGCCCCAGAAATCTGGGCGGCTTTTGCTGAGATTGAGGCCAGGCGTTCCACCTGGGGCTGAAGGACGGCCTTTACCGCCGACTGGATCAATTTCTGTAGGTACTCTTCATCCTGCTTATAACCGGTGGCGACAAGCCCTTGCTCCACCAGCTCCCGCAGAACCTGCACCTGGCTCTTATGCTGCTCCTGCGCAATTTTAATGATCGTATCATAAGTGGTTTGAGGGCAGCGGAACGGTATATATGCCGCCCTATGTTTGTCATCGGTATATTTGGGCAATCAGCATCCCGCCTTTCAAGGTGTGGTTCCTTGTGGAACCTGTTTTTTCGCGGTGGAACCGCTGTTGAACCCTTTGGGTTCAATCTGTTTTGTGGAAGGTGGAACCTTCCTTATCCTGCCATTCCAAAACGCAAACGCGTTTTTGGATGGTTTTGCCCCGAAGGGGCAATGTCGCCGCCCCTGCCGGGCGGCACCCGGGCCACAACAGGAAAAAAATCAAAGCCCCTGCTCCTCATTGCCACGAAAAAATACCGGAATGCAGGGTCGTACCCGTTTACCGTCCCGCTCCAGGCAAAGGTCGGTATAGCAGCTGGCCATCATGGCACAGTGATCAGCAGCCTGCAGTTCATCTGGTGTTACCTGCCTGCCGGCCTTTTCGCAGGCTCTGGCCGATTTCCACCCCTGCTTGGCCGCCATACTCAAGGGCCCTACAAAAGTCATGCCCCGGGCTTCCAACTCCGCCCGGGAGCCTACCATATCACCGGCCATTCTTATCTCTTTTTCTTCGGTCCTCCGGCGTACTGAACCTGGCATATCAAACACTCCAATTAAATTTTTTCTAAGAGGACTGCCGCCTCCGGCGCAGCCTCATAACCTCTCACGTGCCCCAGCTCCACGGGGAGAGCCGTGGTAAACCCGTCAGGGTTTTCCATGGCGGGGACCCCGTGAAGCGGTCGATGCGGCGCAATGGGCATTGGTCAGCACCGGTCTTTGTCCCCGGTCAAGCGTGGGGCTGCTTCACAGCTCCATTTCATAGTCATCTGAAAGTTCCGGCTCTACCTCCGGCCGCTCCGGCACTGTTACCCGGTCAGGATACGGCTCAAAGTGAAATCCAATTGGAGTCGGATCGAGCGTCTGCAGGAAAGTAGTCGGCATATGACTGCCGGCGGAATCCTGATACACGATAATGACCATCGGAACCCCGTAGTAATTTTCTTCTTTGACTGCGGAAACAAATGCGCCGGCATCCGTGTACTCCAAGCTCTCTCCCACTTGGCCTGTTGATACCAGAAAGTCGATGCGCCCTACGGGCTGAGCCTGCCGGTTCGCTTGTGTCAGCTCCCGGAGCTGGCCCTGATCAATGAGGTAGTCCGCAATCTTATCTGCGTCCTTGATGGCGGCAAATAACTCATTGGGGTCGTTCTCCAGGATAGCAATCCAGTCTTGAATATACGCGGTGTGGTTCTTTAGGCCATCAGCCAGATCTGCCTCCCGGTAGGGCAGTTGAAGCGCCTGCGCAGTGAAGGCGGACGCAATTTCAGCCCGCAGCTCCTCCTTGGCATAATCAGCGGAACCAAACGTATTGCTGATCTGCCGGTCCAAGCGGCTGCTGTGGCCGGTGGCGTGTCCGGCCTCGTGGAGCAGCGTACACAGGTAGCCGTAGTCAGATGTGAAGGACTTCATAAAAGGCATAGTAATAATATCAGACCGGGGAGAGTAGAATGCCTGATCGCCCCCCTCTTGAAGGCCCACGCCCAGGTTCTGCAAGAAGGCATCCCGCTGTGCCATGAGTGCGGCAGTGTCACAGGATGCGGCGGAAACCTGCTGAAGCGGTATCCCGTCGATCTGTTCGGCATTAAATACGTTATAGGTGCAGGCGGCAAGGCAAAGGTCCTTCATTCGCTCCGGCTCTTCCCGCTGGATGCGCCGAACTTCGGACCACTCTATATTTTTTCGGGTAACCTTATCGTAGTAGTGCCAATACTCTACCCTTATAGCACGCTCTCCTTTGCGAACACACCACCCGTTGCTTTGGGCCTGTTTAAACGTCAGCCAGCGCGTATCCCGGTATCCCTTCATGCCGGAGACAAAGGAAAGCGTTAAGTTATTGATACCCCGGTATGGCTTTCCCGTACTGAAACTCACCGGAGCGGCGGACCAGCATTTTCGCCATGGGATTACGTCATCTTTTAATGCGTCAAGAAAGGTCTTGGCCAGCGTCGCGCGGGCCTTGTCATCCCACATGTTCAGTCCCTCCTTCATTCATAAAAAGAAGACTGCCCGTAGGCAGCCTCCTTTTCTTTTCCTGTGCGATCACTTGTTCAGTTCGGCGGTAAGCGCTTCATCAGGCGTACCGTCCAGGTAAAACGCCCGAACTTCTTCCGGTTTTTCATCCAGATAAGGATCTTCTTCCATAGTAATCATATCCAGAAAGTCCATGATCTGTTCTCCTTCCTATGTATTAGTAAATTTATCATAACACGGAGCCGGGCAAAACGCACGTCTCCGGGCCTATTAAGGCAAAGCCGCACTTAACTCCTTCGCATCACCTTGCTCCAAGATCTGCCGAAACTCCACGAGGTAGTCATTCCAATCCTTCCCGGTCGGGGGCGGGCAGAATACAACCTCGGCATAGCCAGCCTTTAGCAGCTCCGCTTTCATTTTCTCAGCGGCGGCAATGCCGGGACCGTCGCTATCCAGACAAAGCTGAATCTGCCTCACCTGCGGGCGCTCCTGAAGGTAATGGATCAGCGCCGGAGGAGCCACCCCACCCAGAGCAACCCGGTCGCGGTCCCGCCAATCCCCACCGCTGATTTTGGCCAGGGTCGCATGAGAAATGGCGTCAATGGACGCCTCGAAAACGCTGACCGCGGTTACGCCGGAGCGGCCAGCGCAGCAGAACGCATACCGCTTATCGCTTCCGGCCACATCACGCTTAAAGGGCGTCAGTGCGTGGGTGTTGGTGCCCCGCTGATAGGCGCTGCGGGGCTGGCCTCTGGAATCAAAGCCAACAAAAACCACATTGTGCACTTCCCGCACCTCTCCTGTGCCGGGGGCCGGATACCGGCGGACACTCTCATAGATCCTGTGCTCCTCCACCAGGCGCTGGACAATCTCGGAATCCAGCTTTCGGGTTTTCAGCAGATATGAAAAAAGCCGCTTGAAAGACGGAGCTTTCTCCGGCAATTCAAACGGCTTCTTTTCCTCTGACTGTGACTGGGCTGGCGGTGAGGGCGGCGCACCGCAGAACCTGCCTGAGGCTAACATATTTACGGCCTCCGGCAGTGTCTGGCCTTCATAGAACTGCATAAACTCCAAAGCCCCGCCCCGATACCCTCTGGAGTTCCAAAACCACTTTCCATCCAGAGTAAAAATCATGCTGTCATGCTCCTGAAGGTGGTAGCAGTTCCCATCCTTTACGAGGCTGTATTTCGCAGCCCGCGCATACTCCAAAGCACTGTATGCACGGGCAATCCGGTACTGAGCGTTCGTAAAATACGTCTTGCCATTTCGGCTGATCGGCATGATGTCCCCTCCTACATCTCCAGCTCCGCTTCGTCTTCCTCCACCGGCTCTGCCTGGCTGCTATCGCTTACTTCGGCAGAGAGCTCAACGTCGAGCTGTGCAAGCCGTTCGGATTTTTGCTTCCACTCCAGTTCCTGCGGCCAGGGGCGGGCCAGCTCCGCCTTTGCGTTTTCCATCTGGGTATGGAGTGCAGCCAGATCATCCCGCGCAGTTTTCAGCTTATCGTCCAGCCGGTCCAGCACGTTGTTGAGCCGGGTGATATTCCCCAGGGCGTCGCTTCCCATCACCGCCGTGGAGACGCCGCCGCTGCCGCGCAGGCCCATACTGTATTCTTTCAAAAACAGATTAACAGACAGTTCCAGTTGAAATCCCCGGTAGGTACCGGCCAAAACAGGCTCTCGGCCATCCGCCGTTTTGGCCAGTGACGCCAGGGCGGTGCCCGCCTGCTCTTTCTTTCGGTACCGCTTACCGGCAATCTCAATCAGGAAATCCTCCGGGCCGGCCTGTGCATGTGCATTTCTGAGTTTCAAATCCTCTGTAATTGCTGCAATACTGGCTTCCGTGGCTGCGATGCCGACAGGAAAAGATTTGAGGACCTGATCCTCCAGCCGGAAGTGCTCACTTTGGTAGTTTCCCCGGGCCAGTGTAAGATTGGCCACCACTACCTCCAGGTCCATCCGCTCTTTGATCTTCGGATTTCCTGCGGCCAGAGCCTTGACCTCGGCATAGGAAAGCGCCGTGGTATCCACATCCTCGCAGGAGCGGGCGGGGGATTTGCTGGTCATGATTTGTCCGATAAACTTCTGCTTGGTTTCAATGGTTTGCCAACTGTATGCGTCAAACGTGGCCTCGGTGACGTAGCGATAGATATCCACCTCTGGGTTCAGATTGCCCTGCCGGAGAATACGGCCTTCCCGCTGTTCGATGTCCGACGGCCGCCAGGGCACGTCCACATGGTGGAGCGCCACCAGCCGCCGCTGCGCATTGGTACCAGCCCCCATCTTAGCGGTTGATCCCAGCAGCACCCGCACCTGTCCGGCACGGACCTTGGCAAACAGATCCGCTTTCCGAATGTCGGTGTTGGCGTCGTGAATAAACGCGACCTCCTGTTCCGGAACACCCCGTGCGATGAGCTTGTCCCTGATATCGGTGTAGACAGAGAATGGGGCTGCCACTACCCTGCCGTCCTCTCCAATCTTTCCATGACCCTTTGGGGTGGAAAGGTCACAGAACACCATCTGTGCGCTCCTTGTTGTCTCGGTGTCGCTCCAGATCTTGAAAATATTTTCTGCGCAGGCGTTTACCTTGCTGCCCGGATCGTCCGGGAAATCCGGGTTTATCTGACGCTGGTCCAGCGCCAGATTCCGGCCATCGTTGGTAATGCTCAGCATGTTGTCCTCATTCGGCTCCACGTCACCCCGGCGAACCGCCTCGGCCCGTTCTCCCAGGGCCTTCACCATCTCCTGTTGGAGCTGCGTGGGCTGAACCACCACCGTATGGTAGTTGGACCGGGGCACCGGCAGCTTCAGCATTTCCGAGGTCTGAATGTCCGTGACCTCTTTCCAGTAGTTCATAAGCTCCGGCAGGTTGTAAAAGCGGGCAAACCGTGTTTTCTGCCGGTAGCCGGTTCCCTCCGGGGACAGCTCGATGGCCGTCACCGTCTCCCCAAACTGCGCCGCCCAGGAATCAAAGAAGGACCAGCCTTTGCGCTGGAGCATTTCGTCTTGCATGTAGCGCATCATGGTATACAGCTCTGTCATGCTGTTGCTGACCGGCGTACCGGTGGCAAAAATCACGCCCCGGCCGGGGCCGCCGGGCCGGAGTGCGGTCAGCTCGTCCATATAGAGGCATTTCATATAGAGGTCACTGGATTTCTGCGCCTCAGTCTGGCTGATCCCGGCAACATTCCTCATCTTCGTGTACAGGAACAAATTTTTATAGAGATGCGCCTCGTCTACGAAGAGCCGGTCCACGCCCAGCTCCTCAAAGGTAATGACGTCATCCTTGCGCTCAGTGGAGGTCAGCTTTTTCAGCTTATCTTCCAGGTTTTTTCGGGTGTACTCCATCTGCTTGATGGTGTATCGCGGCGCATCTTCGGAGGCCCGCATGTCGCTGATTCCCATCTCGATCTCCGCAATCTGCCGCTCCAGCTGTTTCTGCTGCCGTTCCAGAGACATGGGAATTTTCTCGAACTGAGAGTGCCCAAGAATGACGGCGTCATAGTCGCCGGTGGCAATCCGCGCACAGAACTTTTTCCGGTTGGCCTTTTCAAAGTCCTTTTTGGTCGCCACCAGGATGTTGGCCGCCGGGTAAAGCTGAAGGAATTCCGCGCCCCATTGTTCCGTCAGGTGGGAGGGAACCACAAAAAGAGATTTTTGACACAGGCCCAACCGCTTGCTCTCCATGGCGGCCGCAGCCATGGTCCACGTTTTGCCGGCTCCCACAACGTGCGCCAGGAGCGTGTTTCCGCCGTAAAGAATACGGGCCACCGCATCCTGCTGGTGTTTGCGCAGGTGGATTTCCGGATTCATGCCGTTAAAGTGAATGTGAGAGCCGTCATACTCCCTGGGCCGGGTGTCGTTAAAGTGCTCATTATAGTAGGATGTCAGCCGCTGCCGCCGCTCCGGGTCCTGCCAAATCCAGTCCCGAAACGCTTGCCGGACAGCAGCCTGTTTCTGCTGGGCCAGGATGGTCTGTTTCTTGTTTAGAACACGCTTTTCGTTTCCATCCTCCGTGACGGTATCGAATATCTTTACGTCCCGCAGATTTAGGCTGTCCTGAATAATCTCGTAGGCATTGATCCGGGACGTGCCGTAGGTGGTGTATGCCTTGACGTTGTTGGAAGAATCCGCATTTTTCCCACTGACATTCCAGGTGCCGTTGACCGCCGCATAAACCACTTGAATCTGTCGGCGGCGGGATTCCGGGGTGTCCACCAAATCAAAAACAAACTGCCGGTAGTCCTCCGGAGGAATCCAGGTAACCCCCAGCCGAACGCCAATCTCGCTGGCCTCCAGGTCTTTGGGCTGTGCGGCCCGGAGGGCTTCCACGTTGGCAGCATACCGCTCCGGCTCCTGCTCCGCGTAAAACTCAGCCAACTTAAGTTTTTGCCGAACGTTGCCGGACAGATACTCGTCAGCGGTCTGCCAGCCGGCCAAAGGGTTCTCCCCGGCTGCAGGATCTCGGAAGATGACGCCACGCAGGTCCCGGGCCACAGAATCCGTATCACCAGGCCGCCCCAGCAGGGACGACATGTAACCCAGATCCACCCTCGCACGGTCTCCAATGCAGATGGCCATAGCCTCAGCAGCGGTCCCCGCATGGGTGGCAGCCCGCTCCTGATGGATGGTCCGTTTGGAGAACATGTCCGCTTTCCGTTCCAGATAGCCATCTTCGTCAAGAATCTCCAGCGCACACAGCAGGGGATAAGAAGAATCATTGGAAAATGCCAGCTGGTTACCACGGCTGTTCAGCAGCCCATATCGGGCGGTAAAGCTGTCGTATAGGCCATTCAGGTTATTCTGAAGCTGATGGAGGGTTGTATCGCTGCAATTTTCCATCTGTGCGTCAATCAGTTCCCGCACCGCGTCCCGGATGCCAATCATGCCCCGGATGCGCTCCCCACCTGTCATGCTGGTCTCCACCGGGTTCATGCGGGAGTTCTCCCGGAAGTAGAGATTCCCGTTTTTCAGTGCAAAGCTGTAGTTCCGCACATCCGGGTCGGCGGGGATGGAGTGCAGCGGCTCTTGGTCCTCTTCGCCGGACTCCTGGGTGTAGGCCGTAATCTCGCCGTGAATATTCCGCACCGCCCGGTCCAGCAGCGCCCTCAGATCGGCGTCCGGGAATGGCTTACAAATGAGATCCTCGCTGCCGTATAACTTTCGTTCCACAGTCAGGGTTCCAAGAATCATTTCCGGGTGATCCACAAAGTACTGGTTCACCGTGTAACCCTCCGGGGTCAGCCCCACATGCACCCAATCCGGGTCTGCAGCAACGGACCGCTCCCGCTTTTGGAGAAATAGAATGTCCGCCGTGACCTCTGTACCAGCGTTGGCCCAAAATGCATTGTTGGGCAGTCGTATGGCTCCCAGCAGCTCACACCGCTCCGCCAGGTATGTTCGGACGGTGCTGTTCTTTTTATCCATGGTGTACCGGGAGGTGACAAAGGCAATCACGCCGCCGGGCCGCACCTGGTCAATGGACTTCACAAAAAAGTAGTCGTGGATGTGGAGGTTCAACTTGTTATAGCGCGGGTCATCCACCGAGTAGGCCCCAAAGGGGACGTTGCCCACCGCCGCATCAAAGAAGTTATCCGGCCAGTTGGTTCTCTCGAAGCCCTTCACCTGAATCTGGGCGTTTGGATAAAGCGCCTTCGCAATCTGCCCGGTGACAGGGTCAATCTCCGCGCCGTACAGGCGGGAACCGGCCATGTCCTCCGGCAGCAGGCCGAAGAAGTTGCCCACCCCCACGCCGGGCTCCAAAATGTTGCCGTTATGAAAGCCCATGCCGCCGAGGGCTTTGTACATGGCCCGAATCACCGTGGGGCTGGTATAATGGGCGTTGAGAACGGATGCTCTGGCCGACTTGTATTCCTCTTCCGGAAGCAGTTCCTTGAGCTGGGCGTACTCCTTTGCCCATTTTTCTTTATCCGGGTCAAAGGCGTCCGACAGTCCGCCCCAGCCGACGAAGCGGGAGAGGGTGTCCTGCTCCTCCGGTGTGGCAGGGCGTTTTTCTGTCTCAATGCGTTTGACCGTTTCTATGGCGGCGATGTTGGTGGCAAACTTTGTCTTGGGGCCGCCCTCGCCCAGATGGTCGTCTGTGATGCGGAAATTTTTGACCGCAGGCTGTTCCTCTCGGGAGATGCGTTCCACGTCCGCCATGACCTGCCGGATGAAGGGACTGTTGTTCAGCTTTTCTTCGTCCACAACCTCGCCGTTGACAATGCCGGACTGCTCCAGATTTGCCCGGATGGCCGCCGGGTCCACATCGTCCAGGATATCGTGCCCTTCCGCCTTGGGCTTGGGCATGGGCTCCGACTGGGCCGGGGCCGGGCTTGCCGCCCGGGAAAAGAGGGAAAAGGTTCCGTTCCGGAAGGCGGCCATGTCCCGCAGCGTCTCTTTCCGGGACTCATAGAGCCGGTCCTCGGGGGCCGCACTTTGGAAGGCGTTCTCCAGATCGGAGACCAGCTTTTCCACGGCTTCCGGGTCTTCCAACAGAGGCCGGATTTCTTTGACGGCGGCATAATAGTCCTCTCCCTTGGGAAAGGGCCGTTGTATCTCATTGGGCAGACCGGAATAAAAGTGGTAGACCGCCGTGGTCAAAACAGATTTCTCATAGGCAGGAATCTGTGCCAACTCTGCTGTCTCCATGTAGCTGCCAGCCGCATGGAGCGAAAGGATGCGTTTCGCAACCTTGTTCCAGTTCAACAGGACATCCTCACACCCGCCGCGTCTCAGCCGGATGCCTTTGGGGTCGTGCCATTCATCCCCGCCGCTGGCATTCAGTGCCGGAGAGTGGCCCCCTGTCCCATACTCCCCCTTGAGGTGCGCTGCCAGCTCCTTTCCGCTGCATCCACGGCACAGGTGAGCGTAGATCCGGAACTTGCTGTTTTCATATCCACCGCCGCGCCGCAGTTCCTCGTCAATCTCATCCTCCGTAATAAACCCCGTCTCGGGTGCGGCTAAAAATGCAGGGGCTTCCGTAAAGGTCCGGCGTTCGTGCTGGAGGCCATGCAGCCGGTCCCGAAGTACATTCATGCCGATGTGCCGAACCTGGAGAATGGAGCGGTCCTGCTGATAGGCTGCCATAAACCGATCCATCTCATCGACCAAAGAAGCCAACTGCTCGGGATCAGCCAACGCTGAGGCTACCCTGTCGTATTTCTCCGGATACCAGCCGTTAAAAACCTGGCCTTGCAGGTAGCCCCCGCCTGCAATATCCGGCTGTAGGTTACACAGGGCATAGGAGCATTCCCGGGCTTCTTGTTCCATCGCCGTATCCATTTCCTTCTGGGAAAGAAACAGCCCGGCGTCCAGCAGCTCTTGAATTCGGGCGTCCATCTGCTCCCATGTGACCAGCTCCGCGCATTTGATGTGCTGGGCGGCGTGTCCGGTGGCAATCTTCATTCCATCGGCGTCAAACCAGGCTGCATAGGCTTTTCCATCCAGCAGGAGTCCCCTGCCGCCCTTGAAAAATTCTCTGCGCAGGAAAATGAGATTGTCTTCTCCGGACCAGTTCTCCTGATAGTGGGCACAGATTCGAAGCGCGCTGCCTTCTTCGTTGCCGCCCCGTTTCAAGAAAGCGTCTATGACTTCCTGGGGCAGCTTTTCAGCCGGGAAAAACTGATCCAAGGTAAACTGCCGCTCCTCGGCCGTGGGGGCGTCCTCCACGGTGTCAAACAGGCTGAGCTGCTCGAAGCACTCTTCAACCGTCTCCCGCTGCTCCGCCGTCGTGGGCAAAATAGGGACAAAAAAAGCGGCGGATGTTGTTTCCGCCGCTTTCGCCTCTTGATTTACTGGTAGATCAGCTCCCGAAGGACCACTTCCTCGGCCTGGTTCTTCAGAGCGTTTAGCCGGCCCACCCATTCCGTCATGTCCTGGGCCTTCAGTTCCTCTGTCACCCCCGCCGCTGCCTTCATGGACTCGATCATCTGCTCTACCTGCTCCTGGGCCGTCCGGTCGATCTCCGCCAGATGGGCCGTTAGTTTCCCCTGCATCAGGAGCGCGTCGTATGTCCCCTCCCGGTGCTCCTTGAGAAAGGTCTTCCGAAGCATCCCGTATTTGCCGTATGTCTCGCCGCTCTCCCCCAGCGTCAGGTCCGGCAGCAGGTATTCTCCGCTCTTCACGTATTTGATTGTCTTGTCTTCCATGATTTTGTCCTCCCTGTAAATATATTTCTCGTTCCAGCCGCTTTACGCAGCGTTCTATCTCCCGAAGGATTGTCTCCGAATGCCGGCTTACCGCCTTACCCATACAGACTACCACAGAATAGGTGTTGAACTCAAACAGATGCTCAAATTCTTCCGGGGCAATGTAGTGGTTTGGATCATAGCCGCACCGGGCCAAAAGAGACCAGGCCACACTGGTTTCCACCGTCTGTCGAAAAAATACGTTGGCGCTGTGCTCGTCCAGATCCTCCAACAGGCTCCCGGTCCGGGTACCCTGAAAATCTTCCAGCGCCTCTTCAAGGCCATCCCGCACGGATTCCTGCGCTGCAATGAGAAGCGCGTCCGGGAAGTCAATCTCGCCGGTAAACCCATATTGCTTGGCCAGCATGGCGGAGAGGACGCTTTCCTGTCCCGCAGCGTTCCAAACATAGGGGGTAAAGCTTTGCTCATCGCCGGGAGTGGTATCCGCCAGATCAAAGACATATTTCAGCTTCGGCATTGTGCCGGCGTCGTCGATCAGCGCAATTCCCGTGGCTCCGCGATTCACGATCCGGTGCATCCGCCGGTTCCAAAGTTCAATGGGCGCGCAGGCCGTTGCGTCCCGGCGCTGCGCGTAGATGAGCAGCTGCTCTCGAAAGGGGTACTTGTAAAGCCTGGCCGAACAGGAGAGGAACTCCGTCCAGCCCTGCACGGTGTTGGTCAGCTGCAAAGCCGTCATTTCCGCCAGCTCCGCAATTACACTGTAATAGTTCAATCAAATCACTTCTATTCTCTTGGATTTAGCTTCGGCCGAAAACGGCCCCAAAAGGGGATTTTTCCGGAAAATAAAATAGACGGCACCAGCTTCGGTACCGTCTATCTAAGTATGGCTATTTAATTGGCCTTTTTCAGCTCCGCGATTTCCTTGGTGTGCTTTCGCAGCATGGCATACTGCAAATCCAGTTGATCCTGTAAGGTCTCCAGGTCATCCGCACCCGAAAGCTTCTCCTTCAGAATATCCAGGTCCTCCGCCAGGAGGTTGAACCGGGTCTGCACATCGGTATCCATCAGGACTTTTACATCCTGCATGATCTCTTTCCGCTGATCTACCATAAGGCCCTTTACGTCCTGCATAATTTCTTTTCGCTGGTTTGCCAGCTTTGTATCCATGATCTGGCTGATTGCATCCAGCAGTACCTTTTCATCCATCCATATCACCTCTTTCATAATCACGGGAGGTACTGGCCTGCGGCCCACTACCTCAAATTTTTGCTTTCCTTATGGATTACGGCTCAAGCTCTTCTTCCTGGTTTTCCTGAACAGGCTCCATTCCAAATTGATGAAGCCGCAGCCGTTCCATATCGCTGAGCTCCCGGAACATGACGGCCATACCCGGGACATCATAAGCAGCCAGCAAATTAAAATACTCTATTCGCCGTTCCACTGGGATTACAATGGGGGGGCAATCGTTCCGCAGCATTTCAAAGTTAATTAAGATGCGGCCAGTCCTTCCATTCCCGTCTGAAAAGGGATGAATCCGTTCAAAGTCAATATGGGCCTGCGCGGCACGGTCAAAAGGACTGGGGTAATTGGTATGAGCATAATTGTAGATAAATTGCATCATCATGTTTGCAACCATTCCAGGAGGTGGAGGAACATGCTCCGCACCCCGGATGGCAACGGCAACCTTACGGTAACCATCTATTTCATTGATGTTCTTGTTGATCTGAATCCCGATGTGCTTAATAAACTCCTGAGATAGGGGTTCCATGCAGTGCTCCATCATGTAGGACAGAGCATACTTCATATTGATGGCCTCGTAAATCTCACGGGGGGCCGCCGTTACCTGAAACGTATTGTCGTTAAAAATAATGGCGTAAGTTTCAGCCATAGAAAGGGTGTTTCCCTCGATACTGTTTGAGTGATAGGTGCTGCGGGTAACAAAGTCCTCAAAATAAGAACGGTTCGATCTAATAAATTCAAGTATCGTCAAAGGATCGCCCCTCTTCCAATTCAACTGTGCCTGTATGGATGTTATTATATGATGCCAGACTTCGGGTGTCAATATTGGCACTCGCAAAGGCTGTCTGGGATATCTTGTGCCGTTTTTCCGCCAAAGTAAAGAGTATGGCAAAACGAAAATCCAGAACGTCGATCTGTGAAGTTCCCTGCTGTTCTTTTATCGTCCATACAGCGCCGTTTGTTGACATGATATTAAATGCGGCAGCCATGCTGTAAGCGGCAGCCTGTATCGCCCCGCCGCCACCCATGCTTGCCACAGCAGAATGATGAATTCCGTTATTGATGACGGCCAAACCTATCTCTTTGTAATAAGAGGCGGAATACCGTCCCTCCGCACTGTTAAAAGGTGCAGTCCGCAGATCCCGAATGGAGGTTGCCAAACTTTCCACTCTCCATGGTACAGCCAAAACGTCCGTACTCCCCAAGTCAATTGACACCGGCTTCTTTTCTTGGCAGCTGAAAGGAACCGGAATCACATTTCTCCAATCTGGAGGAAACTCATTCCCGCAGTAAAAAATGTTGGATAAGGCCTCTCCTATCAAATCGCGTTTGACCACCTTGATTGCATAGTCAAGAATGGCACCTTGTTCATCCGGCCGGCTTGTTGTTCCAAGCAGTTCCTCAACCCTGGCAATCGCCTTCCTGTACGCCTCTTGCTTAGAACTTGTCCCAGCCGATTCCATGTTTTTGTGAAAAATCCGAAACACGTCTATCCCTCCAGATAGTCTGATAGCAGACAAATCAGGTTCGTCCGTATTCTTGGTTGTGATACTGGATTAAAGTGTATCAGATCCACCATCTCATGACAAGCGTGAACGTATTCTTTTCTTCTAAGCTCCTGCGCTACAATGGAAAGCTGAAAGAGGTAGTCAAAATGGGAATTGCCGGCAGCGTAAGACCGCCGGTCCGGGCGGATGTTTCTCACCTGATCCAGAACACGCAGCAGGCAGGCTTTGGCCTGCACATTCTCCTGAGGAGACGCGGTTTCGATCCAGGAATCAAAGGGGCGTAAAAGCTCTGTGAGGACCGCTTCCTGTTTCCTCCACTTTCTCTGATAAAAACGCATGACCATCACATCTCAAGCTCATCTTCTTCGGCCGACAGATCCTCAGCCTGTCCGTATTTTTCATGTGCCAAAATATCCTGGCACACCTTGAGAAGGCCGCTGTTGCTTTTTTCGTCCCAGGCATCCACAAGACTGATTTCTTCCGGCGTCAGATTTTCTCTCCACTCTTCCGTCCAGGCGTCATTTGTTTCTTCGCACCAAAGGGAATAGAGCTCGTCTCTGCGTTCCTCTGGAACGGGAGGTGCCTGGTCAACGGAGACCTTTCCGCTGTCGTCACAGGACAAAAACATGTAGCCGCCAGCCGGATTGGTAATTTTCAGATTCTCTTCACCAATAAAATCTACCTGAGCAATATCGTCCTTTGTAATCCCGTTTGCCAGAAGCCATTCCATAATTTTAAACTGCTGGACTGTTTTGGCCTTGAAAAGTTGTTCCATCTAAGCATTCCCATCCTTCCTAAAGTGTTCTATTACAATCTGAATGATCTGCTGTTCAATTTCCTGTGAAGTTGCTTCTGCTGGGAAATAGCGCCGCAGCGGCTTCATGGGGATAGACACCTTGCGCAGCGGCTTTCCTTTTTTTACAGCAGGAAAAAGAATGTCCCGAATGAGCTCAGCGCTCAGTGTGGTGCCCTCTCCGGCAGCGCGAAGCTTATCGGCTAAGTCGCCGCTGATCTTCTGCTTGTGATCTACAAAGAAGTATTGATGCACAGCGGTTTGACTTTCGGGGGGGAGGTACGATAAGGAAGCGCCGGCCCCGAACCCCAGGGTGCCGTTGTCCACAGCCTCCAGAAGCTCAGGGGAAAGATAAGTGAGGCGAATATAGCGGCGAACTTTTTCTCTGCTCTCATCATTTTCCGCACCAATTTCCTCATTGGACCGCTTCGACACAAATTGTGTCGAAGTCATTTTCCCCTGATGCGCCAAGGTCTCCAGCTGAATTCGGTATGCCCACGCTTTTTCGCTGGGAAGCAGTTCTTCCCGCTGTTCCAGGTTGGTAGCCACCATCTGAAGGCGGGCCTCGTCATCATCCAGCACGCGCACTTCGCACGGCACCATGGTATAACCGGCCAGTACGGCGGCCCGGCGTCTGTTTCGCCCAGAGACAATTTGATAGTGTCCGCTCCCCTCGGGATAAGGACGGACAACAATGCGCTGAATAATCCCATGTGCAGAAATGCTCTGGCGCATTTTCTCCATCTTGGCGTCATTGTACAGCCGGAAGGGCTGCTCCATCTCGTCCAGAGCGTCTGCAGGGAGCTCCAGAAGCCGGGGGGACTGCGGCGCTGCCGGACTGCTTGGGTCTGGCTCCATGCCCAACGGCTTTGCATTCCGAAAAAGAGCGGCCAGCGGGGATTCCTCCGTGGCCGCCGCTGTCTCCGCTTCAAGAATGCGGTCCTTAAGATTCATGGCTGATTACCTCCTCTGCAAGCCTCCGGTACAGCGGCCATGCACGGGACCGTCGGCTGGTCAGCATGGCCTGTCGCTTGTCCATGTTCACGCTGTCTTTGATTTCCGCCAGAAGCGGAAACGGCTCCGGGAAAACAGAATCTCCAAACGCCTCACGGATTTCGGAGGCATGAAGCTGGTCATCGTTTTTTCGCGCATCGTATTTATTGATTACGATGCACTCTACCCGGAGTTTTGGATTTGTGGTCCGCTGAATGCGGGTAATGGTCTCCCATACTCCCACAATGCCGTCCACGCTGTAACTGGCCGGTTCCGTGGGAATCACCACACCGTCAGAGGCTGTCAGCGCGTTGGAGACCAGGAGATCCAGGCTGGGGGCACAGTCAATGAGAACGAAGTCATAGTCCTGGCCGTCATGGGTAATTGCGTTGATTGCCTTGGCCAAAACCCCCTCGCTGTCATTGCTGGTGGCCAAAATGCTGTTGGCCGCCGCCAGCAGCTTGCTGGAGCCGATGAGATCCACACCGCAGTCAGTGTGGTAAATAAACATGTCAGGCGTACAGAGGATGCCGGCAACGGTGTAGTGGAGCAGTTCGCTCAACGACTGTTTCCTGGTCGTTCCGGAGATCAAGGAGCTGGTTAAGTTCCGCTGCTGGTCCCCATCAATGGCCAAAACCTTTTTCCCGCGCGCTTGAAGTGCAGCAGCCAGATCAAGTGTGGTGGTGGTCTTGCCGACACCGCCCTTTTGGTTACAAACGCTGATTACTTTTCCCATGATTCTTTAACCCCTTTCATATCGCAAATATACTGCTGCATCCTGGCCGCGCTGGCTGCTTTCATACGATCTGACACATGCCCATATACATCCAGAGTAAAGGCCGCGGTAGCATGTCCTAAATTTTCTTGAACCGTTTTGATGTCATCGCCATTTTGGAGCGAAAGCACCGCAAACGTATGTCTGAGATCGTGTACGCGACACTTTGGTAGCCCCATCTCCTCTACCAAGCGCTTATAATGCCTTCTAATTGTACTTTGGGTCAAATGTGCTCCGCTTTCTGTTGTAAAAACAAGGGCTGAACGACGATACTGTTCGTCTGTCCAGCCCTTCCAATCAACACCCGCACATAAACGTGCTTCAGCTTGTTTTAACCTCTCTGCCCGAAGCACCTGCATAAGCGCCGGGGCCGCAACTATCGTGCGGGTTCTATTGTTTTTCAATGGAACAAATACATACCCACCATCAGAAATCGGCCGCTTTTGAAGTTGCTTCTCAACACGGATTGTATTTTGAGTGAAGTCAATACAGTCCCATGTCAGGCCCATAGCCTCACTTTCACGCAATCCAGTAAAAAGGACCAGCTTAAAATAATTTGCAAGAACATCCGTATTAACCTTACGGAGGAACAGCTTTATTTGAGAATCCGTTAATGGCCTGATTTCAGCCTTAACTACTTGTGGAAGTTGAATGAGGTGTCTACAATCACTTGGATTCTTTTCTATGTACCCCAATTCAAAAGCCACCGCCAACGCCTCATGCAAAATTCCGTGGACATTACGAACCGATTTTGCCGATAGGGGCTGCCGCTCTTTATCAATTCCAACACTAAGCAGGTTGTAAAGATAATTGATGTGCTCTATTGATAAGTTACACAAGCTTACATGGCCGATGTATGGATCGATATTTGTTTTAATCTGTGCACGGTAGCTTTTTACCGTTCCATACTTCTTCCCAAGCATATATTGCTCCAGCCAAGTATTTAGCCATTCTGAAAGTGTGGCCTTTGACATGTCTTTTTTCTGTACCATCCTGAACCCTCCATTTTACCTTTCTTTTGATAGAAAATATTTTTAGGATAGCACAAAACATTTCATATTGTAAACTTCATTAAAACCAGAAAATGTTACTTTAAAATTCGAATCCTTCACCCGCTGCCAGAAATGAAAAGCACCCAGATGCCCGGCTGTTGAAAAACAGCCGGGCATCTGGGTGCTTTTCGAAAATCCCAGTATAGGGATTTAAGTTTACTACATCATTTGCAAAGCAACATTTCTATCCGTTGTCAACGGTATCATAAGTGGATTTCTCCACTTCATCCCATTCTTATGGGAATGAGAGGCAAGAGAAGGTAACGGTTGCAATTAGCAACAGCACCGGAATATTTGAATCGGCCTACCATCTATTCACATCCAACCGGCCCGGCAGGCCGGTAAGGAGCCTGTCTGTTCGGGTATCCGGATTATTGCCTGCCGAGGATGCCGTCATACGATGCTTTCTTTCCGATCAGAATAGTTGTACAAGCCATAAATATGTCCTCGTCTTTATAAAATAGTAGTATTTAGAGCCCACTCCAAGGGCTGTATGCTTTATACTCTTTTAGAATCCTGATGCTCTATTCCTCGTCGACCGTAATAAAAATTTGCCAAACTTATGATTATCGCTAGCCTGTCCATCATAAACATTAGGTGAAATCCAAGTGAGCTGCATTTTTCGGTATTGTACGTCTTTTAAAATGACTGACAACGAAATGTTTTGAGAATACTAGAGTTTATTGCCTGTGCTCCATAAGTTTTATCGCCCGGTATATTGCAGCCTATAATACCAATCTGCTTAGGTAAGGGAACAGTGCGAGGAGTAAACATGTTCACAGATAAAAGACTGACATCTGCATACCGAAATGCTAAAGCTGAATACTTTGATACAAAATCTAAGTATATAATTTTCAGTGATTCCCACAGGGGCGACGATAGCGCTTCCGATGAATTCACCAGGAATCAAAGTGTACTGCTACATGCCCTTGAATACTATTATGAGAATGGATACCGATACGTCGAGGCTGGAGACGGAGATGAATTGTGGGAGTATTCCGACTTTAAAACCATACGCCTAGCGCACTCTGACGTATTTAAGTCCATCAAGAAATATTATGATGCAGGCAGATTGGTTTTGCTCTACGGTAATCACAACATTTATCTGCGGTCAAAGTCCTTTGTCAAGAAAAATTACTATAGCTATTATGATGAATTCAGTCAGGATACGCAGGAATTTCTGAGAGGCGTGGTTCCATATGAGGCGCTGGTATTAAAGAACAAGGATACAGGGCAGGAAATACTGATTATACACGGGCACCAAGGCGATTTCATGAATGATCAGTTCTGGATGGCCTCCATGGTGCTGATGCGATATTTTTGGAGGTTTATGCATGTGGTCGGATTTCAAAATCCGGCCAGCCCGGCAAAAAGCCTTTACAAAAGGTCAAAAATTGAAATTAAGTACAGAAAGTGGATCGCAAAGAATCATAAAATGATTATCTGCGGGCACACGCACCGGCCAAAATTTTCAGAGAAGGATGAACTCCCATATTTTAACGCGGGCTGCTGTATTCACACAAAG
>JAYFPI010000029.1:0-7487 GCA_034927965.1 Pseudoflavonifractor sp.
CCAGCACCAGAGCAACCGAGGCCAGGAGGGCCCCGGTAAAGAGCGGAGCGGAGGGTTTTTCCCTGGGTGCGGTCGCCCGGTAGAGCAGCATAACAAAAACCAGCACGAGACAAAACAGGATGAGAAAGCGCATCCACTGCCAGTTCCATGGCAAAACCACGCTTTGCAGTCGTGGGACCCGCTGGATTAGGTTTTCCAGCAGATGAAAAAACCAACTTCCAGTGAGCACCACCGCCAAAGATAGGTAGATGGTCAGCAGAAACAGGACGGAAAAGGCCACGCTGGCCACGATCTGCCACAGGCCCGTATAGCTTTTCCGGCCGTAAATGTCGTCCATGATATTCATTAGAGAGCGCATGGCCGCCGAAGCGGAAAACAGCATCATGATTATGCCGCCCAACAGCAGGGCGTGGGACTGGTTGGTGGTGATATAGCCCACATACTCAGTGAGGACCGCCAGGGCCTCTTCTGGAATGATGAGCTCGGCCTCCTGAAGCAGGCCCGCCACATCCAGATGAAGGGTGCCGATGACGGCGTTGATACAGATAAGGGCCGGAAAAAAAGAGAGGATTAAAAAATAGGCCAACTCTGCCGCCGAGCGGGAAATCCGCTTGGTAAAATAGAGGTCCACAAGTTCAAAAATAAACCGGATGAAGTTTCCCGCTTTGCGCAAGCGGCCTCCCCCCTTTCCCAAACTGCGTAAAAAGACAAAAAACCGCCTGCTTGAGAGCAGGCGGTTCATTGCTACCTGAAGCAAGCATTAGGCCAGCTTGTTAAGCTTCAGGGTCATGCCGCTCTTTTTGTGCGCGGCGTTGTTACTGTGCAGAATCCCGTGGCAGACGGCCTTGTCCACAGCCTTGACAGCCATTTTGTAAGCGCCCTCGGCCTCGCTGCGGTTGCCTTCTGTCACCGCGACCTCGAACCTCTTAATGTCGGTCTTCAGGGCAGACCGAGCGGCCTTGTTCTGCAGAGCTTTGGCCTTGTTCACCAGAACGCGCTTTTTGGCAGACTTAATGTTCGGCAAACCAAACACCTCCTCCGAATGACGAATTTGAGACATAGAATCTCCATGCAGATATCTATTCTAGCAGACCTATTAAAAAAAATCAAGATTTATTTTGAATTTTTCTTGTTTTTTCGGATAGAAGAAGGATTTTTGCAAAAAATAGTACCGCTGTTTGGATAAAATACTATATCTTGGGGGCAAGGAGAAGAAAATATGCTGGAACGGAGAACCGATTTGGCGCTGGAGGCCAGAGAACTGCGGGCGGGGGCTTCAGACTTGCCGGGAGTCTCCAGCGAAGAGGACACAGCGGAGGGATTTCCCCTCACTACTGTACGGGTTAGCAGCGAGGCCGGCGCACAGACGCTGGGAAAGCCCCAGGGGACCTATCATACCTTGGACCTAACCGGCCTGGGCCGACGGGAAGAAGACGCCTTTCCTCGGGCAGTCCGGGCCCTGGCTGGGCTGCTTTCCCCTCTGATCGCCGGAAAGAGCGGAGATTGTGTTCTGGTGGTAGGTCTGGGAAACCGAGCCATGACGCCGGACGCCGTGGGGCCAAAAACCGCCGATCAGACCCTGGTGACCCGACATTTGGTGACGATGGCACCCAGTCAGTTTGGAAGCTTCCGCCCGGTGGCGGTCTTGGCCACCGGGGTTCTGGGAACCACCGGCGTAGAAAGCGGAGAGATCGTGCGGGCGGTGGTCAACCAGATTGGGCCGAAGGCCATTGTGGCGATAGACGCCCTGGCGGCCAGACGGCTGGAGCGCCTGTGCACCACGGTGCAGGTTTCCGATACAGGAATCTCCCCCGGCTCCGGCGTGGGCAATTACCGCTTTTCCCTGGACCGGGAGAGCATGGGCGTTCCAGTCATTGCGGTGGGAGTACCCACAGTGGTAGACGGGGCCACGCTGGCCGCCGATCTGCTGGAGGAGGCCGGGCGGGGAGACTTTGACCCTGCGGCTTTGGCCGGGGGATCGGGCGCTACGCTGATGGTCTCTCCCCGAGACATCGACCAGCGTGTAGAGGATATGGCCAAGGTCATTGGCTACGGGATCAGTCTGGCGCTTCAGCCCGATTTAAGCTTGGAGGATCTGGAGATGCTGGTGGAGTGAGGACGCAAAAAAGAGACGGGAGAAATTCTCCCGTCTCTTGAGGCTCGATTTAGGGCAGATAATTGTATGGGTTGACCGTGGTGCCGTTCACCATGACTTGGAAATGACAGTGATTGCCGGTAGCGCGGCCGGTGGAGCCCACACGGGCAATTACCTGGCCTTGGTAGACCCGATCCCCCGCGTTGACGTTCAGGCTGGAACAGTGAGCATAGATCGTCTGAATGCCGTTTTCATGGTCAATCACAACGTATCTTCCGTAGCTCCAGTAACTTCCGGTACCAGTGCCGGCGAAAATCACCTTGCCGCCATCTGCGGCGGCAATCGCAGCGCCGTAGGAGCCGGTAATGTCCAGACCGGTGTGGAAGCTGTAAGAACCAAAGATGGAACGGTAGCCATAGCCGGAGCTGATGCTGCCATAGAGCGGCCACTTCAAGTGGCCGGTGGCCATGGTGCGGGGCCGCTCCTTGGTACCAACCGCCACTACCTGAGTCACGGGTTCCTTGAGTACGGTAGAGGAGTTAATAATCTGGGATTGCTCTACCCCGTTGAGGTAGGTCACATCTGCGTTATAGGCGGCAAGACCGTCCGCACCGACAGTAAGAACCTTGGTGTCGCCCTGATACATCGTGTCGTCGGCAACCTCTTGCACCGGATAGGCTACCGGGCCGTCATAGGTCAGACGATCCACCGTCTGCACTGACAGGAAGGGAACGGCCTGACTGATGGTAAGGGTCTGCCCCACCATCAGATTGTTAATATCCACATCAGGATTCAAAGCCTGAAGATCGGACATACGCATGCCCCGACTGTTGGCAATCCCGGAAAAGGTGTCCCCCGCTTGAACGGTGTAAGCAACCTCTTCCATGCTGTTGGCGGTCAGAAGTGAGCGCATGGACTCCACGTCCTTCAGCTCGCTGGTGGAAGTGTATTCCTTGGTTGCCACCACCGGCTGGACACACTGCGCCGAGATGGTGTTGGCGGTGACATAGGGAGCCTTAATGGAATCCAGCAGACCCTCCAGTGCTGTCTCGTCGTCGGCTGCACCGATGAGTTGGCCGTTTACTGTCAGCACCGAGGTCTTCATCACCTCGCCAATCTGGTCAAACAGATAGGTTTCCACTTGGGAGACAGAGATACGCTCATCCCGCTGGCTCAGGGCAAACCGGTAAGAGACGTCTTGCTCCAGCGTGTAAGAGTGGCCCAAAATGTTGCCGGCCCGAGCCTCCACCCGATCGATGGCGGTTTCCACTGCCTGACGGCTCTGCACCAGTCCCAGATCCACCCCATCCACCGATACGGAATAGCTGGGGCCATACAGGCTTCCCAAGACAGCGGCAGAGGCCACCGACAAGGCGGCTACCAAATAGATCAGCGGGTCCAGCGGGGAGCGGCGCTCTAAAAAATTGTGGTACGGGACGGCTCGAAGGAGTTTTTGGACATCCTGCCGGGAGGGCATACGGAGCCGGGCTGTTCTGGAAGATGCCGCCGGTGCGGATCGCGCGTGCGCTGCATCAAGCAGGATCTCATCCACGGGAAAAACCTTCTTTCTGTCCGGAATCAAATTTAAACTGTTTCCTGCCGTTTATTACGGAGGGGAAACAAAAAATTACAAATGGTTACAACTGTGTATGATACACGGTTTTGGCCCGCGCGTCAAGGGCCTTCCAATTTTTCAGCACAATGCTAACCATTTTTTGCCAAACAACAATATGTTGTGAAGTTGCTGATTTTAAATTCAAAATATGGCTTTACCATTGGGCAAAATTACAAAGACAGGCGAGCTTGGCCTAAAATACAAATAAAAGAGGCCGCCTTTTCTGATGGTTCTCATAGGTACTTTTTGTGACACATCTGAACTGTCAAGCACAGAGGCGGGCGGCGGAAGCCGTCCGCCTCTGTGTTTTATGCCAACAATTTCATCAATTCTTCTTTGCTTGAGATCGGCGGTGCTATATGTGGTGCCGGCGATCCTTCTCTCATTGGACTGTCTATCGTGCCGATGTCCCGGTACACAATGCGAATGCTCTGCGACGCAGAGTGCGAGTGCTTCTTACTTCTCTCTCCAATCTCGATGCGCTGGATAAACAGTCGCAGCAGCTCCGGTGTCAGCTCGTCAATGGTGGTGTACTGCTTCGCCTTGTCGATGAATGCATCCACATTGGCTGCCGACGCTTTCAGCTTTTTCAGCCGAGACTCCTTCTCCGGAATGGCAATCTCCAAGGACTTCTGCTCTGTATTGTAGTCAGCGGAGAGCATCCGAAACTGTTCGTTGGTGATCCGCCCGAGGACGTTGTCCTCATAGAGCCGCTTGAAGAGTGCGGACAGCTCACCGCTTCTCCGGCGC
Organism: Pseudoflavonifractor sp.; assembly: GCA_034927965.1. Taxonomy (GTDB): domain Bacteria; phylum Bacillota; class Clostridia; order Oscillospirales; family Oscillospiraceae; genus Vermiculatibacterium. The sequence goes on from JAYFPI010000029.1 coordinate 4,461, forward strand.
ATGGCATCCAGCCCCTTCTGCACCGTGTTGATCTCCCGACGCAGCTCCAGCGTGTTCTTCTGGTTGATGTACTCGGCAAACTGCCGCTCCTTCATCCGCGCAAAGTGCGTGACCCGGCGCAGGTCATCCAGCACGATTTGCTTGAGATCGGACTCCCGAATCTGGTGCGGTGAGCAGGTGGCCCTTCCTCGCTTTCCGTAGGTGGAGCAGCGGAAGTAATACTGATCCTCCTGCATGGTTTGGGTTCTGCAGAGCACCAGATACTTGCCGCAGTCAGCGCAGTAGACCAATCCAGAGAACAGGTTTGGTTCGTCCATGAGCTTTGGCGCTCTGCGTTTGTGCTTGCGCACGTCCTGCACAATTTCCCAGATTTCCTGCGAGATGAGCGGCTCATGCGTGTTTTCCACGAGGATTTGTTCGCTCTCCGGATTCTGAATTGTTTTCTTGTTCTTGTAAGAGAGTGTCGTTGTCCGCATGGCGAGCGTATGACCGATATAAACTTTATTTTCCAACATGTCAGCTACCGTTTTCCCACACCAGACGCAGGGACGAGTGGTGTCCAGATTGGTGCAGGTAGCGCCTGTCGCCTGATAATACTGGTTGGTGGGATTGAGCACCTGCTCTCCGGTCAAGATTCGCGCAATCTGATTTGGGCCTTTTCCGCCAGCACACAGATCGAAGATGCGCCGCACCACGGGCGCGGTTTCCTCGTCAGGGATAATCTCCTTGGACTGCGCGTCACGTTTCTTGTAGCCGTAGGGCGGCTTCCCACCCAGCCGTTCGCCGCGCTCCGCCTGCATTTTTTTGATGGTGCGCACCTTCTTGCTGGTGTCCTTGGCATGCAGTTCATTTGCCCAGTTGCGGATGGGATTGAAGTCGTTGCTGCTGGCTACCAGAGAATCCACGCCGTCGTTGACGGCGATGAAGCGCACGCCCTTCTCCGGGAAGTAGATTTCCGTGAACTGCCCCACCTGCAAGTACTCGCGCCCCAGACGACTGAGATCCTTGACGATCAATGTGGACACCTCGTCATGCTCAATCATGGCGATAATCTTTTTCCAAGAGGGCCGCTCGAAGTTGGTGCCGGAGTAGCCATCATCAGCGAGGAAGATGGTGTTGTCAAAGCCATTGTCCTCCGCGTACTTTTCGAGGAACAGCTTCTGGTTGTGGATAGAGTTGGACTCGCCCTGCCGCTCGTCCTCCTGACTGAGTCTGCCGTAGAGGATATTGTATTTTGGGCTTGCCATGTATTTTAACCTCCTTCTCGTTTGGGGCAAGCCGGTACGGGTACGCACAGTATACCGCACCGGCTCGGCCAAGTCTATTGAAACCTCAGGCGCTGTGGGCAGTTTTTGCAAGGTCAGCGTCAATGAGGGAGAGTAGCTTATCCGTGGGCGTGGCGCTCCCTTCTGCCGGAAACACAGAGGTCACATGAAACGCTTTCCCGCCGATGAGTATATCCCGCTCACTGACCATGTGATCTTCTCTCTGCCAGTACGATGCATCCCGGAAGCTTGTGACGACCGCGCCGTTCCCGGCATCCCGTAGCAAGGCGTGCTCGGGGCAGTAACCACCCAGCATTCCTGTATCTCTGTATTCCTCGTATTCTGTTCTCATAGAATTCCCTTCCTCCCTTTGTAGACATGAAATTTTTGTTGATTTCAGCTCAATAAATAGTCTGCTGCCAGGTTTGCTCATCCTCATGGTCATCCGCCTTATGGCCGAGGGCGATTTTCTTTTCACGCTCTTCGGTGAAAACCTTTCGGTCTGTGTATAGATTCATGGTTGTGGCATCCTTCACGGGAACAGCATCCTGAGTCCGTTCCAGAGCGTGTCCCAGCTGTGCCACATTGCCCAGAGCACCAGCAAGATTACCGGGATTAACAGCAACGCCGGGCTGAGGCATGGCAGGCGCAGATGCGGGAGAGAGATACGCCGCGCGTTCCTTTTCCCAACCTGTTGCAGTGTCTCCCGCATCGCCGCCACATCCCGCGCCAGCGCCGTGATCTGTTCCTGGGTCGGGTACGTTCTCGGCCTTTTGGAAAGTTCCCGCACAAGGGCCGCCTGCGCGGCCACGCGGCGTTCCAATGAACTCAGCGTCTGGTGCAATTCCGCCCACTCCGCCTGTGTCGGATGCGGCTCTGGTTGTGCCGCCGTTGTCGGCTCTTGCCGCATCATCGAATCCCGCGGATGGTTCAGCCGCTTCAATTCCTCCATGGACAATTCCCGTTCGAATTCGGAACTCACGTTCCATCGCCTCCTTCAAATACCGTTCGTCGTGCAGCCGGTCATCCCGGCACTTCATTCCGCCGGGAAGCGTGTAAGTGATGTTCTTCCGCGACGCTTCCCAGCGGACGTCGTAACCCTCGGTGCGCATCAGAGCGATGAACTCCTCGCGGGTTTCGGCATAGCGCATGCACTCGTCGATGGTGTCCATGAGCCGGAACTTCCAGCTCTCGCCCCTCGCGGCGGCATGGTACTCCGCTGTGGACATGGATTTCACTTTTTCCTTTTTCTGGCCTTTCTGAAATACCGGCAGAGCGAACATCTCGCATACCTGATCGTTGCGTTGCCTGAGCTCAACCAGCTCCGGCTGGCTGATGTGGAGCTTGCGTCCATCCTCCAGCGAGACGCTGTTGATGATGAAGTGCGAGTGGACATGGCCGCGGTCGGTATGGGTACAGACCAGCACCTCGCGGCCCTCAAAATACTTACCAAGCTCCATTGCCGCGGCATGCGCCGTAACCGGATCGACGTCGGCACCCTTTGGGAAGGACTGCACCATGTGGAAGAACAGAGTTTTGTCATCCTTGTGGTAAAGAAGCTTGGTACAGAGAAAATCGTCATAGACGCTCTCGGGCCGGCAGTTGATTCCGCTGACCAGTGACTGTCCCTGCCACAGCGTTTTCTCCTCCCGCTTCGTGTACTCCATGACCGCCGCCATGCAGGGGCGGTTCTGCCCCTTGGGGTAATTCGTAAAACTGATGATGGCTATTTCGTCCACCTCCCGCGCTCGGCAATCTCCCG
>JAYFPI010000074.1:0-2714 GCA_034927965.1 Pseudoflavonifractor sp.
CCACGTGGAACTTGCGCAGTTCCGCAACCCCGGCCGCGGCGATGTCGTTTTCGGGTAAGCGGGTGACGAAATCGGTTTCCATCCCCATCATGGACAGGGAGACGCAGACATTGGCCTCCGCGCCGGTGTAGTTGACCTGGAAATTGTCCGCCTGGAGAAACCGCAGATAGCCCGCGGGGTTGAGCCGGAGCATGTAGTCTCCGAAACCTACCATTTTTTTCATTGTAATGCTCCCTTGTCTGATCCCGCTTGAATGCCGTTGCAAAGTCCTTGAATCAGCAGCATTCCGGCAGTGGCGCCCTGATCCTCGGTTCCCAGGGCCTTTGCGGCGAAGACGGCCGCCTTTCCGTACTTTGGAGTCATGGTTTTGGTTGCCTCCACCCCGGCCTTGGCACCCTCCAGGGCGGCCCGGACAGTTGCGGACAGGTCACTGCCGGCAGCGGCGGTCTGTTCGGCGGCCTTGGCGGCGGGCAGAATGGCGTCCAGCACAGTGCGGTCGCCGGGGGTGCATTTGCCCCGCTTGACAATTCCGTCGGAGAAGCCGAGCAGGAAGTCGGCAAAGGCGGCGGCATCCACCGTCTGCTTGCCCACCAGCCGCTTGCCGCCCTCCATCCAGCCAGAGGACATCAGAGTGCCCATAGTGGAGGGAACCACGTTGGACATTTTCAGGCCGGATTTGGCTAGCCGCTTGCCCATGTCGGGCTCGTCCATAGAAGTGTAGAGTTCGGGCAGGGCGCAATAGCCCTTTTTCATGGTCAGCCCCAAATCGCCGTCCCCCATGCGGGCGTCCATCTCACACAGAAGATCGGCATGCTCGGTCATCACCCGCGCTACCGCCTGCATTAAAATAGTCCAGTCGCTTGCTTTGATTTCGGTCATAGGGTCCCCCTTAGTTCTGACAGTAGAAGGGAGTGCTGACGGGCATGTCCAGCAGCGTCTTGGTCTCCGAATCCACCTTCATGATGGAGATGGAGGCACCCGCCATCTCCATGGAAGTGGCAAACTCGCCCACAAAGGTGCGATAGATGGAAATCCCATTCTCTTCCAGACGCTGAGACACGCTGTTGGAGAGAATATACAACTCCTCTACCGAGGTGGCTCCCAGTCCGTTGATCAGCAGGGCGACCTCCCCGCCGGGGGCGACTGGCATATCCTTCAGCAGTGTTTCCAGCGATTCGGCGGCCAACGCGTCGGCGGTTTTCACCGGGCCGTTCCACACGCCGGGCTCTCCGTGGATGCCCATGCCCATGGCCATCTCGTTTTCGCCCAGAGTGAAGTTGGAATGGCCGACCTCGGGGATGATGCAGGGAGTCAGTGCGAAGCCAACCGTGCGGGTGTTATCCTTGGCCTTTTGCGCGGTGGCCAGCACCTCATCCAGTGTTCCCATCTGGGCGGCTTTGGCCCCGGCGCACTTATAAAGGAAAAAGATGCCGGCCACGCCCCGGCGGGCATTGACGTCGGCGTTGGAATTCACGTCGTCGGCCCCCACAATGGAGCGCGTTTGGATGTCCTCTAGCTCGCACATCTCGGCGGCCATATCAAAGTTCATGATATCTCCGGTGTAGTTGCCATAGAGATACAAAACCCCAGCACCGGAGTCCACCTGTTTGCTGACCTCGAAAATCTGCTCGGCGCTGGGAGACTGGAAGACGCCGCCCACGGCGCAGCCGTCCAGCAGATTTTCCCCCACATACCCCAAAAACAGGGGCAGGTGCCCGGTGCCACCGCCAGTGATGATGGCCACTTTCCCAGGGACCTTGTACTTGGCGCAGTAGCAGCGCAAATCGCCGTTGACAAAGCCGACTTCGTTCGGATGGGCACGGTAGATGCCTTGGAGCATGTCATCGGTATATTGAGTGGGATCGTTGATGATTTTTTTCATGTCAGGCCCTCCTTTAAGGCTTTTTCACAATGTGGACGGCAAATCCGCCGATCTCCTCTGCCAGGTATACGGCCACCAGATTGCCCTTGGCGTCCACGTTCTGGAACTCCTTCCGCAGGGGGATACCTTTGGATTGAAAATAAGCCACCGCCCGGTCGGGGGACAGCGTAAAAATCCCGATGTGCCCGTGCTTTCCAGGGAATTTCTGGTTGCAGCACTCCACATACGATGCGGCGAAGTTGGACTTGCCGCCCTCCTTCACCGGGAAGCCAAAGCGGTCGAAGAACCACCGTGCGGTGGCCAGACCCTCCTCCTTGCTCTCTCCGTTGATGCCGATGTGGGCCAGGGAGAAGCCCAGGGACTTCTCCACCGCGCGTTGGCACAGGGCGGTAATGCCCGCCCAGTCCTGGGCCTCCACCAGAGCGGCGGGAGCCATAAAGCTGCCCCCCACGGCGGCAATTTTGACGCTGGACAAGTATTCTTCCAGATTGGTCAGGGTAATCCCGGCGGTGGGGATAAAGCGGATGTTTCCGTAGGGGCCGCACAGCTGCCGGATGGTGGCCATGCCGTTGAGTGGTTCGGACGGGAAGAATTTAAAGACGTTTAGCCCAAGATCCAACCCCGCCTCGATCTCAGTAGGGGTGACACAGCCGGGAACAACAGGAAGGCCAAGCTCCAGACAGTGCGACACGACCTTTGGGTTGAAGCCGGGGGTGACAATGAAATCGGCGCCGGCCTGTTTGGCCTGGTCCACCTGTTCGGGGCGCAGGATGGTTCCTGCGCCCACCAGCATGTCGGGGTCCGCGGACTTAATGGCCTTCAGACAGTCCAT
>JAYFPI010000068.1:0-2056 GCA_034927965.1 Pseudoflavonifractor sp.
TCCTGCTGCCTGAGTGCAGCTCATCACTGTCCATTTGCCCGGAACAGATGCGCAAAGTGTATGCACCCTTCCTTCCATGTCGATCTTCACTTCGTCGGTCACCGCATAGATAACGGCCGATGTGCCGATCGTAGTAAACGCAGACCCCGCTGCAGCCACCCCTGTTCCCAGAGCTGCGGCCGGGTTATCTCCCGCGCCCCCCACAACGATCGTCTCTTCTATGAGCCCCGTCTCGGCAGCCGCTTTTTTCGTTACCTTTCCCGTTATATCTTGTGATTCATGCATTTCTCCCAGGAGCTGCCTGTCGATATTAAGTTTGCTCAATATTTCACCAGACCACGTTCTGCACGCGATATCCATCAACTGCATCCCTGCCGCGTCGGATACCTCGGTCGCATATTCCCCTGTCAGTTTGTACCTAATATAGTCCTTCGGCAGGAGTATATGCTTGCATTTTTCATAAACCTGTGGCTCATTGTTTTGTACCCATAATATTTTTGCTGCAGTAAATCCTGTCATCGGCGGATTCGCCGTTATTTCGATAATGCGCTTTCTGCCGATAACAGCTTCCATTTGCGCACATTCCTGTTCGGTTCTTTGGTCGCACCAAATGATAGCATGGCGCAGCACGTCCCCATCGCGGTCCAGCATAACAAGCCCATGCATCTGCCCCGATATTCCTATGCCCCTGATATCATGAGCCGATACGCCGCTGTGATTCACAACATACTGAAGCCCGCTTCGGACAGCCTGCCACCAATCCTCCGGATCCTGCTCCGCCCATCCATTGTGTGGCTGAAACATTTCATAGCCAACTGTCTTTGAACAAATGGAGCGGCCGTCGCCGTCAAAAAGCACCGTCTTCGTACCAGATGTCCCGACATCTATTCCTATGTAATACATTTTAAACCGTCCCGTCAGATCTTAATGATGGCTTTGACAACACTGCTCTTTTCATGAATGTTTACATCAAAAGCATGTGTAATGTCATCAAAATTGAATTCATGCGTTACAATTTTTGAAATATCAATCAAACCGGTTGATACTGCGTTAATCGCTTTTGGATACATGTTTTTGTATCTGAAAATGGTTTTTATCTCCGCGACCTTACCCATTAATTTGGCAAAATTGAATTCAAACTTATCCTGTGGTGCCATGCCTACAATCAGTACCGTTCCGCCGCGCTTTACAAGATCAACAGTTTCCTGCGTTGTTTTGACCGCTCCGGCCGTCTCAATCACAACGTCGGCTCCCTTACCGTCCGTTGCTTTGTTCACTTCGTTAATCACATCCTGGGTGGCCGCGTTAACCACCCGTGTAGCCCCCAGCTCCATAGCTTTTTTCAAGCGCACATCGATCATATCAATGACCGTCACATCCGTTGCGCCACTAGCCTTGGCAGCCAGCAAGGTTGTCAGCCCGATACATCCCGAACCAATGATAACAACGCTTGTCCCGAGGCCAATCTTTGCCACACTGGCCGCCTCCAGCCCCACGGCCAGAGGCTCAATCAGCGCCCCTTCCTTCGTCGTGATATTATCAGGCAGCTTAAAAGCCATGTTTTCAGGATAAGCAATATAGTTTTCAAAGCAACCGTCGTATGGTGGAGTCGCCAGAAATTCGACTTTCTCGCAAAGATTATATCTTCCGGTTTTGCAATATTCACATTCACCGCAGGTTTGGCCCGGCTCCAGCGCTACCTTATCGCCCACCTGAAGCGTGGTCACATTCTCACCGATTTCCACGACCTCTCCGGCGCATTCATGCCCCAGTATAAAGTCGCCCTCTACAATAAAATCTCCAATTCTTCCATGCTCATAATAATGTACATCCGAGCCGCATATCCCCACGTATTCGAGTTTGACCAATACTTGCCCGGGGTCAATAATCGGCATGGGCACCTCTCTCATTTCCAATCTATTCAATCCCGTCATATACGCTGCTCTGTTCATGTTGCACCTCATAAATTTACAAGAACTACAATATCTTTTACAATGACTTTTTGTAAAATCTTTTAATAAGATAATAATGCGGTTTTTTTTGATTGTCAATACTC
>JAYFPI010000001.1:0-3375 GCA_034927965.1 Pseudoflavonifractor sp.
GATTGGTCACCTTTATGAAATCCAGCGGTTCTTACAGGTGGATGAGCGGCGGTCTAAACGGCAGGAAGGGATCTCCCTTTTTGACAGTGAGATGCGTACGCTCTTGACAATTTCTGGTCAGGAGGGACAAACCCAAGCAAAATTATGTCATCGGATGATGCGCAGCAAGAGCGTGACCTCCGGTGTGGTGGATCGGCTGGAGGAGAAGGGGCTTGTGTACAGGGCAAAAACGGATACCCGGTGCCGCCTCTATCTCACGGAGCAGGGCCGTTACATCTGTCAAGAGAAACGAGCACTTGATTTCCGCCGCGCAAACGATGTGGTGGAAGAGATTCCGGTGGAGTTGGAAGATCTGCGAACCGCGAACGAGGTGTTGGAACAACTCGTTGGCTACTGCCAAAAGAAATATAAAGAAGAGGCGGCGCGGAAAGAATGACCTTTCAGAATTGACAGGAAAAGCCGGAAAAACGTTTTTTAGTTGAAAAGCCTGCCGTCTGCCATTTGCAGACGGTAGGCTTTTTCTCTTGCCGGGGCGGAGCTGCTGCTCTTGTCGGCACTTGCGGATTGTGATACAATAACCAAAAAGCTGCATGCAGCTGAGCTTGAGAAGAGAGCAGGAACATCTGATGACTGATTATTTCCATTTGGATGCCGCCCAGGACACCATCGGCGGCATCAGCAATTTAGGTTTGGCCCACTTGGGGGACGCGGTGTTTGAACTGATGGTGCGTTCCTGGCTGTGTCTGCGCGGAAAAGCCACCGCCAAGGGCCTGCACCGGGCGGCCGTCCGCTACGTGGCGGCCCCGGCTCAAGCTACGGCCGTAGAGAAGATCAGCCCCCTCCTGACTCCGGAGGAGGCTGACGTGTTTCGACGGGGCCGCAACGCAAGCCCCCACTCCATTCCACAGAACGCCAGCCGGGAGGAGTATCAGACGGCCACCGCGCTGGAGGCTCTCTTTGGCTGGCTGTATTTAAACGGGCGCAATGACCGGCTCAACGAGTTGTTTGACCGAATGATGGAGGAATAATATGGCGCTGGACGCAATTTGCCTGTCCGCCGCGGTGGCCGAGCTCCGCGCCGCTGTTGAGGGTGGGAAGATCGACAAAATCTATCAACCCGGCGGGCAGGACGTAGTCCTGGCCGTCCGCGGCCCTGCGGGAAACGTACGTGTGCTTCTCTCCGCAAACCCCAGCCACCCCAGACTCCATTTGACCACTCTGGATCGGGAGAACCCGGATAAGCCGCCCATGTTTTGCATGCTGCTGCGCAAGTACCTCACCGGCGCCCGCATTTTAGAGATCGAGCAGCCATACATGGAGCGGATCGTCACCTTCCGGCTGGAGGCATTGGACGAGCTGGGGGACCGGGTGAACCGCTCCTTGGTGCTGGAGGCGATGGGCCGCCGGGCCAACCTCATCCTGCTGGACGGAGCGGGGCGCATCATGGAGTGTATCCGCCGGGTGGACGGCGATCTGACTACAGGTCGGCAGGTGCTGCCCGGGCTCTTCTACCATATGCCGGAGCCTCGGTTCGGCGTGCCGCCCCTGTTGGAGAGGGAACTTCGATTCCGAGGAGAGGCAGGAGAACTTGCTCCCGCTGTAGAACGGCTTTGGGACGAGGTGCAGGAGAAAGGCGGGAAACCGGTGATGCTCCTTCGGGAGGGAAAACCGGCGGATTTCTCCTTCCTGCCCATTTTGCAGTACGGACCGGGGACCGAATTGCGGGAGTACCCCTCCTTTGGCGTGCTGCTGGATGACTTCTATGAGACACGGGAGCGGCAGGAGAGGACAAAGCAGCGTGGGGAGGATTTGGTGCGGGCGGTGAAAAACGCACGGGATCGTACGGCGCGAAAACTGGAAAATCAGCGCCGGGAGTTGGAGGCTACCAAGGATCGGGAGCGGCTGCGTCAGCTGGGAGACATCCTCACCACCAACCTTCACGCCTTGGAGAAGGGACGCTCCACCGTCCGGCTCCAGGACTATTATGATCCGGAGTGCCGGGAGGCGGAGATTACGGTGAATCCGCTGCTCACTCCCCAGCAGAACGCAGCCCGATACTATAAGGAGTACAACAAGGCCAAGAACGCGGAGATTGCGCTCACCCGGCAGATCGAGCGGGGGGAGAGCGACTTGACCTATCTGGAGAGCGTGCTGGAAAACCTCACGCTGGCAGAGGGGGAGCGGGATCTTCAGGAGATTCGGCAGGAACTTACTGACACAGGTTATCTCCGCCGAGCGTCCAAGGCGGCCAAACGGGAGAAGCGGGTGGCGGGAAAGCCTATGGAGTTCCGCACGGATGGCGGGCTCCGGGTGAGCGTGGGGAAAAACAACAGCCAGAACGATCAGCTTACCGCAAAGCTGGCCTCCAAGTGGGACTGGTGGTTCCACACCCAGAAGATCCATGGTTCTCACGTCATCCTCTGGACCGGCGGAGCCGAGCCCGATGAGGTGAGCGTGTCTCAGGCAGCCAGTTTGGCGGCCTGGTTTTCTCAGGGCCGGGAAGCCGGCAAGGTTCCGGTGGATTTTACACCGGTCAAATATGTAAAAAAACCGGCGGGCGCGAAGCCCGGAATGGTAATCTATACCACCTACCAGACCGTGATGGCTCCGCCGGATGAGGCACTGGCCAAACGTCTGCGCACCAAGTAAGGAGAGTACGGAGATGGAGAGCTTTCATATCCTGGTGGTCGAGGACGACCAGGACATCAACAATTTGCTGTACCGCATCGTCACAGATGCCGGATACGACTGCCGGCAGGCGTTTTCCGGCAGCGAAGCCGCCCTGCTGGCGGAGAATTACACCTATGATCTCATCCTGCTGGACCTGATGCTCCCGGGGCTCACCGGGGAGGAGCTGATTCAGCGGCTGCGTCGGGGCAAGACCATGCCGATTCTGGTTCTTTCAGCCAAGGCGGGGCTGGAGGATCGGGTGAATGTACTTCGGCTGGGGGCGGACGATTTTATCCCCAAGCCTTTTGACAACGCCGAGGTTCTGGCGAGGGTCGAGGCGCAGCTTCGCCGCTATAAAAAATTTTCTGGACAGACGGCGGGTGGAATCCTCTGCTGCGGGGATTTGAGGCTGAACCGGGAGAGTGTGTCGGTGACTGCGGGGGAGCGGGAGGCTACTCTGACCGGGCGCGAGTTTGAGATTCTGGCTCTCCTGATGGAGCACCCCAAGAAGGTGTTTACCCGGGAGCAAATCTATGAGCGGGTTTGGGGCGAGGAATACATGGGGGACGACAATACGGTGAACGTCCACGTAAGCAATCTCCGCGCCAAGCTGGCCAAGGCCAGCACCACGGAATACATCAAAACGGTGTGGGGCATCGGTTTTAAGATGGCTGAGCTGTAAGAGAAGAAGGAGGCGGGGGGCCG
>JAYFPI010000055.1:0-86298 GCA_034927965.1 Pseudoflavonifractor sp.
TCAACTCCAGGAACTGGGTGCCAAGTTCAATGGTGCAGGAGCCGCTCTTGAGGCGTTCGATGTGACGGGCCCGCAGATCATCACGCATGAGATCCACAACCTCTTCCAAAGGTTCCACCTGGAGCGACAGAGAGTAAGAACGCTCACGATAGCAGACCAGGGCTTTTTCAATCGTTTCATCCACCGCGTCAGTAAGGGCCTTCAGCTCCCGCTTGGCAATGTCGGAAAAGGTAATGCCTTTATTGTGAAGGGCAGTGGCACACTCTCCCAAATTCACAGAATAGTCGCCAATGCGCTCAAAATCGGACAGGGTGTGCAGCAGCTCGGAAATCTGCACGCTCTCAGGGGAAGTGAGGGCACGGTCGGTAAGCTTGACCAAATAGTTGTCCAGCGCATTTTCCATTTTGTCCAGGGCAATCTCGGTCTCGTTGAGCCGCTCCAGCTTTTTGACGTCATAGTGCTCCAGCAGTTCCACGGCGGTGCGATAGTTTTCCTGTGCGTAAAGGCCCATCTGAATGACGGCATCATGGGAGCGCTCCAAGGCCAGAGAGGGGGAGGCAAGAAAACGCTCGTCCAGGACGGAAACCTCTCGAATTTCGGTATCTCCGGGGACCAGATGCTCGACCAGAGCTACCAGCTGTTTGCGAAGCGGGAGCATCACGGCGGTACAGGCCAGGTTGAACAGGAGATGGAGATTGGCGATGCTGCCCATATCCATGACAGAGGTCCAGAAGGAGAAGTGGAGAATCGCGTTGCCCGCATATAGAACCACCAAAAAGAAGACGGTGCCCAAGATGTTAAAGAACAGGTGGATCATGGCGGTGCGCTTGGCGTTTTTACTGGCGCCTACGCTGGAGAGCAGAGCGGTGACGGTAGTGCCGATGTTTTGGCCCATAATAAGAGGAATGGCCACGTTAAAGTGGACCACACCCGTGGTGCTGATGGCCTGCAGAATGCCCATAGAGGCCGAGGAGCTCTGAATGAGGGCGGTGACCGCCGCGCCTACCGCAACGCCCAGCAGGGGATTGGAGAAGGCGGTAAAAAGAGACTGAAACTCCGGCATGTCCTGAAGAGGGGCCACAGCTGCGGTCATGGTATTCATGCCGATAAAAAGAACGCCGAGGCCCAAAACAATCTGACCTGCGTTTTGCTTTTTCCCGCCTTTGATGAACATGTAAAAGACAATGCCGACAAGGGCCAGGATGGGACCCAGGAAAGAGGGCTTCAGAACCGCCATTACGGGGTTATCCGAGGAAATATTGCCCAGCCGCAGAATTTGGGCGGTAACGGTAGTGCCGATGTTGGCACCCATAATGATGCCCACGGTCTGTTCCAGCCGCATGATGCCTGCGTTGACAAAGCCCACGCACATAACTGTGGTGGCAGCCGAGCTCTGGATGAGTCCGGTGACAAGGGCACCCAGAAGTACCCCCTTGAACACATTGTTGGTAAGTTTCTCCAGAATGCTTTCCAAGCGTCCGCTGGATAGCTTTTCCAGACCGTCGGTCATAGTGGACATGCCGAACAGGAACAGTGCGATGGCTCCTAACATGGAGATTACGTTTGAACTGTCCAAAAGAGCGCCTCCAAAATCAACTGTCGTCAAAATGATGTGTCAATACGGAAAAGAATCTGTAAAAAACAAATGAGGGCAGGATAATTATATACGGCTCAAAAGGATTCGTAAACAGGCGGAAAGAAGGTAAACAAAAGATTTACGTTTTGTCTAAAAAAGAAGGGGGAGATTCAATACTTTTGTCAAATCTGCGAGCAAAAAAGCCGGGAGAGGAAGGCTCCTCTCCCGGCAAGATCAAATCAATTTTTCCAGCAGATCCAAAGGGACCCGGGCACCCGGGGCCTGACCGATGCGGACAAAGCCGTATCGCTTGTAAAACCGCTGGGCCAGCAGATTATCCGGGGCACAGCGCAAACGAAGCTTTTCCCGTCCCAGGGCCCGGTAAGTACAAACGGCCTGCCCGATGAGCTGCACACCGATCCCCCGACACCGATCCTCCGGCTGGAGGTAGACAAAGGGGACGTATCCCACTTTTTCTTCCGCGAAACGGTCGGTGGCCAGTTGAAGCACGCCGATGACCCGGTCCCCGGCCATGACACACTGCACCGCCCGGCGGTCAACCAGCCATTGCTCACGGGCCTCAGCCAGAAATCCCGGACCGTCAAAATTGTGAAGGGAGCCGTGAATGTTCTGCCAGGCATCCTTGCGGGCGTCATAGTAAATTTGGGCTTCCAGGTCCATGTCCAAGGGGCGGAACCATACCAGCAGCATAGGGGCACCCCGCTCCATGGCTCTGCGCTGACGGGCCACAGTGGCAATCTCTTCGGGCAGATGGGAGGCATCATTTTCAAAGAGAATACGGATCTGATCCCCTTCAAACTCCAGACAGGTGACGCCGGTGTTTTCACAGTGTCCCAGCTCGGGAGTTTGAGAGGGGTGCTTGTTCCGCAGGGCGGACTGGAAACAGCGGATGGCCGTACCATGGGTAAAGACAGCCACCGTTTGATCTGGGTGGGTCTGAGCAATGCGGAACACCGCGTCTGTGACCCGCACTGCCACCTGGGCAAAAGTTTCCCCACCCTCGGGTGCCCAGTCGGGGGAACAGGTCACAAAATGCTTTTGTTCCTGCGGGAAGTGAAAATGCAGGTCTCCAAAGGTGCGGTCCTCATAGACGCCCATGCCGATCTCCCGCAAATCAGGCTCGATGTGGAGTTCCAAAGCCTTGGGGCGGGCCACGGCCTGGGCGGTAATCTGGGTTCGGCGCAGGTCACTGGCGTAAACGGCGTCCACGGGGATGTCCTGGAAGCGGTGCTCCAGCGCGGCAATCTGCCGTTTGCCGTTTTCGGTAATTTGACTGTCATACCAGCCATGAATCCGGCGGTAAAGGTTTCCCTCAGCCTCGGCGTGGCGGACGATATAGATTCGGGTCATGGGGTCAGGATCCTCTCTGTTTGTGTGGATTGGGTGATAGGAATTTACCAGGGCTGCACTGCCCCGGTGAGTTCGGTGACGCTGGGCAATCCCTGCCGGTCGCAGATCGCCTCCAGCTCCTCCAGTACATGGAGGGGAGCCAGGGGATCGGCAAAAGCAGCGGCCCCCACCGCCACGGCAGTGGCGCCCGCCAGCATCATCTGGGCGGCGTCTGCGCCGCAGGAGATGCCGCCCATGCCCAGAATTGGGACCCGGACGGCGTTGTGGACCTCCCACACCATCCGTACCGCCACCGGCAATACGGCAGGGCCGGAGAGGCCACCGGTATTCATCTTCAGGACGGGGCGGCGGGTATTCACGTCGATGACCATGCCCCGGAGGGTGTTGATGAGAGAGATGGCGTCCGCTCCTGCGCCCTCCACCGCCCGGGCGATCTCAGCGATGTCGGTGACGTTGGGAGAGAGTTTCACCATCACGGGGACGGAGGCATGGGCCTTGGCCACCGCCGTGACCTCGGCGGCCAGATCGGGCCGGGTGCCATAGGCCAGCCCGCCCGCCTTTACGTTGGGACAGGAGATGTTCACCTCGATCATGTCCACCCCTGCCGCCGACAGCTTTTCGCACATCGCACCATACTCCTCCGGAGTGTTTCCCGAGATGTTGGCAATAATAGCCAAGTCATGTTTTTTAAGCTCGGGCAGTTCATGTGCGATAAAGGAGTCCACCCCCGGGTTTTGCAGTCCCACGGAGTTGAGCATCCCCATGGGGGTCTCGGCGATCCGGGGAGATGGGTTGCCCGTGCGGAGGAGGGGGGTCAGACCCTTAACACTGATGCCACCCAGCCGGTCAATGTCGTAAAACTGCCCATACTCCCGGCCAAAGCCAAAGGTGCCGGAGGCTGCGGTGACGGGATTTTTCAGTGCGACCCCCGCCAGATTTACCCGCATATCAGCCATTCCAGTCCACCTCCGAAGCGTTAAAAATAGGGCCGTCCTTGCAAACGTGTTTCATAGAGCCGTCAGCCATGGCTACGGCACAGCCCAGGCAGGCGCCCACGCCGCAGGCCATCCGCTCCTCCAAAGAGACCTGGCAGGGAACGCCAAAGCGGGCAGACAGGGCAGCCACAGCCTTCAGCATGGGTCTGGGGCCGCAGCAGAGGACGCCGTCATAGCAGGTTTTCGTCAGCAGGGCCTCTACAGGGCCGGTGACGAACCCCTTCTCACCCAGAGAGCCGTCCTCGGTGGCCACCGCCACGGTGGCACAGACCTCCTCAAAATCCTCCACCAGAAGGGCATGGGCGACATCCCGGAAGCCCAGGACGGCATCGCACTGACCGCCGCAGAAAGCGCAGCCGTACATGGGGGGCACACCGATGCCTCCTCCCACCAGGAGATAGCGTCCCTCGGGGAGCATGGTAAAACCGTTACCCAGCAGGCCCAGCACATCCAGGCAGTCCCCCTCCCGGCGTTCGGCGAGCCAGGCGGTGCCCGCTCCGCGGACTTCGAAGACGACGCTCAGCAGGTCATCCGGCTGGTCCTCGGAGCAGGTGCACACTGAGATGGGGCGGCGGAGAAGACGGCTGTCCCCGCACTTGATATGGACAAACTGTCCGGGCCCCCAGAAGGAGGCGCGGACCATGTTCCCCACTTCCAGAGTCAGCCGGACGGCGTGAGGGTTTAGCCAGACCTTTTCCACGATCTTGCAGGAGGTTTCCACTTGCAAAGAGATCACCGCTTTCGTGAGGTTTTCATCGGGTATTACAGTTCCCAGTCGGGCTTCTTTTTCTTCTTGCGAAACAGTCCGCCCTTTTCCCATGGGCCCTTTTTCGGTGCGGGGGAGGGCCTCGGTTCGGGTGGCACCTCCGGCGGAGTCTTTGCACCCCGGTTCATCAACTCGCTGACCGAGGGCAGTGGGCCGTTGGGCACGCCGGGGAAGGGATCGTAGGGTACGTCTTTTTGAAAGACGGCCACCGCCTTTTTGCAGGCTTCACAGTACCAGCCGACGGCGTCGGGGGAGAAGCCGAAAAGAAGGTCTCCCAGGGACAGGGGCTCGCCATCCTCGGGCAGAAAGCCCGCCAGCGCCACCGCCCGGCCCGAATCCCAGTGCTTCCCATCCTCGCCAGGCGGCATCCACTGAGCCATGTTGGTGTAGCCCCGGCCACTGGGGAGAGCTACCCTTCCCTCGGTCATCTCGCCGCCGCAAAATGGACATTTCATAGCTTACAGCACCGTGACATACTGCTTGATGTCGTCCCGCATAGACTCGGCGGCTGCCCGGGCGGCATCCTGGTAGTCCAGCCCGTCCCGGCCGGTCTTTTTCCAGGCGCACATGATGGAGCGGGAGGCGTTAACAATTGCCCCCCGGCCAAATTTGTCAAAAGCATGCTGTACATCCTGTGCGGTCCCGCCCTGAGCGCCGTAGCCCGGAACCAGGAAGAAAGTGTGCTCCAGGCGCTTCCGAAGACTCCGCAGTTCAGAGGGGTAAGTGGCGCCGACCACAGCGCCAGCCCGGCTGTACCCATATTTGCCCAGCTCGTCTTGCCCCAAGCGCTGTACCAAATCACCCATCACCTGATAGACCACCCGGTCTCCCGCCACCATGTCCTGAAGTTCGCCGGAACTGGGGTTGGAGGTCTTGACCAGGGCAAAAAGACACTTGTTCTCTGCCTTGCAGGTGTTCAGAAAAGGCTCAATGGAGTCGGAGCCCATATAGCCGTTGATGGTGAGACAGTCGGCGTCAAAGGCGGCGCAGTCGGACTGTCCCACTCGGGTTCTGCCAATCCACGCATCGCTGTACGCTTCGGCGGTGGAACCAATGTCGCCTCTCTTGACGTCGGCGATGACAAACAGCCCCTTTTCTCTGGCGTAATGAATCGTCTCATCCAGCATACGCATCCCCTGCCAGCCCATACGCTCATAGTAGGCGGACTGAGGCTTGACGGCGGGGACAATATCGGCAAGTGCATCCATAAGACCCTTGTTAAATTGGAAAATGGCGTCAGCGGCCCCTTCCAAGGTCTCGCCATATCGGTCCAGACTGGCGCTTAAGATGTGGGGAGGCACGTACTCCGGCTTGGGATCCAGCCCTACCACGGTGGGATTCTTTTTTTCCTTGATAAGGTCTTGGAGATGATCAAAGGACATTTACACTTCCTCCTTATAAATAATCTCGCCGCCCAGGATCGTATATTTCACTTTGCCCTTGAGCTGTTTCCCTGCAAAGGGGGTGTTCCTGGCCTGAGAGAGAAACTTTTCAGGATCTACCGTCCATGTTTCGTCAGGATCGAATATGACCAAGTCGGCATCCGAACCGATAGCCAGCCGCCCCTTGCCGGGCATCCGCAGGATACAGGCGGGGTTGACGGTCATCCGCCGCAGGATGTCGGACAGACTCATTATCCCGGTGTGGTAGAGGGCGGTGAGAGAGGCGGCAAGGGCGGTTTCCAGTCCAACCATGCCGCTGGGGGCCTCCGTGAGAGGGCGGGCCTTTTCTTCGGCGGAATGGGGGGCGTGATCGGTGGCAATGGCGTCAATGGTTCCGTCTTTGAGTCCTTCAAGAATGCCTTCCACATCGGGGGGAGTACGCAGGGGGGGATTGACGCGGGCCAGCGCACCCTGCTGGAGGACTTCGTCCTCAGTGAAGGTAAAATACTGGGGGCAAGTCTCACAGGTAATGGCCACCCCTTTGCGCTTAAAGCGCCGGACGATGGCCACCGACTTAGCAGTGGAGATGTGGCAAATGTGGAGGGCGGCCCCGGTCTCCTCAGCCAGCATCGCGTCCCGCATGACCTGCAGCTCCTCGGCAATGGCAGGGCGGCCCGGAATCCGCAGCTGCCGGGAGACCCGGCCTTCATTCACGGCAAAGTTTTGCACCATATTGGCATCCTCGCAGTGGGACAGGATCGTAAGTCCCTGGCGGTGGGCCAAAATCATGGCGTCCCGGAGGAGGTTGGCGTTCTGTACCGGCACGCCGTCGTCAGATAAAGCCACGGCTCCGGCGGCCTTCAGTGCATCGTAGTCGGTGACCTCCTGTCCCTTCTGGCCTTTGGAGACAGCGGCGATGGGCCACACCTGGGCCCCGCCGGCCAAGGCAGCGCGTTCCAGAATAAAGGACACTCCTTCGGGGGTGTCGATTGTGGGACGGGTGTTGGGCATACAGGCCACGGCGGTAAATCCACCGGCAGCTGCGGCCTTGGCACCTGAGGCAATGGTTTCCTTATACTCAAAGCCCGGCTCCCGTAAGTGGACGTGCATATCCACCAGCCCGGCACAGACGGTGAGCCCGCTGGCATTGATAACCCGGGCACTGGGCTCCCGAATATCGCTGCCAATAACCGCCACTTTCCCGTTTTCGATGAGAATGTCCAGTACGCCGCCGATTCCCCCCACAGGATCTACTAGGCGGCCCTGGCGAATGAGTAGTTTCACGGCTCCACTCCTTCCTGTTTTCGAAAAAAGGGGCCGAGGCCTATGCCTCCGCCCCATCTCAGACTTTCTTTTATTATTATAAATGAGAACGCAATTTTTAGCAACGTTTTTTTCCCCGTTTGGGCAATAATAAAAGCGGGAGCGAGGCTCACCAACAGAAAGAGAGAGGTGGAAAAAATGAAAGAACACGAATTTGCCAAGGGAATTGGTCTGGGCGTTTTGGCGGGTGCAGCCATGGGCGCGGCAATAGCCCCTAGGAAAAAGACCCCCATGCGCAAAGCGGCCGGAAAGGCCATGAAGACAGTGGGGCAGGTCATGGAAAATCTGTCCGACGACATGGGCTTTTGACGGAAGAGCGGGACGCGGTCCGGATTCGGATCGCGTCCCGCTCTTTTTTTAAGAAGAGAACAAAAAAGGGACGGCCGAAGCCGCCCGAATCATAACGCGCCGTCTGGCGCGGAGATTTTGGTCTGTACCCCCGCGAACGGCTTCTGCCGCCCGCGGGGGACAGTGTTTGAGAGAGAAAGAGAAAGAGAGAGGAGGTTTTGGTATTTTGTTCTGTCTGTCCTGACGAGTATAGAATACCACACGGGGAGAGGAAGTGATGTACAGTTTTGGAATTTCCCGTGAATAATTTATGAACGATTCAAGAGGGGCTGCTCCGAAGCTGATAAAGAGAGGAGAGCACCCGCCAATTTTGAGGAAAAGGCCGCATCAGATTCCAGTAGCCGGCGCCGATCAGCCCATATTCCGGGATAAGAGCCAGTTTGGCCTGAATGCTTCTGGCGTCTTCAAACCAGACCTCGTGTTTGCCGCCTGATTCGTCGGTATAGCCGAACCAGGGTGACTGAGAGGCGTCGTCATAGGCGATTTCTGCGCTGTACCGCAGGGCCAAGGCCACGGCCTGCTGGCTGGAAATGGAGGTTGCCTTTGTTTTGCCTTGAATAAAAGGAAGGGGCCAGTCGTAGCCGTAGTTGGGAACGCCCAGCCAGATTTTTTCGGCGGGGATGGCTGTGAGGGCGTATTCCACCACCCGGCGTACGTTTGGAAGAGGGGCCACGGCCATGGGCGGCCCATAAGTATATAATTATATAAGCCTATGGCAATCAGCGCAAAGAAGCCGGAACCGCTTCTATTTTTGGGAAGAGGAAGACTTGCAGGTCGCTCTCTTTCCACATGCCGCCCTGTGCCTTTAAGTAGACTACTTTATTTAGGACCTCTTTTAAAAGCGCATTTTTCGCGGCGACATCTGTTAACTCTGGGTACGTGTTGAGAACATGTTCAACCTTTGGGATGATCTCAAAGCGATTTCTTTGGAGTATCTTCCCAGAATTTGCCCGCAGCCTGGCGGCATCCAGCGCTGCCTGGGTCTCTGATATTTTGTCCGCGATTACCTTCGATCGCTCCATAAACAACTCCGTGGAGTAGATGCCATTTTCCAGAAGACCATAGAGATTGTTCCGCTGCTTTTCCAGGGCGGCCAGTGCCTGCTCCAGATGCGTGACATCATTCTGAGCGGACTGAACGCTTTTGCACTCGGCTGCAGGAAGTTTGGACATCTTGACCTTATATTCTGCAAGCCAGTTCCTCAGTGCATCCAGCACGGCCTCCTCCACGGTTTCCAGTGTTGAGCTCATGCAGTCACAGTCCTTGTTCGGGCACATGAGAGTTTCCCGCCCATGCTGGAATTTCCTGCGTTCCATACTGCGCCCACATTTTGAGCAGTATACCAACCCCGCCAGGGGGTTTCGTATTCTGGAACTTTTCGGCACCGGCGGGTTGGATCGGCTGTTTAAGACGTGCTGGGCTTTGGCCCAGGTCTCCTCGTCCAAAATCGGCTCGTGAATCCCGTCGCACAGCGGAACCTCTCCATTGATCGGCCGGGTTGTCACTCTGCGCCCATTTACCATCAGTTTGACCGTTGGCCTGTGGCTCCATCGGATCTTCCCGATGTAGGTCGGGTTTTGGATGATTCCCTTTACGGTGCATGGCGGCCACTTTCCGCCGGTAGGGGACGGAATCCCCATTCTGTCCAGTTTTTTTGCAATGGAGTAGCATCCAAGCGGGACGGTAGATCCATCCGCATTGACCTCCCCATATACATACCAGTTAAATATTTCCTTTACAAGTTCGGCTTGTTCTGGAATGACACGGAGAGACCAGCCTTTTTGTTTCGGAAGCTTATAGCGTTCGTATCCATAGCAGGCTTTCCCGGCAATAAACTTCCCCTCTCGCAGCGAGGCCTCCCGGCCTCGCTGGAGCCGCCGGTTAATTGTTCGATATTCCATACGGGAGCGGAAGAGGCCAAATTCGAAAAACTCCTCGTCAAACTCATCCGAGGGATCATAGATTTTAAAGGGAGTGACAATCTTTGTGTCCGAATATTTGAACGTGTCCGCCACCAGACCCTGGTCGCTTGTATTGCCGCGGGCCAGACGCTCCACCTCCATGCAGAGGACGCCTTTCCAGCGGCCCGACTCCACATCCGTAAGCAGCTTTTGGACCTCCGGCCGTGCGTCGATGGTCTCGCCGCTGACTACCTCCTGATAGATCTGGGTGATAACAATGCCCATCTGTTTGGCCAGGTCAAAAAGTGCCCTCCGATGCCTTGCCAGGGTATCTCCCTCTCCCCTCGCCTCCGCCTCCATGTCCAGGCGGGACTTGCGGAGATACATGCAATATTCGGCGGATTGGTTGACGATGTATGGCATGATGCTACCTCACTCTACCCTCCGGCACATTTTTTGCATGGGGTAAGACCCATAGATTTTGCCTTTTCTAACGTGGATTCGTAATAGGTTCCATTTCCGCAATTTGGATCGTAGTGGTACCGCTTCCCAGTGGCAGTGACATACACCGTCCTGCTGTTGTTTGTGGAAGAAGACGCAGAAGACCCGCCGCCACCGGAAGATCCGCTGGAAGAAGTAGCAGCAGAGCTCCCTGATGATGCCAATGGCGATTCAGCCTTTTGCGATGGAGCGGGTTCCGGCGTGGGAGTAGGCGCGGGTGTCGGTGTCGGCGCAGGTGTTTGGATCGGTGTCGGCGTAGGTGTTGGGATCGGTGTTGGGGTAATCGTAGGGGCCGGAGTAGGTGTGTGAGATGGGGCAGCAGATGCAATTATCTCCATGGATGGCCCTTTGCTCTGAATAGTCGGCTGCGTTGACGATATCGTTGGAGCCATGCCAACGGCGGCAAAAAACAGGATTACCATAATTACTGTTTTGATCCGGCCCTTCAGCTTGGCTTTTTTGGTTAGAAAATCTTGAAGCCGAGGAATCGGAGCGGCAAATATCACAAAAAGAAACATCAGAAAACTGGCGGCAGACGGGAAAAAGACGAGTCCGCTTGCAAACATAAATATGGACAGAATCAAACCCGCGACGGTAGGAAACTTTTTCATTTATATGCCTTCTTTATCATAAAAAATCCTTTTCAAATACTATGAGAGCGATTTTAAATCAAACTCTAGCATATCACACCAAAATTGGAGGAACAAGCCTAAAAGGGAGGAGCTTGTGAACAAGACTAGAATGCAGCGGGAAATGTGGATACGGATGGCCATTGTCACCGACGGAAGGTTTGCTGACGAGGAACTTCAATGGGCATAGCAAAGCCGCCTGGCGCTTCGGTATGCCAAGACGGCGGAATGAGACAGGCCATGAAATCAATAGTCTGGACCGGAGGTGTTTACAGTGGCGTATGAATTTAAGTTCCCGTTTGAGCCGCCATGGGGAGACCTAAAACTGCAAGGCACTACATCGACCGGGGCCAGATTTTATGTTTTCGATTCCTGCGTGGAGACGGACCCTGAAAAGCGTGCGGAGATTGATAGGAGAGTCGGCTTGGTCCTGGCGCGCGCGGAACGCCAAAAATTTTTACAATCTCTGGACGCGAATGCATAAGAAATCCGCCCGCTGGACGACTGCGGGCGGCCAAAAGAGGGACAAGCATAAATGAGCTTGCCTTATTACATGAAAAAGATAAAAAAACACCGCCTCGGTGTTGGAACACCGAAGGCGGCAAAAGAAAACCGCCCGGCTTAGCGGGCGGAATTTTCCAAACGAGAGACGATTTCCTGAAGGGATTCAGGACTTGCAGACGCGACCTGAAGAAGAATGCTTTGTTTTTGCTGGGGTGTACTGTTTTCGTATGCGGCATCCGCTTTTTGGTTTTTATGCAACAACAATCCGAAGGCATATGCATTGGCCATGTCATTGGTCATAACCGTTCACCTCCGCAAGAGTATATGCCAAAGAAGAACAAATATACAGTGGATGTCTAATTGACTTTTCGAACTTGCAGGGATTAGCTTTTTCCTTCTTCGTTTATCTCGCCCATGCTGCCGTTGTTATAGTAATCTCCAAACTTAGTGAGCATACCAAGGGAACAAATGTCAATATCGGACTGGTTGATTAAGGCCTGAATCTCTTTCGGCAAAGTATTCCAGTATTCTTCCATCTTTGGATCTTTATATTTCATAATTTTCATCACCGGATATAGTTTTTCCGAGTTCTAAGTTTTTATGTTGAGAAGAGCCAAATGAAAGCATAAAAAAGCAGCCCCTGAAAGGGGCCGCAGAGGTTATTGCGTTTTCAGCGTATCAACAAAGGCATTCATCTCTTGCTTCGAGCTGATGCCATGGGTTTTGTCAATCAGGCGCTGCCGCTCTGCGAGAGGAAGAGATTCGAAATACCCGGAGGCATCCTGATTCTGAAGCAGCGCCATACCGAAACCCATCGGCAATTCCTGAAGATATTCCACATTTACCACCTCGGCTATAGTGTGCCCATCATTTTGAAAGTCATGACAAAACAGAAAGAGGAGAAGAAAACAGAGATTATTGATGAAAAAGGCCTGGTCAGGGCGCTGAAGAGGGCATTACTTGTCTGGCCATGCTGACACCCTGGAAGGGGATCAATGCCAAGCTTGCATATAATGGAGTAGCACTGGGTGACCTGAGGCCGGACGGCTTGTATGACATGGGTGCGGAAACCGCCTTAACGCTGGACAGCGTCGGCAACTCCCAGTGCGACTTCGGCGGCGGGCAGAGCATCTACTCGAACCGAAGGGTTAACAATTATATGTGCATCTGGCTCAAGAAAGATAGCCAGAGTGATGACAATAAGGAGGAAACCCCTGTGAGTAATACCGTATGCCTTGACCCAGGGCATGGCCCTGACACGGTGAATGGATCCCCGGATGGGAGCTACAAAGAGAAAGAATTCACGTGGGATATGTGCAGACGCCTCCGGCCCCTTTTAGAGGCTCAGGGCATGGAGGTAATTGTTACCCGCACTGAGGACGAAAAGCCTAGCCTGACAGTCAGGGCAGATGTCAGCAATAAGGCCGGGGCGGAGCTGTTTGTCAGCCTGCACTCCAATGCCAGTGAAAGCGGGTGGACCACATCCAGCGGGTTTGTCATCTACACTTCTGCTGCCGGTGATACTGCCGGAAGGAACAAGGCGGCGAGTGCCATCCTGGCACGGATGAAAGAAGCTGGCGTTGCGATTTTTGGAAGTGGCCTGCAGCACAATCCAGAGTATACCGTCCTGACGGCCACCACCGCTCCGGCGATGATCGTGGAATATGGTTTCCACACGAACAAAAGCGACGTTGCCCTGCTGAAAGACAGTGCCTACCGTGACAAGCTGGCTGTTGCCACCGCAAAGGGCATCTGTGACTACCTGGGCGTGGCGTACAAGGACGCTCCGATGGAGGAGGCACCTGTGGACGATCCTACCGATTGGGCCGCTGCGGCGTGGCTGAAGGTCAAGGACAAAGGAGTCATGGACGGCACCCGGCCCACGGACGGCATTACCCGGCAGGAGCTTGCTGTGGTGCTGGATAGACTGGGGTTGATTTGAAAGGAAGGTGCTGCTTATTATGGACTTTGGAATTGCAACCGTGGCGGCAATCACCGCTATTTGTTACCTGGTAGGGCTGATTGTCAAAGCGACACCATTCAATAATGACAAGTATATCCCCATTGCCTGTGGTTTTGCTGGCGGCCTGATGGGTATCCTGGCTTTGTATACCGGTCTGCCTGACTTCCCGGCCCAGGACCCAATTACAGCCATTGCCGTGGGCGTCGTGAGCGGTCTGGCCGCTACCGGGATCAATCAGGTGGCAAAGCAGCTAAGCAAGGGAGAGTGAGGCCATGACGCCGGAAGAGATGGCTGTCGAGCTGGCGAGAGTGGACCAGTGGGGAAAGAGCAACACCCAACGAATCGAGAATCTGGAGATCCGGCAGGACAACCTGGATAAGCTGGTGACCTCTGTAGAAGTGTTGGCGACTCGCCAGGAGACCGTGGAGACCGACGTCAAGGAGATCAAGACCGATGTGAAGGCACTGACGGAGAAGCCAGGGAAACGATGGGACGGTATCGTGGACAAACTCATCTGGGCGCTGCTGGCCGCCGGGCTTGGTTTTCTGCTGGCGCAGGTGGGGATAGTATGAGCTCCGGAAAAACCGAATAGACAAAGAGAGCCCCCATCACCCGTATGAGTGATGGGGGTGTGTTTTTTGTTTTTGCCAGTAGCTTATATTGTATAACGTATAGCCCCACTCATAGGTCATGAGCAATACCTCGTTGACAGCCGCACCGATGGCTTGGTAATTGTGCCCCTCATAGAGGGTGCCCCGCTGCGTGGCGGAGGTTTTGGGAGCCAGGGCGGCGACGACTAAATAACCCAAGGGATTGAGCCGCCGGGCCAGAGTGGCCAGAAAGTCGGCATAGGCTTCGGCGTCGTCAGGGTAGACATATTCAAAGTCCACATCCAGCCCCCGGTATCCCTTTTCACGGAGGGTGAGAGAAATATTGTCCAGAAGCCTGGAACGAACCTGTGCGTCGGTGAGCGCCAGGTGGGCCAAGTCATTGGAAAAGCCGCCCTCCTCCGTAAGGGTGGACAGGTGCATAAGGCAAGACACTCCTCCGGATTTTGCCATTGTCAGAAGCTTGCTGTCATCCAAATCTACGAGGGAGCCTGCCTCGGTAAACCCGTAAGTGAAAGGGGTAAGCCAGGTCAGATAGGGAAGGGTGGCCTGGAGCAAAGCGGGGTCGATGAAGGGGTATGCATAACCGTTGACCGACATCTCCGGACCGGGTTCCTCCCGGTAGGAGATCACCAGGGTTTGACCGGGCCAAATCTGCGGGGTTCCACCCAGCGCCGGGTTATTCTGGTAGAGGCGGCGGAGGGTCAAGTCGTACTGGCGGGCAATGGAGGCCAGAGTTTCTCCGGACTGGACAGTGTGGATTTTTTCCGGGAAACGGATGACCAGTGCCTGCCCGGATACCAGATGCTCTGGGGTTTCCAGGCCGTTATCTATGGCAATCTGGGACATGGGGACGCCGTAGTCCAGAGCAATGGAATAGAGGGATTCTCCCCGCTGCACCACGTGGATGACCATTGTTTATACCAGAGTGACGAAATCGGCATAGGCCCAGCCGACCACGCCGTCGTAGCGGACGACATACCAGTTTTTGTACTGATTGATGACGGTAAGCCGGGCACCGTCCGGAGCGCGGGTCACCACATAGGAGGCGGTATCCGGTTTGTCACGGATGTTGAGAGAACCCCAGTTCACATCTACCACGGCGTTTTGGTAGGCCTTGGGGGTGAGGAAGGGAACACCGAAATACTCTGTCAGAGATTGGGTAATGCTCCGGGCTACGGACTCCAGATTGCTTTGGATCCAGGCCGCGTCATCCGGATTATCGTGGTAGCCCAGCTCGATAAAGACGGAGGGCGCCTTTGGTTTTCGAACCTCACCAATGGTGGTAGAGGGCTCGGTGCGGACATTGTTGGGCAGAGGGTAAATTTTCTTTAGACCATCTGCCACCAGCTCTGCGGCGGTCTGCCCCTGACTGCTGCCGGGGTAATAAAAGACGATAATTCCGCGCTTCTGACCGTACAGTCCTTCGGGGGCGGCATTGGAGTGAAGGGCCAGGTGCAGATCGTAGCGGCCCTGATTGGAGGCTCGAATGGAGGAGGCGGCAGTCATCTCGGGCGTGTTGCGGACATATCGGATGCCGGAGGCAGTGAGATAGGGCTCCAGCGCGTCAGCTAGGCGGTTCATCCACTCCTCCTCGGTGCCGCCATTTACATAAAAATTGTTTTCCTGAGTGGAGGGGGAGAGATAGATGATAGGCATAGGGATTCCTCCTTTTTTGCCCATTCTATGCCATATCCCTGAGATCGGTGCCCTTAGCAGGTATGGGACAACGAGACTCCACCATATTCTAGCCTATCATATAAGGAAGGGGCGAGGGAATGGATACCCGGATCGGAGACCTGCGCTGTAAGGAAGTCATCAATGTGACCGACGGCACTCGTTACGGCTATGTGGGAGACGTGGAAGTGGATTTAGAAACCGGGCAGGTGCGGACCCTGGTGGTACCGGGGAGGCTGCGCTTTTTCGGCTTGCTGGGACGGGAGGAAGAGCGAGTATTTCCCTGGTCGGCGGTCCGGCGGTTTGGAGAGGATATCATTCTTGTAGAAGGAGGCGGGCCTATCCCCGCCCGGCGCAGGCGCGGATAAAATTCATCGGAAAACTTGCACAGGGCGTGCCTGGGATGATATAATACGTAATTAGACGCAAAGGCGCGCAATTGAGTAACAGGAGGATACGCACATGTGCGGTATCGTTGGTTTTATCGGGAAAGAGGAGGCGGCGCCCATTTTGCTGGATGGACTGTCCCGCTTGGAGTACCGGGGATATGATTCAGCCGGATTGGCGATTTATGGAACAGAGGAAGGACTTCAGGTGGTGAAGGCCAAAGGCCGCCTGAAGGTTCTCAGCGACCTGACCCAGGAAGGAACTACTGTCCACGGGACTGTGGGGCTGGGGCATACCCGCTGGGCCACGCATGGAGAGCCTTCTGATGTCAATTCTCATCCCCAGGTGTCGGAGAACGGCCGTTTCGCGGTGGTTCATAACGGCATTATTGAAAATTATATGGAAATTAAGGAGTTTTTACAGAACAAGGGCGTGAAGTTTGTTTCGCAGACCGATACCGAGGTGGTCGCCCAGCTGTTGGAATATTACTATGCGGGCGATTTGCTGGATACGGTGAGCAAGGTGCTTCATCGTATCAATGGAGCCTATGCCTTTGGCATCGTCTGCGCCGACTGTCCGGACCAGTTGGTGGCGGTTCGTAAGGACAGTCCCCTCATTCTGGGCTACGGAGAGGGTTTCAATTTTCTGGCCAGTGACGTTACCGCCGTCATCAAGTATACCCGAGAGGTGAGCTACCTGGATGACGGCGAGATGGCAGTACTTACCCGGGAGGGAATTAAGGTCTATGACGCCTACCTTCAGCCGGTGGAGAAGGAGAAGCATCATGTGGACTGGGAGATCTCAGCGGCTGAGAAGGGCGGTTACGAGCACTTTATGGCCAAGGAGATCATGGAGCAGCCCGAGGCATTCCGTAAGACGGTGTTCCCGCGCATCCAGAACGGCAGGGTCGTGCTGGACGACCTCCATTTTGATGCCGAATATCTCAAGGGGCTCGATAAGCTCTACATTATTGCCTGCGGCTCCTCTTACCATGTGGGTATGGCTACCAAGTATAATTTGGAAAAGCTTCTGCGCAAGCCGGTGGAGGTGGCCCTGGCTTCAGAGTTCCGCTACTGTGACCCCATTGTCACCGACAAGACCCTGGCCTTGGTCATCAGCCAGTCCGGCGAGACCATTGACACGCTGGCCGCTATGCGGGAGGCCAAGCGCCTGGGTGCCCAAGTGCTCTCTATTGTTAATGTGGTAGGCTCCACCATTGCCCGGGAGAGTGACAATGTTATATACACATGGGCCGGCCCGGAGATCGCGGTGGCCACCACAAAGGCATACTCTACTCAGCTGGCAGTGACTTACCTGATCGGGCTTTACTTTGCCGATCTCATGGGGACCATTCAGAAGACGGAGTACGACGCCATTATCTCTGAGCTTCTCCTCATTCCCACCAAGCTGGAGTTGGTGCTGGAGCAGCGACAGGCCATCCAATATTACGCCTCCATTTATTTCAATCATGCCTCCATTTTCTTTATTGGGCGCAACATCGACTATGCCATAGGGATGGAAGGTTCCCTGAAGCTGAAGGAGATCTCCTATATTCACTCTGAGGCCTATGCCGCCGGCGAGCTTAAGCATGGAACCATTTCGCTGATTGAGGATGGGACCCTGGTGGTGGCGTTGGCCAGCTATCGCCCTCTGTTTGAAAAGCTTATGAGTAATGTGGTGGAGGTCAAGAGCCGGGGAGCCGATGTCCTGGGCCTGACCACTGAGAGCCTGGGCGGCAATATGGCCAAAACGGTGGACCACACGATCACCGTTCCGGACACGCACCCCATGCTTCTGCCCAGCTTGGATGTGATTCCCCTGCAACTCTTTGCTTACTATGTGGCCCTTCAGCGGGGCTGCGACATCGACAAACCACGCAACTTGGCCAAATCGGTCACTGTGGAATAAGAAAAAAGCAGCGCCGTCCAGGCCATCCGGTCAGGGCGGCGCTTTGTATTGCAGCGGTGAAAATATTTTTGATAAAAATGAAAATAATGCTTGACAGAGCTGCTCCAGTATGGTATTCTCTTAAACAGAAACAGGAATCATTACTGATATAAATTTTAGGAGGTCAAGATTATGAAAAAGTGGGTTTGTTCTGTCTGTGGTTACGTTTACGAGGGCCCTGAGGCTCCTGATTTCTGCCCCATCTGCAAGGCGCCCAAGAGCAAGTTTGTCCTGCAGGGCGGCGAAAGAGTGTGGGCTGCCGAGCATGTGGTGGGCGTGGCTAAAGGCGCTCCCGAAGATATTCTGAAGGATCTGCGCATGAACTTTGAGGGCGAGTGCTCCGAGGTTGGCATGTACTTGGCAATGGCCCGTGTGGCTCACCGAGAGGGTTATCCCGAGATCGGTCTGTACTACGAGAAAGCTGCACATGAAGAGGCTGAGCACGCCGCCAAGTTTGCCGAGCTGCTGGGCGAGGTAATCACCGACTCCACCAAGAAGAATCTGGAGCTGCGTGTGGATGCTGAGAACGGTGCCACCGCTGGTAAGTTTGACCTGGCTAAGCGTGCCAAGGAGCTGAATCTGGATGCCATCCACGACACCGTCCATGAGATGGCCCGGGACGAAGCCCGCCATGGCAAGGCTTTTGAGGGCTTGCTGAACCGCTACTTCGGCTGATTCCACAGGGAATTCAGATAGTTTCAACGAGGCAGCTACAAAGCGTGTATTTTTAAACAGAATGGAGGGTTGTCGATATGGCATATAGCTTTACCCCTGATTTGGAAACGGGGAATGCCACCATCGATTCACAGCACAAAGCATGGATTGCGGGAATTAATAACCTGCTGGACGCATGCTCAAAGGGAAAAGGCCGGGATACGTTAAACAGTACGGCAAAGTTTTTATACGATTATACTGTCAAACATTTCGCGGACGAAGAAAAGCTACAGCTTGCAAGCAGATATCCGGATTATGTAAATCACAAGCGCTATCACGAAGAATTTAAGCGGGTTGTCCGGGACATCAATGAGCAGCTTGAGCGGGAGGGCCCCACGGTTGTCATGGTTGGAAAAGTGAACAACAGCATTGGGGGTTGGTTCATAAACCATATTAGAGTAGAAGACTCCAAGGTGGCCGCACATATTCGTTCTATGCAGAATAAGGCGTAAGAAAAAAGCGCTTCCCTTCCGCTTTGTGAGATACCCCCTCCATTCCCCCCCAAAAAAGACCTCGCCTGGGACGAGGCCTGACACGGTAAGCAAAATATATCATATCCAGATATTGAAAAGAGGGAACCGATTACTCGGTTCCCTCTTTTTTGCGGTTGAAATATTTATTTATGTATGAGGAGGATCCGGGTCCTGCAGCTTTCGTCTGCGAAATGGGGTGGGCAGGTAGTCGTCCGGGTCTTCATTTCCGGTCATGGCCTTCATGCGGGCTCGCACCTGGAAAATACAGTCGGATCGATCCGCTCGACCTAAAATCACATCCTCGGCAAAGGCGTGACAGGAAGGAGCACCGCAGGAACCGCAGAGCAAGCCGGGAAGCCCACGTTCCAGATCATGGATGGCGGCCATTTTCTCCATGGCAGCGGTACGGTCGGTATCCAGTAAAAATACGGGAGCAAATTCCAACTCCTTGTCTGCCTGGATGAGACCGGGATCACCAACCTCAGCGTCAAAATTGCTTGCAGTGTCGGGCAGATTCCGAATCAGGTGACGCAGACGCATAGTAGAGACGAAGGGATCTTCCACCGTAAGGCAGCCTCCCACACAGCCCTGGGTGCAGGCGGACAACTCTACAAAATCCACATCGGGGACTCGGTTGTCCTCAATAGCCTCCAGAACCCGAATGACGCTGTCCATCCCGTCCACGGCCAGGAAGCGCTCACTTCCGCCCCGGGCATTGGCCTCTCCACCGCAGAAGGCCCAGCGAACACCCGCCTTTCCAGCTGTGGCAAAGGCGCGCGGTACGCCAATCTGTTTCATGGGGTTCAAAAGCCGGAGATAGAGATCCCGGATGGAAAAAGCACCGTCCAGCACCGGCTGTTGGAGATCGTCCGGAGTGTGGGCGGCAGTAACCTGGGCAGAGCAGGGGACAATAGAGAAGACACCGATTTCCCCGGGATCCAGACCAGTCTCCAGCACAGCCTTCTGTCGAGCCAGGATTGCCGCCAACTCTACGGGCGTGATCGTGGAGGTAACGTGCTCCAGCAACTCCGGAAAGCGGATGCGAATCAGACGCAGGACCGCCGGGCAGGCGGAGGAGATGACAGGCATGGGTAACTGTTCCCGATCGGCAGGATAGTTTCGGGCGTAGTCGGAGAGAAGTCCGGAGCCCTTCGCTGTTTCATACACTGCATCAAAGCCCAGCCGGGTCAGCCCCTCCAGGACATAGTCAATGCTGTCCAGATGCTGAAACTGACCGTAGAGGACCGGATCCGGAAGTGCCACGGTGTAGCGAAAATTGTCCAAACGGGAGAGCGAATCGCTGGATGCCCGAATAGCCTTATGTGGGCAGGAACGAATGCACTCTCCGCAGTCAACACATCGCTCTTTCAAAATTGTGGCTTTTCCCCGCCGAACCCGAATGGCCTCGGTAGGACAGCTTTTCATGCAGGTGGTGCACCCCCGGCAGAGGGCGTATTCAATGGTGACCGAGTGCTCCAAGAAAACACCTCCCGGAGTATGGAGTATAATGATAGGAAAGGGGCGGCAAAGCCGCCCCCAAAGAGTATGGAAACGATTACAAAAAAGTGAAAATCAAATCCGAATTTTAATGGTTACTGTGGTACCCTTGCCCACTTGAGTTTCAATGGACATATCGTCGGAATAGCGCTTCATGTTGGGCAATCCCATGCCGGCGCCGAAGCCCAGGTCACGGGCCATGTCCCCGGCTGTGGAGAAGCCTTCTTCCATGGCCTTGGCCACATCTGGGATCCCGGGCCCCTGATCAATCATGCGGATCACAATCTCATCCATTCCCACGTCCACTTCTGCGCGGCCGCCGTCGGCGTGGATAACCATATTGATTTCGCCTTCATACATACAAATAGAAGCGCGGCGGATCACATCCGGGGGAAGCCCAAGTTTTTTGAGTGTCATCTTCATTTTGCTGGAAGCTTCACCAGCCTCGATCAGATCGCCGCCCTCCACCGGATAGACCAATTTTACAGGTTCCATGTTTACTCCTCTCCTCTCAGGCCCTTGGAGTAGAGCCTGCCACAGGCGTCGTACATTCGCATGGGGGTGGACATAACCACCATATCCCGTTCCTTGGCCAGAGCCAAAACGTTTCCATCCGGGTGTTTGCCCCGGACAAAAACGACGCACTTCATATCCATCATATCTGCAGTGCGCACCACCTGAGGATTGACCAGACCGGTGAGCAGCAGCGCCTGATTTTTCACATAGGCCAACACATCGCTCATAAAATCACTGCCGCACGCGGAAGTGACTTCACGATCCAACTTGTCTTCTCCGTACAGAACCTCGGCATTTAGAGCTTCTCTGACTTCGGAAAGATTCATGTTCAAGCCTCCAAAACTAAACTACGCAGTTTCTCATGCTAAATATTGTAGCATATTAAGGGAAAAATGTAAAGGAAATTGTTCTATTTTTCACAAAGATTTTTCCTGGAAGATGCTGTATTTTGACAGATGGCGCCATTGACAGAAGCATAGGAATACAGATATAATGTGCTTTAACAAGCTAAAGAAGAAATTTGGCTTGAATTGATTAGGAGGTCATAACTATGGGAAACCAGCGGGTCTACAACTTCTCCGCCGGACCGTCCATGCTTCCGTTGGAAGTATTGGAGCGGGCGGGCACCGAAATCACCAACTACCAGGGCTCTGGCATGTCAGTGATGGAGATGAGTCATCGATCTAAGGTCTTCCAGAAGATCTTCGATGAAACTCAGGCCAAATTCCGCACACTGCTCAACGT
Source organism: Pseudoflavonifractor sp. (assembly GCA_034927965.1). GTDB lineage: Bacteria > Bacillota > Clostridia > Oscillospirales > Oscillospiraceae > Vermiculatibacterium. The sequence continues at coordinate 21,823 of JAYFPI010000055.1, forward strand.
ACCCGAAGGCTATAAGATTCTCTTCCTTCAAGGTGGTGCATCCACGCAGTTTTCCGCAGTGCCCCTCAATTTGATTGGGAATACGGGCCGAGCGGATTACGCAGTCACCGGTAATTTTTCCAATATTGCCTTCAAAGAGGCGAAAAAGTACGGTACCATTTCTCTGGCAGCTTCCAGCGCAGACCGGAATCACACCTACATTCCCGCGCAAGACCAGTTGAAGCTGGATCCTGCCGCTTCTTATTTTTACTACTGTGCGAACAACACCATTTATGGAACGGAGTGGCAATACGTTCCGGAGACCGCTGGCGTGCCGCTGGTATGTGACATGTCCTCCAACATCCTTTCTCGTCCGGTGGATGTGAGTAAGTATGGGGTCATTTTTGCAGGAGCGCAGAAGAATATGGCTCCCGCCGGTCTTACGGTGGTCATCGTTAAGGAGGAGCTGGCGGGGAAGGAACGGCCCGATACCCCTCTTATGCTGGGCTATAAAACCATGATCGAGAAGGATTCCATGTACAACACACCCCCCTGCTGGTGTATCTACATCCTGGGATTGGTGCTGGACTGGCTGACGGAGCAGGGTGGGGTGCCCGGCATGGAGAAAATCAAGCATGGCAAGGCTCAAATGCTCTATGATGTCATAGACAGCGCCCGACTCTTCAGCTGCCCGGTGGAGCTCGGCTCCCGCTCCGACATGAACGTGTCTTTCCGCTCCGTCTCTGAGGAGCTGGATGCCAAGTTTGTTGCCGAAGCCACGGCTGCCGGATTTACAAATTTGAAGGGTCACCGCTCTGTGGGCGGGATGCGCGCCTCCATCTATAACGCCATGCCTTTGGAGGGTGTGGAAAAACTGGTGGACTTCATTAAGGCGTTTGACGGGAATCACTAAAGGTTTCTCTGCGGCGGGCGCCGCGGAGATGTAATAGAAGTTTGTCGCTGAGGGCCGCCGCCTTCGGCGGCCCTCCCAGGATTTTGAGGAGGTATTCGGAAATGTTCCGTATCAAAACATTAAATAAAATTTCCCCCGCCGGTCTGTCCGCACTGGACAAGACTCGCTATGTCGTCTCCGACGGAGAGGAGAACGAGGATGGCATTTTGGTCCGCTCTGCGGACATGCAGGAATATGGATTCTCTGATGCGCTGCGGGCCATTGCCCGGGCGGGGGCGGGCACCAATAATATTCCGGTGGCCCGCTGCTCCGAGGCCGGTATTGTAGTGTTCAACACGCCAGGCGCCAATGCCAATGCCGTCAAGGAGCTTGCCGTGTGTGCCCTGATCATGGCTTCCCGGAACGTAGCGGCCGGAACGAAGTGGATTGACGGCCAGATTGCCGCGGGGGCCGATATCGAAGATGTAGTGGAGAAGGGCAAAGCCCAGTTTGTAGGCCCGGAGCTGATGGGGAAAAGCTTGGGCGTCATTGGCTTGGGCGCCATCGGTGTCCAGGTGGCCAACATTGCTACCAAGCTGGGTATGACGGTTTACGGGTATGACCCCTTCCTGTCGGTGGACGCGGCTTTGTCCATGTCCCGGCTGATCCACCGGGCAATGGATCTGGAGACTATTTATAAAAACTGCGACTACATCACGATTCACGTCCCTCAAAATAAAGAGACCAAGGGAATGATCAACGAAGACGCCATCCACATGATGAAGGGCGGCGTGCGCATCATCAATCTGGCCCGTGGCGGGCTGGTGATTGAGGATGACATTCTTGCTGCCCTGGAAAATGGCAAGGTGGCGGCCTATGTCACGGATTTTCCCACCAACAAGCTGGCCGCAGGGAAGAACGTCACGCTGATTCCCCATCTGGGGGCCTCCACTCCGGAGAGCGAGGAGAATTGCGCTGTAATGGCGGCGCAGGAATTGCGGGATTATCTGGAAAACGGCAATATCCGCAATTCGGTCAATTTGCCGACTCTTCAGCAGGAGTGGAGCGGCACTGCCCGGCTGTGTGTGATTCACCGGAACATTCCTGCAATGCTTTCCAGCATCACCGGGGTTCTTTCTCGTGGGAATGTGAATGTGGAGAACATGACCAACAAGTCTAAGGGTGAGTACGCTTACACCATGGTGGACATCGGCAGCCGCGTTTCTGACCGGGAGGTGGATGCCATCCGTGCCATCGACGGCGTTCTCCGGGTGCGTTACCTCACTCACTGAACCGCTTTGAGACTGTACTGCGAATAAAAAAACCGGGTCTGCTCAATTTGGGAGCGGACCCGGTTTTTTATTCAGGAATCTCTACTGTGACAAAGGCATGGTCGGTGAGTAAATGGCCGGTTTCAGCCCGGAGAGAAAGGTGACGACCGTTAAAATGATAGGCGTCCAGCGCGTCCTGATCAGAAAAATCCAGGCAGATAAGAAGTTCGTGGGTACTGCCGGGACGAGTGAGGGAAACTTGAGTTCGCAGGAGGCCGGGACAGACCGGAATCAGGGCCTGAAAACGCAGATTGAGCCGGTAGGCCAGTTCTGATTTGTCGGGGCCTGACACCAGACAGTTCCAAAATGAGAGATATCGAATCATAAGGAGACTCCTTTGTTGTTTTTACTATTGTACCACAGGGGGAAAGAAAAGGGCAGTGGGACTGCTGAAAAATCCAAAACAGGTCTCCCGAGGGAGACCTGTTTTGAGAGAGAGGCGCGGGGAAGCGAGAGGCTGTTAAAAGATTCCCATGGCCAGAATAGCACGGGTAATCAGCATGAAGATGGCGGCATCCAGTAAAGGCAAGTCCGATGCTTAGTAAAAACAAAAGGAGGTGAGCTTTATCCCGTCGATCTCCAAATAAAAGGTGAGGTTGGAGAAGTAGTCGTCGTGCTGGCGAATGACCGGGTAGTCCAGCAGTTCCTCCATGGAGACCTCTTCGCGTTCATAAAGAGGACTCTCCGGACCTGCGTTGATGTACCAGGTGTCTTGGGCAATGGGATTAGAAGAGCTTCCGCCGCCTTGTTGATGCTACCACGTTCTGCCACTTCGGCAACGTAAAAAAGCTGTTGTAGCTGCAAAAAACTCACCTCTTTTTAACCGTATCATGGGAACTGGGGGTTGTCAAGCATTCTGCCTTGCAAAAAATTATCTTGACAGATATGTTTTGCACAATTATACTGTGTATACTCAATAACTACGGAAGCTACGGAGGTGAACTATGGACATTATTATTCGCAACACCGGAGAGATTCCAATCTACGATCAAATTACCCGCCAGGTGAAGGGACTCATTTTCAGCGGTGCGTTGGCGGAGGGAGAGATGCTTCCCTCCATGCGGGTGTTGGCAAAGGATCTGCGAATTTCAGTTATTACCACCAAGCGAGCTTATGAGGAACTGGAGAGGGAGGGTTTTATTTTCACGGTGCCGGGAAAAGGGTGCTTTGTAGCGCCTCAGAATCTGGAGCTGATGCGAGAAAATGCCTTGCGGCAGGTAGAGGAATATTTGACAAAAGCGGTGGATGCGGCCAAGGGCGGCGGGATTTCCCGCGCGGAGGTGGCGGAGACGCTGGACATTATTTACGGGGAGGAATAGTACATGGAATACGCAGTCAAGATCGACCACTTATGTAAGGATTTTGGTGCTTTTGCTCTGAAGGATGTGTCTCTGGCCATTCCCGGCGGCACCATTCTGGGACTGATCGGGGAGAACGGCGCAGGCAAATCCACGGTGATTAAATGCCTGTTGGGGATTCTCCAAAGGGATAGCGGTGAAATCTCTCTGCTGGGGCAAGATGGGGAGGCGGCGCTCACCGAGGTGGGGTATGTTCCGGATGAGTGCCCCTTTGCGGATGTGTTAAAGGTAAAACAAGTTGGAACCTTTCTCGCCGGTGTGTTTCCACACTGGGATGGAGCCTTGTTTCAGCGGTATTTGGAAAAGTTTGAGCTGTCGGAGAGCAAGAAGGTGAAGGAGCTTTCCCGGGGAATGAAAATGAAGCTTTCCATTGCGGCAGCGCTGGCGCACCATCCCAAGCTGCTGGTGCTGGATGAGGCCACCTCCGGGCTTGACCCAGTAATCCGGGACGAAATTCTAGATGAATTTCTGGCATTTCTTGCCGATGAGGATCACGCCATCCTGATCTCCAGCCATATCACCAGCGATCTGGAAAAGATTTGCGACTGGGTGGTCTACCTTCATAAGGGCGCTGTAACTGTCTCGGGGGCCAAGGACGAGTTGCTGGACAGCTATGGAAAGCTATCCTGTTCCAGAGCCGATCTGGAACGGGTGGATTCATCACTGGTAGTGGGAAAGCGGACAGGAGAATTTGGCTGCCAGGCGCTGATCAAAAATCGGGAAGTCTTTCGGCAGGCGTATCCGGAACTGCCGCTGGACCATGCCAGCCTGGAAGATTTGATGATTTTTACCACAAGGGGGGATAAAAGATGAGGGGTTTTCTGAAACGGGACTTTTATCTTCTGCTCCCCACATTGAAAATTTACGGGGCGATATTTGCCATCATGTTAGTCGTGTCTTTTTTCACCGATTTGGGCATGAGCTTTTTTTCCGTCTACGTCTGCATTCTCTCGATGTCAGGAATTTTGGGGCTGTTCAGTTACGATGAGGCCAACCAATGGCAGGCCTATGCGGCAGCTGCGCCCGGCGGACGGCGCGGTCAAGTGGAGGCTCGCTATGCCCTCGCCATGCTTCTCTGTGCAGGGATGATCCTGCTGCTTTTGCTGTCTTATCTGGCAAGCCGGTCGGATGGAGAGATCATGGGAATGCCTTTCCTCTATGGCGGATTGGGGCTGCTCTATGCAGCCATCGCGCTTCCGCTATGCTATCGCTTTGGAGTACACAAAGGGCGGATGTTTATCATGACCATTGTGGTGATCTCTGCGGTAATGGGAATGGCGGGGAGTTTCGCTGCTGAGATGTCTTCCACAGGGGGCGGAGATAAATTCCCGATATGGTTGGGTGTGGCAGCACTGGCAGTCGGGATCCTTGCAATCCTGATTTCCAAATCGATTACCATTCGGATCATGGAGCGTAAAGAGCTTTAAGGAAGAAAAAAGCCACCCCCGGCGGGCTTTTGCCCACCGGGGGTGGCTTTGTGTTAGGGGAAAGTCATGCCGGAACCAAGCCCGTCGCTGTCCAGCATCCGTTCCAGCACTGCCACATCGGCGGTAATGTCCATGGCATCGGACTGGAAGAGCTGATCGAGCTGCTTTTCAAACCCCTCCACCACTTTGTCCATCATCCCCTCAATTCGCGCTTTGGCGGCGGAGATGTTGGTACCTTGAACCCCCTGAGCATCCATTTGGGCATAGGCCTTCAAAATTTTCAGAGTGGTTGGCAGGTAGTAGTTCAAAAACTGGCGTAACTGCCCGGCCTTAGCGGGATTTTGTCGTTGGTAGTCCAGAATCTTTCCGGTAATCTCCCCAATGCGATCGATTTTACGACTCATCTCTTCATCGGGGATGGCGTCATTGATAGCCTTGATTTCCTGCAAAATGGAGTCATCTGAGGATTCACTCTTTTTTCCGCTCTCGGCCTGTTTTGCCCAGTCCTGAGGCGGCTCATATCCCTGATCGGTAAGAACCAGACGCCCGGTGGCCCGGTCAATATAGCCCATGGGAAGCACTCCGTCGGAGAGCATCCGTTGAAGATCGGCAATCGCCTTTTTTTCCGATACACCGGCCGCACCCGCCAAGTCGGAAATAAAAATGGAACTGCGCTGACCGATGAGTCCCAGATAGAGCCGCTGCCGGCGGGCGCGGCGGGTCATAGAGATTCCCGTTCCCGTCATGAAAAGGCTGGCACAGAGGAATCCAAAGGTGGTAAAGGCCCCTGTGATAGCGCCGGCCCCGGAAAGACCCAGGGCGGCGATCACACTGAAGCAGGAGATTGCAAAGGTAATGGAAAAAATCGTACCCAATACCGTAAGGGCAGTGCCGCTTCGCGGCGCGCGAAAACCTCTGCGGTTGTCACTGCGCTGTCTTGCCCGGCCCGGATCGAAGCGGGCGGAACCCATGCCCGGGACGGATCCGGCAGAGGAGGAAGAGGTTGGAGGCGTCTGCCTCCGCGCCTCACCGCCCTGAGCCTGCCAATCCGCCGCGCTGCTGGGGGCGTATGGTCCCGCTCGGAACGAGGAGCCGTAACGGCCTTTCATGTCCCGGCGAATCTGATCCGTGGGGATGTGTACTCCACCCAAATTCATAAAAAGAAGTACCATGCCAGCCGGCCAGAAAAAGATGAAGCCCAGCACGATGAGCCACCATGGAATGTTGGAATCCTGCTTATTTGACATGCTGCGCCTCCAAAACATACTTTTACACTTATCACATATCATACAACGAAAGAGAGGCATTGTAAAGCAAAAACCGGGAGAGATATGACGGCTGTAACCGTTCTGTTATTGCTTTTTTGGGCAGAAAAACATATAATGACCTATATCTTGTGTTCAGTGATCTGGAGTGGTGGAAATGGAAGAAAAAGAGGCCGGCAAGCGGGTCGCGCCTGGCGCAGGGAAAAAGACAGGGTTCCTTGTGGCAGGGATTGCGGTCGGTGTGTTGGTGGCGGCCTATCTGGGGCTGTGTGCCTTTGCCAACGGAGATAAACTGTGGCCCAATACTTATATGCTGGGGATTGATCTTTCCGGACTGACTTCGTCCCAGGCGGAGTCGCGGTTGTCCGTTTCCCTTCCCGGTAAGCTGGCGGAAAAACGGGTGGAGCTCTACGAACCCGGCAGCGGGCAACGGGTGGAGTTGGACACCAACGGGCTTATGGAGGCCGCCGATCTGGCGGGCGACGTGAACACCGCAGCCCGGACGGATCGCTGGGGTGCGAATTTTCTGACTCTGGGCGGGCGTTATCTGTCCCGGGTGATTTCCAGGAAAAATGTTGAGGTTTCGCCGACGCTGACCTTTACCGATTCCGGGGAGAAGCGGATGGCACAGGCGCTGGAAGAGTTTTCACGGGAATTGGGCATTGAGGGCAATGAGACCACCTATGAGGTCACAGACACCGCCATTTTGTTTAAAAAGGGTGTCACCGGTATGGCGGTAGATGGAGAAGCGGCCCGGAGCGGTGTGGGCTTTGCCCTCTGTGGTACAGGACCGGAGACGGTGAAGATTTCCCTCATTCAGGCCCCGCCGGCTGAGCCGGACTTTGACGCCATTCACAAGGAAGTCTCGGCCCAGGTGGCAGATGCCTATCTGGATGAGGAGAGCGGAAAGATTGTCCCATCGGTGACGGGCGTGGATTTTGATATCACAACAGCAAAGGATGCTCTGGCGCAGACCACCGAGGGCAAGATTTGCCGGGTTGAATTGACACTGACGGAACCAAAGACCACCACGGAGAGGCTTCATGCCGTCCTGTTCCGGGACACGTTGGGTTCCGCCGTCACCAAATTTTCCGGGACTGCGGCCCGAAAGGATAATATTAAGCTGGCGGCCAGCTTCATCAACGGGTATATTGTCTTTCCGGGGAAGGAGTTTTCTTATAACGCTCTCTGCGGTCCCTATGAGACCTCCAAGGGCTATGGAAAAGCTGGTGCTTACGTCAATGGGAAGACGGTGGATACGACGGCCGGAGGCATCTGTCAGCTTTCCTCTACTCTGCACTGGGCGACCTTGAAGGGAAATCTGGAGGTCACGGAGCGCCATTGCCACCGTTACGAGCCGGGATATATTCCCGGCGGGTTGGATGCCACGGTGTATGGAAACAGTCTCGACTATCGATTTAAGAACACCACCGAGTATCCGGTGAAGGTGGAGGCCTATGTGGACGGGAAAAACTATGTCCATGTTGTTCTCTATGGGACCAATACTACCGGCATCCACGGGGAGCCGTACAGCACCAACCGGACTGTGACCGAGTATGCCAAGACGCTGTACGAGCCGAATGGGGACATTCCTCGCGGCACAACACAGAAAGACCCGGAGCGCACGGCCTATAATGCCGTCACGGTGGAGGCGTATCAGAAACTGGTGGATGCCAACGGGAATACTGTGAATACCACCTTTCTCCATAAGGACAGCTATAAACTGCGCAATGCCGTTGTTTTCTATCATCCTGCCGACGCTGCTTTGTGGGGGATTGACCCCGCAACCAGACTGAAGACGCTGGCGCCCGTGACGCCGACCCCGGAGGCCACGCCGACTCCGTCGGAGAGCCATACTCCCGCCGCAACGGCGGAGCCCACGGTGCCAACCGTGGAGACTACTACTCCTGCGGCAGAAGAGACCACCACTCCAACGGCGGATCCAAATGACCCATTGCTTCCGCCAGAAGCCTGATGAGAAGGAGCATACAAAAGCATGTTTCAAGGTTTTTCACAACAGACCGTGGATTTTTTGTGGGGGATTCGATTCAACAATGAACGCAGCTGGTTCGAAGCCCACAAAGAGGAATATCAAAAAAGCCTCTATCAGCCCATGAAGGAACTTTGCCGGGACCTGCACGAGGGATTTGTGGAAAGGCATACCGATCTGGAAATGACCAGCCGGGTTTGCCGCATTTACCGGGATGCCCGCAGGCTTCATGGCCAGGGGCCATACAAGGATCACCTGTGGCTTACATTGTCTCAGCCGGTGGAGCGATGGTCATCGGCCCCGGTATTTTGGTTTGAAATTTCCCCGGAGGGATATAGCCATGGCGTAGGCTATTGGATGGCCCAGGCACTGACGATGGCCAAATTTCGTGCTCGGATGGATCGGGACCCCAGGGCCATGGAGAAGCTGGCCAGACAGATCAAGAAGCAGGACACCTTTGTGTTGGATGGGGAGGACTTCAAGCGTCGGAAGCCGGTACCCAGCGCGCTGCTGGAGCCTTGGTACAACAAGAAAAACGGTTTTTCACTCAGCTGTGGCTGCCCTCACGACGACTTGATTTTTTCCTCTGACTTGCCTGGGGCGCTTTTGGACAAATGGGAGCAGTTGGTTCCTCTGTTTCGATATCTATCTACGTTGGATGGAGACCCTGATCCCAGAGAATCGTAAAATTTCAGAATTTTTTGACAGTAACAAATACCACCCGGCTGTGCATACTGAGAGGGGAAATTCTCAGAAAGGCGGCGGGGTGGTTTTGCGTTTGGATTGGAAAAAAACAGCAGTACTGGCCCTGACAGCGGCGCTGGTGTTTCCCTGGGTGGGGGTTGCCTTTCAGGAGAGGTACCCCGAAACGTGTCCTGCAGACGCGGTTTTGACCGAGGAGTGCGAGCCGAAGCTGATTGCCCTCACATTTGACGACGGCCCCAGACGCTTTGCAACCACGCAATTACTGGACGGCTTGGCTCAGCGGGGCGTAAAGGCCACTTTTTTTGTGATTGGGAGTCAAGTGCCCGGCAACGAGGATCTACTGCGCCGGATGGACAGGGAGGGACACCAGATTGGCATCCACACTTATGACCATGTGAGGATTACAGGACTCAATGCGGCTGATTTTTCCGCACAGGTGGATCGAACCCGCACAGTGCTGAAAAATGTGCTGGGACACAACGACTTTCTGCTGCGCCCACCGTACGGTATGGTGGATAATGGCGTAAGACGCCGGGCAGGCTGCCCCATTATTCTCTGGTCCATCGATCCTGAAGACTGGGACGACAGAAATGCCGACCGAGTTGTGGAGCATGTAATTTCACGGGCAAAGGACGGGGACATTATCCTGCTCCATGACATCTATCTCACCTCTGTGGAAGCTGCACTGCGCATTGTGGATGCACTTCACCAGAAGGGATTTTACTTTGTCACTGTGAACGAGTTGGCGGATCAGCGCCATGTAGATTTAAAGGCAGGCAGCACCTATCGCAATTTTTATCAGTAGCGCAATACTTTTGTAAGGAAAAGACCTTAAGACGGCATTACAAATAGTGACATTTATCTTTCGACCGTTGACGATTTTTGCCCAACCGTGTACAATGGGAGCAGAAAATGAAAAACGGAGGGAAGACTATGGCACGCCGCACCGACTCAAAAAAGGAACTCATTGAATGCGAGTACTGCGGAGAGAGTTACTCTTCCACATATAAGAGATGCCCCTTCTGCAACGGGGACGGAACAGGCCGCTGGGATGACTTGGATAGCCTGGAGGATGAGGACGATTACGACGAGGAAGAAGAATCTCGAACGGGAGGCGGAAAGCGTTTGGCAGGCGGCAGCAGAAGAGGGGGACGTGGCGCTCCCTCTGTTGGAAGGATTATTATGACCATCGTGTCTCTGGCGCTCATTATAGCGGCAGTTTGTATCGTGATTTCCATTGTGAAGTCCATGCTGGGTGGAACGAAACCAGGTCCTGCGCCTACGGCGTCTCCCGCAGTAGAGAGCAGCGTTCCGTCTGAGGCTCCGGCCGAGAGCGGTGAGATTTTGGAGAGCAGCGCACCTGCGGAAAGTGCGGCTCCTGCAGAGAGCCAAACGCCGACTGCCGGACAGACTTCCGGGCTGAGCACGGCTACTGGTTTTACCCTGAACCGGGAGGACTTTACCTTTGATGCCGCCGGGCAGGTGTTCCAGATGAAGGCAGCCTTTACCCCGGAGGGAAGCACAGGGGACATCACCTGGAAGTCCAGTGACCCCAATGTGGCCGCTGTCTCCTGGAATGGTGTGGTTACCTCGGTGGCATCCGGTACGGCCACTCTCACCGCGTCGGTGGCAGGCGTCGGGGAAAAGACCTGCATTGTTCGATGCAATTTCAAAAGCGGCGGCACAACTTCGGCGGCCACCCCGGCCCCCAGCGGTTCCAGCGCTGCTTTGTCCGGGGCCTCCGGACTCAAACTCAACCGGGAGGACTTCACACTGACCAAGGTGGGAGAGAGCTTCCGTATGGTGGTGTCGGGAACCAGTTCCTCCGTCAGTTGGGCCAGCAGCAACAAATCGGTGGCCACCGTGAGCGCTGACGGAACAGTCACCGCCGTGGGAAAGGGCACCTGCAATGTCACCGCCACCGTGAACGGGACGACCCTGAAATGTATTGTCCGCTGCAGCTTCTGAGCAGAAAATATTTTACATCATAAAGAGAGAGGCGGCCCACCGTTTGGCGGGGCCGCCTCTCTCTTGCAAAATGAAGGTATTCAATTTTCCAGTGCTGAGATCTTGTCCACCCGACGCTGGTGGCGGCCGCCTTCAAACGAAGTGTTCAGAAACGCCTCTACGATGCGTTCAGCCAGGTTGGGGCCAATCATGCCGCCGCCCATGGCCAGCATATTGGCGTCGTTATGGCGGCGGGTCATCTCGGCGGAGAGCGAGTCGGAGCACAGGGCACAGCGGATGCCCTTGATCTTGTTGGCGGCAATAGAGATGCCAATGCCGGTGGTGCAGATGACGATTCCCTTTTCGCACTCACCGGAAGCCACCGCACGGGCGGCGGCGGCGCCGAAGTCGGGATAGTCGCAGGAATCGGTGTTGTCACAGCCGAAATCCTTGTAGGGGATGCTGTTGGCCTCTAAATAGCCGATGATATGCTGTTTGAGGCCAAAACCTCCGTGGTCGGAACCCAGTGCGATCATATAATGTCCTCCTAATATTGTTGAAAATGGATTGACAAGGAAACCAAAAGGGCGCGCGGGATTACAGCTGAACTAACCTGGGCTGACGGCGTTCATATACGGCGATGGAGTCAAAGCCCATCTCCTTCACCAGCTCCGCCGCAGCCTGAATGCCGCGGCCCACATCCTCCGGGCGGTGGGCGTCGCTGCCCAGGGTAATCAGTGTTCCGCCGCAGTCTTTGTAGAGGGCCAGGATGGGCTTCCAGTCGGCAATATTTCTCCCCCGGCAAGTGTTGACCTCAATGCCTTTCCCCTTGGCAGCCGCCCTGCATAAAATTGCGCGGATGCGCTCCAGATAACGGTCCAGCGTGACGTGGTTCCCGTCCCGCTCGTTCATGTAGCGGAGGGGATAGATCACATGCCCCAGCACATCGTAGCAGTCCAGCTCCACAAGAGTTTCCATACAGGAAAAATAGTCATCTAAAGCGGCGTAGCATGTTTCGTCGCTGTCATAATTGACATAATAAAAATCAATTCCGCCGGAGGCGCGCCCCCGGTTGTGGACAGATCCGATGACGAAGTCCAGCTCGGGATGGCTGACAATTTTCGCGGCGGCAGCGGGGTCCTCCCAGGCCTCTCCCAATTCCAGGCCCATTTTGATGGGGAGCGTTCCAGCAAAGGCGGGACGGGCCAGAGCCAACTGCTTTTCAATAGGCCCCCACTGAAAGGACAGGTCCAGCTTGCCGTCCATAGAGAGCAGGTCGCAGTGATCCGTGAGGTACAGCTCGTCCATTCCGGCATCTTGCGCCGCCCTGGCCATGGCGGTCAGGGGGGCGGAGCCGTCGGGAGAGCAGAGGGAATGGGTGTGGCAATCAGTGAGAAACATGAGAAAAACTCCTTAAAATGGCCAACTCTCGATCCATTTCACCAACGGCTCATACCAGGTTGGGATGGTCAGACCGATGAGGACCGGATAAAAGAGGGCGTACAGCCCCGCAGAGAGTCCAGTGAGCCCATAGACCGGCCATTTCCAGACCTCGTCGGCATCTATGAGGTCACTGAACAGGAAGGTGAGGGCAAGGACCAGAAAGAGAATCGAAGGAAAGTAATGGTATTCGAAAGTAGTGCGCCCAATGAACATCCAGGGCACCAGTTGGGAGAGGTAGCCCACCACCACAAAACAGGCCTTTGCCGAGTGGCGGCGAACCGCCTGAACGGCGCAGAGGAGAATGGCGCCCAAGCCTGCCCAGCAGACTACGGGGTTGGAGAATGCGGCAAAGCGGGTGGTGAAGCCAGGGACGGTGTTGTCCATATAGTAAAGAATGGGCCGCCCGTCCACGATCCACTGATACCACCGGGAGGAATAGGGATGACTCTGAGTGACTCCCTCGTGGTAGTGGAGCATATATTTTTGGTTTTCCCAGACGATGTTCAGCAAGCTCTTTAGACTGGTGTCCCCCTTGGCCATAGCGTAGGGAAGGTAGGCGGCGCAGTAGATGCACAGGGGGAGGATGACAAAGCAGAGCACGGAGAAAGCCAGCGTTTTGACACACCAGGCCACCCGCTCGCCCTGCTGTTCCTCCGGCCAATCCCGGAGCTTCTGGAAAAGCCCCATGAAGTAGAGTACAGCCAGTCCCACGGCACCGTAGATCACCGTCCACTTGGAGGCGGCGCCCAGTCCCCACATGAGGCCGGATAGAAAGAGGGGAAGAGCACCCTTCCGGAAGTTGGTTCCCGCGGGGAGGGTCAGGTAGCGATACAGGAAAAAGTACATGCAAAGGATGAAAAAGACGCCGTAGGTATCAATGGTGGCGATACGGGTCTGGGTCAGGTGCATGAAATCCACGGCAAAAAGAATGGTGCCGCAGGCGGCCGCCGGGGTTTTGCCAAAAAGATTTTTTAAAAAGATATAAAGAATAGGGAGCATCCCCACACCAAAGAGGGTGCCCATAAACCGCCAGCCGAAAGGAGTCATGCCAAAGAGACGGATGCCGACGCCCAGGATGAGCTTGCCCAGAGGCGGATGGGTGACCTCGTAGGGGTAAACCCCCTGGATGTGCTCCTGAGCGGTGCGGGCATGGTAGATCTCATCAAAGTAGGTGGAGTTGTACCAGGTGGATTTCTCGGGGACGGTGGAGTCTACCGCAAAAATGGGGGTCAAGTCCCCGGCCTCGGACCCGTCAGCCATCACCAAGTTGAAGGGAACAGGCTGGCTGTTCTGCCCCAGCAGGCAGAATTTTGAGAGTTGGAGATTGGGTTTTTCCGCTTTGCCGGTAATGCGCAGGAAGTGGACATTTTGAGGATTTTCTACCGTGATGTCAATCCACTTGTAGAGCTGGTTGTACTTTTGAGTCAGCGCGTAGCTGGGGTCGTAGCCATCTGCCTGCGCCCAGTACCAGCCGGTAATCTTTTCCGGATCGTCCGGGTCGTTTTTTCGCTGCCACAGAGTAAGCCAGTTCTCACCGTCAGCGGAGATCTCCACATTGTAGGCCCCTGTGCCCAGACCGGAATAGTAGCGGATGCCGGTGGAGTAGATTGCATCCCCGGAGATTTCAATGGTCACCGGCTTGCCGCCGGCAAACTCATAAACGTGCTGTGGGGCAGTGGCGGAACCCAGCTGAAAAAAGGCGGTGGCGGCGTAGACCAGAGTGATGAGGAGTACCGGCAGCCGATCTTTTTTCTCCATGGGATGACAGGTCCCGGCAAAGGTAAGCCGGGCGGGCGCCGCCCGACCCCTGACCCAACTTGTGTCCAGCGGCCCGTTCCAGGCAATCTGCAGATAGCGAAGCAGAAAGAGCCCAATGCAAACCAGCACTGCCAGGGCAAACAGAATGGAGGGGGTGATATATTGCATGACACAGCCTCCCGGAAAAGCAAAAATAAAGAGCGGGAAAAAACCCGCTCTCTATTTTATTTCTTTTTTTTGCGTTTGTCAAAAAAACCTTTGAGTCCCGACTCCTCCACGTTCTCTCCCATGGCGGCGGCGTAAGCGTTCAGCGCATCTCGCTGCTCGGAGGTAAGGGAGGTGGGTACCTGGAGACGGATGGTGACAAACTGATCGCCCCGGCCCCGGCCATTGATGGAGGGAATGCCCTTCCCACGCAGGCGGAAAGTGGTGCCGGGTTGGGTTCCCTCTGGCATGGTGTACTCCACATTGCCATCAATGGTGGGGATAATGAGCTTGGCACCCAGGGTGGCCTGGGTAAAGGTCACCGGTTCATCCAGATAGACCGCGGTGCCGTCCCGGCGGAACTTGTCGCTGGGGCGAACCGAGACTGAGATCAGCAGATCGCCGGCAGGGCCGCCATTCTTTCCGGTACCGCCTTGGCCCCTCAAGGAAATGGCCTGGCCATCGTCGATGCCCGCGGGGATGGAGACCGTGATCTTGCGCTGCTTGCGCACAGAGCCGGAGCCCTTGCATTCGGGGCATGGCTGGTGAATAATCTTGCCGGTGCCCTGGCAGCGGGTGCAGGGCGCTGTAGTGGCGAAGGTAAAGGCCCCTCCGCCCCGCTGGATGCGGATGGAGCCGGTACCGTGGCAGTCGGGGCAGACCTCCGCGGTGGTCCCGGCGGCGCAGCCGGAGCCGTGGCAGGTGCCACAGGACTCCGAACGGGAGACTGTGATCTCCTTCTCGCAGCCGAAGGCGGCCTCTTCAAAGCTGATGGTCACGGAGGAACGGAGGGTATCACCCTTCCGGGGAGCGTTGGGGTTGGCTCGCTGGCCGCCGCCAAAGCCCCCGCCGAAGAAGGAACCGAAGATGTCTCCCAGGTCGATATCGCCCATGTCAAAGCCGCCAAAGCCTCCGCCAGGGCCACCAGCGCCAAAGTTGGGGTCTACGCCTGCGTGGCCGTACTGATCGTAGCGGGCGCGCTTATCTTTGTCGGAAAGAACTTCGTAAGCCTCGTTGACCTCTTTAAACCGGGCCTCGGCCACCTTGTCGTCAGGGTTCAGATCGGGATGGTATTGCTTGGCCAGCTGACGATAGGCTTTCTTCAGTTCCGCGTCGCTGGCCCCTCGGGAAACACCCAGGATCTCATAGTAATCTCTTTTTTGTTGTGCCATATGTGTCACCTCGTCGGAGCAAGCTCCATATCATTCACTTCCGCGTGGAGCGCGAAAGCTCATTCACTCCGCTGCTCCTCCCCTGTGAAATGTTCCATTCCTGTGGGGCCCCCACAAACAGGCGGCAAGGGCGGAAAACCGCCCCGCCGCCTGTTGGAAAGGGTTTATTATTTCTTATCGTCGTCATCCACGACCTTGTAGTCGGCGTCTACCACGCCGTCGTCGGCGGGGCCCGACTGCGCGCCGCCCTGAGCACCACCGGTAAAGCCGCCCATGTCAGGGCCGGGCTGGCCGCCCTGTGGGTTGGCCTGCTGATAGAGTTTCTCGGTGATGGGGTAGAAGGCCTTGCTCAAATCCTCGGTAGCCGTCTTGATGGCGGCGGTGTCGGTGCCCTTAAGGGCGCTCTTGAGTTTATTGAGGGCGGCGTCCAAAGTGGACTTGTCACCGGCGTCAATCTTATCCTTCAGCTCCTCCATGGTCTTTTCGGTCTGATAGACCATCTGCTCGGCCTGGTTGCGGACATCCACGTCTTCCTTTTTCTTGGCGTCCTCGGCGGCGAAGCGCTCGGCATCCTTGACAGCCTTGTCGATGTCGTCCTTAGACATGTTGGTGGAGGAAGTGATGGTGATGTGCTGCTCCTTGCTGGTGCCCATGTCCTTGGCAGAGACATTGACAATGCCGTTGGCGTCAATGTCAAAGGTGACCTCAATCTGGGGTACGCCGCGGCGGGAGGGAGCAATGCCGTCCAGATTGAAGCGGCCCAGGCTCTTATTGTACTGAGCCATCTCGCGCTCACCCTGAAGCACGTTGACCTCAACGGAGGTCTGGTTGTCGGCGGCGGTGGTGAAGATCTGGCTCTTCTTGGTGGGGATGGTGGTGTTGCGCTCAATGAGCTTGGTGAACACGCCGCCCATGGTTTCAATGCCCAGAGACAGGGGGGTGACGTCCAGCAGCAGCAGATCCTTCACGTCACCGACCAACACGCCCCCCTGAAGCGCCGCGCCCACAGCCACGCACTCGTCGGGGTTGATGCCCTTGAAGCCCTCCTTGCCGGTGAGCTTCTTAACCATCTCCTGCACGGCGGGGATACGGCTGGAGCCACCCACCAGCAGGACTTTGCTCAGATCGCCCTGAGCCAGACCTGCGTCGGACATAGCCTGCTTCACAGGCCCGGAGGTGGCGTCCACCAGGTGGGCGGTGAGCTGGTCAAACTTGGCCCGGGTCAGGGTCAGATCCAGATGCTTGGGGCCGGTGGCATCAGCGGTGATATAAGGCAGGTTGATGTTGGAGGAGGTGACACCGGAGAGTTCGATCTTAGCCTTCTCGGCAGCTTCCTTCAGGCGCTGCATGGCAACCTTGTCGGCGGAGAGGTCGATGCCAGTGTCCTTCTTGAACTCGGCCACCATCCAGTCCATGACACACTTGTCGAAGTCATCGCCGCCCAGACGGTTGTTGCCGGCGGTAGCCAACACCTGAATGACGCCGTCGCCGATCTCCAGAATAGAGACGTCGAAGGTGCCGCCGCCCAGGTCGTAGACCATAATGTTCTGGTCGGACTCCTTGTCAATGCCGTAGGCCAAAGCCGCGGCGGTGGGCTCGTTGATGATCCGCTTCACGTCCAGACCGGCGATACGTCCGGCGTCCTTGGTGGCCTGACGCTGGGCGTCGGTAAAGTAGGCGGGAACGGTGATGACAGCTTCGGTGACGGTCTCGCCCAGATAGGCCTCGGCGTCACTCTTAAGCTTCTGCAGGATCATGGCGGAGATCTCCTGGGGGGTGTAGCCTTTTCCGTCGATGGAGACCTTATGATCGGAGCCCATTTCCCGTTTAATGGAGATGACGGTGCGGTCCGGGTTGGTGACGGCCTGACGCTTGGCCACCTGACCTACCATCCGCTCGCCGTCTTTGGAAAAGGCAACGACGGAGGGAGTGGTGCGGTTGCCTTCGGCGTTGGGGATGACGACGGCTTCGCCGCCCTCCATGACAGCCACGCAGGAGTTTGTGGTACCAAGGTCGATACCGATGATTTTAGACATATAAATTCCTCCAATTATATCGTAAATTTCTTTTTTTAATTATAAAAGGATCGTCGGGGCCTAATTGGCCACCTTCACCATGGCAAAACGAATGACTCTGTCCTCCAGCCGGAAGCCGGCCTGGAATACCTCGGCCACTGTATTTTCGCCCAGAGTATCGTCCTCCACATGCATTACGGCGTTGTGGATGGTGGGATCGAAAGGCTGCCCGGCAGCGTCGATCTCGGTAACTCCCAGAGATTCCAGCGCCTTTTTCAGGCCCGTCATGGTCATTTCAACGCCCTTGGCATAAGCCTCATCGGCGGTTTCCTGCTTGAGGGCCCGATCCAGATTGTCGTAGACAGGGAGCAGGGTTTTTACCGCGTCTGCCTTGGCATCGGCGTAGACAGCCTCTTTCTCCTTCTGACTGCGTCGGCGGAAGTTGTCGTATTCGGCGGCCAGACGAAGGAATTTTTCCTCCTGTTCCGAAAGGTTCGACTTCAGAGTTTCCAGCTCCTCCAGCAAAGGATTGGTCTCCTCCGCTTCGGGGCCGGCGGCCTCAGGCTGGGCGGTCTCGACCGCCGGGGTCTCCTTGGGAAGCTCAGTCTCGGGGACCTGCTTCTCCTTCTCTTTTTTACTCAAGAGATTCCCTCCTTGGTTCTATCATTGGTGCGCGTCACTGATCCTTGTTGCCCGGGGGAAGCCCGCCCTGGCTGATCAGCCAGGTCAGTCCCTTGGCAAAATAGGACAGCCGCGCGGAGATCTTGGCATAATCCATCCGGGTGGGGCCCACAACGCCTACAAGGCCCCGCATCCCGTCACCCAGGTCGTAAGTGGCCATGACTACGCTGGAATCCTTCAAGGCCTCGGCCACATTCTCCGGACCGATCAGAATATCGGTAGCCCGCGCGCAGTCGTTGGGCAGAGGCTTAAAGTCCTCATCGGAAAGAAAGCTCATGAGAGGCTGAGCCTTCTCCAGAGACTGGTATTCCGGATGTTCCAAAAGATTGGCGATACCGGCGGTGTGGACCTGGCGCTTTTCCAAATCGTCCAACACTTCTGCACCGAAATTTACCACCAACTCAATCAGCTCATAAGCCTCTCGGGTGGCGTGGCGGGATACCCGGTCCAGCTCCGGCGTTAACTGGGCCAGCGTCAGGCCGGTAAAGCCTGTATTGAGCAGGGTGCCCAGCATTTGCAGCTGGGATTCACTCAGATCTCCCGATAGGCGGAAGAGCTTGTTGCGAACGACATTGAAATCGGTCATCACTACGGCGATGAAAGCGCTCTGCTCCACCAGCAGCAGGTCAAATCGGCGGATGGTCATCTTCTCCGGTCCGGCGGCCAAAGCAAAAGCGGGGTACTGGGTGAGCTTGGCCACCACCCGGCCCGCTTCGTCAATGACCCGATCCAGGGCCTTCACGCGAATATGCAGAGCCTGGTTGATCCGCTGAGTCTCCTGAATGGAGAGCTTGTAGTCCTCCATCAGTTCGTTGACATAGAGCCGGTATCCCTTAGGAGAAGGAATGCGCCCGGCGGAGGTGTGGGGCTGCTCCAGGTAGCCCTTCTCCTCCAGGTCGGACATCTCGTTGCGGATGGTGGCGGAGGAGACGTTCAGCCGGGCCCACTCGGCCACCGCTTTGGACCCCACCGGCTCGGCATTTTGGATATAGCTTTCGATGACGGCCCGGAGAATTCGTTTCTTACGATCAGTCAGATCCAAGCCGCTCACCTCTTATCAAAGATTTTAGCACTCTGGCTTCCTGAGTGCTAAAGATACTGTACCACCACCGGCCTGCAATGTCAAGAGTTGGGGTTGTAAATAAAATATGAATAATAAGAGGAGATTTCGTCCAAAAAGCCGCCCCTCTCCCGAGATAGGAGAGGGGCGGCAAATGTGGAGCGGTTAGCGAATAAAAGGTGAGATTGCCAGCGCGGTGCATGATCTTCAAAGTGGAAGGGTCAATCAGCGGTCACGTCCCGGATCCACTCACCGGAGCGGAGGCGGTAGATTCCCAAGAAAAATTTCACCACATTTTCCAAGGAGATACCCAGGTACACAATGAGGATGCTCTGGTGAAAAACCAGACCCGCCAGCGCAGCCGCCGGAAGGGCAACAAACCACAGGGGAGACAGGTCGATAGCCGAAGCGGCCCGCACGTCTCCGCCGCCCCGGAGAACCCCCACGGTATTCGTGGTATTAAAGGAACGCATAGCCAGAAAAGAGAAAGTAACCAGGGACATCATGGTGGCAATGGATGAGGCCTCCGCCGACAGGTGGAACATGGGGTAGAGCACAGGGCTGAAGAAGACAAAAGTAAGTATAATGAACAAGATGCCAACCAGAAGTCCTGCCAAAAAGGCCAAGGTGTCCAGTGCCTTTCCCACCTCATAAACGGTATCCCGGCGTCCCGCGCCGATTTCCCGTCCTACGATGATCGCGGAGGTTCCGCCCACGGCAAAGACAAGCACGGTGGAGACCCGCTCAATGTTGCCGGAGATGCCGAAGGCGGCCAGAATGGCTTGAGAGCCTGCCATGTGGCCCATAATGGTGGGGTAGAGAGCGGTGCCCAGTCCCCACAGAGTCTCGTTGATGACTACGGGGGTGGCATAGCGGACATACCGCGCCAGCATATCTCCCCCTGGGCGGAAGAAGGGAGCAGGGCGCATCCGAAACTGCTTACCCAAGCAGGCGTGCCCCACAGCAAAAAGAAATTCCAGGAAACGTGAGATGAGCGTGGCCAGAGCAGCTCCTTCCACCCCCATGGCAGGGACGCCCAGGTGGCCAAAGATGAACACCCAGTTGAGAAAGGTGTTGCTCACCATGGCTACCGCCAGAATATATAGGCCCAGTTGTGGGTTGGCCATACTGCGGTGGGCGCCGATATACACCTGGGCCAGACCGTCAAAGAGGAAAGAAAAGGCCACCACCTTGGCGTATTGAGCGGCCAGAGCCACCACCGGGGCCTCGTTACCAAACAGGCCCATGAACCATACCGGGAAAAAGGACATGACACATCCAAACAGAAAGGTAAGCCCACCGGAGATATATGTACCAATGCCGATGACCCGGCTGATGGAGTCCATGTCCCCCTTACCGTAAAACTGGCTGATGAGGACCGACGCACCGCTTTGAAAGCCAAAAATCATAAGCTGAATTACAAAGATAGGGATATTGGCCATGGTGACGGCTGCCATAGGGGCCTCTCCCAGCATTCCCACCATGAAGGTGTCCAGGAGCCCCAGGGAGTTGGTGATCAAATTTTGCAGGATAATGGGGATGGCGAGGGTGACCACGTCTTTGTAGAAAGCCTTCCCCCTCCTCATATAAGAAAACACAGATAGTACCTCCGTTGTTACAGCAGACTGCCCCGCTGTGTGATCTCAGCCAGCAGACCGGCCAGAGTGTCCACCTCTTCCCGGGTGGAGTCAGGGCCAAAAGAGACCCTCAGGGCGCCGAAGCGCAGCTTTGGACTGAGAGGCATGGCCTCAAAAACATGGCTGGGCTTACCGCGGTGGCAGGCCGAGCCGGAGGAGAGATACACGCCCTTCTCTCCCAGAGCCCGCACCACCGACTCCCCGGAAAACGCGGGCATGGAGATGGCCAGGATGTGGGGGGCGTCCCCACGGCTGATGAGTTCTACCCCGTCAATGGTGGAGAGAACGTCGGCGGCGTATTCCTTCACGTCCCGGATGTGTTCCTGGGTCCCGGGGACCCACGCCTGCACCGCCGCGGAAAAGGCGGCGATCTGGGGGGTGGCCTCGGTGCCGGGGCGCAGGCCCCGCTCCTGACCGCCGCCCAGCAGAAGCGGCTTTATCCGGGGAATGAGCTCCTTGCGGATATAAAGTCCACCGATGCCCTTGGGCGCCCGAACCTTATGGCCGCAGATGGTCACAAAGTCCGCCCCCAGCTCCCTGGGAGTGAAGGGCACCTTCAAAAAGCCCTGGACGGCATCCACATGGAGCAGAGCTGGGGCATTGATGGCGCGAATGGCCTCGGCGGCAGCCCGGACGGGAAGGATGGAGCCCACTTCGTTGTTTACCAGCATCATGGACACAAGTATGGTGTCCGGCCGGACTGCTGCGGCAACTGCCAGGGGATCGATCCGCCCAGCCTTATCGGGCTTGAGCCAGGTGACTTCAAAGCCCTTGCTCTGAAGAGCCTTAATTGGCTCCAGCACCGCGGAGTGCTCAATGGAAGTGGTGACGATGTGGTTGCCCTTCCGGCGGTTCAACTCCACGGCGGCGGAGATGGCCCAGTTGTCCCCCTCGGTGCCGCAGGAGGTGAAGAATAGCTCTTCAGGCAGACAGCCCAGCGCCCCTGCGATCACCGCCCGGTCGGCGTCCCGCCGTTTGGCTGCGGCCTTTCCCAAGGGGTAGCCGGAGGAGGGATTGCCGTAACCCTCGGTCATTACCTCAAAAGCGGCTTGAGCGGCAGCGGCGCACACCGGAGTGGTGGCGGCATGATCCAGATAGATGGGCATGGGGGACATCTCCTTATCGTTAAAGCACCTTTAATATTATAAAGCAGCTTAATTATTTTAATGCGGCAAAGGAGGAAAGTCAATAGGGCACAGAACAGAGGAGAAAAGAAGTGTTTTTTGGCTTTGGATTGCCAAATGAGCCGGGGAAGGTTATAATATGAACTCAGAATACCGTGCCAAAATCCATTGGCAGCAGGGGGAAACCGATGATGAAAACGCCATTGTCTCCAGCGGAGGTCCACAAACAGTATGAGGAAGGGGTCTCCACCTTTATTCGTTCCGTGCCAGACGCGGCTCTGCGGGTCCGGCTGGGGCGGGAAATGGACACCTTTTTCCAGTCTTGTGCCCTAGGGGTGTGGAAGTCCGACGGGGCCTCTGTGACACCGGGGTATGTGGAATATTACAACGCGGTCTACCTCCGGGGCAACCCGGCACCTTCTATCCTCTATTGGGAGCTGGGCACCAGCGTGGCCAACTACCCTGGTTTTCGTCCACCTGAGAGCTTCGGGCGAATGCGGGCTTGGGACAAGGTGGCCGGAGCAGGGCTGGCCCGGCGATTTATTGACCTTTTTACCCTGATGGCGCTCCTGTTTGCGGCGGTAGACGGAGTGGTGAGCGAGGGGGAGGCAGGATTTGTCAACCGATGTGCGGACGCACTTTCCAACCTCGGCGACAAGGACGGCCTGACGGGGGGGAAGACGCCTTTGGATGCCAAGGATTTCGTTACTGCCCGCCAAGCCCCCGCCCAAAGCGAGCCGGAAAAGGCTGAGGAGCCGGTGGAGGAGAAGGAGCCGGAACCGACCTTGGAGGAGTTGATGGCCCAGCTGGACGAATTATGTGGGCTGGCCCAGGTGAAAGCGGATGTGAAGAGCCTTATCAATTTGGTAAAGGTGCGTAAACTTCGGGAGGGGGAGGGGCTGCCCGTACCGCCCCTGTCTCTCCATCTGGTGTTTCTGGGCAACCCGGGCACCGGAAAGACCACGGTAGCCAGACTCCTGGCCAAACTCTACCATGTGATAGGCGTGCTGTCCAAGGGACAGCTGGTAGAAGTGGATCGTTCCGGGCTGGTGGCGGGTTTTGTGGGACAGACAGCACTTAAGACGCAAGAAGTCATTGCCAAGGCCATCGGCGGGGTGCTTTTTATCGACGAGGCCTATGCGCTCACCAGCCACACGGGACAGAACGATTTCGGTCAGGAGGCGGTGGAGGTACTGCTCAAGAACATGGAGGACCATCGCCAGGACCTCATTGTTATTGTGGCAGGATACACAGACCTCATGCAGGACTTTATCCACTCCAACCCTGGTCTGGAAAGCCGATTTAACAAATATTTTCGCTTTGATGATTATACCGGCGCGCAGATGTACCAAATTTTTCAGTCCATGTGCGAGAAGAATGGCTATACCTTGGATGAGGGTGCCGGGGCTTACGCAAAAGGGTTCCTGGAGGAGATGTATGAAAACAGGGACGAGAATTTCGGCAATGCCCGGGATGTGCGCAACTTCTTCGAGCGGGCGGTGTCTCGTCAGTCTGATCGGGTTGCCGGACTTGAGGTGCCCGACAAGGCGGCGCTGATGGCGCTGGATATCGCCGACCTGAGGTCCGCTGCCGGGGAAGAAGAGGCAGAGGCGGCAGATCTTGATTAAATAGCCATCACCACCGTATGTGTGTAAAAATGTGCCCTGAACGCTTGGCGTTCAGGGCACATTTTTACACACAGGAAGTGGCGTTGATGCAAAAGGCAGGCAAATAAAAATTCAGTCTGTTTCCTGCTCTACATTCCCTACGTGCCTCAGACTGTCGATAAACATGGCGCGCTGTTCCGGGCTAAAGCCATCCAGAACCTTTTGATTGAGGTCATCAATGACCTGCAGTACCCCATCCCGCATAGAAGCTCCCTCCGGAGTGAGTACCACCTGAATGCTTCTTCGATCGTTGGGATCCAGTTCGCGCTGGATCAGTCCCTTTTTCTCCATACGATCTAAAACACCAGAAATGGTGGAGTTTTCTAATCTGAGGGTTTGGGCAATCTCTTTGGGAGTGCAGGCGCTGCCTTCCCAAAGGCATCGGAGGACTCCATACTGGCCCGGGGTTATGTTGAAGGTTGAAAGCCCCTCAGAAAATACTTGGAAAACTTCATGTTGAGCCACTGTCAATAAGTAGTTGATACAGCCGTATAATCGCATTCTTTTCTCCATCCTTTAAATATTCGGTCCCAAAAATAAAAATATGAGGCGAGACCCCTGTTTCCAGAAGTGCCGCCTCATATTATAGCATATTAGATATTAAGTTTCCAGAATTTTTTTTCCTATTTTAGCGGAAAATCGGGCCGCTGATGACCAACTTTTGAATTTCATTCGTGCCCTCATAAATCTGGGTAATCTTGGCATCACGCATCATGCGCTCCACATGATACTCCTTCATGAAGCCGTTTCCGCCCAGCATCTGGACGGCCTCGGTGGTAACCTCCATGGCGACGTTGGTACAAGTGAGCTTGGCCATAGCGGCAGGAATGCTATAGGGCTGGCCGTCTTCCTTGGCCTGAGCCGCCTTCCAAAGCAGCAGCTCGGCAGCCTGGATCTTGGTCTGAAGCTCAGCCATCTTGAAGGACAGGTACTGCTGCTTGCTGATGGGCTTGCCAAACTGCTCGCGCTCCATCATATACTTGCGGGCAACCTCAAAGGCCCCCTTGGCAATGCCCAGGCCCTGGGCTGCCACGCCGATCCGGCCGCCATCCAAAGTCTTCATGGCCAGCTTAAAGCCCTCGCCGGGTGCAGCAATCATGTTCTCGGCAGGAACGCGGACATTATCCAAATGCATGTCGGAAACCTGAGCGGTGCGGATGCCCATCTTGTTCTCCACTTTGCCGACGGTGAAGCCGGGGGTACCCTTCTCCACGACGAAGGCGGCCATGCCCTTGGTGCCCAGAGCGGGATCAGTCAGGGCATAGATGACGGTGAAGTCAGCCAGAGGGCCATTGGTGTTGAAGCACTTGCTGCCGTTGAGGACATAGCTGTCGCCGTCCTTGACAGCTACAGTCGTGCAGCCGGCGGCGTCGGAGCCGGCGGTGTGCTCGGTCAGGCCGAAGGAGCCGATCTTCTCGCCGTAGGTGATGGGGGCCAGGAATTTCTTCTTGATCTCGGTGGGGGCGGAGGAGTTCATGATGCTGCCGCCGTACAGAGAGGTGTCCACGGAGAAGGCGATGCCAAAAGCGCCGTCCACCTTGGAGACTTCCTCGACCGCCAGAACGTAGGACAGATAGCTTCCGCCCAGGCCGCCGACTTCCTTGGGATAGGGGAGGCCATAGGCACCGGTCTTACCGAACTTCTTAAACAGGTCCAGGGGGAACTCTCCGGATGCGTCCCGCTCGAGGATGCCAGGAGCAAGATCCTTCTCGGTAAACTCACGGGCCAGAGCTTCCATCTGCTTTTGATCTTGTGTCAGTTCGAAATTCATAATAGCAAATCCTTTCTCGTACCATGTTTTTTTGCTTGTTCAATGCAATAAGCCGCAATTTTTAATAGGCGGATTAACCCAGAGGCTGTGCGGGATCGTCCTTTTGGGGGGGAAGAGAGAAGTCCCAGCGCAACGCGGTATTTGCCGCTCTGAATTTTATGCGGCGCGAAGTGGTTCCTTACATGCCCATAGCTGCCAGACCGATGAAGGCAAAGCAGGCGATAAAGGGAACAATGATCTGGGTGATAAAGATGTCAAAGTAGGCTTCCTTATGCGTCAGCTTGCAGATGCCCAGCAGTGTGATCTGTGCGCCCTGGTGAGGCAGAGAGTCCAGCGTGCCGGCGGCGATGGCGCCAATGCGGTGAACGTAGGCCAGATTTACACCCAGAGAGACGTAGGTATCCTTCAGGGCATTGAAGGCGACGCCCATGCCGCCAGAAGCGGAGCCGCAGGCACCGGCGCAGACAGCCACAGTGATCATGACGAACATCAGGGGGTTCATGTCCAGATTCTTCTGGGATGCTACCAGGTCGGTAAAGCCCTGAGTGTTCTTGACCACGCCGCCGAAGCCGACGACGATAGCAGTGTTCAGAATGGACACGCCGGAGTCGGCAGCGCCCTTGTTGAACACCCGGATCCAGCCGTTGAGGCCGCCCTCGATGCGGGGGAAGAACAGGATGCAGGCAAGAACTACGCCCAGGAAGACAGAGGTCTCAACAGGCAGGCCGCCGCGAGTGCCATTGTCCTTGAGCACGATAGGAGCGTTGAAGAGAACCAGAATTACCACGATAGGAATCAGAGCCACGATGGGGTTGGGCAGAGACTCGTCTTCGTCGGCCTGGAGCTCCTCGGGGGTGAGCTGTGTTCTCAGCCGGGAATCATCAAACACGTAGCCCTTCTTGGTAAAAGAGCGGGCGCGGTACTCCAGCCAAACAAAGATCAGCACAAAAGACAGGACAGTGACGATAATTGAGGGGAGCAGAGCCGCGGTAGGAGTTGTCCCCAGAATGCTGATAGGGATAACGTTCTGAATCGAGGGAGAGCCGGGGCCGTACATCGACCAGGTCCAGCAGCCGGCGGAGATCGCCGCGGGGATCAAACGACGAGTGACATTGGCATTGCGGAACATTTGCAGGGCAATGGGGTACACCACGAAGAACACCACAAAGCCGGAGATGCCGCCATAGGTCAGGATACTAGTGATGACCATGATAATAGGAGCGACAAACTGGCCATGGCTCATACCGGAGAGCCACTTGGCAATGGCCTTGGCGGCGCCGGTGAACTGATACACGGCACCGAAGAGTGCACCCACGAAGAAAACCAGGAAATAGCTGGAAACATAACTGGCTGCGGCGGGCATGAAGTCATTTTTCAGACCGTTCAGGATCGCAACATTGTTTCCGGCAAACAGAGCGGAAAAAATCAGAACAAAAATCGTAACGAGGGGTGCCAGGATCAGGGCGGAAATCTGCTTAAACGCCAAAACTGCGAAGAGGATGATAGCGAGAAGCAGAATTAAAATTCCCATATTCATGCAGGGTGTTTCCTCCATCTCTCTTAAAAATCTTTTTGGGAATAGAGCCTATCCCCGTAGAAGTGGTACCGGGGAGGGGGGGATTATTTTTTCAGACCCATGAGTCCGTCGGAGAAGATCCGGGCATCCATAAGCTTGGGCCCGCCGGCCTCCATCTTGGGAGTAAAGCCGATCAGATCCAGCACCTGGGTTTTCAGGTCAATGCCAGGGGCAATCTCGGTGAGATACATCCCGTCGGAACGCAGTTCAAACACAGCGCGCTCAGTGATGTACATCACGGGCTGTCCCGTTTTGACAGCATACTTTCCGGAGAAAGTGATCTGCTCTACGGTGTCGATCATCTTCTGCTCCTTGCCTTCCTGATCCACCACCAGTTTGCCGTTTTCCACATGGCTCTTGAATCCGCCGGCGGTGAAGGTTCCGCAGAAGAAGACCTTTTTGGCGTTCTGAGTGATATTGACGAATCCGCCACAGCCGGCGATTCTGGGACCGAATTTGGAAACGTTGATGTTGCCTTCCTTATCGGCCTGAGCCAGGCCAAGGAACGCCAGATCTACGCCGCCGCCGTCATAGAAATCGAACTGATACGGCTGGTCCAGAATGGCCTCTACGTTGACGGAGCCGCCGAATTTAGGGCCGCCCTGGGGCACACCGCCCACGGGTCCAGCCTCCACGGTAAGGGTCATGTAGTCGCCGATGCCCTCTTCGTTGGCCACCATCGAGATGTACTCGGGAATACCAATTCCAAGGTTGACAACCTTATTAGGCTCCAGTTCCATAGCAGCTCTGCGGCCAATGATCTTTTTGGCACTCATGCGAGGATATTCCAAGCTGCCCAAAGGAACCCTGAAGTCGCCGGTCATGGAGCCGTCGTACTCGCAGCCCTGGCACTGAGCATGATCCTCTTTGTTTTCGCAGACCACAATGGCGTCCACATAAATGCCGGGGATCTTTACCAGCTTGGGATCCAAGCAGCCGCACTGCACGACCTTCTCCACCTGGATGACTACCTTGCCGCCGGAGTTCTTGGCGGCCTGGGCAATAGCGGTGGCCTCGTTGGTGCAGCACTCGTGCTGCAAAGTCACATTGCCGTGCTCGTCCGCGATAGAGCCGCGGATGAATGCGATGTCAACCTTATGGGCCTTGTAGAGCAGACGCTCCTCACCCAAGATGTTGACGACTTCGACAATGTCTTCTTTGGTGATCTCATTGAGCTTGCCGCCCTCGATGCGGGGATCGGCAAAAGTGTTCAGACCCACGTGAGTGAGAGTGCCGAGCTTGTGGGCGGCAATGTCACGGAAAAGCTGTGACAGAGTGCCCTGAGGCAGGTTGTACGCCTCCAATTTGTTGGCAATGATGAGCTTGCCCAGCTCGGGGGCCATGTTGTAATGGCCGCCGATCACGCGCTTGAGCATTCCCTCGTGAGCAAAATGATCCGCACCGCTGCCGTCCCGGTTGCCCTGCGCGGCAGCGTAGAAAAGAGTCAGGTCTCTGGGGTGTCCGGTTTCCAGAAAGCTCTTTTCCACGGCTTTGTTCAAAGCCTCCGGCATCTGGCTGGCCACGAAGCCACTGGTGGTGATCGTCATGCCGTCCTTTACCCAGGAGGCGGCCTCTGCGGCAGAAATAATGGCTTTTTGGGACATATCAATTGGTCCTTTCCCTATTCTTTTTTAACGGTGCCTGCTTATTTGCCGACGAAGTGCTTATCCTTACGCTTGGTCAGGAATGCAGTCATGCCTTCCTTTTTGTCCTCAGTGGCGAAAGACAGACCGAACAGGTTGGCTTCCAGCTTCAGGCCGCTGTCCAGATCGGTATCCATACCGGTGTTGATGGCCTGCTTGGCCAGAGCGACGGTGAAGGGGCTGTTCTTCATGATCCGGGCGGCCATGTCCTTGCAGAAGCCGATCAGCTCAGCCTGAGGAACCACATGATTGACCAGGCCCATGCGATAAGCATCCTCGGCGGTGATCTGGTCACAGGTGAAGATCAGCTCTTTGGCGCGGCCCTTGCCGACCAGACGGGCCAGACGCTGGGTGCCACCGAAACCGGGCAGAATGCCGAGACCGCACTCGGGCTGGCCGAACTTGGCGTTTTCAGAGGCCACGCGGATGTCGCAGGCCATGGAAATCTCGCAGCCGCCGCCCAGAGCGTAGCCGTTGACTGCGGCGATGGTGACCTGGGGCATGTTCTCCAGACGGGAGAAGGCCTCGCGGGCCAGCAGACCCATGGCCCGGCCTTCGGGAGCAGTAGCGTTCACCATCTCGGAAATGTCGGCACCGGCGACAAAGGACTTTTCACCAGACCCGGTAAGAATGACGGTTTTGACATCCTGGTTCTTTTCCAGCTCGGCCAGACAGGTGTTTATCTCGGCCAGAGTCTCGCTGTTGAGCGCGTTCAGGGATTTCGGGCGATTGATGGTCAAAAGGGCGACACCGTTTTCGACTTCCAGAAGCAAATTGTTCATAATACTACCTCCCACAAATTATGATGCTTTTAACCAAAGTAATTTGTGCATCAAACTACTTTCATATGCATTGTATAGCAAAAATTGGGACACGTCAACAGGGTTTTGTAGTTATATACTGTAAATCTTTTTGTGGTGCAACGCAATTTTATTCATTTTTTCTTTTGGCACAATATTGTTCTTATTAAAATATATTTTGATTACATCACTTTTGTATGCCAAAACAATGTAAACTAAAAATGAGAAGAATGGGGAAAAATGGTGCTTCTGATTATTTCCACTCAAAAACCCCGCGGTTGAGTATTGCCTTTCCAGTGTTCTTATCCACCAGACGGAAGTAGGCCAGCCTGTCTCCAATTTTCCAAACGTGGGTTTCCACAGGGGTACCTGGTAGGAGAGGACTGCTCATCATGGCGGCCATTCGCGTCATGCGCTCGGGTTCGCCCGGGGTAAGTACGTCAATGATCATGCGACATGCAAAACCAAAGGAGCACAGTCCCTGGACGATTGGTTGGTCAAACTTCATGTTTTTGGCGTACTCGGGGTCTACATGGATGAGGTTGGTGTCTCCGGTAAGACGGTAGAGCAAGTTCTGCACAGGGCTGATGTAATCCTCTTCCACATAGTCTGGCGCGCGATCTGGAATTTCTACATCGTTTTTGGGCCGGGGATTGCCGCCAAAGCCGCCGGCCTCATGGAAGAAGGTGCAGGAATAGTTTGTGCACACCGGGTTTCCGGCCTCGTCCCGCACATCAATTTTCGTGCGGACCACCGCCCCTCGGCCCTCGCCGCGGTCATACACATCCACAATTTGGTCCTGCCATTGGAAGGTGCCTTTGATTGCGTCGATGGGTCGATGCATAATGATCTCGTGATCCATGTTTAAAAAGGCAATGGTTGGTTTGATCAGCTCGTCTGCCAGCATTGAGGCAGGCAGGGGCATCCACTGATAGGGTCGGACATTAACGGTGGCCCAGTAAGGGACGGCACCGAATGTGGGGATGGCCTTTAAATACTTTTCGTAATAGTAGGCCAAATCCTCCTTGTGGGCGCCCACCGCCAAGTTGTAGAGGGAGACATCCCGCCAGTTGTACTCTGAGTATCGGGGCTCCATTTTTGCACCGATGAGTTGATTGAGGTCGATTTTTTCCATGAAACACACACCCTTTCATCTTAATGGAATTACTTCGTGCGTTGGGAGCTCATTTCAGCAATTCTCTGGCAATGACCACTTTCTGAATTTCCGAGGTTCCCTCATAGATTGGGACAATACGAGCGTCCCGGTACATCCGCTCCAGAGGGTAGTCCCGCATATAGCCGTAGCCACCGTGAATCTGAAGTGCTTTGTTGGTGACCCATACAGCATTCTCCGAGGCGTAATATTTACACATAGAGGCCAGTTTGGTGAAGGGTTCACCTGCGTCGGCGGCCTCTGCAGCCTCCATGACCAGAGCCCGGGCGGCCTCGGTTCGGGTGCCCATGTCGGCCAGATACCACTGCAGGCCCTGGAGTTTTCCGATAGGCTTGCCGAATTGAACCCGCTGTCCCATGTACTCAATGGATGCCTCGATAGCGGCGTCTGAAATCCCCAGAGCCTGTGCGGCCATTCCGATCCGGCCGCCGTCCAGCGCCTGCATGGCAATTTTGAAACCCTCGTTTTCCCGCCCGATGAGGTTGGTCTTGGGTACCCGGCAGTTTTCGAAGATCAGCTCGGAGATATCTGCGCCTCTCAGCCCCATTTTTTCTTCCCGCTTGCCGATGGTAAAGCCGGGGGTGTCCCGATCCACTACGATAGCGGACATACCTTTGGTTCCCCGCTTGGGATCAGTAAGGGCAATCACGACCACATAATCGCCCTCGTTGGGGCCCATGTTGCTGATAAAGCATTTGCTTCCGTCCAGCACATAGTCATCCCCGTCTGCGATTGCTTTGGTGGCGGCGGCGCTGGCGTCGGAGCCTGCGTTGGCTTCCGTGAGGGCAAAGGCGCCGATTTTTCCGGCCACGGCGGCGGAAAGGTATTTCCGCTTCTGGGTCTCATTTCCGTGCTTGAGAAAAATGTCGTTGACCAGGGTGTGCACTGCAATGACCTCGGCGGTGCTGGCGCACTCGCGGGCCAACTCGGAAATGACCAGAACCTTGCAGACATTGGACATGCCGTCCAAACCGGGCCCGCCATATTCTTTCGGGACATTCAGGGCGGTAAAACCTACCCTGGCCATTTTCTGTATGATCTCTCTGGGAATACGTTCTTCCTTGTCAATATCCGCGGCGACGGGTCTTAATTCCCCTCGGGCAAAGTCCCCGGCCATTTTTTGAAGCATTTTTTGCTCTCTGGTTAGACGCATCGATCATTCCTCCTTGTTATTCTCAAGACAAAATTTCGTCATCATCTACAATTTACAATTTTATAATAATGCAATTCTTATGCCAATTCTCTAAAAAAATGCTGTGAGCACACGTTTCATTTGCAAATAGCTTGCAATACAAAGGAAAAATTTTTGAATCAGGTTTTTATGCAGCTGGTTATTGACCGAGGCAAAGGCAAATTCTTGTGTCTTTCTGACGAATGTGTGTCAAAATTTTCACACTTTTTCTTGCTCTGCCCTGCGTGGTGTGATACACTGGAGCCAAAATAAGAAGGGGGGAGTCCGCTATGACGGAGGACCACCGCTGCCGCCTCATTTTTGAGGAATTCCTGGACAAGACTGAGGATGGCTTTATTGTGGTAGATAAGGATGGCATCATCACAGATATCAATCAAAACTACTGTGACTTTCTGGCCAAAGACAGGGAGAACGTTCTGGGCAAGCCCATCGGCTCGGTTATTACCACCACGTCCATGTACGATGTGCTGGCCAAGCGCCACCGGGGGGACGGCAGCCAGGGGGTGTATATCCAACCATACTGCGCCGGGGAGACACGGGACACGGCAGAGGTCTATGCCGTAGCCAACCGATTTTGCGTCTTTGATGAGGACGGGCAGCTTATTGGGGCTGCCGCCCATATGAAGTTTCGCCAGCGGGCCATGGACACGGCCAAGGAGATTGCCGAGCTGGAGCTGCGATATTATAAAGAGGCATACCAGAACAGCATATCCGGATTCGGGGGATTTCGGGGACTGATTGGGAAAGACCCTAAGCTTCTGGAACTCAAGCGGCTTGGGATCCAGGCTGCCAAGACTGATTTCCCTGTTCTCATCACAGGGGAGACAGGAACCGGTAAAGAGGTTCTTGCCAAAGCCATCCACCTGGAAAGCGAGCGCCGCAACGGGCCGTTTATTGCGATCAACTGTGGAGCCATTCCGGACAATTTGTTGGAGTCAGAGCTTTTTGGATATGAAGAAGGGGCCTTCACCGGGGCAAGGCGGGGGGGTAAGCCGGGCAAATTTCAACTTGCCAACGGCGGGACGCTTTTTCTTGATGAGATTGGCGACATGCCATTCCCCCTTCAGGTAAAGCTGCTGCGGGTTCTTCAGGATCCTCAGGTGGAGCGGGTAGGTGGGGAAGCACCCATCCATGTTGATGTGCGCATTGTGGCCGCCACCCGTCAGGATCTGCAAAATATGATGCGGGCAGGGACCTTCCGGGAGGATCTTTACTATCGTCTGGCGGTCATCAACATTGAGACGATTCCCCTCCGTGAGCGCCCCGGGGATATTCTTCTCCACGCCAACTGCTACCTCAGCGAACTTAACCGGAAATATAAGACCAGCATCATTCTCTCCGACCGGGTAAAAAAATGCCTGCATGCTTATTCCTGGCCGGGAAATGTGAGGGAACTGCAAAACGTTCTCGCGGGGGCGTATGCCTCTTGTGATAAAGTGATCATCGACCTTGAAAATCTGCCTGCCAAGGTGTCTTCCCCGTCCCACGGTTTCGGCGGGGGGACAGAGCTTCGGGAAGGCCGTCTGTCAGATGCGGTCTCTGCCTATGAGGCCAAGGTGATCCTGGACGCCCTTCAGCGCAATGGGCAGAATGTACGGGCGGCGGCGGAGGAACTGGGGATCGAACGCAGTCTCCTCTATCGAAAAATGAAGCGGTTCAACATTGGAATCGAACGAATTCTCAAGCCAGGCAGCTGAGTTGAAAAACAAAAACCTGTATCCACAGGCGGAATTTCCGCTTGTAGATACAGGTTTTTCAGCTCGTTGGAAGGACGCGTCCATTCGTTACATACGCGCCTTTCGAATCTCTTCCGTAAGGGCTGGCAGGACCTTGAAAAGATCTCCCACCACGCCGTAATCGGCAATATCGAAAATTGGGGCCAGAGGATTTTTGTTGATGGCTACGATATATTTCGACCCTCTCATTCCCGCCACATGCTGGTTTGCCCCGGAAATTCCGCAGGCAATATACAGCTTTGGGGACACTTTCTTTCCGGTCTGCCCAATCTGATGGGCATGGGAAATCCACCCTGCGTCCACGGCACCGCGAGATGCGCCAACCGCACCCCCGAGGACCTGCGCCAGCTCTCTTACCGGGGCAAATCCTTCCGGACCACCCAACCCCAGGCCGCCGGAGACGATAATGTCTGCCTCTCCCAGGTTTGCTTCCCCGGTGTCCGGATCGGCCAGCAGATCCAATATGCGGGTGCGAATGGTTTCTGGACTGACACGAATATCCGCCCGCATGAGCGTTGCCCGATTCGGCATGGCAGGGGGACGGTGAAAAATGCCGGGGCGAATCGTTCCGATCTGAGGCCTTTGGCCGGGGCAGAGGATCGTTTCCAGCAGTTGCCCTCCGAAAATTGGGCGAGTCCATGCCACGCTGCCGGTTTCCTGGTCGAGTTCCATGGCGATACAGTCGGAAGCTAACCCTGTCCGCAGCCGGGCGCTCAGCCGCGGGGCAAGATCCCGGCTGTTTTCAGTGGCGCTCATCAGCAAAACACTCGGCCGGTATCTCCCTGCCAGGCGGGCTATGGCGTCAACATAGGCGTCGGTGGTATACAGATGGAACTCAGGGGCGTCCACAATAATGACTTGATCTGTTCCGGCCATTTCGGCGGCCTTTGCCGCCGCACTTACCTCCCAGCCAATGACTCCCGCGGTCAATACGCCGCCCAGCCGATCCGCCAAGTTCCTGCCGGGGGTCAGTACCTCCAGTGAGGCCCTTTCGGCCGTACCATCGGCGCCGGTCTCTATCAGCACCCATACATCTTTGGACATGTCTTCCACTGAATTTTCCCCCTCTCAGAGAATTGCGGCATCGTTTAAAAGCTGATAGAGTTTTCTGGCCGAATCCTCTTCTGACTTTTCCTCAATCCTGATTCGGCCGGGTTTTCCGGGTGCAGAGACGATTTTTTTCACATAGGAGGGGGACCCTAACCATCCGACCTTGGTGAGATCCAGCCCGGAGAGGGAATCTGCCCGGAGAACAGGGATTTCTGCCCCGTTTGACTCCATCATGCGCAGAATGTCCGGGTAACGGCATTCCCACGCGGACTTTGTAACGGTTACCACACAGGGAGTGGGGACCGCGACGATTTGAACGCCGCCCTCCGTCTCTTTTCGTACGGTCAGAGAGGGGCCATCCGCTTCGATTTCCAGTCCGCAGGTAACCTGGGGATAATCAAGCCACTCGGCCAGTTGGGGGCCGATGTGCCCTTCGTCACTGTCGGCGGCCTGCTTGCCGCATAAAATAATGTCGAAGCGGCCCTCTGTAACCTCAAGGGTTTTGACAGCAGCACTCAACGCATGACTGACGGCCAGACTGTCAGAGCCGTCAAAGAGTTTGTCACAAAGCAGGTAGGCCGTATCCGCAGCCAAAGCCAGGCATTCCTTCAATACCTGCTCAGCTCCTTCCGGCCCCATGGATAATGCTGTAATCCTGGTCTCCGGATCCCGGTCCTTCAGTCGGGCGGCTGCCTCCAGGGCATATTTGTCTAAGGGATTCATGGAAAAAGAGAGGCTGTCTTCCGGCAGCACGTCTGCCTCGCCGCAGTGCGCGAAACGCATGGTGTCAGGCACTTGCTTGACACAGAGCAGCACGTTCATAGTTCTCTTCACTCCTATCATAATACGTGGTCCCATTATAGTATGGCCAGTTTACTTTGTCAACAAATTATACTGATACAGAATTAAACTGTAAAAAGAGAGGCACCGCTGCAGCGGCGCCTCTCTTTTTACAGGGCTGATCAATCTTATTTGTGATCCACAGAGAACATATAAGTGATGAGATCCAAAATCTTGTTGGAGTAGCCGATCTCATTGTCGTACCAGGAGACCACCTTTACGAAGGTGTCGGTCAGAGCGATGCCGGCTTTAGCGTCAAAAATGGAGGTGTGGGTGTCGCCCAGGAAGTCGCTGGAGACAACATCCTCGTCGGTGTAGCCCAGGATGCCTTTCAGTTCGCCCTCGCTGGCCTTCTTCATGGCCGCGCAGATCTCATCGTACTTGGCGGGCTTGGCAAGGTTGACCGTCAGATCCACCACGGACACGTCCAAAGTGGGGACGCGCATGGACATGCCGGTGAGTTTGCCGTTGAGTTCGGGTATGACCTTGCCCACGGCCTTGGCGGCGCCGGTGGAGGAGGGGATGATGTTGCCGGAAGCGGCGCGGCCGCCGCGCCAATCCTTGGCGGAGGGGCCATCCACCGTCTTCTGGGTGGCGGTGGTAGAGTGAACGGTGGTCATCAGGCCATCGGTGATGCCAAAGCTGTCATGCAGTACCTTGGCAATGGGGGCCAGACAGTTGGTGGTGCAGGAGGCGTTGGAGACAAACTGCATGTCGGGAGTGTACTTGTCCAGGTTGACGCCGCACACAAACATAGGCGTGTCGTCCTTGGATGGAGCGGACATAACTACTTTTTTGGCGCCGGCGTCAATGTGGGCCTGCGCCTTTTCCTTGGTTAGGAATACGCCGGTGGACTCCACCACATATTCGGCGCCTACCTTGCCCCAGGGAATGTCCTTGGGATCTTTCTGAGCAAAAAATTCCACTTCCTTGCCGTTGACAATGATGGAGTGGTCGGTAAAGCTGACGGTTCCGTCAAAGCGGCCGTGCATGGTGTCGTACTTCAGCATATAAGCCATATAGTCAGGGGTCATGAAGGGGTCGTTGATGCCCACAAACTCAATGTCGGGGCGGTCGATGCCGGCGCGGAAGACCAGTCGGCCGATCCGGCCAAATCCATTGATACCAACCTTAATGCTCATGTTCATTACTCCTTTGTGATTCAATATAACGAACGGTGTCATACTCTAAAATTATATCCCAAGCAGACGGAATATGAAAGGGAAAAAATGCTGATTTTAAGGAAAATTTTCCGGAATTTGTCCAACAAATTTTGCGCTTTCGACAACGGTGGCTGATTTTCGACAATTCCTCTTGTTGGCGCAACCAGATTTTGCTATACTAATCAGAAGAAAATTGCGCAGGATAATAAAACTAATTTGGAGGTGTCCATGGAATCACAGACGGGAGAAAAACTGGTTCAGGAACTGCGGGGACAGGTGAGCAATCTGCTGGCTGCGGCGCAGTTACTCACGCCGCTGGTACGGGAGCATGGGCGGAAAAAAGATGTGGAATATCTGGCAGTGATGAACCAGAATCTATACCGCCTGTTGCGCACTATTGCTCATTTGGAGCTCAGCCTGGAAAATCCACCCCTATGCCGGAAAGAGAAGATGGATCTGGCGGGATTGTGTCGGGATTTGGCCCGCCAGGTAGAGCCGCTGGCCGAGCGGATGGGGGTGTCGTTCCAGTGCGAGCTGGAGAGCGAAAGCCTTTTGATCGATGCGGACGGAACACTGCTGGAGCAGGCTATTTTGAATTTAGTCGCAAACGGCTTGGAGGCTGCGGGAGCGGGCGGACATGTCGTACTGCGTCTGAGCCGGAAAGGGGCCAGAGCGCTTTTGAGTGTGGGGGATGACGGCTGCGGGCTGAGGACGGAGAATCACTCTGAAGATCCCATGCTGAAGCAGCCGGGCGGGCTTGGGCTTGGGTTGACAGCAGCCCGGCACATCGCGGCCCTCCACGATGGCACTCTGGTTTTGGAGAATCGGGAGGAAAACGGCGTGCGCGCGGTGTTTTCTCTGCCGGTCAGCCCGGATGGGGGCGGGTTGGTCAAATCCCCTCAGATGGGCTACGACCGCTTGGGCGGGTTTTCCGCTACCTTGGTGGAGTTGTCTCAGGTCCTGCCACGGGAGATATTTCTGCCTGACGATTTGGAATGATTCAGAGGACGGAAGATGAGGTCTTGCCCAATTGGGCGGGGCCTCTCTTTTTGCCTGTGGGCCGGCTTGTTCTGCCCTTGACGCTGGAAGCGGTTCGTGGGATAATAATAAAATACCCAAATTCCTGCTGTGAGATTCGCAGGAAGGGGAGGGAGGAAGTTCTTTGACCGAATTTCTGCTGCGCAAATGTGTAAAAGATTATCAAGATGTGAAGAATCCGGCTGTGCGGGAGCGATATGGCACCCTGTCCGGCGCTGTGGGTATTTTTCTGAATCTGATGATCTCTCTGGGAAAGTTTGCCGCGGGGGTCATTACCTCTTCTGTGGCTGTTACGGCCGATGCTTTTAATAACCTCTCTGATGCAGCCTCTTCCCTGGTGACGCTGGTAGGGTTCCGCCTGGCGGGGCAGAAGGCCGATGACGACCATCCGTTCGGACACGGGCGGATTGAATATCTGGCAGGGCTGGCGGTGTCTGTAGCCATCTTGCTGGTTGGGCTGGAACTGGCCAAGAGCGCCGTGGGGAAGATCCTCCATCCGGAGACCGTGTTGTTTTCCCCGCTCTCGGCGGGGATCTTGTCGGCCTCTATTTTGGTGAAGCTGTGGATGTACTTCTTCAACCGGGATTTAAGCAGACGGATTGAATCGGCCGCCATGGCGGCCACCGCAGCCGATTCGCTCTCTGACTGTGTGGCTACCGGCGCGGTACTGCTGGGGCTGGTGGTGGGGCACTTTGCGAAAGTCTCCATTGACGGCTGGGTGGGCGTGCTGGTGGCGGCCTTTGTCTTTAAAACAGGTTGGGGAGCCGCCAAAGACACGATCAGCCCCCTGCTGGGGCAGGCTCCCGATCCGGCGCTGGTGGCGGGGATTCGGGAGACGGTCCTAATTCACCCGGAGGTGAGCGGAGTTCACGATCTGATCGTCCATGATTATGGGCCGGGACACGTCATGGCCTCGCTTCATGCGGAGGTCTCCGTTGACGCGGACATGGCCACCACCCATGATGTCATTGATAACATTGAACGGGAGCTGGGAAGCAAGTACCATATTATGGCCACCATACATATGGACCCCATTGCTACCGACGACAGCCTGGTCAACGCCAGAAAGGCCGAAATGCTGGAGTTGGCACGGCAAATCGACCCAACCATCACCCTTCACGATTTTCGGATGACAGAGGGTCCCACCCATACTAACCTGATTTTTGATCTGGTGGTCCCCCGGAAGTGCCCTCTGTCCGACGGAGAGGTTCGGCAGGAGATGGCCCGGCGGGCCTTGGAGCGGAATGCGCGATATCTCACGGTGATCCAGATTGACCACTCGTATACGGAGTAAAATTGAAAATTTACAGTTCATTCATCGAAAATAGTTGCGTTTCGATATAATGAAAACGCAAATTTTAAAAAGGGGGAACCTGACGTGGCGCAGAAGATCCTGATTGTAGAGGACGAAGTGAACATTGCCGAGCTGCTCCATCTGTATCTGGAGAAGGAGGGCTTTGAAACTCAGATTGCGCCGGACGGAGGAAAAGCGGTGGAACTGTTTCGCTCCTTCGCTCCCGATCTGATATTGCTGGATATCATGCTGCCTGTGATGGATGGTTGGTCCGTGCTCAAAAAGATACGCGCCGAGAGCAAGACCCCGGTAATCATGCTCACCGCCAAGGGCGAGACCGGCGACAAGGTCACCGGGTTGGAACAGGGAGCGGACGATTATATTGTCAAGCCCTTTGAGACCAAAGAGGTACTGGCCCGCATCCATGCCGTGCTCCGCCGGACTGTCGGAGAAAGCGAGAGCGGAGGGGAGAAAAAACTGGCGTTTGACAAGCTGGTCATCAACCTGGATGCCTATGAGCTTTTGGTGGACAGAAAGCGGGTGGACACGCCGCCCAAAGAGCTGGAGCTTCTTTATCATCTGGCTTCCGCACCCAACCGGGTATTTACCCGCAATCAGCTGCTGGATGAGGTCTGGGGTTTTGATTACTTCGGAGACTCCCGTACTGTGGACGTACACATCAAGCGCCTGAGAGAGAAGCTGGAGGGAGTCAGCGACCAGTGGAGTTTGAAGACGGTGTGGGGCGTGGGCTATAAATTTGAGGTCGGCGCACCGTGAGAAGCATCTACAAACGGCAGTTCGGCATGATGGCAGGAGTTCTTCTACTGGCCTTTACGCTTCTGGGAGGCGCCTTTGCAGCTCTGAGCTATCAATACACAATCCAGGATAAGAAGGAATCCATGGAGCGAAATGCCAGCTATGTGGCCTCCTTTACTGGTAGCTATCTGGCCAGCGGCATTGGCTCCAGCATTCAGGAGCCGGCCTATCAGCTCTATGTGGCCTCCCTGGCCAACATCTCCGGCTCCACGGTGATTTTAGCCGAGAACAGCGGTGAGATCGTCTACGCTGCCTCCGGCTCCGGAGTTGGTACCAACAGCCTGCTCAGCGGCACGGTACCAGAGGATCTGATGAGCCATATTGCCAGTGACGGGAGCTATGCCGGAATTACCGGACTGGGCGGTTTGTTGTCCGATAAGTGCTATGTGGCGGCGAGGCCGATTCTCCAAAATTCCTATATCAGCGGCCAAACCTACCAGCGGGGCGTGGTTCTGGTGGCCAGTGACACCTCCAGTCTCATCCGTATGTGGCGGGATTTTGCCTCCATCTTTCTGCTGTCTGCCGGAGTGGCGTTCCTGCTGTCTGCTCTGGCCAGCTGTGTAACCTCTCTGCGGCAGACCAAGCCCCTGAAGGACATGGCGGAGGCGGCCCGGAAATTCGGCAAGGGGGAGTTTGATGCCCGGGTGGAGGGCTGTGAAAACCGGAAGGACGAAATGGGGGAGTTGGCCGAGGCATTCAATGCCATGGCCGAATCTCTGGCGGAAGATGAGGCCCAGCGAAGTGAGTTTATTGCTAACGTCTCCCATGAGCTGAAAACTCCCATGACCACCATTGCGGGCTTTGCCGACGGGATCCTGGATGGGACCATTCCCCGAGAGAAGGAGGCCGAAGCCCTCAAGACAATCTCTTCGGAAACACGGCGGCTGTCCCGTTTGGTGCGTCGGATGCTGGATCTGTCTCGGCTTCAGTCCAGTGAGAATGTTACAGCCCAGGAGCGCTTTGACGTCTCTGAGGTGCTGATTCGGGTGCTGGTGAGTCTGGAGGGGAAGATCAATGGCCGGGGTCTGGATGTGGAGACCCAACTGCCCGACGGGCCGGTGATGGTGTGGGGAGATCCGGATGCCATCACCCAGGTGTGTTACAACCTGCTGGACAACGCCATCAAGTTTGCCCTGCCCGGGACCGACTTGGGCTTGGGTATCCAGGTGAAGGGGGAGAAGGCATATGTCTCGGTGCGGGACCACGGGGATACCATCCCGCCAGAAGAGCTTGGCAAGGTGTTCGACCGCTTCCACAAGACCGACCACTCACGCAGTGAGGATCGGGAGGGCGTTGGCCTGGGACTCTATATTGTCAAGACTATTATGAATAACCACAAGGAAGATATCACGGCAACCAGTGAAAATGGGGTGACGGAGTTTACGTTTACCCTGACCATTGCCTGAACCGTAAAATCGCAAGGAGGTGTGCCCCATGCGCCGCAGTTATTATGACCCCGTGGGCTGGACCCACGGCGACCGGGTGATCCCGGGAACAACCTGGAGTGTGGGGGATCCCGCGGTTCCCTTTGGGAACAGGAAGTCCGACGGGGGGGCGCCGAATGAGGATCCGCCTTCTCCGAAGAAGAGACCGCGCCACACCCCTCCCAGAGCTAAGGCCGTTTTTGCTCTTTTTCTGGTGGCAATTTTTGCACTAACGGCAGCAGGGGCGCTGTGGAACGCCCATAATTCAGGGGCGGAGCAGGGACTTCCGCAGTGGGCGGAACCCGATCCTTGGGGCGGCTGGGAGAAACAGGAGGAGTTTTCCCAGGAGACCTTGGTGGAGCGCTATGCCGCTGGTGACGGGACTGTGCTGGCGCTGGAGCCGGCAGAAGGGGAGGTAATGACGGCGCAGGCCATCTATGCCAAGGTGAGCCCCGCTGTGGTCAGCGTTCGGACGACGCTGCGGAACGGTCAGTCGCTGGGCACGGGCGTCATCTTGTCCGCCGACGGCTACCTTATTACCAATGCCCACGTGATCGAGGGCGGGCTGCGGGTGGATGTGACCCTCTCCGACAATTCTATCCAGCAGGCGCTGTTGGTGGGGTACGACAGCCAGACGGATCTGGCGGTTCTCAAGATCGACGGGAGAGGCCTTCCCACTGCACGGTTTGGAGACTCTACCGCCCTTCAGGTGGGGGATGGGGTCTACGCCATCGGAAACCCTCTGGGTGAGGAGCTGCGGGGTACCATGACGGAAGGCATTGTCTCCGCCATCGACCGCACGGTGACGGTGGGCGGATGGGATATGACCCTGGTCCAGACTACCGCCGCCCTCAATTCCGGCAATTCCGGCGGCGCACTCATCAACCAGTACGGCCAGGTCGTTGGGATCACCAACATGAAGATGATGTCGGACTACGATACCATTGAGGGCCTGGGCTTTGCCATCCCAACCGCCTCCGCGAAAATGGTGGTGGATCAGCTCATTGCCCAGGGCTATATCTCGGGACGCCCGGTGCTGGGCGTGACCGTGACCACACAGGCTGGCGGTGGGAAGACCCGTGCCGGCGCCCGGATTGTCTCTGTGACGGCGGGAAGTGATGCGGAAGCCAAGGGCCTCCGGGTGGGGGACGTTATTTTTTCTGCTCAGGGGGAGCCGGTGGATACCACGGAGGATCTGCGGGAAATCATCTCCCGGTATGAGGCCGGGGACTCGATTACTTTGGAATACCAACGGAATGGGGAAACGGCGACGGTTTCCGTATGCCTGATGGAGCAGGCACTGCTGGGCCGGTGAGCAGTTCGTGTGAAGGGAAACCTTGTCCAAACGCACAAAAAAGGAGCGCCCCTTTTGAAAAAGGGACGCCCAAAGCGTGGCACGGGGAGAATGGAATGATCACGGATGCAGTTAGACCAAACGCTTATCCGCGACATAATTTATACCATATTTGCAAAATAATGTCAAACTCTGTTTTTGTCAAAACCGGTCGAAAGATGTAAGGAGGGGACAAGATGCGTGAAATTTCCTGCGCGGAGGTGACCCGGGCGGTCCGTCAGCTGTGCATCGAGGCCAACACTCAGCTGCCCGGAGATCTGTGTGAGGCGTTGGAGCGAGCCGCGATGACGGAGGAATCTCCGGTGGGGCGGGGGATCTTGGGAGACATTGTGGAAAACTTCCACTTTGCCGGGACCCGAGATCTTCCCATCTGTCAAGACACGGGAATGGCGGTGATCTTTGCCGAACTGGGGCAGGAAGTCCACATGACTGGCGGGGCTTTTGAAGATGCTGTCAACGAGGGGGTGGCCCGGGGCTATGTGGAGGGGCATCTCCGCTGCTCGGTGGTAGCCGACCCGCTGCGCCGGGTCAACACAGAGAACAACACCCCGGCGATTCTTCACCTGCGACTGGTGCCTGGAGACAGACTGCGTATCATTGTTGCACCCAAGGGCTTTGGCAGTGAAAACATGACTGCGCTGCACATGTTTAAGCCTTCGGCATCCCGAGAGGACATCCTGGACTTCATTACATCTTCGGTGGATAACGCCGGGTCCAATCCCTGCCCGCCCATCGTAGTTGGTGTGGGCCTGGGGGGAACGGCAGAGTGGGCAGCGGAGCAGGCCAAGCGAGCGCTCCTCCGCCCGGTAGGGCAGTTCAGCCCCGATCCCTTCTACCAAGACATGGAGCAGGAGGCTCTGGCGAGGATCAACGCACTGGGGATCGGTCCTCAGGGATTGGGGGGTTCCACCACTGCTTTGTCGGTGGCCATTCTTGCGGGGCCGACTCATATCGCCGGATTGCCATGCGCTGTCAGCTTGGGCTGTCATGTGACCCGACATGCGGAAATTTTTTTATAAAATATCTAAAAAAACAAAAAAATCAGTTGGAATTTTGGCAGACTTGTGGTATACTTTTGATAAGGGGAGTAAGGGACTTCCCCGGCTCCCCGGGAAGAAAGGAGCTGACAGTTTTATGAAGTTTACGTTTACCGACAAGAAGGTTACTCTGCCCCAAAAAGTCCATGAGTATGCCGAGAAAAAAGTGGGCAAACTGGATCGCTTCTTCCAGACGGAGGCAGATGTCTCTGTGGTGTTCAGCGTGGAAAAGGGGCGCAACTGTGCTGAAGTGACGATCCGCTCCGGCGGCACGATCCTCCGTGTCTCCGAGAGCACTGCCGATATGTTTGCTTCTATTGATTCCGCCGTGGCCGACATCGAGCGGCAGCTCCGGAAAAATAAAGCCCGTTTGGAAAAGCGCCTGCGCAAGGATGCTTTTGTCCGTATGCCGGATGAGACCTCCTTTGTTCCCGATGAGCCTGAAGAGGTGTATCGTTTGGTACGCACCAAGCGGTTCCCCATTAAGCCTATGACGGTGGAGGAGGCGGTGCTCCAAATGAATCTGGTGGATCACACGTTCTTTGCCTTTAAGAATGAAGATGCCGACGGTGCCTTTTCTGTGGTTTACCGGAGAGACAACGGGGGCTACGGTCTCATTGAGGACGATACCTGACCCCATAGCAGTACAAAAACGGACCGTGGGATACTGCCCACGGTCCGTTTTTCGGATTTCTCGGCGGAAAGTTCCAGATCTCCCGTTTGCAAATGTCCTACACTGTGCTATACTAAAAAATAACACCAAGAGATAAAGGGGAAAAACCATGAGTGAATGCTTGAAAGCTGTCGTTTTGGCGGCAGGAAAGGGCACTCGGCTACGCACAGAGGGAGTGGAT
This sequence comes from Pseudoflavonifractor sp., assembly GCA_034927965.1. Classification (GTDB taxonomy): domain Bacteria; phylum Bacillota; class Clostridia; order Oscillospirales; family Oscillospiraceae; genus Vermiculatibacterium. The sequence continues at coordinate 66,240 of JAYFPI010000055.1, forward strand.
CTGCCCAAGGTCCTCCGTCTGGCCAACGGGAGACCCTTGCTGAGCTATGTCCTGGAAGCACTGGATTTTTTGCCGGTCCGGGACACCATATTGGTGGTGGGTTATGAAGGGGAGAAAGTCACCGGAGCATTTCCCGGTTACCCTCACGCCCACCAGAGTCCCCAGCTGGGCACCGGTCACGCCGTGCAGTGCGCCCAAGGGGCGTTGAAAGGCTTTGATGGACATGTCCTGATCTGCTGCGGGGACATGCCCCTTATGGGCAGGGCAGCCTATAAAAAACTGTGGGAGACGCACCTGGCCCAAGGCAACACCTGTACGCTGATGGCAGGCATTGCGGATCAGCCCCTGCCCTACGGACGGATTCTCCGGGATGAGGGGGGGGGATTTGCCCGCATTGTGGAAGACAAGGACTGTACTCCGGAGGAGCTGGCCGTCAAGGAGCTTAACGCTGGGGTATATATATTCCGATCCCGGGAGCTGTGGAGGGCTTTGACCACTTTGCGCCCAGACAACGCGCAGGGGGAATACTACCTGACGGATGCCCCCGCCTGGCTTCTGCGCCAGGGAGAGAAGGTTGGGGTCTGCGCGGCCTGTACCCCGGAGGAGATGCTGGGGGTCAATACCCCCGAGCAGCTCAGCCAGGTGGAAACCATCTTGAAACAGCGGGAGGAAGTAAGATGAACGTTTTTATCAGCGCCGACATTGAGGGGACCTGCGGAATCACAGACTGGTCAGAGACCGAGCGCTCTACCCCCCGAGACTATGTGCCCTTTCAGAAGCAGATGACCCGGGAGGTTCGGGCGGCCTGTGACGGGGCGATCACCGGCGGGGCCGGACAGATCTTTGTCAAGGACGCCCACGACTCGGCCCGGAACATCGACCCCGCCGCACTTCCCGAGTGTGCTCGGATGATGCGGGGATGGACGGGGGACCCCCTGTCCATGATGAGCGGTCTGGACGGCGGAGACTATGGCGCAGTGCTCTTTACCGGTTACCACGCATGGGCCTCCTGCGGAGGCAATCCCCTCTCCCACACCATGAATCGGTGCAACGAGTATGTCACCCTCAACGGGACCCGGATGAGTGAGTTCATGATGAACGCCTATACCGCCGGCTATTACGAGGTCCCCGTGGTATTCCTCTCTGGGGACAAGGCGCTGTGTGATTTCGCCGAGGAGTTCATTCCGGGCATCGTCACCGTGCCTGTAAACGAAGGGCGCGGCGGCGCGGTGGTATCCATGCACCCCGACGCGGCGGTGAAGGCCATCAAGGAAGGGGCCAAGCGAGGGATGAAGAACGCCAAGAACTGCATGGTACCCATGCCGGACTTCTTCGAGATGACGGTGCGTTTTAAGGAGCACACCGTGGCTTACTCTAAAAGTTTCTATCCTGGAGCCGCTCTGGAGGATGAGAAGAACGTGTGTTTTTCGTCCGACGACTGGTTTGAGATGCTCCGCTTCAGCCACTTTGTGCTCAGCGATTGAGGATGGTGAATATGGAGGGAAACGAATCCCGGCTGGCCGTGCTGATCGACGCCGATAATGCGCCCCGCACCGCCCTGAGTGAGATCCTGGAGGAGTGCGTAAAATATGGCACGCCCACCGTCAAGCGGATCTATGGGGATTGGACCATGAACAACATGGATTCCTGGAAGCCCCTTTTGCTGGAAAATGCCATCATTCCCATCCAGCAATACAGCTATACCACCGGAAAAAACTCCACCGACTCGGCCATGATCATTGACGCCATGGATATTCTCTATTCCCAGCGGGTGGACGGCTTTGTGCTGGTGTCCAGTGATTCCGACTTTACCCGGCTGGCCTTGCGCCTGCGAGAGGCGGGGATGCGGGTCTACGGCATCGGAGAGCGCAAGACACCCTCTCCCTTTATTGCCGCCTGCGACAAGTTTATTTATGTGGAAGTCATTCGGAACAAGCCGGTGGAGAAGCAGGAGGAGCGGGCCGAGACACCAACCCCTTCTCCCGCGGCCCGCAAACCCATTCCCCAGAAAATTGTGCGTTTCCTGTCTTCTACGGTGCAGGATATTTCAGACGAGGACGGCTGGGCGTTTATGGGAGAGCTTGGGACGGCGCTGTCCAAGAAACGGCCTGATTTTGACCCCCGGAACTACGGATTTGAGAAGCTCACCAATCTGGTAAAATCTATCGACCGCTTTGAGATCGACGCCCGGCCCACCAGCGCTCCCCACGTCAAGCATATCTACGTCCGGGACAAGAAGGCCCGGGGAGGCTGAGAGAAAACAAATTCAGGCAGGTATCTGCAGATACAGATACCTGCCTGAATTTTCTTGAACAGATACCGTTTGACGGGCCTCCGCCATTGAAATTTGTATTCAGACACAGTATAATAAAACATGCTTTTTTGGAGGAGGGAGAACGGATGAAGAAACTGGAAAAACTGCCGATCCCTCTGCTTACCTGGTATCGGGAGAACGCCCGGGTGCTGCCCTGGCGGAGCGATCCTACCCCATACCATGTGTGGGTGTCCGAGATTATGCTCCAGCAGACACGGGTGGCGGCGGTGCTGGATTACTACCGCCGCTTTCTGGAGGCGCTGCCTGCGGTGGCCGATCTGGCTGCCTGCCCCGAGGACGAACTCATGAAGCTTTGGCAGGGTCTGGGCTATTACAGTCGGGCAAGGAACCTGCAAAAGGCAGCCCGTCAGGTAATGGATGAGTTTGGCGGTACATTTCCGTCGAATTACGACGCGATTCGCTCTCTGGCAGGGGTGGGGGACTACACCGCGGGCGCCATCTCGTCGATTGCCTTCGGGATTCCCGTCCCAGCGGTGGACGGCAACGTCCTGCGGGTGGTGAGCCGTCTCACCGACGACCACCGGGACGTGACCCGGCCAGAGACCAAAAGCGCCATGCGGCAGGCCCTGCTGGACACTATGCCCCGCTTTGCACCGGGTGACTACAATCAGGCCCTCATGGAGCTGGGAGCCACGGTGTGCCTTCCCAACGGGGCACCTTTGTGCGACCACTGTCCGGCAGCGGAGTTCTGCGCCGCGTTCCGTCAGAATACCATCGCCCAGCTTCCGGTGAAGCCGCCGAAGAAGGAACGCCGGATCGAGGAGCGAACGGTGTATTTGATCGTGCGGGAGGGTAAAATTGCCCTGCGCCGCCGCCCGGGGAAGGGCCTTCTGGCCGGACTTTGGGAGTACCCCAACGAACTGGCCCCCTGGCCGTGCCACGTGGAGGGTACAGTGGTATTTGCCGGGGAGGGAAAGCACATCTTTACCCATATCGAGTGGCGGATGAAGGCATACACCGTGGAGGCCGGGACCGATACGCTGCCCGATGGCTGGGTGTGGGCTGACCGGGCCGAGCTGGAGAGTGTCTACGCCGTGCCCAGCGCCTTTCAGAGCTTTACTCATTTGGTGGAGGAGTGGGTGAAGTGACAGTGTATATTCGTTCCGCTCGGGCGGCAGATTTTCCATGGGTGGAGAGCTTGATCCGTGCAGAGCTGCTGGGAGCGGAGCGCCTGGGCCTTCGGGTTTGAGAATTCAATGCGGGTGCCCAGGTGCTCTACCGGGCGATGGGCTTTTAGGTGCAGCGGAGCAAGCTGGAAGCGGAATGTGAGAAAAAGGTGGAATAAAGGATGGCAAAGCTGTATTTCCGTTACGGGGTCATGGGTTCGTCCAAGTCGGCCAACGCCCTGATGGTGCGCTACAACTATGAGGAACGGGGTCAGAAGGCCCTGATGGTGAAGCCGGACATTGACCAGCGGGATGGAAAAGCTATCGTGAATTCCCGCATTGGCCTGAGCTATCCCTGCATCTGGTTTGGCGAGCTTCGGACCATGCCGGCGGAGGAGCTGCGCACCTATCAGTGCGTCATTGTGGATGAAGCTCAATTCTTGAGCCGGGAGGAAGTATACTTTCTCACCGAGATCGTGGATGAGCTGGGAGTGCCTGTCATTTGCTACGGCCTGCGTGCCGACTTCAAAGGCGACTTGTTTCCCGGTTCCGAGGCACTGCTGGCCTGGGCGGACATTCTCGAGGAGGTCAAGACCATCTGTTGGTGTGGCAAAAAGGCCATCTACAACGCCCGCTTTGATGAGAACGGTCGGGTGCTCAAGGAGGGCGAGCAGGTGGTGCTGGGTGCCAATGATCAATATATCGGCCTGTGCCGGAAACACTGGAAAGAGGGCAACCTGGGCCCGAAGTGAAAGGACTGCCCGGGAAATAAAACGGCCGGGAAAGGAGGGGAGAGGCGAATGACCTTTGATGAGCTGAAGGAAAAAGCCCATGCGCTGCCGCTGAAGCCCGGTGTGTATATCATGCAGGACAAGCACAACACCGTCATCTATGTGGGTAAGGCCAAGGCCCTGAAAAACCGGGTCTCCCAGTATTTCGCCAATTTGGCCTCCCACACGGAAAAGACCCGGGCCATGGTGGCCTCTATCGATCACTTCGATGTCATTGTGGCCGATTCGGAGTTCGAGGCTCTGGTGTTGGAAAACTCCCTCATCAAGCGCCACCAGCCCCACTACAACATTCTCTTAAAGGACGACAAGGGCTATCCCTATATCCGGCTGGATGGAAAGTCGGAGTACCCCCGCTTCTCTCTGGCCGGGCGGGCAGCTGAGGACGGGGCCCGGTACTTTGGCCCTTATGGCAGCCGCGGAGCCACCCAGGGGATCATTGATGCGCTTCGGGCTGCCCTGCACCTGCCCTCCTGCCGGCGGCAGTTTCCCCGGGACATCGGGAAGGAGCGGCCTTGTCTCAACTACCACATGGGCCTGTGTGACGGCTACTGCCGCAAAGAGATGGATCAGAGCCGCTACCGGGAGGCCATTGACCAGGCGGTGCGGCTGCTGGAGGGGCGATTTCAGGAAGTGCAGGGTGACCTCACCGCCGAGATGGAACAGGCTGCCGAAGAACTGCGCTATGAAAAGGCTGCCGAGCTCCGGGATCGTATCCGGGCCATCGAGCTGCTGGGGAAGCGGCAGAAGGTGGTGGCGGGCTCCCTGGCGGATACCGATGTGGTGGGGTATTTTCGGGGCGAGGCCAAGAGCTGCTTCGTGGTGCTCCACTATGTGGAGGGGGATTTGGCCGCCAAGGACATGGACCTTATCGAGACCCCCCTGGAAGGGGAGGAAGGAGAGGCAGTCTCTGCCCTGGCACGCCAATATTATGCCGGACGGTCTCGGCTGCCCCGTCAGATCCTGCTTCCCTGCGAGCTGGAGGACGAGGTCTCGGTGGCCCGTATGCTCTCCGAGGCGGCAGGACGGCGGGTGGAGCTGGTTACGCCTCAGCGGGGGGCGAAAGCCGACCTCATCCGTCTGGCCAATAAAAACGCCGTGGAGGAGGTGGAGCGGGCTACCTCCCGCTCCGAGCGGCAGTCCAAGCTGTTGGAGCTACTGGGCAGGCTGCTTGATTTGGAGAAGCCGCCCCAGCGCATCGAGTCTTATGATATCTCCAACCAGGGCGCCAGCGACATCGTGGCATCTATGGTGGTTTATGCGGGTGGTAAGCCTCTCAAGCGGGACTACCGGCGCTTTAAGCTCAAGGACATGGACGGCCCAGACGACTACGCCTCTATGGAGCAGGTGCTCACCCGGCGCTTCCGGCGATATCTGGATGGGGACGAGAAGTTTGCCGACCTCCCAGACGCCCTCTTGATCGACGGCGGCGAGGAACACGCCCGAGTGGCGGTGGGAGTGGAGGAGAAGCTGGGGCTTTCTATTCCGGTGTTCGGTATGGTGAAAGACGACCGGCACCGCACCCGGGCTTTGGTGACTCCGGATGGCCGGGAGATCGGCATCCAGCGCTACCCTGCCGTCTTTGCCTTGGTGGGCCAGATTCAGGAGGAGACCCACCGCTTTGCCATCGAGTTTCACCGCCAGCAACAGTCGGCCCATTTGAAGGGATCTGAGCTGGATAAGGTGCCTGGGGTGGGGCCGGCGCGGAAGGCGGCGCTTCTCAAGTATTTTAAGAGCCTCAAAAACATCAAAGCCGCCTCTCTGGCTGAACTGGAGGAAGCGGCGGGAAAGGCCGCCGGGAGGGCAGTGTACGACTATTTCCGCACGGCAAACGGAACTACCACACAGGGGGAGGAAGGATCACCATGAGAATTATCAGCGGAACGGCCCGGGGCCGCAGGCTTAAGGAGCTGCCCGGCCTGGACACCAGACCCACCACCGACAAGGTGAAGGAGTCTATTTTCAATATCGTCCAGTTCGATGTGGAGGGCCGCCGGGTGTTGGATCTCTTTGGCGGTACAGGCCAGCTGGGTATTGAGGCCCTTTCCCGAGGCGCGGAGCGGGCGGTTTTTGTAGATGCGAGTCGGGAGCCTGCCAAGGTCATTCAGGAAAACCTGGAGCTGACCGGTTTCTCCCAGCGGGCGCGGGTGGTTCGCGGGGATGCCCTCTCTTTTTTGAGTACCTGCCGGGAGAAGTTTGGACTGGCCTTCCTGGATCCGCCTTATGCTACGGACTTGTTGGAACAGGCCCTAAAACAGATGGCTGCGATTGACATTATGAGTGAAAATGGTATAATTGTCTGCGAAAGTGCATTGGAAAAGGATCTTCCTCAGCTTCCGGTTCCTTATGAGAAGGGGCGGGAATACCGCTACGGCAAGATCAAACTAACCCTTTACCACCGCGGAACCTCACTGTAATGGCAGGTTCTAGCGGGCAAGGATGTGTTTTTATGAAAACAGCTATTTATCCCGGCAGCTTTGACCCCATCACGTTGGGACACCTGAACGTCATTAAACGTGCTTCCATGTGTTTTGACCGGCTGATCGTGTGCGTGATGGTCAATTCTGAGAAGGTAAATTCGGGGCTCTTTACTCCGGACGAGCGGGTGGATCTGATCCGCCGGGTGGTGAGCAAGCTATCCAACGTGGAGGTGGACCAGTCCTCCCTGCTGGTGTCGGAATACGCCCGGCAGAAGCGGGCGTGCACCCTGGTCAAAGGCCTGCGGGCAATGTCCGATTATGAGAAGGAACTCCAGATGGCCCTCATCAACCGGAAGCTGAATCCCCGTCTGGACACCATGTTTCTTCCATCCAGTGCCAAATATACGTACGTCAGCTCCAGCGTGGTGAAGGAAATGTCGGCCTATGGGGCTGAACTGAGCGATTTTGTACCCCGGGAGATCATCGGGGATGTGAATGAAAAAATGAAGAGCAGGAGGAATCGATGATGGCAACCGGGGTCAATGAACTGTTGGACATGCTGTTTGAGATGATTGATGAAGCGAAGAACGTGCCACTATCTTCTGACAAATGTATGTTGGAGCGGGACAAGGCGCTGGATTTGATTGACGAGATCCGGGGTCAGTTTCCTATGGAATTGGCTGAAGCCAAAAAGCTGTTGGCGGCCCGCAATGATTATATTGCCTCCGCCAAGCGGGAGGGTGACCTCATTATCCAGCAGGCGGAAGAGAAGGCAAAGCAACTGCTGGCGGAGGATGAGCTGCTGGCCCAGGCAAAGCAGCGGGGCAATGAGATGCTCCGCCAGGCGGAGGATCTTTCCAGAGATCTGAAGAAGGCGGCCAACGACTACTGTGAGGACGCTCTGCGCCGTACGGAGGAAGCTGTTGCCGAGGCTTATGACGAGATCAAGAAGTCCCGGACCCGCTTTCGGGCCGCGGCTGCCGGGGTGACCGGCCCCGCCGCCGGGCAGAGTCAGGTCTACGACGTCGCGCAGGAAAAGTAAGCCGAGTAGAGAGTCGCTGAAAAAATACCCCACCCGGGACAAAATCCCGGGTGGGGTATTTTTCTTTTGTAAAATTATTCCGTAGTGGCAGTAGGCAGCGGTGTTTCCTCTGCCGCCGGGGCCTGGCTTTCAATAGGCAGGTCAATTACCGGCGCAGAGGAGGGGACAGCGGTGCCATCCGCCTTCTGATCCAGCGTTACCGAGTAGCCGCTGAGAATGGAAGAGGCAGTATTGCCTGCGGGAGCATGCTCAATCGTGACAGTATCGCCAACGTTAAGGATGACAGCCACGTTGTTGTCAGCGGCGGAGATGGAATAGAACACTTCCTCATCGTTCAGGCGGAGGAAATAGTAGGTATTCCCCTCCAGTACGGCCGAACGCAGTTCAGCAATCACCCCGGTGGCGGTAGTCTGAGGCAGGGCCTCGGGTACGGTAATGCCCTGGTCGCCCAGCAGGCGAATATACTCCTGCTCTGTGGCGACCACAGTGGCGCCTATGGCTACCACCTGGTACTGCTTGACGTTGACCATGGCGTACTGCTTGACCAAGTCGCTGGCGTCTTTGAGGGCAATAAAGTAGGTTGGCTCACCGGAGATGTTCAGCAGAATGGGGAAGGTGGCCACGTAACCCAAGTCCTGGACTACACCCATGGCCGAGAGCTGAGCCGATTTTTCTGTGGCGCCGGGAGCGGCATAGAACTTCGTTTCCTTAGTCCGCTGATTGGACAGCAGGAAGCCCAAGTTGGACTGGTCGGCATTCACCGAGGTAATGCCGGTGTACATATAGACGTCGTCGTGCAGGGCAATATAATTGGAGCCGTCAGTGGTGACCGTCACGTCCCGCTGACCGAAGAGGGAGTTGATAAAACCATGGACCAGGGTGCCATGATAGTTGTACTGCTCGGCAATGAGGCCGGGAGTATAAACATTATCCACCCATGTGGGGACCTCTTCATAGTATTTACATTCTCCGGTGATAGCGTTGACCAGCACGGCACCCTGGATGTCGGTACCGCCAAACAGGCCAATGGTTTTAACGATTTTAGGGGCAATCCACCAGGGATTTCCGTTCTCGTCTACCTCAAAGACTGGAGCAGCAAACATATAGGTGGGGAACTGGAAGCGGAGATGGCGCATGATGTTGCGATTCAGGGGTTCAGAGGGGGAGTACTTGATCCCCTGCCCGTCGGGCAAACGAACTACGGTGGCCTCCTGGGTTACCATGTTGACAATGACATAGGCGGGCAGACCGCTACTGCGGTTGGTAAACCACTTAATAAGGTCGGCGTATTCCAAAGGAGCAACCCGAACCGGCTGTCCCTGATAGTTGATCTGGGTGTAAGTGCCCGACACCTCAAACTGGCTGACCATGTCAGAGAGCGTGCCCATTTGACGGTCACCCAAGATCTTGACAGAGTCTTTGTCCAGCCGGGGAATCTCATCAAAAGAAATCTCGGTGATATCAGTGGCAAAGTCACCGCTGGGGACGTCCAGAAGATCCCGGTAGGCGCTGGCGCGGAACAGAGGCATGGAGACGACCTCGCCGACCACAGCTACAATGATCAGGGCTGCCAGCAAAATGCCGATAGGCAGGCACTGAGACTTAATAAAGTGCAGATACTCCTTCAGTCCGGCAGTGCCTTTCAGGTTAAAGCCAGAGGTCACCAGGGAAGAGAGAATATACACCACACAAAGGACAAAGACAAACCCGTAAAAATCCCCGGAGTGCAGGTTGAAAGCGGGAAGAGAGATGTAGAAGTAGATTGCGCCCACCACCAGGGTCACCAGCAAATTGGTGAAGACCTTGCCCGCTTTGCTTTTTGGGCCGTGGCCCGCTTTGGCTGTTTCGTTACTCAAAATAACCGCTCCTTCGTATTCTTGGGTAGATAGAAACATTATAGCCTAAAAAGCATACTTTAGCAACCGAAGAGCGGAAAAGAGAGGTGAACAGTTTGTAAATTTATAGGCTTGGGCGGCGCGGGGTGTTGATACCGTCAGCCTCTTGTATTATTCCACGCTGCTGCCTACCAAAGACATTGTTTCTTTGGATGATGCCGGGACATTCCTCATATTCGCTCCGGCTGGAGCCGAATCTTCTTCCAGAACGGCAGAATTGTTGTTTAGTTTGAATACACTGACATAATTATTCAGGCTGTTGGCTTGGGCAGAAAGTTCTTCACTGGCTGCCGCACTTTCCTCGGCAGAGGCTGCATTGCTCTGGACGACTTGCGAAATCTGCATAATTCCCTGGTTGATCTGCTCCAGTGCCGTCGCCTGCTCGTTTGAAGCGGAAGCGATTGCTCCGACAAGCTCGCCAGTCTGCGCAACACCTTCTACAATTTTGCCCAATGCGCTCGCCGTCGCTTTTGCGATATTCGTGCCGGCATCTACTTTATTTATTGAGGTTTCGATTAGATCCGTCGTCTCTTTTGCAGCTTCTGCGGACTTGCCCGCGAGATTCCGGACTTCTTCGGCTACCACGGCAAAGCCCTTGCCCGCGTCTCCGGCTCTGGCCGCTTCCACTGCCGCATTGAGCGCCAAAATATTTGTCTGGAAAGCGATGTCCTCGATGACCTTAATGATTTTACTGATGCTCTGTGAGGAAGCGTTAATCTCATCCATTGCGCGAAGCATTTCCGTCATTTGGGCGTTGCCGGAATTGGCGTCATTTTGAATATTTGCTGCCAGCGTATTGGTTTTTTGCGCATTCTCAGCGTTCTGAGTGGTCTGCAAGGTGATTTCCTCTATTGATGCAGACAGTTCTTCAACGGAGCTGGCCTGTTCAGTCGCACCCTGGGAAAGCGCCGTACTGGAATACGCCACTTGCTTCGCCCCGGCGTCCACTTGATTGGCGGACGTGACGATGGATCCTGCGAGATTATGAAATTTCGCCACAAGCTCCGTAAGCGCCTTGCCCATCACGTCAACCTCAGACCGAACAGTGATACTTGTTGTAAGATCGCCTTCCGCAATTGCCGCAGTCTTTCGAGCTTGCTCGGCGGTACTCTCCATCACCTTATTAAAGGATAAGGCAAGCGCGCCGATTTCGTCTTTCCTGTATTTCAAATTCAAGTCGTCTTTGGTCAAAATTTTGCTTGCGTCAATACCTCCGACCGCCAGCAACTCGGCAAACGCCGCAAATTTTTGCATGGGGTCGCCAATCATGCCGGAGATAAACCGGCTTAAAATAATAGAGAGTACAAAGGAGATCAAGATTACAGCGATCATCAGACCAATTGTTAGGTTTGCTGATGTTTTACTGGCTGTGATGTTTTCCTGAGCACGGGTAGCATTATATTCCGTGAGGGAATCGAACGCTTCGGCAGCTTCGGTGGCAATGGATGCCGCCTGAGACATATTTGTCATCATATCATCAGAGGTTCCACCGGATTTTGCAATGTTTATATTTTCGTTTATTATTTTCAGATAAGGAGCATATGCAGACTTAACAGCGTCCAGGTTCTTCTGGTCCTCATCATTGGAAATTGTTTTGCTATACACTTCAAAATCCGTCTCCATTGTATCAATGTAGCCTTCGACTTTTTTTATGTATTGCTCTTTTGCATCCGCGTTATTTAAATTGATCTGTAGTCCGCTTGTTGCCTTTCCAAGAGCCATAAAATCTGTTTCCGCTTTGGAAGCATATTTTATTCCCAGGGTACATTGATCATAGGTTACCTGCTGATCGTTAGAGAATTTAAGCAGGTTAAAAATACCCACAATACCAATAATAGTTCCAAGAAGAGCAACAATCAGAAATCCGGTTGACAGCTTTCGTGACACCTTCAAATTTTCAAAGTACTTTTTCATTTTTCCATTTCCCCATAATTATCAAGTAGTAGTTTTTAAAGCCCCTCTCCAAGGGCAAAGTGCTGCACTGTTTAGGATGCTGTGGGCTGATATATCATCACAGATGCGCCGAGACGGTTTCGAGTTCAGCTTCATTGAGCAGTTTTTCGCAGTCGAGCAGCAATATGATATGATTTTTGGTTGTCCATGCTTTTTCGGTAATCCGGCATTTTGGCATTTCCATGTTCGGCTGTATTCAATGATTTCAACTACGTTTTCAATTGCGATTTATTGCAGAGCAAAAACGTCAAAAATCCGCCTTTCATTGCATCTTTGCTGTTTACTGAAAATTCCTTAAAAATATCACACAGCCTTTCACCTCCTCAGAATTATTACACAATTTGTAATTGTAGCGTGAGTTCAGATGCGCAAACGCCTCTAAGAACGCGTATAGGAGCTCAAAAATAGTTATTCTACGTATTCTCTGCTTTTTAATGATTATATTTTTGATGGCCCATATCCTTTTTCTACCATACTCTCCGCGTTCATGATATTTCATCACTTCCGAGGACAGAAAAAGGGCCGTCTTTTTTCAAAGACGGCCCATATACTACTATCCCCAAGATCAGTATAAATCAACAGACAAGGGTTCATACTACCTTAGAGGTGATTTGTTATGCCAAAAGATAGCCAGTTGGATTCCAAAAATGTACGAAAAAGAAAATCAGACGGCGGTCCTACCATGGCAGAAAGTGCTCTGGATGGCGAGAGCAGAAACTGCAAAAAGCAGTCTGGGAGCAGACGCAAATCAGGCGACGATAAAGCACAATCGTAAGCCTTATTTTTTAAATTAAGCAAACCACTTACACCCGAATACACCCGAACTTGAAAGGATTCTCTTCCGGAAAGGCAAATCCATCATGAATAATAATAAAAACCGAACAAAAGACAGACCAAAAAGCAACCCGGTGCTGAGAAAGATGAAGCCGAAAGAAAATTCCGATGTTGGTATTATAAACGGAACGAAGATAGGCTTGCATTCTAGCGGGCATGAGAAAGAAATGGGGGATGAAAGATGAATCAGATGATTTGCAGTGTGTCCGGTATCCAGAATAAAGATCAAAAAACCCAAATAAAGAATTCATTGAACAAGATCGAAGGTGTAGGCGAGGTCGGCGTCAATTTAGCGACGGGTACGCTTGATATCAAATACAATGACCCAGCTACAGAAGCTGACATTAAAAATTGCATTGAAAACACAGGGTTTAAAATTGTTTATGAGTAATGCCCCTGATAGCACTTTGCCTCAGTTGCCGTGAAGGCCCCCTGGTGTAGTTATTTTCCTACATCAGGGGGCCTTTTGTGACCTGTACACTGTTGGGATTCTAAAGTTCCGCGTACCCGCATTGGAGTGGCGGGGATGATATTGAGGATCTCAATATCGGTGGATTTCATGCCTTCCTTTGCCAGACGGCCAAAGTTGCGAATGGTTTGCTCGTAATCTTCTTCCACAATGCCTTCTCCAAAGGAAAACGCCCTGCCGCATTTGGCCATTTCGTAACCCAGAATGCCGGCCTCCACAGAGGTGGCAATCTTAGCCGCACAGGAAGCCTTTGCGCCGTCGCAGACAATGCCACCGGTGTTTCCCAGCGCATTAATAATGGTTTTGCCGATTACGTCATAATTCTCGCCGTTCAGATAGGCAATTCCGCAGGCTGCCGCGGTGCCGGCGGAAACAGCTCCGCAATAAGCCGACAGATTGCCGATATAACGTTTTTGATGCAGTGCAACTAGGTTGGTCAGGACCATGGCGCGGTACAGCGTTTCCTGATCGGCCTTCATTGACTCTGCATAGGTGACCACCGGCATGGTACAGGTGATGCCCTGGTTGCCGCTCCCCGAGTTGATGACAACTGGCAGCGCACAGCCGTTCATACGGGCATCGGATCCGGCCGCCGCCCGGGCCGCCGCCCGGGTGCTTAGGCTGCGACTGCCCATTTTGATCAGGGTTTTGCCCACTTCGGCGCCCCATTCGCCCTCCAGGCCTTCGTTAGAAATGGCCGTGTTATATTCGATCTGCGTGCGGATCATATCCTCCACATCGGCCAGCTTTACCGTGTTGGCAAATTCCAGAATGTCCCTCAAGTTGAGCTGACTTTTGTCGCCGCCGTCCTCGGAAAGAATGTCGTCCGCCGTCATGAGAACCTTTCCGTTCTTTTCCACTCGGGAGATGTGGTTGTGTTTGGATTTCACTTCCACAACGGCGCTCTCGCCGCCTGCGTAAGCTTCGATGCGGATAAACAGATTTTCAACGCCCTCTTCCAGCTCACAGACGCAGATCTTTCTGGCGGCCAGTTCCCGCACCTGCTCTATGGCCTCTTTGCTGACCTTGCTGATGACCTGCAGTTCCAGATCCGCATTGCCCGCAAGGGCACCGAGGATGGAGGCCACTTCCACGCCCTTTTGTCCACCGGCGTTGGGGACATTCACCCCCTTGACGTTTTTGATGATATTGCCGCTGCAGCGGGCTACCATGTGTTCGGGCATTACACCCAGTACCTGCCGTGCCTTTGCGGCCGCAAAGGCGATGGCGATTGGCTCTGTGCAGCCCATGGCGGGGATCAGCTCGCACTCTAAAATTTTCAGGTAATTGTCATACTGTTTTTTTTCCATGTTTTTGCCTTTCCACTGAGTTTCTTGTTTTTCTGAGATGGGTGTGGTCCGTTTTGGGAAATTAAACCTGCACGGTTTCCTTGTCGGCACGGTCTTTTTTCCAGACGCGGTAGATGGAAATCAGCAGAGGTACCACAATGGCAAACAGTGCAATTTTGCCCAGCATGGTATACCCTTTCTGGCAGATGGCCAGCAGACCTACGCCGGAAATAAACCAGCAGGAGAGCAGAAACACCATGGCGATGGTAAAGAACTTAACTCTGGTGCTGACCTTTTCGGATTTCCATGCCAGAGACCAGCGGTTGGCCACATTGTAAGTAAAGGTGGGGGCGGTGGAAATCACGGAGAATACCACGATGACCCAATAGATAATTGTCAGGACAGGATTCAGATATTTTTGGCAGACCAGCAGAATGGGGGTGCCAGTTGCGACCTCGGGCATGAAGGGCAGAATGATGGCGCCTGTGGCCACAAACAGGGACGTGACCAGGATGCCGCAGAGAATCCCTGAGCAGATGGTATCTCTCTTGGTGTGCAGATTCTCAGAATAGTTACACAGAGAAGATCCCCAGCTGGAGGTGGTCAGACAGTAGGAGAAGAACATGGCAAAGTGAGCTTTGACAGTGGTGTTGCTCCACTCAGGACCGATGTTAAAGTTGCCAATGCGCTCCATCAGCACATCGCCGCGAATGGCGATTACGCTGGCCAAAATGACAGCCAGGGAGATGATGAGAGAGATTGTCATTACGGAGTTGAACTTGCGCAGGAAGCCGGCACCATAAATGGTCAGGACGGCAAATAGCAAAACGGCAAAGATGCAGCCTATCATGGTGGGGATGCCCAGAAGGGTTTTCATCAACTCGGCAAACAGCGCAATACAGGCGGCGACGGTGACCAATCCCATCAACAGTGTGAAGATGTCAAAGAAAATGGTAACCACCGTTTTCAGAAGCGGGTTGGCGGTGGGCTTGTCCAAGCCGTACAACGCCATGTAATAGGCGTTGTAATTGGTTGTCTTAAAGCATCTTGCGAAGTCCAGGCCGACGGCACAGAAGAAAGACATAGATAAAAGGAACATGCCCAAAATGGGCAGCGCCCAGCCGCCGCCCAGGGTGACAATGTATGCGGAAGCATAAACGCCGGAAGCCATGTTGGCACCGCAGTAAGTACCAAACATCAGGGCGCCAATACCAAACCATGCCTTAAAGCTCTTCATAAAAAAGATACCCCTTTCTCTTTGTGGGACAATACGTTAAACGGAACCAGGGTTTTGATTCATCTTGGCCTCTTCATCATGATCGCAGGTTTGAGCGCGGTGCTGTCCTCTCAGTTTTGTGCGGTGTTACTTGGCAGCGTATTTTATGCAGGCCTGGCGGACCCATTCCAGGTGGTTGTCGTCAATGTCGGTGGGGACGGTGCAGTCGGCGCCGATCATGATGCCAACCGTACCCGCTTCGTCAAGAATTCGGAAGGTGTGCGCTTCGATCTCCTCGCGGGTTCCCGTGTAGATGTCGGTCGCCTGCTCAAAACCGCCAAAGACGGGCTTGCCGCCAAACAGTTTTTTGCCCTCGCTCAGAGATACGCCCTCGGCATGAACGGCCCAGTTAATGGCGGCGGCCTCATAGTCCTTGAACAGCTCCAGATTGTTGCCCTTTCCGTGGTAACCGCAGACGTGCAGCAGGTTGATGTTGCTCAAGGTGTTGGCGTGTGCCATGACCTTCTTTTCCGAAGGGGCGATGTATTTGACATACAGATCGTCTGGAACATAGTGAGACTGGTTGTTGACGCTGAAGTAGATGCCGTCGATGCTGCATTCCTTGATCAGCATCTCGTTCAGGGCCATGATGGTCTCGGCAATAATATCCAGGCTTGCAACAACAGAATCGGGATCCTCTTCCAGAAACTCCACGAGCCGAGGCTTTTCCACATTGACGCCCAGATCCAGCCCGTTGCTAAGGCTGGTACGAATGATCATCGCCGGGGAGAAGCCAGTGGCGTAGATAGGCGCGTCTGAACCCGCATAAATGGCACGGGATCTCTGCGTCAGTTCCTTCGTTTTTTTCATGAATTCAGAATCCATGGTGGGCGGCTGAATCCGGCGCAAATCGGAAGCTTTCTCAACAAAGGAAGTATCCAGCGGCATGATCATCAGGGAATCGTTCATGATTTTGATTACATCAGGATCGAAGACTTCTCTGGACTTGCGGTGGCCTTCAATGTTTTTCTCAAAAACTTCTTCGCTCTCCAGTCCTTTAAACCACTCGTCGGCATTGCAGAAATGATGGAAGAAGGCTACTGGTACTCGATCTACGGGCTCGTTTGCCAGGAATTTCATGAATCTTTCACGCTTCGTCATAATGAAAACTCCTTTTAAAAAATGGTTTGACAAATCTACCAACATCAGAGTATCATAATGACGCATATTTGGCTAATATATAAAAAGATTGTGGTATGAAAAAAAGCTATATGGATGCATCAGTAAAAAGTACGCATTAAAAAGGATGGCAAAGCAATGAAAATTAGAACATTGGAATACTTTGTTACCCTGGCAGAATCAAAATCCATCAACGAGGCTGCGCAAAAACTATATATTGCGCAGCCCAGCCCAACAAAGGCGCTTCACCTGCTGGAAGGGGAACTGAATGTCCAGTTGTTTTACCGGTTCAGCTCCGGGATCTTCCTGACCGAGGCGGGAAAGAAGATCCTGCCTGAGGCCAGACAGGTGGTGGCGTATTACTATGGCTGGAAATCTATGGCGAAAGAGACTTCTCTGAAACAGATTGATATTTATACATACGCTTCTTTTCCGGACTTCCTTTTTCCGGATCTGCTTTTGCAGTTTCGGAAGATTCACCCGGGACTGGCGATCAATTACACGACCTCCTTTGAGCCGGAGGCCTATATTTCCCGCAGTACCCAGGAGCCGACCATTGCGCTGCTGGTATGCCAGGAGGGCGAAGAATGTGAAAAACTGGCCAAACTTCAGGGAAATGCACCGATAGAACTGCTGGATGGGGAATACCGCTGCCTGGTGAATAAAAACAGTCCTCTGGCCCAGAAGAAAAGTGTTTCCCTGGAAGACCTCAGGGACTATTATTTGGCATTTCCCACGATTAACAACAACATTGAACAAATCGGGTTTATTTCCAGTATGTTGCAGCTGATTATTGCCTCGAACTCCAATAAAAAAATTGTAGGGGTGGAATCAGTGAACAATGTGATTTCTCTGGTCAACAGAGAGCCGGACACGTACGCACTTTCTTATTACCCGGCGCTGAAACGTTATAAAGAGGCCGGGCAGGTAAATCTGGTGGATATTCCATTCCACAATTTTCCATCCAAAGGGAAATTATACATGTTTTACTCCATGAAGGCCTGTGGGCAGCACCCTGTTTTGCGGGAGTTGATTCAAGCCATCCACGATACGGCAGAGCGGTTTTTGTCGGATGTGGAATGATGAAAACGGGAGACTTTTTCGCGTTCAAACAGGCCCTAGTTATTTTTTGTTGACAGTAAGGCCCCTTGCACATATAATATGGAGTAATCTCTTTGCACTGCATTACATTCCTGGTATTCCGGGATGCGAGATCAACAGTACAAACTGAGCAGGCGATGCCCGTAAGGGCGTGGGGCCGGGCCGCTTTGTGTGCGGCAACAGATTGCATTTCATGCACATCTGTGGGACAGTTGTATGTTCCATAGGTGTGCATTTTTATACCCATTTATGGAACTACCGACTCAAATGGAGTGCCATAGGAGAAATCATGACACCGTATTGCCAGATGGCAGCGGGAAACGGAGGATTCTTTTATGACAGTCAACCACCCGAACATGGCAGGGCTTACCTCTGCCGAAGCAAAGCGATTGCAGGACAAATACGGTAAAAACGAACTGGCGGCGCAGAAAAAGGAAAACTTTCTCAAAAAAGTATTCCATATCATCTGTGAACCAATGTTTTTGCTGCTTATTGTCGCTGCAATTATTTATTTCATTCTCGGAGAGCCGAGAGATGGTGCGATTATGCTCATTTTTGTGGTAGGCATCATCAGCATTGATGTGATTCAGGAGTGGAAAACCGACAAAACGCTGGACGCGCTGAAGGACTTGTCAGCCCCACATATTACTGTCATCCGAGATGGCAAAGAACACCAGATTGCCAGTGCCGACCTGGTGCCGGGCGACCTGATGATGATCTGCGAGGGCATCAAGATTCCGGCTGACGGTGTTGTGCTTCGCTGCGCCGATCTATGCGTGGACGAATCTTCACTGACCGGTGAGGCAGAAGGTGTCTGGAAAACCCCCGCAGAAACTACAAAGCCGTCGAAAGATTACTGGCGCAGAGATTACTGCTATGCCGGCACGCTTGTCACGCAGGGTACCGCTACTGTTAAAGTGGAAAAAATCGGCAGTGAGACCGAATACGGGAAAATCGGGCTTGGCGTTGCCGCCGCTCCACAGGAGGATACTCCACTGCAAAAGCAGACCGGCAAACTGGTAAAAACCTGTGCGATCATTGCGGGTGTATTATTTGCGCTGGTGGCCATATTTACATGGTTTAATATCCCGGATCACCAATTCACAGATCGCCTGATTGAAAGCATCCTCTCCGGTGTCACCCTTGCCATGGCCATGATCCCGGAAGAGTTTCCAGTCATCCTTACTGTTTTCCTTTCCATGGGCGCATGGCGGCTGGCAAAAAAGAACTCGTTGGTGCGCAAACTGCCCAGTGTGGAAACTCTGGGTGCCGTGTCGGTGCTTTGCGTAGATAAGACCGGCACCATTACCAAGAACCAGATGACTGTACAGGAAATCTGGTTAGCTAACGGTACGGAGCAGGCGCTCATTGAGACAATGGGCTTGGGCTGCGAAACAGACGCTTACGACCCCATGGAAAAAGCGATGCTCCGTTGTTGTGAGGAACACGGCATTGCCAAAGAAAATCTGTTTGCCAATGAGTTCGTGAGCGAGTACGCCTTTACCAATGAACTGAAAATGATGGGACACGTCTGGCGCAAAAACGGCAGGCTGGTCATTGCGGCCAAGGGCAGCCCGGAGCGCATTTTGACCATCTGCGAGCTGACGGACGAGGCACGCAGCGCCGCTGAAGCGCAGATCAACACACTTTCCTCGCAGGGACTGCGCGTCATTGCCATTGCAACCACCAATCCTGAAATTGAATCCGCCATCCCGGCCTCCATTACCGACTGCCGTTTGACGCTGCTTGGCCTGGTGGGGCTTGCCGATCCTCCCAGGGAGAGCGTCAAGAATGATATTGCCGTCTGCAACCGGGCCGGCATCCGTGTGGTCATGATTACCGGGGACAACGGTATTACCGCTTCCGCCATTGCCCAAAAAATAGGGATTCCCGGAAGTGACAACATTATTACCGGCGAGACGCTGGAGGCCATGACCGACGAGGAACTGTGCGAAGCAGTCAAAACCGTCTCTATCTTTTCCCGTGTCATTCCCGAACATAAGATGCGGATTGTCAAAGCATTTAAGGAAAACGGCGAGATTGTCGCTATGACTGGTGACGGCGTCAATGACGCACCGGCACTGAAGTATGCAGATATCGGCATCGCTATGGGCAAGCGGGGCAGCGAGGTTTCCCGCGAAGCTGCCGACCTGATCCTGATGGATGACAACTTTACTACGATTGTGGAGACTGTCCGTGATGGGCGTCGTATCTACGACAATATCCGTAAGGCTGTGGGCTATGTGTTTACCATCCATATTCCCATTGCCTTTGCATCTCTGCTGGGCCCGCTCCTGGGTATTGCGCCCGCCGCCCTTCTGCTTTTGCCGCTTCACGTGGTGCTGCTGGAGGTGCTGATTGATCCCACTTGCTCCATTGTACTGGAGCGCCAGCCTGCGGAAGAAGATATTATGGATCGTGCGCCCCGTGAC
>JAYFPI010000013.1:0-25441 GCA_034927965.1 Pseudoflavonifractor sp.
GCCGCTCTTCCCGGAGAAAGGGCTTAAGGGCGTTTAGAAGAGCGACCTTTTCATCGTCTTGGGCACTGTATTCAGAATAAACGCGCAGGGCGATTCGGATGAGCTTGGGGTCGATTTGGGGGGCGTTTCCCCCGCCCAGGAGAGACATGAGAGCGGACAGATCAGGGATGTCCCCACTGTCGGAAGATTCGGCGGGCGGCGGCGTTTCGTCCGCAACCGGGATGTAGTCAACGTCCTGTACCGGACCGGATTCATTTGGAGCCGTACCGGCCTGAGGCTGCGGCCCTCCGCCGGTGAGGGCCTTTGCAATGGCGGTGATTTGCCCCATGGCTTCTGGGTTTCCCAGAATGGCCTGCAGCTGTTCCTGTAGATCCGCCATATTCTCTCCTCCTCTCCGGCGGCAAAACGATTATTTTTGGGTCTTTTTTTTCAGCCCTGCGATAGTCTCAGCCCCTTCGGTGCTCTGCATGACCTGATTCAGAATTCCAATGAGGGCGTCTGGTTTGCCTAGAGCGGCGGCCTGAGCGGCATTCTGAAGCCCGCTTCCGGCCTGCTGATTGAGTAGGTTCATTAGCTTCTGAGTTTCAGGAGATGAGAGCAGGGACTTGAGGGCTTTGGGATCGTTTAGAAGCTGGGCGGCTTGAGGATCTTTCTTCAGGGCGTCCAAGTTAGGATTCTTTTGGTTCATACTGCTTCCCTCCACTATTTATAGTCGTTTTCTCTTTAGTATATGTGCCGGGAAAAAGAAGGTGACAGGATGAAACTTTTGGTTTGCTCCGACTCCCATGGAAATTTGGACGATCTTCGGCAGGCAGTGGAGCGGGAAAAGCCCGACCGGGTACTCCATTTGGGGGATGTGGTTCGGGACGGCCAGCGGCTGCTGGAGTTTTTTCCCGGTCTGATGCTGGAGCAGGTGCGGGGCAACTGTGACGGTTACGGAGATGGTTTTCCCGAGGAAAAGGAACTCCTGGTGGGCGGAAAGCGCATCTGGATGCTGCACGGTCATACCTACCGGGTGAAGCTGGGCGTTTCCCTGGTGGCAGAGGAGGCCCGGGTGCGGGGGGTAGATGCGGTGGTATTTGGACATACCCACCAGCCGCTGTGCTATCTGGACGGGAGCCTGTGGGTGATGAATCCAGGTACCATCAGCGGCATTCCAAAGGCAACGTATGGGCTTATTGAGCTGAATGACGGAAGCATCAACTGCCGGATGGCAGAAATCAAATGAGGGGGAATCCTATGTTACTGGCAATCGACGTGGGCAACACCAACATCTGTTTTGGCATCTACGATGGAGCAGAGCTCCTGGGAACCTTTCGGCTAAAGACCGATTCGGACCGCACCTCGGACGAAATCGGGCTGTTTGCCTGTGAGTATTTTCGGCGTTTTGACCTTTCGCCGGAAGCGGTGGACGACGTGATTATTGCCTCGGTAGTGCCCCATATCATGTACACCCTGACCAACGCTGTGATGAAGTATTTTGGCAAGTGTCCCATGATTATTGACGACGGGGTAGACCCTGGGCTGGTCATGGGGGTGTCAGGGGACGAAAGGTTGGGCCCTGACCGTTCGGTGGCTTGTGTGGCCGCCATTGTCAAATACCAAGCCCCCTGCATTGTGTTGGATTTCGGCACGGCCACCACGCTGGACGCACTGAATGAAAAAGGTGAGTATATGGGCGGGTGTATCACCGCCGGTTTGCGGGTAACTGCCGACGCCCTGGCGGGGCGGGCTTCTTTACTGCCCAGGGTAGAGCTGGCCCGGCCGGAGAAGGTACTCAATAATACTGCGGTAGGCCACATTCAGGCGGGTATCGTGCTGGGCTATATCGGTGCTACTGAGCACCTGATCAGCCTGGCGAAGGAGGAATTGGGAGTTCCAGACTGTAAGGTGATTGCCACTGGCGGTCTGGCACGGCTGGTGGCCGACAACACAAGTCTGATCCAGGTGGTGGACAAGGATCTGGTGCTGGAAGGACTGCGGATGGTGTATCATCGGGAGCGGGGCTGACAGTGCAGAATACGGTATAATCATGTTATTCTAGTAAGTAAAATCTGCCGATGGGGGCAAGTGCGATGAGGACTCGGCTTTCCGGGCGTGACCAGATTTTGGTGGGCGTGACGCTCTTTTCTATGTTTTTTGGGGCAGGAAATTTGATTTTCCCGCCTTATTTGGGGGCTCAGGCCGGAACGGCTGCTTGGGTAGCTATGATCGGTATGGCCATTAGTGCTGTTGGACTGCCGGTGTTGGGGGTGGTTGCAGTGGCGCAGGCAGGCGGCCTCCAGCCGCTGGCTGAGCGGGTCCATCCAAAGTTTGCACAGGTATTTACGCTGCTGATCTATCTGTCTATCGGCCCCTGTCTGGCGATTCCCCGCACGGCTACCACCTCCTTTGAGATGGCGGTCACCCCTTTTCTGGGGGAGACTTCTCTATGGGTACGGGCATGTTACTCGTTGATTTTTTTTGCGGCCACGCTGGCGGTGGCACTGAAGCCGGACAAGCTGAGCGATAAGCTTGGCAAAATTACTGGTCCGGCTTTGCTGACGCTTATTTTTATTTTGGTGGCAGGCTGCCTGATAAAGTCGCCGGGCGGATATGGCCCGGCGACGGTGGGGTTTATAGAATTCCCTGTCATTCAAGGATTTTTAGACGGCTATCAGACCATGGATACCATTGCCGCACTAAACTTTGGCATCATCATTGCTTTGAATATCAGGGCCAGAGGCGTGACCGAGGACAGACAGGTGGTGCGGGCTACGATCCGGGCAGGATGGATTGCCGGAGGAGTGCTTTTGGTGGTCTATGCGGCCCTGACCCATGTGGGGGCAGTGTCCGGTGGGGCGTTCCCGGGGGCGAAGAACGGTGCTCAGGTGCTCACCCGGTTGGTATCCTGGATGTTTGGCCCGGCGGGCAATCTGCTGCTGGGCGCGGTGTTTGTCATTGCCTGCTTCAATACCTGCACCGGCCTGATTAGCTGCTGCAGCGAGTATTTTTCCAGCCAGTTTTCTTGCCTGAGCTACCGGACTTGGGCGGTGGTTTTTGCCGGCGCGAGCTTCCTGATCTCCATTGCGGGACTCAATGCCATTTTATCGATCTCTGTGCCGGTACTGAGAGCCATCTATCCGGTGGCCATTGTGCTCATCCTTTTGGGGCTGTCTGACCGCTGGGTAGAAAAGTTGCGCATGACCTATCCATTGACTGTTCTTTTTACCGGCGCAGCCAGCGTGGCGGGTGCACTGAAGGTGAAGCTGCCCATTCCTTTGGCTGGAACGGGACTGGGATGGGTCCTGCCGGCTCTGATTGGATTTGCCTTGGGCGTGATTCTTTCGCAGCTGCAAAGTAAGAGAAGTTGAAGGAATAGCCGTTTTTGCGGGAATAATAAATTTATTTGAGGTGATTGATATGGAATTCCAACATGAAAAAGAGCGAATTTTTGCCCAGGATGAGAATGGAAGGCTGATTGCAGAGGTTACCTTTCCCACTGCGGACGGGGTTGCCACCATCGACCATACCTTTGTAGATGATTCTCTGCGGGGACAGGGAGTGGCGGGACAGCTCTTACAGGCGGCAATAGAGCAGCTTCGCGCAGATGGGGTGCGGATCAGACCCACCTGTTCCTACGCCGTTAAATGGTTTGATGGGCACCCGGAGAGTGGGAATCTGCTTTGGAAGCGGGGCTGAACACTTTACAGGAAAGAAAAATCCGACATTGCCGGTTTGACCGGCGATGTCGGATTTTTTACATATCCCGTGGCTTACCGGGAAATACTGAGAGAGGAAGTGCTTGGCGAGAAAGGAGCGCAGAAACGCATGGAAGAGGAAAAACTGCTGCAATATATTCACAAGTCTGCCGACATGGGCTGTGCGGGAATTCGCGCAGTTCTGGACTATGTGGAGGACGGGCCGCTGGAAAAGACTCTGCGGGAGCAAATGGGAACCTATCAGAATTTGGAGCAGGAGGCTGAACGGCTCCTGCGTGAGCAGGGTGCGCAGGCCGGAGGCGTGGGACCGGTAGCCCGGGCATCTACCGAGGTGCTGTCGGCGGGAAAATTGCTGATGGATCGCTCGCCTTCCAAAATTGCTGAGATGACGATTCAAGGCAACAATATGGGGATCAGTAAGACCTTACAGCATCTTCACGACTATCATGGCAACGGGCCTGCCAAGGACTTGGCCCAGCGCTTGCTCTCCGCCGAGGAAGCGGGGGTGGAGCAGCTTAAAGCATTTTTGTGAGGTAACAGGATGGAAAAAACGTATAGTGATCGATATGCTCCTCTGGGAGAAGATCCCAGAGTTGAAGCTTATTTTAACAGTCTTCCCAGCTATATCCAGGTTCAAATTCGCAGCCGAAAGCAAAAGCCAGCCACTTATGAAGAAATGGTTCGAGCCGCCGAAGAGGCGCGTCAGGCATTTTGAGAAGATGCCCAGGCTCTTGGTGCGCGTGGGGTAAAAATCATACCGATTTAAAAAATCATGGTGGAGCCCGGCAATTAAGCCGGGTTCCACCATGATTTTGTCAGACCACCTGAAACAGGTAAAATTTTAGATAGTCTGTCTCGGGAACGCCCCATAGAATGGGGTGGTCGGGAGCCTGTTGCCTGGCTTCGATCTGCCGCAGCTGTACCCCGGCGTCCCGGGCGGCGGCAGCCACCACCCCCACAAAGCGGTGTTCTTCCATAAAGTGAGAGCAGGAGCAGGTGGCCAGATAGCCACCCCGGGGAAGCAGCTTCATTGCCCGATAGTTGATCTCCTTGTAGCCCCGGGCCGCCTGATCGGCTGTACGGCGGGATTTGGTGAAGGCGGGGGGGTCCAGAATAATGAAATCGTAATCCCGGCATTTTTCTGCGGCAAGCTTGGGGAGCAGGTCAAAAACGTCGGCGGCCATGCAGGTCATGCGGGAGTCCAGACCGTTAAGGGCGGCGTTCTGCCGAGCCATCTCCACCGCGGCTTCCGACACATCCACGGCGGTGACGTGCTCAGCCCCGCCAAGGGCGGCGTTGAGGGCAAAGGAGCCGGTGTGAGTGAAGCAGTCCAGCACCCGCTTGCCCCGGGCCAGCCGGGCCACCGCCTGCCGGTTGTACTTTTGATCGAGGAAAAAGCCGGTTTTCTGCCCATTTTCAAAATCCACCCAGTAGGTGATACCATTTTCCACGATCTGGGTGACAGTCTGGGTGGGAATTGCCTCCCCCGGAAGGGGGACGAAGCCTTTGCTTTTGGGCAGCCCCTCTTTGTCCCGCAGGGCTTCGTCGTTTCGTTCATAGAGGCAGCGAATTTCCTGACCATCTTCCCGCAGCGCCTGTGCCAGAAGGGGATAAAGCCGTGCCTTGCGCTGCTCCATGCCGAAGGAGAGCGTTTGAACCACCAACACATCTCCGAAGCGGTCCACTGTGAGTCCGGGGAGGGAGTCGGCCTCCCCAAAGACGACCCGGCAGCAGGTCAGCTCATCGGGGCGCAGCACGCTCTTCCGATAGGCCCAGGCATAGCGGAACCGGCGCAGCCAGAAGGCGTCGTCAAAGACGTCGTTGGCGTTTCGGGAAAGGAGCCGGACCCGGATGAGGGAGTGGAGGCTCAAAAGCCCTGCTCCCAGCCAGTTTCCCTTTTCCCCCACCACGTCCACGACGGCACCGTTTTCTGTTTCGGTGGGGAAGGAGAGGACCTCACCCTCGTAGACCCAGGGGTGACCGCCCTCCAGAGCGCGCTGGCCCTTTTTGGTGATGGTGACAATGGGATAGTTTCGCTGTTGTTTCATCAAAATATCACTCCGTTGTGTCGTTGTTGAAGAGCCCTGGCCGCGCGCCCTTTGGATGCGGTGCCGACAACGATTTATTATAGCGGAAAAGGGGGGGAATGTAAATCAAAAGGAGAAGCCTGTATGGATAGCGGGTGTAGTATGCCGCTGGCTTGTCATTGACAAGAAATGATATGATTATTTTGGCTGGTCTTGTACTTTTATGGCTGCTTGCCACATTATTTGTCAATCTCAAAATGGAGGGGAAGCGGCGGAGCCTCCTGACCGGTGTGTTCCGAATTTTGCTATTATTTACCTTTACAGGAATGGGGACGGCGTTTCATCTGGGTACCGTGCCACTGGATGAAAACACCTTTCTGATCCTGCTGTTTACGGCGGTGCTGGCCCTGTGCGGCAATTTCCTTGTCTCGGACTTTGCGCTGTACTGGAAAAACAAAGATGCCGATTCGGCGAAAAAGACGATACAAGCTGCGGCATCTACCCAAGTCGGAATGATTTTTCTATTTGGGCTGGTGCTGTTTCTGTACGAGAGAAGATAAACCGCGCCTGTTCTCCGCCTACATAGATGACAAAAGAGGGAGCGCCCGCCGGGTGCTCCCTCTTGTTTTAGCCTTTAGTGCAGGTCGATAATCTCGTGACGCTTGGGGCCGGTGGAGACGATCTTGATAGGAACTTCCAGTTCCTTTTCAATGAACTTCACATAGTCCTGGGCCTGACGGGGCAGCTTGTCAAATGCGGTGACGCCCCGGATGTCGCTCTTCCAGCCCGGAAGGGTGGTATACACCGGTTTGGCCCGGTCCAGTTGGGCGGAGACGGGAAAGTCCCGGGTGACCTGACCGTCCACCTCGTAGCCCACGCAAACCTTAATTTCATCCAGGTATCCCAGGCAGTCGATGGCGGTGAGGGCGATCTCGGTAGCGCCCTGAACCATCGCGCCGTAGCGGCTGGCCACGGCGTCGTACCAGCCCACCCGGCGGGGACGGCCGGTGGTGGCGCCGAACTCGCCCTTGTCGCCGCCTCGGCGGCGCAGCTCGTCGGCTTCCGGACCGAACAGCTCAGAGACGAAGGCCCCCGCACCCACGGCGGAGGAGTAGGCTTTGGACACACACACTACATCCTGGAAGGCCGTGGGGGGAACGCCCCCACCCACCGTGCCGAAACCGGCCAGGGTGTGGGAAGAAGTGGTGAAGGGATAGATGCCCAGATCCGGATCCTTCATGGAACCCAGCTGGCCTTCCAGCAGGACGGTCTTGCCTGCCTTGAGGGCCTGATGGACAAAGGTGACGGTGTCGCCCACAAAGGGGGCAATGGCCTCCCGGTAGCTCATGAGCTGGTCAAAGATCGCCTTGGGCTCCAAGGGGTCCTTGTGGTAAAGGTGGACCCACAGCACGTTTTTCAGTTCGCATACGTGTTTCAGACGCTCCATCAGCCGGGACTCGTCAAAGAGGTCGGCAATCTGTACGCCGATTTTGGCGTATTTATCGGAGTAAAAAGGAGCAATGCCCGATTTGGTGGAACCGAAGGCTTTGCCGGCCAGCCGTTCCTCTTCGTAGGTGTCCTGAAGAACGTGGTAGGGCATCAGCACCTGAGTCCGCCGATCCACGATTACATGGGGCACGGGTACGCCGCCGTCCTCCAGCTGTTTGAGTTCAGAGAGAAACTTGGGGATGTCCAGTGCCACGCCGGTACCAATAATATTGGTGGTGTGGGGATAGAACACGCCGGAAGGAAGCTGGTGCAGGGCAAATCTTCCATAGTCACAGATAATGGTATGCCCAGCGTTAGCGCCGCCCTGAAAGCGGATGACTACGTCGGATTTCTCCGCCAGCAGATCAGTGATTTTCCCCTTGCCCTCGTCGCCCCAGTTGGCGCCCACGATTGCTTTGACCATTTTCGTTACCTCCATGTCCGGGATTCGCAACCAAAAGCGGGTTTGCCTTATCCGAACCCATAACGAATATTTTTCATACGTTTTTATTGTATACCAACACACCCGAGGAAGCAAGGCTTTTTTAAGGCAGTTATTTCATTGATAGGCAAACCTTGTCTTTCCCTTGTGGTTGTGCTACAATATATCGTCAAGCTGTGTGTATTTCGAGGAAAAAGAAGACTTTTGTCTCCGGATATCCTCGGGAAAGAGCAGAAAGAATCGGCGGCGGTGCTGTGGAAAGGCCGCCGGGCATAGAGATATCATAGATTTAGCCAGAATTGGGAGGTCTGTCCCTTGAAAATTGTCGTATTGTCCGGCGGCCTGTCGCCGGAACGCAATGTGTCCCGCTCCTCTGGAACCAAGATTGTGGAGGCACTTCGAGGCCTGGGCCATCAGGCGGCCCTGGTGGATATGTTTTTTGGGCTGGAGGACTATCCGGAGCTGACAGGGGAGGCACTCTATGCAGCTCCTGTCCCCGAGAGCTGGAGAAGGGTGGATCGGACTGCCCCCGACCTGTGCGCCGTGCGGGCGAGCCGCCGTTGGGACGGGAAGGGTGACTTTGGACCTGGGGTGCTGGAGCTGTGCCAGGGCGCGGATATCGTATTTCTGGCTCTCCACGGCCAGTGTGGCGAGGATGGCCGGGTTCAGGCTGCTTTTGATTTGCTGGATATTCCATACACTGGATCGGGCTACCTGGGCAGCGCCATCGCCATGGATAAGGACATGACCAAGCGCCTGGTGGCGGGGCAGGTGGACACTCCGGCGTGGAGCTACGCCGAATATACCCAACGGGATGTGGATCGGCTCACCAGTAAGACACCGGTGCCCTGTGTGGTCAAGCCGGTGGACTCCGGTTCCTCCATCGGCGTGTCTATCGCCCATGACAAAAAAGAGCTCCATGAGGCCCTTACCGATGGTTTGCACTTCGGCGGTCGGTGCGTGCTGGAACGCTATATCTCCGGCCGTGAGATTCAGGTTGGTGTACTGGACGGCAAGGCCCTGCCTGCCATCGAAATCATTCCAAAAGTGGGTTTTTACGACTATGAGAACAAGTATCAGCCCGGCGCGGCGGAGGAGGTCTGCCCTGCCCCCATTACACCGGAGCAGGCGGCTGACGTGGCCCGGCGGGCTGAGGCGGTATATCATACGCTGGGGCTGACGGTCTATTCCCGGGCCGATTTTATTCTGGACAGCGAGGGGAAGTTCTGGTTCCTGGAGATCAACACGCTGCCCGGCATGACCCCCACCAGTCTCATGCCTCAGGAGGCGGCGGCGGTGGGGATTGATTACCCCGCCCTCTGCCAGCACATCATTGACTCTTCGCTGCGCCAGCGGCGAAAACCCTGAAGGAGGCAGTTCACCCATGGAAGCTCTGACCATTCGGGAAATTCTGGAGGCCGTTCACGGTCGCCTGCTAGGCGATTTTTCTGATCTGGAAGCAACTGTTACCAGGGTGGAGATCGACAGCCGGACCATCAGCACCGGCGCGCTTTTCCTGCCCCTCAACGGGGAGCGGTTTGACGGCCACGCCTATATCAATGCCGCCCTGGAGGCGGGGGCCGCCGGCTGCCTGACCCAGAGAGAGCGGGAGAGCTATCTGCCCGGTAAGTTTTATATCAAGGTGGACTCCACGCATCGGGCGCTCCGGGACCTGGCGGTATGGTACAAGGCGCGGTTCGATATTCCGGTGGTAGCCATTACCGGCAGCGTGGGAAAGACTACGACGAAGGACATGGTGGCCGCCGTTCTCAGTGAGAAGTTTCAGGTTCTTAAGACCGAGGGAAACAAAAACAATGATATCGGCCTGCCGCTGACCCTGCTGCGGCTAGAGAAAAAGCACCAGATTGCGGTGCTGGAGCTGGGGATGAACCACGCGGGAGAGCTGGACTATCTTTCCGGCATCGCCCAGCCCGACGTGGTACTCATCACCAACATCGGCGACTCTCACATTGAGAATTTCGGCAGTCGGGAGAAGATTTTTGAGGCCAAGTGCGAGATCTTTCATCACGCCAAAGCGGGGGCCTATACCGTGCTCAACGGGGATGATTCCCTCCTGGTTACCCTGCGGGGGAAAACCCCAGGGGACGTGGTATTCTGCGGCGTGGGGGAGGGCCTGGACTACCGGGCCAGTGGGCTGGAGAGCGACTGGCGCAGCCAGGTAAGCTGCCGGGTGGACACGCCCAAGGGAACTTGTCGGGTGGATATTCCCGCTCTTGGGGAGCATATGATCTATCCAACACTGATGGCCACCGCCGTGGGAGAGCATTTTGGAATGTCTCTGGAGGAGGCCGCCGCCGGGGTGCGGAATTTTGCCCCTACCAAGATGCGGATGAATATTCTAAACCGGGCAGAGGGCATCACTATTCTGGACGATGCCTATAATGCAAACCCCCAGTCCATGCGGGCGGCTATCGAGGTGCTGGATGGTTACACCGGGGGATACAAGGTGGCAGTGCTGGGAGACATGTTCGAGCTGGGGTCTCTGGCCTCGGTGCTCCACGCCGGCGTGGGCGAGTTCCTGGGCCGCAGCCATGTGGACTGCCTGGTGGCGGTGGGGGAGCTGGCCAAGGGTATCTATGACGCCGCTGCGGCCTCCGATGTGCCCGAGTGCCACTACTGTGCAACCAAAGAAGAGGCTCTTCCCGTACTGGAGAAACTGCTCCGTCCGGGAACCACTGTGTTGGTGAAGGCATCGAGAGGGATGGCTTTTGAGAGCATCACGGAGTATTTGAAGGAAATCACAAAAGAGCTGTGAAGAGTGAAAAGATGCGGCGCCGTGTGAGACGCGGGAGTGGAGACCCTTTTCACGTTTCACTATATTTGAGAGGATATTATGATCGACATATCAGTTTCCGGCCTCAGCAAGGAATTTGAGGTCGGCAAAAAAATATTGGATGGGCTCACCTTTCAGGTGGACCAGGGAGAGCGGGTGGGCTTACTGGGCCGCAATGGCGCCGGAAAGACCACCCTCTTTCGGATTCTGACCGGAGAGCTGGAGCCCGACGAGGGCGAGGCCCGAATCGCCCCCGACAAAGGGGTGGGGCTTATTTCCCAGATACCTGTCTATCCTTCGGAGTACACGGTGGAAGACGTTCTGGGTACTGCCTTTGACCACCTGCGGGCCATGGAAGAGGAACTGGCCCGGCTGGCCGAGGGCATGGAGCACGCCGCCGCCGCGGCCCTTCGGCGCTACGACACGCTGAGTGATGCATTTGAGACCGGGGGCGGTTACGATCGGGAGATCAATCTCAACAAAGTCTGCAACGGTCTGGAGATTCCCCAGGCCATGCGGGAGCAGCTATTCAGCGAGCTTTCCGGCGGGGAAAAGACCCGGGTGAACCTGGCCCGGCTCATTCTCCGGGACACCGAGATCCTGCTGCTGGACGAACCCACCAACCATCTGGACCTCCACGCCACCGAGTGGCTGGAGGACTATCTCTCCCGCTACAAGGGCACCGTCCTGGCCATCTCCCACGACCGATGGTTTCTGGATAAGGTCGTCACCCGCTGCGTGGAGATTCAGGACGGCAAGGCGGAGTTTTATTCCGGCAATTACAGTTTCTATGTGGAGGAGAAGGAGCGCCGCTTTCAAGAGAAACTAAAACAGTATGAGAAGGAGCAGGCCAAGGTAGAGCAGCTACAGGCCGCCGCTGAAAAGCTGCGGCTGTGGGCGTTTCTGGGCAGTGACAAGCTCTACAAGCGCGCTTTCTCCATGGAAAAGCGCATCGACCGTCTCCAGACCACCGACCGTCCCACCAAGGAGCGCAAACTCACCATGGGTTTCGGGGAGCGAGAATTCCGGGGAGACGAGGTGCTGATTACCAAGGACCTGGGAATGGCTTTTGATGGACGTACGCTCTTTTCCGGCGTCGATCTGGAGGTGGCCGGGGGTGAGCGCATCGCCCTGCTGGGGGATAACGGCACTGGAAAGTCTACCTTCGTCAAGCTGCTGCTCGGTGAGCTGGAGCCCACCGAGGGCAAACTGCGTTTCGGCCCAACCGTGCGGATTGGCTATCTGCCCCAGATGGTCACCTTCGATCACCCGGAGCGCACCCTGGTGGACACCCTTCTCTGGGAGCTTAACTGCACCCCGCAGGAGGCTCGGGACCGGCTGGCCGCTTTCAACTTCCGGGGAGAGGATGTCTTTAAGGTGGTGTCCACTCTCTCCGGCGGGGAGCGCAGCCGCCTGAAGCTGTGCATGCTCATGTCCCAGCAGGTCAATCTGCTCATTTTGGACGAGCCCACCAACCACTTGGACGTGGACAGCCGGGACTGGATTGAAGGGGCGGTTTCGCAATATGAGGGAAACCTTCTTTTCGTCTCCCATGACCGGTACTTTATCAATGAGTTTGCCGGAAGAATATGGATGCTGGAAAACCTGAAAATCAGTGATTTTCAGGGGACCTACCAGGAATATCTGGTCTGGAAAGACCGACAGAAGGCCTTTGCCAAGGGAGCGCCGCCTCCGGTGAAAGAGGAGCCCAAAAAAGAAAAGCCCCGGCACAGCGGAGGGACCAAGGAACTGGAGAAGCAGGTCAACGCCGCCGAACGGGCGGTGGCCCGGGCCGAGGAGCGTCAGTATGAACTGGCCCAGCGGGCCGAAAAGGTTTCCTCCAACTATCTGGAGCTGCAAAAGGTCTGCGAGGAGCAGAAGGCGCTGGAGGAGGAAATCGCCCGCCTGTATACACAGTGGGAGACGCTGGCAGCTGAATTGGAGGAGGCGAGAGAATGAAGGTGTGGGATGGCCGGAGCGGCTATTCCGGCAAGCGCCGCAGTCTGCGCAATACGCTGATCCTGCTTTTGGTTGCCGCGTCTGTGTTTTTCGCCGTTCTGGAGGCCGACATTGCTTTCCATGGCAGGACGCAGGTTACCGGAAAGCCGGAGGTTCTGGTAATCTTCGGCTGCAAGGTGGAATCCTGGGGGCCTTCTGTGCTGCTCCAGGATCGGCTGGATACTGCGCTGAACTATCTGGAGGATCATCCGGATTTGACGGTGGTGGTCGCCGGAGGCATGGGGGATGATGAGCATCAGTCCGAGGCCAGGTGCATGTATGACTATCTCACCGCCCACGGTGCGGATGAGGCGAAGATCCTGGTGGAGGATCGCTCCCGCAACACATGGCAGAACGTGAACTACACCCTAGATCTGCTGAAGGAGAAGGGGTATTCCACGGATGGCACGGTGGCGGCGGTGTCCAGCGGATTCCATTTGCGGCGCATCGAGATGCTGTGGGATCGCGCAGGGGGCGGAACTCTGGCGGGCACGCTGGCGGCCCCCGTATCCCACAAGCCATCCGCCGTGCAGATGTTTTTCCGGGAGCCGCTGGCCCTGGTGAAATCCTATTTATTTGACCGATAAGGGGATATTATGCTGGACAAACTGAAAAATATTGAACAGCGTTATCAGGAGGTGGAGGCCCGGCTGGCCGACCCCGCCACATATGGCGACCCGGCTCTGGCGGCAAAGCTCAACAAGGAGCGGACTGAGCTGGCCCCGCTGATGGAAGCCTACCGGGACTGCGAAAAGACACGGGCCGAACTGGCCGAGGCGGAGAGCCTGCTTTCCGACCCGGAGCTGGGGGAAATAGCCCGGGAGGAGTATGTTTCCGCCAAAGAAGCGCTGCCCGCACTGGAGGAGCAGCTGAAGATCCTGCTGCTCCCCAGAGACCCTAACGATGATAAGAATATTATCGTGGAGATTCGGGCGGGGGTGGGAGGCGAAGAGGCCGCCCTCTTTGCGGCATCGCTTTACCGGATGTACTCCATGTATGCGGAGACCAGACACTGGAGCGTAGAGGTGGACAGTGTCAGCGAGACCGAGCTGGGCGGCATCAAGGAGATTTGCTTCACCATTCAGGGGGAAGGGGCATTCTCCCGGCTGAAATTCGAAAGTGGCGTCCACCGGGTTCAGCGGGTGCCTGAGACGGAGTCCGGCGGGCGGGTTCACACCTCCACCGTCACGGTGGCGGTGCTGCCAGAGATAGAGAATGTGGACGTGAAGCTCGAACCCGCCGATATTGAGATGCAGGTGTTCCGCTCCTCCGGTGCGGGCGGACAGCACATCAATAAGACTTCCTCCGCCGTCCGGCTTATCCACAAGCCTTCCGGCATGGTGGTGGAGTGCCAGCAGGAGCGCAGCCAGTTTCAGAACCGGGAGAAGGCCATGCGAATTCTGGCTTCCCGGCTGTATGAGCAAGAGCGGGAACGGGTGGAAGGTGCCCACGCCGCCCAGCGGCGGAGCCAGGTGGGCTCCGGGATGCGCAACGAGCGGGTGCGGACCTATAACTTCCCGCAGGGACGACTTACCGAGCATCGGGTGGGACTGACGATCTATAAACTGGATGCGGTGATGGACGGGGATCTGGATGAGATTCTGGATGCGCTCATTACCGCCGACCAGGCCGAGCGGCTGGAGCGGGAAACTCGGTGAGGAGCGCCTGGCTGCCGCGCTGTACGGAACTGCACGGTCAAGTGAAACAACGGAAAGGAAGATGAAACGGATATGGAACTTCGTATTGATTTTCCCAAGCTGCCCGAAGGAATGGATCTGACGGCGCTGCGGCGCGGCCTGGACGAGGTGCTGGAGGACGACGGCTGGCTCCTGACCTCCGGTCAGAAAGGGGAGTGCGGCTTCGTGGAGATGGAGCTGGAGGATGAAAAGATCAATCCCAAATATGGCATTATGGCGGTAAAGGCATACCTCCAGCGAGCCAAATTTGATCCTAAGACCACCATTGAACTGGCCGGAACCCCAGTGGGCATCTACGAATAAGAGAGATCAGGTGACAACCATGGAAACAAAGCGGTTGACCCCGGCTGACGCTGGCTCCGCCGCCCGGGTGATCCGGGAGGGCGGTTTGCTGGGCATTCCAACCGAGACGGTCTACGGTCTGGCCGCAAACGGGCTGGACCCGGCAGCCGTGAGGCGCATTTTCACGGCAAAGGGTCGGCCCCAGGACAATCCCCTCATTCTCCACATTCCATCCGCCGATTGGCTGGAACGCTTCTGTGAGGATATTCCGGTCCAGGCCAGGTCTCTGGCTGACCGGTTTTGGCCGGGCCCGCTGACTATGATCCTGAAACGGAAGGCCATCGTCCCCGACGCCACCACTGCCGGGCTGGGTACGGTTGGGATGCGCTGCCCCGACTGTGCGGTTACCCGAGAAATCATTGCCCTGGCCGACGTGCCGGTGGCCGCCCCCTCGGGCAACACCTCTGGCCGCCCCAGCCCCACCACGGCGGCGGCTATGCTGGAGGACATGGACGGCAAGATTGAGGCCATTGTGGATGCGGGACCTTGCTCGGTGGGGGTGGAGTCAACCATCATTGACCTCACTGTTACGCCGCCCCGGCTTCTCCGCCCCGGCGGGGTGACGTTGGAGGAACTGGAGGACGCCTTGGGGGCGGTGGCGGTGGATGAGGCCGTTCGTCGTCTTATGGCTCCCGGGGAGCGCCCCAAGGCCCCCGGCATGAAGTACCGCCACTATGCCCCCAAGGCTCCCGTCACCGTGGTGAAGGGGGATCTGGACGAGACGGCGGGCTACATCGTGGCCCGGATGGGGGAGAAGAGCGGCGTCATCTGCTTTGACGAGTACAAGGATTATTTTCGGGGCCATCCGGTGGAGATGATCGGTCCGGCGGCGGACCAGGCCGAGCAGGCCAGACGCATTTTTGACGCTCTTCGGGCCTTTGACCACCTGGAAGTGTCCGACATCTGGGCCCAGTCGCCCGATGACAGCGGCATTGGACTGGCGGTGACCAACCGGCTGAACAAGGCTGCCGGATTTCATATCATTGATCTGGGCGCAGGCGAAAACGCCTGACGGTGGAAGAAACAGGCGGACGTTCTCTGGGGCGGAACCGCAAAAAACAAAGAATGGGAGTGGCAAACATGTCCGTATTGACGGTGGGCCTCAGCCGGGATGAGGCTCTAAAACTGCTGAAAACTTACAATTCAGATCCCTTCCACATTCGCCACGGACTCACAGTCAGCGCGGTGATGGAATGGATGGCCGGAGATTTGGGCCATGCCGATGAGGCGGAGTACTGGGCCATGGTGGGTCTGCTCCACGATGTGGACTTCGAGCAGTGGCCTGAGGAGCACTGTGTGAAGGCGGTGGAGCTGCTGGGGAGCGCCGGATGCACCCCGGAGTTTATTCACGCCGTGGCCTGCCACGGCTGGGGTATGACGGGCACCGACGCAAAACCGGAGGC
This sequence comes from Pseudoflavonifractor sp., assembly GCA_034927965.1. Taxonomy (GTDB): domain Bacteria; phylum Bacillota; class Clostridia; order Oscillospirales; family Oscillospiraceae; genus Vermiculatibacterium. The sequence continues at coordinate 15,893 of JAYFPI010000013.1, forward strand.
CGAAATGGAGAAGGTGCTCTTCGCCTGTGACGAGCTCACCGGACTCATTGGCGCCGCCGCCCTCATGCGGCCTTCCAAGTCCACCAAGGACATGGAACTTAAGAGCCTGAAGAAAAAATTTAAGGACAGGAAATTTGCCGCCGGCTGCTCCCGGGATACCATCGCCCAGGGAGCAGAGCTGCTGGGCTGGGAGCTGGACACCCTGCTGGAAAAAACGCTGAAGGCTATGCAGGAGAGAGAGGATGCCATCGAATCCGCAGTGGCCTCCCACACCTGAGGAGGCGGTGATGTGAAAAAAAACGCCTGGAAACTGCTGCTGTTGTCTCTGGCGCCCCTGGCGGTGGGCTGGCTCTTCAACGTCACTATCATGATCTGGAGCGATATTTCCCTGCTGAGTAGCCTGGTCTGGTATGGGTTGCCGCTGGCAGAGCTGTTTTTCTGGTATCAAGTGGGCAGGAGGTGTCGGGCCCGAACGCTGGGCTATCTGCCCGCCCTGGCATTGACCCACTGGGTGGTGGCGGTGGAGGTGGCGGTCTACCTGTGGCAGTTCCTCGCTGTGAGCAGCGAGGCCCGGAATATGGAACTGGCGGGATTCAGCCAAGACTTCAACATATTCATGATCTACACCGTCCGGCTGGCCCGGCTGTTCGAAACGCAGCCCAACTACATCGGCCAGGCCACCACGGTGGCGATGGAGCTCATGGGATTTGCCCTGTTGGTCGCTGCATTTTCCCTGGGATACTTATGGGTGCCGAAGGAAAAAAAGACGATGAAGGTCCTTGGGATCACCGGCCCCACAGGGGCAGGAAAGACCACGGCGCTGAACGCCCTGCGGGCCTTGGGAGCCGAGGTGCTGGATGCTGACGACGTCTATCATGGCTTGCTGACGGACAGCGAGGCGATGAAAGCTGCCCTGGTGTCCGCTTTTGGGACGGATATTTTGGATGGGGAGGGCAAAATAGACCGGCGCAGGCTGGCTGGGGTGGTCTATCCGAACCGCTTGGGAGAGCTGAACGAGCTCACACACCCCTACATCATGGAAGAGCTGGACCGGCGGATCGAGCAGGCCCGGCAGGAGGGGCGGCCCGCCGCTGCCATCGACGCCATTGCCCTCATGGAAAGCGGCGCGGGGGCCAAGTGCGACGCGGTGGTGTCCGTGCTGGCCCCGGAAGCTCTGCGGGTGAAGCGCATTATGGCCCGGGACGGTATCGACGAGGCCTACGCCCTTCGCCGGGTCCGGGCGCAGCCCTCTGATGAATTTTTCCGCAGCCACAGCGACTATGTACTGGAAAACACCGAGACAGACACCCCGGAGACCTTCGGTGCCCGGGCAAAGGCCCTCTTTGAGCGGCTCCTGTGACGGTCTGGGATGGAGAATTTTCCTTCCGCAGTAGAAATGTTCATAATTATGTGTTATTTAGAGATAGTGAAACTGACAAGGAGGTAATTATCATGGAAGAAAAGGAAAAGACAGCCGCCCAGCTCCGCCGGGAGGCCCTGCTGGACAATCAAAAGAACGGTTACGACCGTCTCTCCCCGGAGGACGAGGCGGCCATGCAGTCCTACTGTGAGGACTACAAGAAATTTTTGGATGCTGCCAAGACCGAGCGGGAGGCAGTGGACGAAGTGGTACGCCTGGCTCAGGTCAAGGGGTTTGTGCCGTTCACCCGGGGTATGTCCGCAAACCCCGGCGATAAGTTTTACCGGGTGAACAGGGGGAAGTCCATCATGCTGGCGGTCATCGGCGACAAGCCTCTGGCCGACGGCGTGTCCATTGGAGCAGCGCATATTGATTCTCCCCGGCTGGATTTGAAGCCAGAGCCTCTCTATGAGGAAAGCGAGCTGGCTTTTTTCAAGACACACTACTATGGCGGGATCCGGAAGTATCAGTGGGTGACGATTCCTCTGGAGCTCCACGGCGTCATCGTGAAGAAGGATGGCTCTACCGTAAAGGTGGCCATCGGCACCTGCCCCGGCGACCCCCTATTCACCGTGGATGATCTGCTTCCCCATCTGGGGGCTGAGCAGGCAAAGAAGCCTATGGCAGAGGCGATTCCCGGCGAGAGCCTGAACATTCTGGTGGGTTCCCGCCCCTTTAAGGACGATGACGGCGCCGACCGGGTGAAGCTGGAAGTTCTAAACATTCTCAATCAAAAATACGGCTTGATAGAGGCTGACTTTATCTCCGCGGAGCTGGAAGCGGTGCCTGCCTTCCGGGCCTGCGACATCGGTTTTGACCGCTCCCTCATCGGGGCATACGGCCAGGACGACCGGGTGTGTGCCTATGCCTCTCTGGCGGCTCTGCTGGAGACCGAGCGCCCCGCCCACACCGCCGTTTGCATGTTGGCTGATAAGGAGGAGATCGGCTCCGAGGGCGTGACCGGCATGAAGGGGGCTGCCTTTGATACTTTTATGAGCGACCTGTGCGACGCCCAGCGGGTGGCCCTGAAGGTCTGCTACGAGCATTCCTTCTGCCTTTCTGCCGACGTGACAGCGGCGTTTGACCCCAATTTTCCCTCGGTCTATGACAAGTATAACGCCGCGCGCGTGAATTACGGCATGGGCTTTTGCAAGTACACCGGGGCCCGGGGCAAGTCGGGTGCCTCCGATGCCTCTGCCGAGGTAGTGGGTTTTGTCCGCCGCACTCTGGATGATGCGGGAGTGATCTGGCAGATGTCCGAGCTGGGCGCGGTGGACGCCGGCGGCGGCGGCACCGTAGCCGTTTATATGGCCGAGCGGGACATTGACACCCTGGATGCCGGTGTGCCTGTGCTGAGCATGCACGCTCCCCTGGAGACAACCGGAAAGTTGGACTGCTACATGACTTACAAGGGTATGAAGGCGGTCTACCAGGCCCATTAAGCAAATTATTGAAATCCCGCCTCCCCGAAGGGAGGCGGGATTTTCTCTCGTTGCCAGGCGTCGAAAAATGTGGTATGATACCATATCATAATACGGGATCAGGGGGGAACCTCCATGAATGAGACAGAGTTGCAGTTCCGCACAGCAACGTTTGGCGGATTTCAGAAGCAGGATGTGTTGGCCTATCTGGAGACCAGCGCAAGGGATCACGCCGAAAAGCTCTCCGCTCTCCAGCGGGAGCTGGATGAGTCGCGTCAGGCCAGAGAAGGGGCGGAAGAGCAGGCGGCGGGGCGAGAGGCAAAGCTGACCGCACTGGAGGAGGAAAACCGGAGACTGGCGGCGGATTTGGCGAGCCGGACGGAGGCCCTTGCTCGGGAGAGCGCGCAGCGCGCTGAGTTTGCGGCGCAGGTAGAGGCCCTCAGCGGGGAGATCAGAAAGATCACGCCTGCCGCCGAGGCTTATACCGGGCTGAAAGACCGCACCGCAGGGATTGAGTTGGAGGCCCATAGCCGAGCTCAGGCCATCGAGGCGGAGGCAAAGGCCAAGGTCAAGCAGACCAAGGCGGAGCTGGAGAACTGGATCGATCAGCTCCAAAAGACCTACGATGGGCTGCGCACCGACTTGAACGCGTCCGTGGAACAGGTATCGGGAGAGTTGGAGCAGGCAGCCCGGGAACTGAGGAGCCGCCCGGCGGAACTGGCGGCCCGAGATGCGGAACTGCGGGCCCTGCGGGAGGGCCTTGAGAAGCTGACCGGACCAAAGGCACCCCAGCCTCTTCCGCTGGAGCGCAAATGAGCGGCCAAGCGCTGCGCCTGGAGAGCGGAAGCATCCGTCAGGCGCTGGAAGAACTGCGGGCAGGAGACCGGGTGCTTCTCTCCGGAGTGATCTATACGGCCCGGGATGCTGCACATAAGCGCTTTTTTGAGTTGCTGGACCGGGGCGAGGCCCTGCCCATTCCACTGCGGGACGCGGTGATCTACTACGCCGGACCTACCCCCGGACAACAGGGAATGGCAGTGGGGGCCTGTGGCCCCACCACCTCCGGCCGGATGGATGCATTTGCGCCCCGACTGCTGGATCTGGGGTTGGCGGCCATGATCGGCAAGGGGGAACGCAGTCCGGCGGTGCGAGAGGCCATCGTCCGCAACGGCGCGGTCTATTTTGCGGCCGTAGGGGGGGCGGGAGCTCTGATTGCCAGATGTATCCGCTCGGCCGAGGTAGTGGCTTTCGAGGACTTAGGCTGTGAGTCGGTGAAAAAGATGGTGGTGGAGGACTTGCCTCTCACCGTGGCCATCGATGCCCGGGGCAGCGATCTCTACCGGATTGGTCGGGAGCAGTACCGCCGGTGAGGAAAATAATTCTTGCGAAAAATTGTGAACTATGGTATAAATAAAACTTAGAGAACCGCACAATTGAATCTGGGGGGCCGGAGAGACCGGCTGAGATATGGGCTGATACCGCCCATGACCCATGGAACCTGTTGGGTAATGCCATCGTAGGGAGAGTCGCGCGGATTTGTTTTTGCGCTTAAAAGTCGCTCAGCGAAGGCTGTGCGGCTTTTATTTTTTGCAAGGAGGAAAACAAGCGTGAAAACAAAGAAGCAATGGGAACTCAAGGACGTTATTCTGATGGCCATTCTGGGGGTGGTGTTCTCGGCGGTGTATCTGGCAGTGTTCCAGGGGGGGCTGGTCCTGTCCACGGTCCTGACCCCTATGGGCCTGTCCAACTTTGCTTTTGAGCTCATCTACGGTGTGTGGTTTATGGCCGCCACCCTGGCCGCCTATCTCATCCGCAAGCCCGGTGTGGCTCTCATTACCGAAGTGCTGGCCGCCGCGGTGGAGCTGCTCATGGGCAACGCTGGCGGTCTGACCGTGGTGCTTACCGGTGCGATTCAGGGGCTGGGAGCGGAACTGGCCTTCGCCCTGTTCCGCTACAAGAAATGGGATTTGGGCTCCATGTCTCTGGCCGGGATCTTCTCCGCTGTGCTGATTTTCTGCTATGAGCTGTACTACCTTAGCTACTATCTGCTCTCTCCCGCTCTTCTGGCGGCCCAGTTGGCGGTGCGCTTTCTCAGTGCGGTGCTCTTTTCCGGCGTGTTTTGCAAGCTGGTGGGGGATGCCCTGGCCCGCACCGGCGCGGTGAAGAGCTACGCCATTGGAGCCACGGCCAAGATTGGGACCATCTACGATGATGAGGAGGAGTAACATGGAGCACCTGAAGGTTGTTCTGGACTGGTTTGCCAATACCAATCATACCGGATATCTCCTGGCGCAGAAGCGCGGTTGGTTCCGGGAGGCGGGGCTGGACGTGGAGATCGACGGAAAGGTCCATGGATCCATGGAACTCCACGGGGCCGACTTTGTCTGTGGCCCGGAGATTGCCATGCTGGAGTGTCTGGAGCGGGGGATCGGTCTCACCGGCGTGGCTGTGATGACCCAGAAATGCGACTCAGGTATTGTCTCGCTAAAGGAGGCGGGCATCACCCGCCCCCGGGAGTTGGAAGGCAAGCGCCTCACCCACTGGACTCCCGCCTGGTTCCACGCCGCCATCCGCCGGGTGGTGGTGGCGGCCGGCGGCGATTACAGCACAATCCAGTTGGTGAATCTGGAGGTGGGGGACCTTACCGCCACCCTGGGCACGGTGGCCGACGCCACCTGGGTCTATGAAAACTGGGAGAATCAGGTCCTGCTGGAGGCGGGCAAGGAGATCAACTACTTTAATCTGGGGGATGTGGATCCTATCTTCGACTTCTGTGCCCCTGCCATGGCCGCTACGCATCAGGTGCTTCTGGAGCGGCCGGAGACCGTGCGGGCGTTTCTGACTGTTCTGGACCGGGCTTATCAGGAAGTGGCCTGTGACCCGGAAGGCACTGTCCTGGAGGTGCGGGAGTTCCTCCCCGCTGACGCTGCCGACGGACTGCTGATCCGCAGCCAGAAGCATCTGGCGCCCATCCTGCTGGACGAACAGGGACACTGGGGCCGGATTGCCCCCCAGCGCTGGAACCGGAGGGCCGACTTCCTGGTGGAGGTGGGGGTGCTTTCCCGGCGGCGGGACGGCGTGTTCACCAACGCGTTTTTTGCATGAGCATCCGCTTTGAGGATTTGGAGTTTGCCTATTTTGCAGACCGCCGGGCGGTGCTTCCCGGCCTGACGGCGGAGTTTGATCCGGGGGAGATCACAGTGCTCACCGGGGCCTCGGGCTGTGGGAAATCCACTCTGCTCTACCTGGCAGCCGGAGCTTACCCGCACAGCGCGGGGGTGGTGCGACGGGGCCGGGTGACCGTAGACGGGGTGGAGCCGGGGACATTGGCTCCGCCGGAGCGGTGTAAGTTAGTGGGGATGATGTTTCAGAATCCGGAACTTCAGTTTTGCATGGATACCGTAAAAAACGAACTGGTATTCTGCCTGGAAAACATCCGCACGCCACCGAAAGAGATCGGGACCCGGCTGGACGAAGCGCTGGATTTTTGCGGCATTTTTCATCTGAAGGAGCGGACGCTTTTGAGCCTGTCCGGCGGGGAACGGCAGAAGGTGATGCTGGCCTGCCTGACGGCACTGGAACCCCGATGGCTCCTGCTGGATGAGCCATTTGCCAACATTGACGACGCTTCCGCCCGGGCCATTGCCGCCAAGCTGCGGCAGCTCCACCGGGAGCGGGGTGTGGGCATCCTGGCGGTGGATCACCGGTTGGACAACTGGCTGGAAGCGGCTGATACTGTGCGGGTCATGGAGGGCGGCCTCGTGGGTCGTCAGCGGATGGAACCCGCCCGCCTGACGCCTGAGACACTGGAGGCACTGGGCGTCATTGTCCCCGGACGCTCCTATTCTCCGGCGCTGGTACCTGCCGTCCCGGGAGAAGTGGTTCTGGAGCTGCGGGAGATTACGCTCTCCCACCAAAAGCATCCCATCTTAAAGGGCGTGAATGCCTCCTTTCGTGCCGGGTGCATCTACGCTGTGGTGGGGGAGAGCGGCTGCGGAAAAAGCAGCCTGTTCGGCGCGCTCTCCGGCCTTTATTCCTACAAGGGCCAGGCTCTTCTGGAGGGGAGGGAGCTGCGGCGTCTGCGGCGGGCCGATTTGGGTAAGCTGGGCTTTGTCACTCAGAATCCCCAGGATCAGTTTGTCGGTGACACCGTCCGGGAGGAGATCACCGTGGGCCTTCGGCACGATCCCGGCGCGGCGGAAAAGAGTGAAGCCATTCTGCGAAAGATCGGTTTGTGGCGTTACCGGGATATATCCCCCTACCTGCTCAGCCAGGGGCAGCAACGGCGGCTGGGGGTGGCGGCGCTGATGGCGTATCCCTGCAAGGTGCTGGTCTGCGACGAGCCAACCTACGCCCAGGACCGGAACAACACCAGGGCCATCATGGACGCCCTGTGCCGCCAGGCCCGGGAGCATGGCGTGGCGCTTTTGTTCTCCACCCACGACCGGCAGCTGGCGAAAGACTATGCCGACGAAATTTGGGAGCTGAGGGAGGGAGCGCTGTATGCGAACACTGGACCCGGCCTGTAAATTTATCTCGCTGATGTGCGCCACCTTTGCGTTAGCTGCCCGCCACGACCCGGTGTGGAATCTGGCCGCCTTTGTCCTGGCACTGATCTGGATGCTGAGCTCCCGGGTGCGGGGAAAAACGCTTGGCCTTTTGCTCCTGCCCGTATTGTTGACGGCGGCGGGGATGTTTTTTACCGGCTACCGCTTTTCTGCCGACGCGGCCCTGCCCTTTCGGGCGGAGAGTCTGCACATTGGGGACAGCGCCCTCTGGAATGGGCTCACACTGTCCAGCCGGGTGCTGGCCTTTGCGGGCCTGGGACTTCTGTTTGCCCTCACCACAGACCGGGTGGCCATGGTGCGGTCCTTTCAACGGCGGTTCCACCTGCCTCAGGTGTTCGCCTACGGCCTCCTGGCGGCCTGGGGAATCTTTCCACAGGCGGCCAGGGAATATCGCCGCACCAAGGCGGCCTTCCGGGCGCGGGGCATCCGGGTATTTCCCATGTCCCCCGCGCTTTTGAAGCCGCTGCTGGTTAAGGCGGTGCGCTGGTCGGAGGAGCTGTCCGTGGCGATGGAGTCCAAGGGTTTTTCCGGACAGGCGGAGCGGTCCGAGTTTGAGCCTGCCCGGCTGTGTCGCAGAGACTGGGCCATGCTGGCCTGCGGCTGCGTGCTGCCGCCTCTGGCGGCAGCGTTGTGGCAGTAACACAGAGTACGGCACGGGAAGTAAAAAGAGGAACGTCTCATTTTAGAAAGAGACGTTCCTCTCTTTTTGACACGGAGGATAACAAACAATTCTCAAATTTTTTGCAAAAAAAGATTGACAGTTATCAATGTAATGCATATATTATATATAGACTATCTTGAATGTGAGGGATGCAAATGAGTTCAATGGATGTTGCCTTGATTTGCAAGGCGCTGGGAGACAGCAACCGGCTGCAGATCATACAGATGCTGTCCGGCGGAGAAAAGTGCGCCTGCAAGTTGCTGGAGCGCTTTGAGATCACCCAACCGACGCTCTCCCACCACATGAAGATCCTGTGTGAGTGCGGACTGGTGGAAGTCCGAAGAGAGGGCAGGTGGAGCCACTACTCCCTCAGCGGGGAGACGCTGGGGGAACTGAAGTGTTTTTTTGAGGGGCTTTCCTGTGAACAGGAGAAAGGCGGGGACGGATGTCTGTAATCTGGGATTTTATCCAAAATCAAGTGCTGGGCATGAAATGGCTCAACGCTCTGCTGGGGGAAGTATTGACCTCGCTTGGATTGGACATCACGGAACGGCTGGGCGGCAGCGTACAGTTTTTCCTCTACGATGTACTGAAAATTACGATTCTGCTGTGCTGCCTGATCTTTTTGATCTCTTACATCCAAAGCTATTTTCCGCCGGAGCGCAGCAAAAAAATCATGGGACGCTTTCACGGCGTGTGGGCCAACTGCATGGCGGCTCTGTTGGGGACGGTGACTCCCTTCTGCTCCTGCTCCTCCATTCCGCTGTTTATCGGCTTTACCAGCGCTGGGCTGCCGCTGGGAGTGACTTTTTCGTTTTTGATTTCATCCCCCATGGTGGATTTGGGGAGTCTGGTTTTACTCATGAGTATTTTTGGCACCCGGGTGGCACTGGCCTATGTGGCGGTGGGGCTTGTGGTGGCGGTGGCTGGCGGAACGCTGATCGAGAAGCTGCATATGGAGCCCTATGTGGAAGATTTCATCCGCAGTGCCAGCGCAGTGGAGATCGACTCGCCGGATTTGACCCGGAGGGAGCGGCTGGAGTATGCCCGAGATCAGGTAATTTCCACCTTTCGAAAGGTATTTCCCTATCTTCTGGTGGGAGTGGGCATTGGGGCCGTTATCCACAACTGGATTCCGGAAAGCTGGATCGAGGCCGTGCTGGGCAGCCGGAACCCATTCGGAGTTATCTTGGCTGCACTGATTGGGGTCCCCATGTATGCGGACATTTTTGGCACCATCCCGGTGGCTGAGGCGCTGCTGTATAAAGGCGCGCAGCTGGGTACGATCCTGGCCTTTATGATGGGGGTTACCACTTTGTCACTGCCCTCTATGATCATGCTGCGCAAAGCGGTAAAGCCAAAGCTTCTGGGCCTGTTTATCTGCATCTGCACCATCGGTATCATTCTTGTGGGATATCTGTTTAACGCAGTTCAATTTTTGATGATCTAAGGAGGAAAATGCAATGAGATTATTTGGAA
>JAYFPI010000107.1:0-5464 GCA_034927965.1 Pseudoflavonifractor sp.
GCTAAAGCGCCTGGAGAATGCACTCCGCCTTGCCCGTATCGAGGAAAAGCTCCGAATGGAAACTATTTCATTATTCCAGCACTTTCTGGGGCCGAACAGAATACTTTTCCATTTTTTTATAGAGCAGGCTGCGGTGAATGCCCAATTCCTCCGCGGCGTTCTGGATGTTCCAGCTGTGCTTACGCAGAAACTCTTTGATTACGGAGGCCTCATAGTCCTCCACCATCTGTTTGAGTGGCTTGCCCTGCTGGTTTTGAAATACCTGTCGGGAGGTCATTTTAGCAGGCAGGTTCTCCAGGCAGATAAACAATCCGTCGCAGGAGGCGTAGGCGCTTTTGATTACGTTGTCCAGCTCGCGGATATTGCCCGGCCAGTTATAACTCAAAAAGCAGCTTTTCACATCCCGGGAGAGGGCCACGGTGGTGTTGTATTCCGAATTGATCTTGTTGAGGAAGTAACTGGACAGGTTCAGAATGTCTTCCCGCCGGTCCCGGAGAGGGGGAAGCTCGATATTGACAACGCAGATGCGGTAAAAAAGATCTTCCCGGAATTGGCCGTTCTCTACCATCTGCTGGAGGTTTTTTCGGGTGGCGGCAATGACCCGGATATCCACAGGGACTGGAGCGCTTCCGCCGATGGGGTCCACTTCCTTTTCCTGAAGCACCCGCAGCAGCTTGGACTGCATGTTCAAAGGCATATCTCCAATTTCGTCAAGGAAGATGGTTCCGTGGTCGGCCTGGAGGAACTTGCCATGCTGGCCGCCACGCCTGGCGCCGGTGAAGGCGCCTTCCTTATAGCCGAAAAGCTCGCTTTCGATGAGCTCGGCTGGGATGGCGGCGCAGTTAATGCTCACCATGGGTTTGCCGCTGCGGCTGCTGGCGTTGTGAATGGCCCGGGCAAACAGCTCCTTTCCGGTGCCGCTCTCGCCGGTGAGGAGGACCGGAAAGTTCGTCTGGGCGGCTTTTATCCCCAGGTGCTTTACGGTTACCAGGGATTTGCTCTCACCCAAAATCCGCTCAAAGGAATTGGCTTTGGAATAGTGCTCGCAATAGTTGGCCTTAAAGCTCTCCAATTCCGCATATTGCCGCATGAGCTTTTGCATGGAGTCCATTGTCTGCTGGCTGAACTTCACCTGGGCCACGCTGCAGATGGCCTCCTGCCGGTCGTTAAAGACACAGGATCGGCTCACCACTACGAACTTGTCCGCGGGGTCATGGATGTCTCCCCTGGTGTAGCGGTGGACATCGCACTCCTCCCGGCCTCCGGAGCGAATCAGATCGACCATGTGGGTGTTGGAGATCACTGAGAATACATTTTCTCCGATGATGTGGTCCCGCTCCTTGCCCAGAAAACGGCAGTAGTTTTCGTTGATATCCGCCACCTTTCCATCTGGGGTCACCACAATGAAGCCATCGTCGGAGAGGTGCAGCAGTTCTTCGTAGATGTACTGATACATTTGGTCATCCATCGTTATCCATTCCTCTTCCTATTCATACTGTCTCAAAACAGAATATTCATGATATCGCTATTGTATCATTTTTTCATCTATATGCAATGGTTTTTATAAAAAGTGATCAGAACAAGAGAACCGGAGCGTTTCAAAAAAGAGAAAACATATCTTTTTTGAGACAATCGGAGAGAAGAAATTTCGGGATTTTAAAGTAAAGTGGGCAAAAAAAGGGACGGCATGAAGTGTTTCCGATAAAAATTTAACGAAGTATTTTGGTAAAAAGAGAAGGGAAGGCGAACTGTTTTTAGCCCAAAAGGCCCTGTTTCTACACTACGCATAAATTGTCGGGTGAGGCAAGCGGCAAATTTGGCACGGGCCATGCAAATAGTTTGACAGTATGGAATCTGGTATGCCCTGCCGTGTGTGAATTTGGATTCGACAGGGAAAGTTCGGGGCCTTCGAAGGGGCCCGCAAATTATGGGAGGGATTGCAATGAACGAAGCGCTGACAACCCTGGCATCTTCCGTGCAGAACATCCGTATCGAACAGGAGGGGCGAATGGCCATTATCACCATGGCCAGACCCAAGGCAATGAATGCCCTCAACAATCAGACCCTGGAGGAACTGAGCGCGGCCATCGCCGCCATCGCGGAGGACTCAGATATCCTGGGGGTCATTCTCACCGGCGAGGGCAAGGCCTTTGTGGCCGGGGCCGACATCAGCCAGATGTGCGGTTACGGTCCGGAGGAGGGAAGGGCGTATGCCGCCAAAGCCCAGGGAGTGTTCAACCGCATTGAGGGACTGGAGAAGCCCGTGATTGCGGCGGTAAACGGCTACGCTCTGGGCGGCGGCTGTGAATTGAGCATGAGCTGCGACATTCGAATTGCCTCTGAAAAGGCAGTTTTCGGTCAGCCGGAGGTCAATCTGGGTCTGATCCCCTGCTTTGGGGGGACCCAACGGCTGAGCCGATTGGTGGGCACCGGGATTGCCAAGGAGCTCATCTTCACGGCCCGCAATGTAAAGCCGGAGGAGGCCAAGGCCATTGGTCTGGTCAACCAGGTGGTTCCCGCCGAGTATCTGCTGCGCGAGGCAAAGGCGATGATGGCAGTCATTCTCGGAAAGGCCCCCATCGCTGTTCGCTATGCGAAGGTGGCCATTACCCGTGGGGTCAACCTGGATTTGATGAACGCCCTGGAGCTGGAGAATGATCTGAGCGCGCTGACGTTTGCCTCCGACGATGCCAAGGAAGGCACCACTGCGTTTCTGGAGAAACGACCGGCAAATTTTCAAAATAAGTAACATCAGGTTCCGCGCCCAAAGTCTGTTACCCAAATCGTTCTGCCCGAACGGCAGCAACAAATAAGTAGGAGGAAATTCAATGACCGCATTGGGTATTATCGGAATCATCGCAGCGTTTGCTCTGTTGATGTACATGATCATGAAGGGCGTCAACATCTATCTGACGGTGTTTGTCTGTACGCTGGTGGTGGCCATCACCAGCCAGATGAATGTCTATGAGGCCTACAAGGTCCACTTCATGACCGGCTTTACCACCTTTTTCAAAAATTACTACCTGGTATTCCTCACCGGCACGCTGATGGCCAAAGCCATGGAAATTACGGGCGGCGCCAAGGCAATCGCCAAATCCATTATCAAAATCATGGGCACGGAATGGGCCTTTGTCTCGGTCCCTCTGGCCTGCGGCGTGCTGTGCTACGGCGGCGTTTCCGCCTTTGTGTGCTCCTTCTGCGTGTTTCCCATCGCCCTTCAGGTGTTCCGGGCCGCCGATCTCCCCCGGCGGGGCATTCCGGGCGCGCTGTGCTTCGGCTGCTCCACCTTCGCCATGATTGCGCCCGGCGCGGTGCAGATTCACAACGCCGTACCCTCTGCCAATTTGGGCACTACATTTATGGCAGGCGCGGTCAACGGCTTCCTCGCCTGCGGCTTTATGCTGGTGGTCGGCATCATCTACCTGCGCTTCTGGCTGAAAAAGGCTAAGAGCCGGGGTGAGCACTTTGTGGCCAAGAGCGTGGACGATTTCGGCGACGAGGCCAATGAGTTTCTGCCCAACCCCGGCGTTGCGGTGATCCCGCTTGTCATCACTATCTGCCTGGTCAACATCAAGGTCAACGGTGTGGTGGTGGCCCCCGTGGAAGTGGGCGTGTTCGCGGGCGCCGTGTCCGCCATTCTCCTGATGCACAAGCACATCGTGATGAAGGATCTGCCCAGGCACTTTGCCGACGGCGCCGCCATGGCGCTGCTGTCCATTACCAACACCTGCGCGGTCAACGGCTTCGGCGGCGTGGCCTCCAACAGCCCTGTGTTCTCTACCATTGTGAACGCCATGGTAAACATTCCCGGCCCCAAACTGCTGGGTCTGGTGATCGGCACTACGGTCATTGCGGGTATCTGCGGCTCCGCTTCCGGCGGCCTGGGCATTGCCGTGCCCATCCTCGGGCCGGTGTACACCCAGATGGGGATCGCGCCCAGCACCGTCCACCGGGTGATGGCGCTTGCGTCCTCCGCTCTGGATTCGCTGCCCCACAACGGCTATATCGTCACTGTCACCAACGGCCTGTGCAATGAGACGCACAAGGATTCCTACGGCCTGACCTTTGCCTTGACCGTCATCATTCCATTCCTGGGGTCCCTGGTCGGCGTGCTGCTCTTTACGCTGTTCCCCATGCTGCCCTGACGCCTTTCCGGCCAGGACCAGGCAGGCGTTCGGATGCCTGATGCACAGACCGACTACCGATATCACAAACGGAGGTAATTTGCTATGTTTCAACCCCTGAAAGGCGTAAAAGTCATCGATCTCACCTATTTTGTCGCCGGTCCCGGCACGGCCCGGATCCTGGGCGACTGGGGCGCCGACGTCATCAAGGTGGAGCCCAGCTTCGGCGATCCCGGCCGCGGCACCGGCGCCACCATGTCCGCCCCCACCGAGCCGGACTGCAACCCCTTTTATACGGCCTATAACGCCAATAAGCGCGGCATTTCCCTCAACCTGAAAAGCGCGGAGGGTACGGCGATTCTGGACAGAATGCTGGAGACGGCCGACGTATTTCTCACCAGTTACCGCACCGGCGCGCTCAAGCGGCTGGGGCTGGATTACAAGACCATAAGCGAGAAGCATCCGCACATGATCTGGGCGCAGATCAACGGCTTCGGCGACTTTGGCCCCGCCAAGGATAACCCGGGCTTTGACACCGTGGCCTTCTGGGCCCGCTCCGGCGCCATGATCGATATCACGGAAAAGGACACCTCTCCCGTCAACCCCCTTATTGGTTTTGGCGACGCCACCACCGCCTGCTCTCTCTCCGGCGGCATTGCGGCGGCGCTCTACCAGAAAGCCAAAACGGGGAAGGGCTGCAAGGTGATGATTTCTCTCTTTGCCCAGGCCATTTGGAGCGAGAGCGCCGGCATGGTCTCCACCCAGTACGGCGACGAGTATCCTAAAACCCGGCGGAATCCTGGCTCTCCCGTGATGAACACCTTCCAAAGCTCCGACGGCAAGTGGTTCTATATGAGCATTCTGGAGCCGGACCGCTACAATGACGCGCTGATGAAGGAACTGGGCCGGGACGACCTGGTGGGGGACCCGCGCTACTGCACTGCCGTCGCCTCCAAAGCCCACAGCGCCGAAATGGTGGAGATCCTCAGCGCCGAGTTTGCCAAGCACACCATGGACGAGATTCGTGCCATGTTTGCCCGGGCGGATATCGCCTACGACTGTGTCCAGCACATCAAGGAGGTTCTGGACGATCCTCAGGCCCTGGAGAATCTGTATATTGTGCCGGTAAAGAACAATGACGGAACCGTGACCAAGCAGCCCATGACCCCCATCCGGTTTGCGCTGAGCGAGCCGACCTGCATCGAGGACATCGCCCCTACGGTGGACCGCCAGGCGCCCAAAATCGGCGAGCATACCGTGGAAGTACTTAAGGAGTACGGCTATACCGACGAGCAGATCGCCGGATTCCTGGCCGGCGGCGCAGTGGCTGAAACCAAATA
>JAYFPI010000028.1:0-63263 GCA_034927965.1 Pseudoflavonifractor sp.
GGTAGACTGAGGTCATCCTTGAAAAAGCGGAGGAACTGACTGTCATGTTTTGGAAGCTCAATGAAAAGGCCCCTTGGATATCCTGTATCTCCGACCTGCTGGCCGACGAGGCGGTGCAGTCTATGCGCGCCTTGCCTCAACACCGTCCAGGCTTCAGCTGCTACCACCATTCCCTTCTGGTCTCCTATGCATCATACTGTCTGTGTCGCCGCCTGGGCTGGCATGCCGGAGAAGCTGCCCGCGGCGCTTTGCTCCACGATTTTTATCTCTATGACTGGACCGACCGGCGTCTCCACACCTGCTGGTCCCATCTCAGATGCCATGGTGAAACCGCCCTGAAAAATGCCGAGGAGCGTTTTCTTCTCACTCGGCGGGAAAAAGACGTGATTGTCACCCATATGTTTCCCCTTACACCCACGCCCTGCCGCTTCCGGGAATCCTTTGCCGTCAGCTTTATAGACAAGGTCTGCGCAGTACTGGAACTGATTGGGCTTCTGCCTGAAGGCCTGGATGTTCCTTACGCGCTGCCCGCCGCCATCCACTCTCTCCCCTTCTCCCGGGCCATAGGATAAAGCATAAACTGCGCTGAAAACGGACATGCTGACTCCATCTGGATTAGGAGGGATCAGCATGTCCGTTCTATTTGAAAACAGCGAGACAAAACGCAATGTTTTACGGGCCTTTGCCGGGGAAAGTCAGGCCCGCAACCGCTACACCTTTGCCGCCGGGCTGGCCAAGAAAAACGGCCTGCACGTCATTGAGGCAGTATTTAACTTCACCGCCGACCAGGAGCGTGCTCATGCCAAAGCCTATTACGACCTGCTCAAGCCTTTTTCCGGGGAGAACATCGCCATTGACGGTACCTACCCTATAGACCTTTACGACACTGTGCTGGAGAATCTCCTTGCGGCTCAGCACAATGAATATCAGGAGTGGGAGCACGACTACACCGGGTTTGCCCACACTGCCAAGGAGGAAGGCTTTCCCGAGATCTCTCACCTCTTCTCCCAGATTGCCCGCATCGAACAGGTCCACGGCGACCGTTTCGGTCAATTCGCCGACCTGCTGGAGCAAAACAAGCTTTTTATCAGTGAAACAGAGTGCCAGTGGATGTGTCTTAACTGCGGTCAACTGGTTACAGCCACCCGTCCCCCGGAACACTGCCCAGTGTGCAAGCACAACCAGGGTTTCTTTGTCCGGTTGGAAATGGTTCCCTTCCAAATGAAGCGCTGATCTTTCAAAAAATGAACTGCTCCTGCGCCGCTTCGCGGCGCAGGAGCAGTTTTTTCTTCACAGGTACAGCTTAACCTCGCCTCGGCGCTGATATTCCTCTTCCAACTCGGTCTTGTGATAGAGGTATCCGGCGTCGTCGTAATATTTGGCTCCCTTTGGGCATTTCTTGACACAGGCACCGCACTTGATGCAGATCCCTGTATACTGGCTGGGGTCCTCAGCGCTGATAGAACCCATCGGGCAGACCTTCACGCACACCCCGCACTTGTCGCAGGCGTCGGAGGTCAGGGGCTTCACCTTCAAAATGTTCACCGGTGTTCCCTTCCGGTCCCGGGGCTGATAATACCCCCGGTAAGGCTTGGGCGTGCCGTCCACGGCCACCAGCGGCAGTTCCTCTCCCGCCAGCCGTTCCGACGCCTCCTTGCCCAAAGTCCGGGCCAGTGCCAGGTCGTCGACGTCGGGCCTCCCTGCAGCCAGCACAGTAGAGAAGGAGTGCTCCCCCACAAAAGCCCCGGCGGCAAAGGGCCGGAACCCATGATCGGCCAAGATATCCCTGAGCTCAATGAGAGAATCGTCAAAATTCCGGTTGCCATAGGTCACCACCGGTATGGCGGCAGCGCCGTTCCCGGCCAAGGTATCCAGGTATTTCAGCAACACATTGGGTACCCGCCCGGCATAAGTAGGTGTTCCAAAGACCACCGCATCGGTATTCTGAAAGTCCGGCTGGCTCTGCCGCCCCGCCGGCAGTGTAAAGTCCCAGATTTTCAGAGGTACTCCAAGCCTCTCCGCCATCGTCTCTCCGGCGGCACGCACAATTTTCTCCGTCGTCCCGGTTGCGCTCCAATACATCGTCCAAACCCGCTGGATCTTCATGAAAAGCCCTCCTTCTCTTTCCAGGCGTCCCCACTCCGCCCATCTGGATTTCAGTATATCAGCCTTATCCGCCACTTGCAAGAACAATACTTTCTGTTATAATGTCTTTTATGAATCGCCGGGAAATACTGGCAAGGAGTGGAAACACCGTGAACATCATTATTGTAGGTGACGGCAAAGTAGGCGCCGCTCTGGCAGCCCAGCTCTCTTCTGAGGGGCATGACATTACTATTATTGACTCCGACCCCCAGGTCCTCAGTGAGAGCATTGAAAAGCTGGACGTAATGGCAGTGGCGGGCAATGGCGCGTCCATGTCCATTCTGCGAGAGGCGGGCGCCGGGGAAGCCGGACTGCTCATTGCCGCCACCAGTTTGGATGAGCTGAACCTGCTCTCCTGCCTTACCGCCAAAAAGCTGGGAGCCAAACATACCATTGCCCGCGTCCGCAACCCTGAGTATGCCGACCAGCTCATTTCCATGCGGGAAGAACTGGGTCTGTCCATGACGGTAAACCCGGAGCTCTCCGCGGCCCACGAGGCCTATCAGCTTCTTCAGTTTCCCTCCTTCCTCAAGCGGGAATCCTTTGCGAAGGGAAGAGTGGAGATTGTGGCGATTCCGGTGGATGCCGGTTCCCCGCTGGACGGAGTGCCCCTGTCCCGACTCTATGAAATCGCCCGGGTCAACGTTTTGGTCTGCGCGGTGGAGCGGGAGGACGGAGTCCACATCCCCTCCGGGTCCTTTACCATCCGAACCGGGGACACCCTTTTCGTCACCGCCGGCATTCAGGACCTGGCTCAGCTGGTAAAGAATCTGAAGCTGGTCGAACGCAAAGTAAAGACCCTGCTTCTGATCGGCGGCTCCCGCATCGCCTTTTATCTGGCCCACCGGTGTCTGGAAAGCGGAATGACTGTAAAGATTATTGAGCGGGACCATGCCCGCTGCCTGGAGCTGGCAGAGGCTCTCCCCGCCGCCTTGGTCATTGAGGCTGACGGATCCCGTCAGGACGTGCTGGAGGCTGAGGGTCTTCGCCGTAGCGACGCGGTGGTCACCCTCACTGGGATGGACGAGGAAAATCTGGTCCTCTCCATGCTGGCCGGACGTCTGGGCGTCCCCAAGGTCATCACTAAGATCAACCGTATCGAGTACGCCGACGTGTTCCGCCGTCTGGGCATTGGCTCCACCATCAGCCCCAAGGGGCTTTGCTGCGCCGATATTGTCCGCTATGTCCGGGCCATGGACACCGCCAACGACATCGACAGCGTCCTGACGCTCCATCCCATTGCCGACGGACAGGCTGAAGCCCTGGAGTTTTTGGCCGGGAAGGACACCCGTCACTGCGGAGAGCCTCTGCGGAGGATTTCCCTGCAAAAAGGGGTCCTGATCGCCTGTATTACCCATGAGGGGACGACCATTCTCCCTCGGGGAGACAGCCGTTTTTTAGCGGGAGATACTGTAATCGCGGTTACCGCCGGCAGCCGGACGGTGAACCGTCTGGAAGATCTCTTTGCAGACTGATTTTTGAGAGGATGGGCACAGGCGCATGAATCGGAAAATGATCGGGAAAATGCTGGGCATCCTCCTGCTGTTGGAATGTGTGTTTCTTTTTCCCCCGGCCATGGTTGCCGCCGGACACGGCGAGCGAAAGGCCTTGGGGGCTATTTTTGTCTCCATGCTGCTTTGCAGCGGGGTCGGCGGGCTGGTCTGGTTCCTCTGCCGGAAAGCCGAGCGCCGCTTCTATGCCCGCGAGGGCTTTCTTATCGTCTCCCTGGGCTGGCTGATCCTCTCGGCGGCGGGCGCACTCCCCTTCTGGTTGTCCGGCGAAATTCCTCACTATGTGGATGCTCTTTTTGAGGTGATCTCCGGCTTCACCACCACAGGAGCCTCCATTCTTCAGGATGTGGAATCCGTGAGCCGGGGGCTCATCTTCTGGCGGAGCTTTACCCACTGGCTGGGCGGCATGGGGATTCTGGTCTTTCTTCTTGCCGTCGTCCCCATGGGGCAGGGTGGATACAGCGTTTACCTGCTCCGGGCGGAGAGCCCGGGCCCCAGCGTAGGCCGATTGGTCCCCAAGGTAAGGCAGACCGCGGCGATTCTCTATCTCATTTATATGACCCTCACCGTGTTGTGCGTGTGCTTTCTGCTGGCAGGGGGGATGCCTCTTTTTGACAGTCTGTGCACTTCCTTCGGTACCGCCGGAACCGGCGGCTTTGGTATCAAAAATGACTCTATGGCAGGGTATAGCCCTTATCTTCAAAGTGTCTGCACCGTCTTTATGGCTCTCTTCGGAGTGAATTTCAGCATTTATTTTCTTCTCCTCGCGGGAAAATTTCGGCAGGCCCTCCACAGTGAGGAGCTGGGCGTCTACGCCAGCATCCTGCTGGGCTCCATGGCGCTTATCACCGTAAACATACTTCCCCAGTATTCCGGGCAGATCGGAGCCGCCTTTCACGATGCGGCCTTCACCGTCTCCAGCATTATGACCACCACCGGCTTTTCCACCGTCAACTTTGACCTCTGGCCACAGCTGTCCCGGAGCATTTTGGTGGTTCTGATGGTAGTTGGGGCCTGTGCGGGAAGCACCGGCGGCGGCATAAAGTGTGCCAGACTGGTTCTGCTTTCCAAATCCCTGGGGGCCCATCTCCGTCAGGCCCTTCACCCCCACAGTGTAAACCCCGTCCGAGCCGAGGGCCATGTGGTAAGCAGCGAGACCCTTCAGGGTGTGAATGTCTTTTTGTGGGCATACAGCACCATTGCCGTCATTTCCTTTCTCATTCTCTCCCTGGATAATTTTTCTCTGGAAACGAACCTTACCGCCGTACTGGCCTGTCTGAACAATATTGGCCCCGGCCTGGATATGGTAGGACCGGCCAGCAACTATGCCATGTTCTCAGACCTGTCCAAGCTGGTCCTCTCCATGGACATGCTGCTGGGTCGGCTGGAGATTTTCCCTAT
Organism: Pseudoflavonifractor sp.; assembly: GCA_034927965.1. Classification (GTDB taxonomy): domain Bacteria; phylum Bacillota; class Clostridia; order Oscillospirales; family Oscillospiraceae; genus Vermiculatibacterium. The sequence goes on from JAYFPI010000028.1 coordinate 5,058, forward strand.
CCTGATCCTGTTCAGCCCCCGCACTTGGCAGAGATCCACCTGAGTAAATCAAAACAGCGCCCCGACCATTTGGTCGGGGCGCTGTTTTTTCTGTTCCGTCTTACAATCTCCGGTCCAGTTCCTCTCGGATGGCCTTCAGAAAATCAATGCTGTTCACAACCCGGGCAGGCATTTTTCCCTCCCAGAGCCCAGCCAGATCTTTGGTCATGGTACCCTTCTCGATGGTGGCCACACAGGCCTCCTCCAAGTGGTCGGCAAAGGCCCCCAGAGCCGGGATCCCATCCAGTTCCCCCCGCTTACGCAGCGCGCCCGTCCAGGCAAAGATGGTGGCCATGGGGTTGGTAGAAGTTTCCTCCCCCTTGAGATACTTATAGTAATGACGGGTCACGGTACCGTGCGCGGCCTCGTACTCGTAGTTCCCCTCCGGGGAGACCAGCACCGAGGTCATCATGGCCAGGGAGCCGAAGGCGGTGGAGACCATATCACTCATCACGTCGCCGTCATAGTTCTTGCAGGCCCAGATGAACCCTCCCTCGCTGCGGATGACCCGGGCCACCGCGTCGTCAATGAGGGTGTAGAAATACTCAATGCCCAGGGCATTGAATTGCTTCTGGTATTGGGCGTCAAAAATCTCCTGAAAAATGTCTTTGAATCGGTGGTCGTACTGCTTGGAAATTGTGTCCTTGGTGGCAAACCACAGATCCTGCCGAATAGCAATGGCGTATTGGAAGCAGGAATGGGCAAAGGAGGTAATGGAGGCGTCGGTGTTGTACTGTCCCTGTAAAACCCCCGGCCCCTGGAAAGTAAAGACGGTCTGCCTGGTCTCCCGACCCTGGTCGTCGGTAAACACCAGCTCGGCCTTTCCGGGCCCCGTGGGCTGGAATTCGGTGTTGTTATATACATCGCCGGAGGCGTGACGGGCAATGGTAATGGGCTTCTTCCAGTTCTTCACCACAGGGGAAATCCCCTTGACCATGATGGGGGCACGGAATACGGTGCCGTCCAAGATGGCCCGGATGGTCCCATTAGGGGACTTCCACATCTGGGAGAGCTTATACTCCTCCACTCGCTGTGCGTTGGGGGTAATGGTGGCGCACTTCACGGCCACGCCATACTTTTTGGTGGCCTCGGCGGAATCCACCGTCACCTGGTCCTTCGTCTTTTCCCGCTCGGGCAGGCCCAGGTCGTAGTATTCGGTTTTCAGATCGATATAGGGCTCCAGCAGCTCCTTTTTGATCTCCTCCCAGAGGATGCGGGTCATTTCGTCCCCGTCCATCTCCACAAGAGGGGTGGTCATTTTGATCTTCTCCATGGGTTGGCCCCCTTTTTCAATTTCACACAGTTTATCACGATGAAGCGTGCAAGTCAATAAAAGGCTGTTTTCCGGCCCCACCGGTCAAGCGCCGCAGCGCTGACGTGTTTTTTCTCTTTTTCTTGCCTTTTTGGTGTGGGCATCTTATAATAAAGGCTACTTGAACAAAAAGGAGCCGACACACATGGCCAAGACTGTCATTCCACAGGGCTACGCCCCCTCTCTCAACCTCTACGACACGCAGAAGGCCATCGGTCTTTTGAAGCGTCTGTTTGAAGACACTTTGGCAGGGGCCCTCAACCTCCGAAGAGTCTCCGCCCCCCTCTTTGTAGAGGCCTCCACCGGCCTCAACGACGACCTCAACGGTGTGGAGCGGGCCGTCTCCTTTGATGTTCCCTTTGCTGCCAAGGACGCCCAGGTGGTCCACTCCCTGGCCAAGTGGAAGCGCATGGCCCTCTATCGCTATCATTTTTCCGTAGGCGAGGGTCTATATACCGACATGAACGCTATCCGCCGGGACGAGGAGTTGGACAACCTCCACTCTGTTTATGTGGACCAGTGGGATTGGGAGAAAGTCATCGCCCCCCGGGATCGTACCGAGGTCTATCTCCGCCGCACGGTAGAGGCCATTGCTCAGGCTCTCCGGGAAACGCAGTCCACCCTCCGCTCTGCCTTTCCCGTCCTCAACCTGCTGCCCGGCGTAGACGGCCAGATCTCCTTTGTCACTGCCCAGGAGCTGGAGGACCGTTGGCCTGAGTTCACCGCCAAAGAGCGGGAGCGGGCCTATGTACGGGAGCATCCCCTCACCTTCCTGATGGGCATCGGCGGTGCGCTGAAATCCGGCCAGCCCCACGATGGCCGGGCCCCCGACTACGACGATTGGACTCTCAACGGCGATCTGCTGGTGTGGAACAGCGTGCTGGAGGATGCTATGGAGCTTTCCTCCATGGGCATTCGGGTGGACCCCGCTGCCCTGGATCGTCAGCTCACCCTCTCCGGCCATGACGAGCGCCGCGGCCTGCTCTTCCACAAACTGCTCCTGGAGGACAAGCTGCCCCTTACCATCGGTGGCGGGATCGGACAGTCCCGGCTGTGCACTTATCTGCTGGGCAAGGCCCACATCGGTGAGGTACAGGCCGGCATTTGGGATGAAGAGACCCTCTCGATCTGTGAAGAAGCCGGCGTCATCCTCCTGTAATTTTTGAAAAAGGGCTTTCCCCGGAACACCGGGGAAAGCCCTTTTTGTTTATCCATTCAGCGCCCGCACATCAAACCCTGTGGAAACCAAGGCAGAGTTTCCATCCCCCACCTCCAACTCCACATGAAACAGTTGATCGGCATACGTCACATTACATTTGTCCGCTTTCAACCCCCCGGTGTACGTCTTGGCGCTGACCAGCTCGACTCCGCCGATCCACACCCGTCCCCCGCTTATGTCAAGGGAAACCCCCTGCCCATAGACCGTGCTGTCAAACTTTGCCTCCTCTCCGGACTGACGGGGCTGCTCGGCAAACCGCAGCTCATCCGCCATGGCGGTGGAAAGCGTGGAACACAGAACTCCCGCCTCCGCCTGCGCGCTCACTTTTTGGTAGACCCGCACAGCCGCGAGGATTCCCGCTCCAAAAGCCAATGCGATCAAGCCCAGGATAAATGCCGCCACCAGCATCTCAGACGCAGTGAACCCTCCACGGGATCGGCATTTTTTTCTCATCCGCCAACCTCCGTACCGTAGGCAGAAAGGCCGTCCGCATCTCCGGAGAAGTAAACGGTGACTGACTCCTCTCCCCCAACGCCGCCTTCAATCCTCACGGTTTTCCCCGAAGTTCCCTCAGGTGCGCCCCGCTCTGCGGTACTCAACTCGTCATAAACGCTTTGAACTTCCTTTTCAGCGCGCCCCGTCACCCGCGCGGAGGAGGCAGTCATTCCAGCCAAAGCCGCGGAAGACAACGCAATCATTAAAATCGCCACCAGCGTCTCTGTCAGGGTCTCTCCCCGCCGGGCACTCAGTTTCTCTCTCATGCCCCCGCCCCCTTTTGAATGATCCCAATCCCCCAGGTGACAGTCCGTGTCTCCTTTGTGGTGGTAATGGTATAGGTATTATAGATGGGCTGTCCGGTCTCTTCGTCCACCCCAACCTGCTCGCTCTCCGTGCGGTAGGTGTTTGCCGTGGACACTTCCTCCACCGCAGGGATCGTCAATGTCAAGGGGCTGCTGTCGTCCTCCCCCACCCGCAGGGTAGCCTGGATCGAATAGTCTTTCCCCATCTGCCATGTGAGCACTGCCGTCTCCAAGCCCTCTGCCTCTATCGTCAAGCTTCTGGAGGAAGCTGCCCCCGAGACAGATGGAAGCGTGTAATCGTAAATCTTCTCCGCGTCCGCTTCTATCGTCTTTGCGAGAATGGCGGCGTCCGAAGACCAGGGGCTGCCCTGTGCGGTGCTGAGACTGCCGTCCACCCAAACGGTGACCGTCTCTGCCCGAGCCCCCTCCAGCTTGTCCCGGAGCATCCGGGCCGCGGAGGAAGCCGTCAGATAACTCTGCTCCTCCTGCCGCATCTGCGCAAGCCTTCCCGCGCTTGCCCCGGCAGCGGTAAGCACCACTGTCCCTACCGTCAGACACAGCAGGAAAAAGAGCAGGGCAATGAGAAGGGAGGCCCCTTTCTGGCTCTTGCATTTTTTATATAGACGCCCCAAGCTTTCAGCCTCCTTCTCTCTTTACCAGCCATTCCCCTGGTAGAGGTATTTATCCTCTCCCACTCCGCAGCCCACGCCTGGCAGGGCCGGATAAGAATAGCTCCCCGCGGTAACTGCTCCCATATCCGGGAAAACCGTGTTTTCATAGGTCTCTTCAAAAAACTGCATCCCGATCCACCGATCGATCCCGCTGTACTGAAAATCAGAGTAAGGAAATCTGCGAATTGTCCAGTAGCGCTCACTCCAGTCATAATTCACTCCGTATCCATATCGGTAATAGTTTCCCTCGGCTACGGTCGGCACCAGATTGCCAATCTCGCTGAAATCATGGGGATCGCGAAGCACCATATAGCACAGCGTTTCGTTTCCATAAGGCGTTTCCATACTCACGCTGATATTTCTGACCCACAGACTGCCCTGGTAGTACTTCCCTTCACTTGGCATATACAGGTAAGCCGTTACCTCTCTCCCCTCGGTCAGAGCGTCTTCAGTCCAGTAGATCTGGATTCCGTCATTTCCCTGTGTGACCATCCAAGTTCCCTTCCCCAGCTGTGAATCCTGCTGCAGGCTGAGGGCCATGTTATAGGAGGCAAGTCCGTTGTCACTCAGGATTCCGTCTTCGCCCCAGTAGCCTCTGGCGGCATCCACGAGCGGGACAGTGGAATCATTCCAGCAGACTCCTTCTTGCTGCACATACGCCTCTATGTACTCAATTACGGACAAACAATTGCCCAGATCATAGGTGTCGGCGGCCGCATCGTAAGTTGCCTCGGACTGAACTTCGGCGGCATTGACACCTTGGTTGATTACCTTTGTATTTTGAAGCAGATTGCAAAAATTCACCATCCTGCTTGAAATAGAGTCCTGCTCCTGACCGTCCAGCGCCAGCCCTTCTCCATAGCCCAAGAACCCGCCAATGTAAGGGGATTGTACCTGCCAGGAACCCGGAACGCCGTCCGACTGCACCGCTCCAATGGAGTAGCAGGAGCGAATATTGCCGGCCTCCGCCCGCCCCAGAAAGCCACCAGCCAGCGTCGTTTGGGAAAGAGAACTAGTTGCTCTCTCGTAATGCACCTGCACCGCCCCGGTGGCATAGCAGGATTTTACAATGGGAATTCCTCCGTCGTCTCCCCCGCCGGTCAGTCCGGCGAAGCCGCCCACCGCAGAGGGGTAATTTCCTGCCTGGACCGCCCCGGCAGCATAGCACGCCTCCACTCGTCCCGATCGAACCGCCCCGGTAAACCCACCCAAATACTGTCCCTCCAGTAATCCGGCTGTGGAGAAACACCGGGTAACCAACGCCTTGCTTCCGGAGATTGCGCCGGCAAAGCCGCCTGTAGAGCTGTTTTCATTGCCACGGATCCAGTAGGCGCCGCTCGCTTTTACCTCACACCGGGTGATCTCTCCGCCCTCGGCCAGCCCAACAAAGCCGCCCAAATTACCGCCGTCGGCCGCACCTGCGTCCATATACGGATTCAGCACCCGCAGATCGGACAGCGTCCCCATGCTGTGTCCGGCAAAACCGCCGGCGTTTCCGCGTCCGGTGTAATAAATGCCCGCGGAGCCCATATTCAGCGTCAATCCCTGCCCCCGGATCACCGTGTTAGCATCCATCCGTCCCACAAAGCCGCCCAGATTCCTGGCTGAAGCGTTTGTTCCGACTCCCGTCCAGGTCTCTCCCGCAGGCAGCGTGAGCGTCAGATGATTGCTGGCGGTAATATTGTTGGAGTCTCCGGACTGATAGCCTGTAAGACGCCCCACATATCCGCCCGCATCCACGTCCGCTGCAGTGGCATTCAGAATACAGCCGGACTGCTTCACCGTTCCAAGCGCCATAGGCGCTGCGCTGCGGATGCATCCGAACAGCAATCCGTAGCTGCTCTCTTCTCCTGCCCCTTCTGCCGTTACTGTACATTTGGAAAGGATGACACCTCCCAAATTGGGTGAGACGGATTTTCGCGTGTCATAGAAATTTCCCACAAAGGCAGCTCCTCCGTAGAGCTGATAGCCGCTGGTATCCTGCAGGGTTTCTACTTTAACCGCGGTATTTGAAACAGACACCGTCCCCAGTGAGACAGCGCCGGTCCCGCTGAAAGAACAGGCCCCGACAAAGCCGCCGGTGCCAAAGCCATTGTAATAGTTTTCTGCCCCCACGGTTGTCTTTATCCCGTTCAGGGAGGACACCCACGTGTTCTCCACCGTCACGCCGACCATGGAAACTTCGCTTGTGTTTGCCAACTGGCCAACTGCACCGCCCACTAGGCGTGCGGCCGATACTGTGCCTCCGCTGACCGACAGGCCGCTGACGCTTCCTCCGCTCATCCGCCCAACGGCTCCCCCCGCCAGGTTGTTTCCTGAGACCTCTGTGCTCAGTACGGCAGCAGTCAAAATTTGGGCATCATCATCCACGGCGCCCACCAGGCCGCCCAACCAGGAACCGCCGGAGATCGTCCCGCTCTCTACCCGCACATTCTGTGCCACGGCCCCCGAGGCTATGCGGCCCGCCAGACCACCCAGCCTTTGCGCCCCGGAGCTTCCCTGGACAGTGACGTTTTTTACCGTCAGATTCCGAACCGAGCCCTGAAGCACGCCAAACACGCCCGTCCCATTGGGATCGCCCGCAGCATAGGTCTTGCCGGTCAGATCCAACGCCTTTCCGCCTCCGTCGTAAGAGGCCAGGAAGGGATTTTCCGCGTCACCCATGCTGATCAAATCGCTGCGATACGAATTTGGAAGCGCGGGAGTCCCAAATTTTTTCTCAAAGTAGGTCGAGGTGTAGGGGTTCCCCGTCACGGGGGTTAGATTCCGTTCCTGCCGATAGGTGATGCCTCCGGCCCAGTACGCCTGGCTGCCGGCAGATGCCAGGGTCGCAAGCTGACGCTCTGTGCGGAGATACGCCGTCACACCTGTGCTGATGTCGGGCTGCTCTCCGGAAGAGACTGCGGATTTGGCAAAATGGGGGTTGTACCAGAAAACTTTTTCCTCCCCATTCAAAGAAACTGTCAAACTCTGATAAAATTGGGCTGATGGCGCAGCTGCGATAACCGCCGCATCCGCCCGAAGAAACAGTGGGTAATATTCCTTTCCAGATACTGTGATTACACTGTGGGCGCCGTTAGAAGTGCCCAGCTTGCTTCCAGAATAGGTGATCTGCCTTGCAAATTCTCCGGCATCTGCCAGGGCCGACGTGCTGACAGTGTTGCTCCAGGCACAGGACACCGAGGACTTCAGATTGGAAAAACGGATCCCATCAAACGTGGTGCTGTGCCCATTTCCATTTTTGGCGTCCCCCTGGAACAGCAGCGCATAGCCATCCTGAAAAACTGTCTTGGAATTGCTCAGCGTATCGAGCCCCAGGCTTGTACTGTACAGTCCCAGCGTGTTGTCGGTGTAGACCTCGTAATATGCAAGCTCCAGCCCTCCCATTTCCTCCTGGGCCGGCCAGTTGCCGTAGTGCACCGCTTCGCCGTCCCGTGTGACCGCTGCCGGGAATGGATAGGCGCTCTTTTTCAAAGCTGCGGCATAGGGAAAGGTGTGGGCTGTATCGGCCCGGGAAGCGGCGGTAAAGAGCCCTCCGGTGAATGCAGTCAGATCGGCAGTGTTTTCTCCGTCATACGACAGGCAGTTGTCCGCAGCGGAAACAGTTCCCAGCTCCAAAAAGCTCAGCCACTCCTCTCCCTGGGCGGCGACGCAATAGCAGTTTTGAATGCTGCCGTCATCAAAGTCCACCTGAAAAAAAGTGCTGAGGATCCACTCAATGATCCGCTCAAACCAACCGCTTGCGCTGCTCCCGCGGTTGGCTCCGGCAAAGCCGCCCCGATAGAGATAACTTTCATCATCGCGCGCAAGCGAGGCCAGTCCATAGGAGTTGGTGATCATGCCCTCGTTGAGTCCCACAAAGCCGCCCAAGTACCCACGGCTGCTGCTGAAATAAGTCCCCGTCGCAGTGACTGAACCGCCCAGCGTCCCTTCAAAGGCCGCGTTGGCCGCAGCGCAGGCGTCAATGGAACCACCGTTGTACCCGACCAGCCCACCCACGCTATTTTTTCCGCTGACGGCAAAACCCGCCGCTGCACAGTTGGAGATGACCCCGGCGTTATATCCTACCAGCGCCCCTACATAGTCCCCTCCGGAAATGGCAGCGGAACTTGTTCCGCCGCTCCGGAAGATCAAATTTTTGACGCTTCCCATCCGCGCGGAGAAGGTGTCCGCCCCCACGGCTCCAAATAACCCCACACAGTTCCCCGCAGAGGTAATCCCATGATAGACGGTGACGGTATGGCCACTTCCGTCATAGCTCCCCAAAAAGGCAGCGTTTCCGTTTCCAATGGGGGCAATCGTCAGCCCGGAAATCCCTGTATAAGCTTCAAAGTCCACATCCAGCTCCTGGGAGAACGTGGATTTCCACAATCCGCTGTCCCCGGCCAAGCCGGCCAGATGCCGAGCCGTTCGCACTATTAGGCGGGCAGGCGCGGCGGGAGCGCTCTCCCCACCCTGCACCGCGGTCCTGGCAAAGCCGGGGATCATCCAGAAGATTTGCCCGCCGCTCTCCAACCGGTGGTAACCGTTGCTGCTGTATGCCTTTGAGTTCTGCATCACCGCATCGCCGGGGCGAAGCAGAAACGCTGTATAGCTCGTCCCGTTCAGCACCGCGCTTTGGCCAAAGGCGGTCAGAGTCACGTCCACCGGGCTTCCGGCTCCGGCCCCTTTATAATAAGTCACCGTCAATTCGGATCCAGCATCCCCTGCCGGAGTCAGAAACGCGTAACCGTCCTCCACCGCCGCAAAGCCAAACCCCTCCTGGAGAGACGACAACTCCGTCCCCCCGTCCTCCGGTGTCAGACAGTAGCCATAACTGCCGTCGGCATATTTCTCATAATAGGCCAGCAGAGCGTTTGCCTGCCGCTCCTTGGGCCAGTCGCCGTAATGAGCCAACCCGCTCCGAGTCAAAAAGGGGTATGCACCCGCACAGCCGTAAGAGTGAGTTCCCCCGTCGCCCATTCGGATCCAGTCCCCGGAAAAGACGGTTTTCAGCTCCCCATAGGTTTTTTCCTGTCCCGGGGTTCGGTCGGTCGGGTTGGACGCGGCAAGATAATAGCAGCCGTTTGCCTTCCCCCCGCGGGAAAAACCATAGCTGGGGCCGCTGCCCCCGAATTCCGCTGCGGCGTAGCAGCGGGTAAAGGCGGTACCCCTGTCGGCGTAGGAGGCAAATCCGGCTGTCACGCTGGAGTCTGCGGCGGACATCCATCCAAGCGAGTAGGAATCAACAACCAAAGCCCCCTGCACCGTACCCACAAGGCCGCCGGCATAGCCATTCTGAATGGTCAGCCCCTTCACCCAGGCCTCACCGGTCCCGCTGCGCACACCGGTATCTGCATAGCAGCCCGTCAGGCTTCCTCCCTCCATGACGCCCACCAGTCCTCCGGCATTCCCGGAGATAACGGTAAGAGAGGGCAGCGCGGCCGAACAGGCGGAAAAATCGCAGTTCACTGCGTAGCCGACCAACCCGCCGGCATTGCCCGCCGCAGCCAGAAAGCTGTCCGCGTCAGAGCCGGAGGCATATGCCTGGCAATTTTCCACCGCCGCATCGCTCAGGCGGCCCGCCAATGTTCCGCAGGTGCCTCGCGTCACGTTGTTCTCCACCCGCGGATCCCGCAGCCGGACGTTCCGAATGGTCTTGGGCGCGGCGGCGCTCCCCAGAAAGCTTCCAAACAGGCCCAGCTCATATGAGGATTCTGTCCCTTGAATCCGCAGTCCGGCAATGACCTGCCCCCCGCCGTCAAAATCGGTCAGGTCTTTATTCTCAATCGGACGAAACCACCGCCCGCTTTCCCACTGAATCTCCATGCTCTGTACTACCCGGGTAACCGTCTCTTCCACATTGGAAAAGCCGGTGCACAAATTTTGCAGATGCCGCCTGTTGGCCACGCTGACCGCATTTCCGCCCCGGCGTTCAAAAAGGCTGTTGTCCCGATCCTCCGCCACAGCCGGAAGCAGTTCCCCCCTGACCGCCTTTAAGGACACAGTAATATCTTCCCCCGGAGTAAAGCCTGGATACAGCGTCTGGAACTGTTCTCCCGTCTCCAGGCTGTCCAACAGCACCTGATAGGAACCGTCTGCCTCGTTCCAACTTACGCCGGGCGTACGGAAGGAGACTGCAAGCGTATCGCTGCTATCAAAAACGTAACTCCGCTCCTGCCGGCTCTCCGTCCCGGCGATGGTCAGGGTATAGCTCACAGCGCTGCCTGTAGCCAGGCTGTCCGCGGTGGGCTTGATGCGCACATACAACTCATCTGCATTGACCAGTTCAAACGCTTCCGGCAGCTCACTTTGACCAACGCTTTCCCGTGCCACGTCCGCCCCGCCGTAGTACCCGACCATGGGCTTGTTTTCCTTTCGCGCTCCCCGGTCCTCCGACAGACGCAGATCATACAGCTCATCGTAGGAAAAGGCCTCCTCGGCATAAAAAACGCCGTAGATCATTCCGGTAGAGCCGTTATACTCGATGATATAGTTTCCCCCGCGCACCGTCTCGTCGATGGTCCCCGTAGGCAGCAACTTCCCTGCGTTTTCCTCCGTCAGGTAAAAATAGGCATCGGCGTCCCAGGACATCCCCTCCGGAAAATCTTCCGGCTCTCTGGTCATAGCGGTTCCGCCCACGCGTTCTTGTTCTCCCACCGCCCGCAGTGAGATCAGCCGGTTCTGCGCCGCGGCAAAAATCTGCCTTGCAGTATCATCCAGCTGTGTGAGCTTCAGGCTTTTTCGCGCCGCCCCCACCCCTGGAATCGCCACCGCCAGAAGCACCGCCAGGATCCCCACAGCCATCAGCAGCTCCGCCAGAGTAAAGCCCCTGCGATTTCGATTGTCGCTGTGTCTCATCCTCACCGCCATGCTTCTCGCGCCCTTTTCTTAAGTACATAATGATTGCATACTTAGAATATATTATACCATATTTCGACAACCGCGCAAACAAATACGTGTCTTTTTCCCGGTGCTTTCTTGTAATTGATATTGCAAAATAGTATAATGTATATATTTATGTCGAGTGCTGTCGAAACCCCGGTTTGGCGCGCCGATTTTTCAAGTCAGAGAGGAATGGTGCTGCGCAATGGCATACAAAAGGCTGGGAGATCTTTTGCTCGATATCGGCCTCATTGATCAGGCTCAGCTGGATCGGGCATTGTCTATTCAGTCGAAGAACAAGAAACGTCTGGGCGACGTCCTCATCCAGAATGGATTTATTACCGAGCGGCAGCTGATTGAAGCCTTGGAACTCCAGCTTGGTGTCGAGTTTATCGACCTGTCCAAGTCGGTCATTCCGCCGGAAATGGCCCAGGTTCTCTCCCGGAACATTGCCAAGAAACACTCTGTTGTGCCGGTCCGGGCAGACCGCGGCACCCTGTATCTGGCCATGAGCGACCCTCTGAACTTTCTTGCCATCGAGGAGGTCCGCACCGCCACCCGCAAGAAAGTGGTACCCATAATTGCCACCGCTGAAGCCATTGACCGCGCCATACTCACCCTCTACGGCAACGAAGGTGCCGCACGAGCCATCGAGGAGATGAAGCGGGAGGCCATGGACAACGGCGGCAGTCCCCAGGTCTACTCCGCCAACGCAGTGGATGAGGATGTGCAGTCCGCCCCCACCGTGCGCCTGGTAAACTCCATCATCGAGCGGGCCGCGGTTGAGCGGGCCAGCGACATTCACCTGGAACCCAACGAAGAAGAACTGCGGGTACGTATGCGCATTGACGGGCTGATGCGCAATATTCTCACTGTCCCCAAAAATCTCCAGGCCTCGGTGATCTCCCGCCTGAAGATCATGGGCTCTATGGACATTGCGGAGCGTAAGGTCCCCCAGGATGGGCGGGCCAATGTCACCGTAAAACATAAGGATATCGACTTGCGGATGTCCACCCTCCCCACCATTTTTGGAGAGAAATTTGTCATCCGTCTGCTGGATAAAGACGCTCAAATTTTGGACAAGGATGCCCTGGGCCTTACCGGAACCGATTTGGAGCGCTATGACACTCTTCTGAAAAGCCAGAGCGGTGTAATTCTGATTGTCGGGCCAACAGGCTCAGGCAAATCCTCCACCATGTACACCATGATGCGTCAGCTCAACACCGAGCAGGTAAATCTGGTGACTTTGGAAGATCCAGTAGAATATCACATCGACGGGCTAAATCAAGTCCAGATCAACGAAAAGACCGGCATGACCTTTTCCGGCGGCCTGCGGGCCATCCTCCGCCAGGATCCGGACATCATTGCCGTGGGCGAAATTCGGGATGGCGAAACCGCTCAGATCGCCATGCGGGCGGCTATTACAGGCCACCTGGTTCTCTCTACCGTCCATACCAGCAGTGCCGCCGCCGCCATTGACCGACTGCTGGATATCGGCGTGGAGCCTTACATCATCTCCGGAGCCATGCGTGGCATTCTTTCCCAGCGCCTGGTGCGGCGCATCTGCCCCCATTGCCGCCGGGAGTATACGCCTACCGAGGAGGAGCTGGCTGTGCTGGGACTATCCGGTGCGGCGGGACACCCCTTCTATCGGGGCGCGGGCTGTCCCATGTGCTTCCATACCGGCTATCGGGGCCGCACCGCCGTATTCGAGGTTCTCATTGTGGACCAGCCTCTTCGCCGCGCCATTCGAAGCGGGGCTGACCGGGAGCAGATTCGGGCGGTCCTGGCCCAGGGAGACTTCGTCTCCCTGGCCGACAACTGCCGCCGTCTGGTTTTAGAGGGTGTGACCACCATTGAGGAGGCCGCCCGCACCATCAATTCCGCCGATCTTTGATGTTACATGTTTTTGGAGGTGAGTTTTTTGGAGTCTCTCATCGCTCTGGCCTTGCAGCGGGGGGCGTCGGATATCCATCTGTCCTGGGGTATCCGCCCCCTTCTTCGGATAGATGGCCAGCTAACGCCGGTCGAGGGACTCTCTCCTCTCACCGACGCGGACTGTGATCGATATGCCCTGGCCCTCACGGGAGGGCAGCCGCTGGGCCCCTGCGGTGAGGTGGACTTAGCCCGCACGGTGGCAGGGGTTCGTCTGCGCATCAATCTCTTCCGCCGTCAGGGACATGTCTCCGCCGCCCTGCGCCTTCTGGCCGAGCACATCCCGGTGCTGGACAGGTTGGGTCTTCCTCCGGCGGCGGCAGGCCTCACCGAGCTGCCCCGGGGCATTGTTCTGGTCACTGGCGAGACAGGCAGTGGAAAGTCCACCACCCTGGCTGCCATGCTGGATCGCATCAACCACACCCGCCGCAGTCATATTCTTACCCTGGAGGACCCCATAGAGTATGTCTATACTCCAGACCGCTGCCTCATCAGTCAGCGGGAGATCGGCTCCGACACCGCCAGCTATGCCGACGGTCTCCGCGCCGCCCTCCGGGAGGATCCAGACGTCATCCTGATCGGCGAGATGCGGGATCTGGAGACCATCGAAACCGCCCTCACGGCGGCGGAAACCGGACACCTGGTGTTTGCCACTCTTCACACCGGCTCGGCGGCCGACTCGGTGGACCGTATTGTCTCCGTCTTTCCTCAGGGGCGTCAGCAGCAGGTGCGGATGCAGCTTTCCATGACCCTCCAGGCCGTGCTTTCTCAGCAGCTTCTTCCCCGCGCGGGCGGATCTGGGCGCGTCCTGGCCTGTGAGCTGATGGTGGCCTCCCCGGCCATTCGCAACCTCATTCGGGAAGGCAAGACTCCCCAGATCTCTAACGCCTTGGCCACGTCGGCCCGAGACGGCGGTATTACCATGGACAATGCGCTCATTCATTTGGCACTGGCCCACGCTATTACCGCTGAATCCGCTTGCCGGGCGGCCCGGGATTTCGACTATGTCAGCCGGTCTCTTCCCTCTTCTGCCCCCTTCTCTGCCCGCCCGTTTCACGCCTGACGCGCCTTTTCCCCTCCCGAAGCAACGCCGGATGGGGACACAGGGGTACCATTAACTTTCATGAAAGGGGGCTTCCCCATGGCAGCATATCAATACAGAGCTATCTCCCGGGGCGGCACCCCGGTCAGCGGCGTGATGGAGGCCTACGATGAGTTTGAGGCCATCGAACGGATCAAGGAAACCTGCGACATTGTCACCTCCATTTCGGAGGCCAAGATTCGGGTCAATCCTCTTCAGATGGAACTGGGCCAGGTCCGGATCAAGGAAAAACCGCTGGCTCTCCTGTGTTCCCAATTTTCCATTATTCTCTCTGCCGGACTCCCTGTGGTGCGGGCAGTGCGGCTCATCGAGGATCAAACCAACGACCGGCGGCTTAAAAAGTTGCTGAACCAAGTGGCGGAGGATGTCGCCGCCGGCTATGGGCTTTCCCAGAGCTTCGAGAACAAGGGGAAGAAATATCTCCCGACCACTTTTATTGAAACCCTGCGGGCCGGGGAGGAATCCGGCACGCTGGAACTGGCTTTCCGCAAACTTCACCGATACTACGACAAATCTGCCAAGGTCAAATCCCAGGTACGTTCTGCCATGATTTACCCGATTTTCCTCTGTGTGCTGGCCATAGCCGTGGTGGCTTTTATCATGGCGGTGGTCATGCCCACTTTTGTAGTGCTCTTTTCAAATTTAAACGCCGACCTGCCCGCTCTCACCCGGGGGCTGATGGCAGTATCAACGTTTTTTTCCTCCTGCTGGCCCGGTTTGCTGGCTGCCATCGCTCTGACCGTAATTGCGTTCAAGCTTTGGTCCGGCACCGAGAAGGGCCGCCTTCGGCTGGCAAGGCTCCAGCTCCACCTGCCTGCTCTGGGCCGGGTGGCCGAGATGAGAGGCGCCAGTCAGCTGGCCAACACCCTCTCCACGCTTCTTACTGCCGGGCTTCCTCTTCTCCAGGCTGTCTCCTCCACCGCTCGGGTCCTGGATAATTACTACCTAAGACTTCGCTTAGGCGCCGTTGTCTCCGATTTGGAGTCCGGAGGCCGCCTGGGAGATTGTCTGAAGGAGTGCGGCTGCTTTCCGGATATGCTGGTGGAAATGGCCGCCGTGGGCGAAGAGAGCGGCACTCTGGAGCAGACTTTCGACACCATTGGCGCCTATTACGACAGCGAGGTGGAGATTGCCACCAAACGGGCCTTGGACCTGCTTCAGCCCTCTATCACCGTGGTGATGGGCATTCTCATCGGCATTATCGTCATTGCCCTCTATCTCCCCATGTTCTCCATGTACGCCAATATGTGACCCAGGTTTTTTATTTGGAGCGGCACGCTCCGGTAAAAATAGAAAAATTAAATTAGGAGGAAACTATTATGTTAAACAAATGCAACAACAAAAAAGGCTTTACCCTGGCCGAACTATTGATTGTCGTCGCCATTATTGCCGTTCTGGTGGCTATTGCAATTCCTGTGTTTAGCACTTCTCTGAGTAAAGCAGAACAAGCCGTAGAGGATGCCAATCTTCGTGCCGCCAAAGCTGAGGCAACTGTTGCCTATCTG
This sequence comes from Pseudoflavonifractor sp., assembly GCA_034927965.1. Lineage (GTDB taxonomy): Bacteria > Bacillota > Clostridia > Oscillospirales > Oscillospiraceae > Vermiculatibacterium. The sequence goes on from JAYFPI010000028.1 coordinate 20,505, forward strand.
GAGGGGCAGTATAATGACGGCACCAAAGCAACAAGTGGCACCATTAAATTGGATGAAAACGGAACACCTACCTCTTATGACTGGACATATGCAGACGGCACCATTACAGTAACCAAGAAATAACGTGTCATTATAAGCCGCCCCCGCGGGAGCGGGCGCAAACGGCCCAGCCATGAGCCACCTGGCCTCACTTCTGGATAATTGCATTTTACATAAAGTAATTTTACGTTTGGTGTTCGCTTTTTGGGTTTTGCCCCGGGAACACCCGAGGTTATAACATTGACTGTGACAAACTTATTTAGTTGCTCCCCCGCTTTGGCGGCCTACCTTATCTTCCTCACCGCCCTGCTGGGCCTGGCGATGGGGAGTTTTCTCAACTGTCTGGCCTGGCGGCTGGCCCATGGCGAGTCCGTTGCCAGGGGGCGGAGCCACTGTACTGCCTGCGGCCATATTCTGGGTCCCCTGGATTTAATCCCCGTGTTTTCCTGGCTCTTCCTCCAGGGCCGATGCCGGTACTGCGGGGAGAAAATTTCTCCCCGCTACCCCGCCGCCGAACTGCTGGCCGCTCTGGTTTACCTCACGGTGGTGTGGAAGTGCGGCTTGAGTTTGGACACCTTGCGTTTTCTTCTTCTTTTCTCTCTTTTGCTTGCCCTCTCTCTGGTTGATCTGGAGGTGGGCCTCATCCCAGACCGGCTTCTGGTCGCCGGCGGACTGGGATGGCTGCTGCTGGCCCTTCCCGATTCCGAGCGGAGTGCTCTTTTGCTTCGCGGCGGACTGGGGGCTGCCGCCCTCTTCGTGCCTATGCTGCTTCTGGTACTGACGGCCGATCATCTTGCCGGCCGGGAAACCATGGGCGGCGGCGATCTGAAGCTGCTGGCATTGCTGGGGCTGTATTTTGGGTGGCAGCAGGGACTGCTTCTGCTGATTTTTTCCTGTCTTCTGGGACTGGGGCTGGCCACCTTGCTGGGCAAGGCCAAACCAGGGACTGCCTTTCCGTTCGGCCCCGCTCTGGCCGCCGCCGCCTGGCTGGTGTTTCTCGTCGGCGAACCCATTCTGACCTGGTATTTTTCACTCTTCTTCTGATCCCCATGGAAAGGTGTGATCTCATGAGCAAGACCGTCATGGGCGTCGATTTCGGCGCCAGCGAAGTGACGTTTGCCGTCTGCGATCCGGGGGCTATTCGCCGTCTGGAAGTGGAACCTCTGCCCGACAATTTGCTGCGGGACCGCCGGGTCGTCTCCCCGGAGGCCATGTCCGATTTTCTCCGTCAGACGGCAGCCAAGCACCATTTGAACGTTCGGAGCTGTGCGGTCTCTCTTCCTCCCACGGTAGCCTTTACACGCCGCACGACGATGCCCGCCATGACGGTAGATCAGCTCCGGCTCAACCTTCCCTATGAGTTCCGGGACTTCATCTCCCAGGAAAAGGACAAGTATGTCTACGACTACGCCTTGCTCCAGATGGACCGGGATGAGGCGGGCAAGCCTGTCCAGATGGAGCTGATGGCTGCGGCGGCTCTTAAAGCCGACCTGAGGGCCTACATCGAGATTTTCCGTCAGGCGGGCTTCCGGCTTGTCATTGCCGCCCCCGAGGAATTTGCCTGGTCCAATCTCATCCGCCGTTACGAGCAAGTCCATCCCGACCATGCTGGTCAGGAGCACTGCATCATCGATCTGGGCCACACTGCCACCCGCGTTTTTATTTTTACCGGCCCTCGCTTTGAGGTCACCCGGGTGCTGGAATACGGTGGGGCCATGATTGATGCGGCCATCGCGGAAGAATTTCATGTGGACGAGCACCTTGCCCGCACCTACAAGCTGACCGACTACGAAGGAGCTCTGAACCGGAACGTCAGCCAGAATATATACGGCACGCTGTCCGTGGAAATTATGCGGGCCGTGAATTTTTATGGCTACAACACCCCCGGCAGCGCGCTCCGCACAGCCTGGGTCTGCGGCGGTGGTGTTCGAAATACCCCTCTGATGGCTCAGCTTAGCCAGACGCTCAACCTGGAGCTGTTACCAATATACGGCCTTCTGCCCCCAGGCTGCGAGGAGGACGAAAACCGGATTTTCTCCCCCACCGCCGTCGGCATTACCCAGCAGTAAGGAGGCATTCCCGTGAAGCTGAAGCAAAAGCAGTACCCGGACAAAACCACCGTCAACCTCATTGTTTGGGAGCAAAGCCCCCGGGAGATTTCCCGCGCGGTGTGTCTCTTTCTTATTCTGGCCCTCTCCGTGGGCCTATTCTGCAAATTTGGGGTGATTGACCGGCTCTCCGCTGCCACCCAGGCCGAGCGCACCGCCGCCGCCGCCGAACAGCAGCTGGAGCAGCTTCGCCTGGCAAATGCCGATTACGATCCGGTCCAGGCTAAATATCAGCGTTACTTTTCCCAGGAGCTGGCCGACGGACAGCCTCTCTCCGCCGACTGCATGGAAGTCCTTTCCCTGCTGGAAAACACCATAATGTCCGGCGCCGACGTATCCTCCGTCTCCTTTTCGGGCACCACCCTCACCGTCCGCCTCACCGGGGTTGGCTTGAACGGCACCTCGGACATTCTGGCGGCCCTCTCTCAGAGCTCCCTCGTCACCGGTGTGGACCTCTCTACCGCGGATGACGACGCCGGCGGCTCCGCTGTCTCCATGACCGTTGCCCTGTCGACAAAAGGGGGAAACGCCTCATGATGAGCCGAAAATTTACCGTCCGGGAAAAGGTGCTTCTGCTTGTGCTCGCCATCCTGCTGGTGTGCAGCGGCTATTACATTCTGGTGGATCAGCCGGTATCCTCCACCATTCAGGCAGCCCAACTGCGGGAGGAGGATGCCCAGTCTCAGCTCATGATTGAAGAAGCCAGATCCCAGCGCCTGCACCAGATGGAGCAGGAACTGGCTGCACTCGACACCGGCAGTTCTGCCTCGTTGGCCAAAATCCCAGACTATGACAATGTGCAAAACGTGGTGCGTCTTCTGAACGGAGCGCTCAGCGCTTCAGGCGGGTACAACCTGGTGTTCAGCCCCGTGACCTTCTCCGGCCATATCGCCAGCCGCACCATCGACATGTCCTTTACCTGCGGCGGCTATGCGGCGGCAAAGAGCATTGTCTCTCAGCTCTCCGGCGCGCCTTACCGGAGTCAGATTACCGGCCTCACTCTGGTGTCCGACGGGGAAAACGGCGAGCTTACCACCAGCCATTTGTCCGCAAAGCTGACCATTAGCTTCTTTGAGTACACTCAGGAAGCCGCTTCTGAAAAAGCCGCCTCCTAAGCCTCTTTCTTGAGAGAAACCAAGAAACAAAAACTCCCTCCGGCGCAGAAAATCTGCGCCGGAGGGAGTTTTTGTTTTTTCACAGGCGGATCGCAATCAGAGGCACACGGTAATCATCTGCCGCCAGCTCCGCTTCTCCCCGTGCTCCATCAGCACGGATCCGGGCCGCTCAGCCAGCTCATGTCCCCCACCGCCGCTGCCGGTCCAGAGGCCGACGTGCAAAACGCCGGACTCACTTCTGAGAACCACATTGGGGTAGCCGAGCGCCTCCACTTCCAGATATTTTCCCGTCTCCCGGTGCTCCAGCCGGGCCCATGCCCCCACATCGGCAAAATGGAGACCATCCGGCGTAAAGAGTTCCTGTGTCAGCGGAACGACCCGGCCGCCTTCAAAGCGAACCTGATAATCCCCCATCTCCGTTCCGGGCAGAAAAGGACAGCAAAGTCCGATTTGGAATCCAAATTGGACTGGCATGGGCCGCCCCGATCGGTTCTCCACCGTGCAGGTGCTCACCGCCCGGTTCCCTTCAAGGGCGTGGACGGTTTCAAGCTCGAAGGCCCAGGGCCAAAGGCCCAGGCTCCCCGGCCACTCCAGCCGAAAAGCCAACTTCCCCGGCTCCTGTCCGGCCGGCAGATGCTTCTTGTCCCGCACAAAACCGCAAGGCATATCGGCCTCTCGGTACTGAAAGCCTCGATTCTCATACCAGCCCCCTTCTATGGAGCCGCACCAGGGAAAACACACCTGCGTCCCATCCCTCAACAAGGGCAGGCCCTGCCGAGTACTCAGGCTCTGCAGCCCAGCGCCCAGCGCAGAAGCTGTCAGTGTCAGCTCCTGACTTTCAATGGTATATTCCATGTTGTCCGCTTCCTTTCACATCCGGCAAACCACGCATTCCATAAAAAGGGGACCGCCCAGCGCCTTGATCCGCCATTTTACCGCTTGTTGGATTTCCGCCAAATGTGCATCGCACCCGCCTGGCTGATAAGCTCGTCCCGGAAATCCGGATGGGCAATGGAGATGATAGCCTCAGCCCGCTCCCAGGTGGAAAGGCCCTTGAGGTTGACCATGCCATACTCCGTCACCAGATACTGCACACAGGTGCGGGGATCTGTCGCGATGGAGCCGGGAGTCAGGGTGGGAACAATACGGCTCTTAGCTGCGCCATCTTTCCCGGCCATAGTGGAAGACAGGCAGATAAAGCTTTTGCCACCCTTGGAGAGATAGGCCCCCATCACAAAGTCCAGCTGTCCGCCGGTGCCGGAAATGTGCTTAATCCCGGCGGATTCGGCGTTCACCTGACCGAAGAGATCCAGATCCACCGCGTTATTAATCGAGACAAAGTTGTCCAGCTGAGCCACCACCCGCACGTCATTGGTGTAATTCACCGGTGCGCTCATACAGGCGGGGTTCTCTGCCAGGTAGTCATAGAGCTTCTGAGTGCCTGCAGCAAAGGCGTATGTCTGCCGTCCCCGATCCACATTCTTGCGGAGGCCCGTAATCTTACCCGCCATTGCGATATCCACAAAGCCGTCCACATACATCTCGGTGTGGACGCCCAGATCCTTCAGATCAGACTGAGCGATCATGGAACCCACGGCATTGGGCATCCCGCCGATGCCCAACTGCAAGCAGGCCCCGTCCGGGATCTGGGAGACGATGAGCTTGGCCACCGCCTCGTCCACCGATGAGGGCTTTCCGCTGCCCAACTGCCACATGGCGGGGTTCTCCCCCTCCACAATGTGGGTCACCTGGGAGATATGAACCCCCTCTTCAAAACCACCCAAACACCGGGGCATGTTCCGGTTGACCTCCACGATGATGGTCTTGGCCGCGTCGCAGGCCGCCTTTAAATGAGAAGCGCTGGGGCCAAAGTTAAAATAGCCGAAATCATCCATGGGGGCCACCTGGATCATGACCACGTCCACGCTCACGTTTTCCCGATAAAACCGAGGCAGCTCAGAATAGCGCATGGGCGCATAAAAAGTAGCGCCGTCAGCAATCATTTTCCGCTCCACGCCAGACATATGCCAGGAATTCCAGGTAAAGTGCTCCGCTGTCTCGGGCACCTGCATCACAGCAGGCTTCTCAAACAAAACGCCGCCGCGGATCTTCACGTCGGTCAGATCCTGGTATCTCTCTGCCAGGGCTTTGTCCAGCGTTCGGGGGGTCCCTACGCACCAGCCGTAATCCACCCAATCACCGGAACGGACCGCTCTGACCGCCTCTTGTGCGGAGGTCAGCTTCTCTTGGTACATCGTTTGATAGTTCATCGGAGTCTCCTTTTTTCATTTTTCGTTGGAGATCCGGCCCTTGGCCGAATCCATTTTATTCCCTGAATTAGTGTAGCGGAGAATCCCTGTCGTGTCAAACTTTTTCTCGCCTTCCCCTGTCCATTTGGCAAGAGGCAATCGCGCTCCCCGCTTTGTGTTTATATTGCCCTTCGAACCCTCTTTTCTTCTTCGGCATAAGATAGCCCAGCAAGTGATATGGAGGGAACGCCTATGCGGCAGCGATTAAATTTCTGGGTCATCGGGGGGGACCCACGTCAGATGACCCTGGCCCGGTCCCTTTCCGAGGACGGGCACACAGTCCACACCTACGCGCTGGAGCGGGGCGGCGAGCCCGCTCTGGCCTCTGACAGTCTGGCGGGCGCGGCGCTGGCCGACTGCGTTATTCTTCCTCTCCCCGCCACGGAGGGAGACCGCCTCAATACCCCGCTTTCCAGTCAGCGCCTTACCCTAAATCAGGTTCTTGCACCCCTCTGCCCGGGACAGCTTCTCTGTGCCGGGATGGCCGACTCCGATCTCCGTGACGCAGCGGAGGCCAAAGGGCTCCTGTTCCGTGATTACTTTGCTCGGGAGGAACTTGCGGTGGCCAACGCCGTCCCTACCTCAGAAGGAGCCATTCAAATTGCCATGGAGGAACTTCCCATTACGCTGCACGGCGCCCGGGTGCTGGTGATCGGCTTTGGCCGTCTGGGCAAAGTCCTTTCCGGGCAGCTGAAAGGACTGGGCGCTCTGGTCAGCGTGGCCGCCCGGAGCTGTACCGACTTGGCCTGGGCTCAAACCTGCGGCTACGGCGTGGAACACTCCGATCAGCTCTCCGGTTGGCTGTGCGGTTATGATCTGATCCTCAACACCGTCCCCGCTCCCGTCCTAGGCCGGGCAGAGCTGTCCGACATCAACAGCAGCTGCCTCGTCATTGACCTGGCCTCCAAGCCCGGGGGGGGGGGTGTAGGAAAGGGATGGGGACTGTGGGAAATCCAACCGCGGCATCAGGTCTGGCTTGCGCCGCTGGATTTCGTGTATTCTCTCATTTCATCCAGAAGGAGTCGGAGAGACGGGTTCCGATTGCTTTTCCTCCAAATAGCATCTGTCCCCACCGTGGAGAGATGATCGCTTTGAGAGAGGTCGATAAACCGAATGCTGTCGCTGGTATTCACACGGTAGCTGCGGCCCATGATACAGACCCCCAGCCCAGACTCCAGATAAAGGATCATTGTCTCCATGTCCGGCACCTCTGTCACGCGCTGAAAATTGAGCCCGGACCGATGTGTCAGCTCAGAATAATAGCTCGACACGCCAGACTCGGAGGCCTGTTCATGAAGTTTGAGCAAGGGGATCTCCACAAAATCGCGCAGAGACAAACATTCACGCTCCTCCGGCATCAGCGTCACGGAATAATAGAGGAAGGAGTCGCTCCGGGAAATGGTCATCCGGGCCTGATCCGCCTTTTTCAATGTTTCCAGGCTGTATGTAAAAATAACATCTAATTCTCCCCCATCCAATTTCTTCTGCAGCCCTGAAAATGGATGGCTCGTAATCTTCAATCGGATCTCCGGGTAAACCTGGGCAAACGCACGCAAAAATCCCGGCATAATGTAATTGATATCCATCATGCTGCTAATGCCGATATTGATCTGCCCCTGAAGATCTGCCGTTGTCTTTGCCGCCTTCTGCACAGCGGTGTCAATCAGTGCCAGAGCATCCCGAAAGTCAGGATAAAGCATTCTTCCCGTAAACGTAAGCCTCACACCCTGGTTGTCGCGGCTAAAAAGCTTAATACCGAGTTCTTTTTCCATAAGAGCAATCTGTTTGCTGACTGTCGGCTGGGACACGTAAAGCTCCTCGGATGCCCGTGTGAAACTCAAGTTATCCGCAACGCTGAGGAAGTATCGAAGCTGTGCCAGATCCACAAAAATTCTCTCCTCCCATAGTCATTCCAAATTAGAATAACAGTATAGCACAAATCAATTTTACATGAAAGCCCATTCTTGATACAATTTCAACAGAACAGAGAGAGAAACTGCCGACGGTTCCCGAGGTCTCTCCACTGATTGAAAGAGAAGGAGCAATATTATGAAAAAGGCAACTGCACTGGTCCTGGCTGCATCCATGACACTGTCTCTGTGTGCTTGCGGCGGAGGAAATAAACCGGCAGAAAACACAGCGGAAGCCAGCAAACAGGTAGAAAATACCGGGAAAACCTACACTTGGAAACTGGGCACCATCTACAACGACCCCTCAGCAAAACCCGATTACAACTCCTTTGGCATTGCCACCCAGAAGTTCTGCGATCTGGTCAAAGAAAAGACAGATGGCCAGGTAGTCATCGAGCCCTATTACAGCAGTGTCCTGGGCGCGTCTGCGGAGCTCTGGGGTTCCTTGCGTGACAACGAGATCCAGGTTTTTTACGGCCAGCCCATGTCTACGGCTGACGCCCGTTTCGGTGCCTGGAATGTTCCCTACCTGTTCAGCGGCTATGACCAGGTAAAATCGCTGATCGCCAACGCCGATGCACCGTTGTTCCAGGTGGCTCAGGACTGGATGGAGGAGGACGGCGTACATCTGGTGGCGGTTGGCGCCGGCGTGTTCCGCGGCTTCTTTAACATCAAGCACGAGGTAGCCAACATCTCCGATCTCCGGGACCTGAAATGCCGTACCTATGAGGACAAGGTGGTCCAGACCTACTGGAGCGATGTGTGCAACGCCACCTCCATGGCCTTCTCCGAGGTCTATACCGGCCTGCAGACCGGCGCTGTGGACGGTCTGGAATTTGCCGCCACCAGCGTTCTGTCCAGCAAATACTACGAAATTGCCAACCCCTCCTATTACAGTAATGTCAACTGGCAGTGGACCAGCGGATGCAACTTGGTGGTGAGCCAGGAAGCGTGGGACGAGCTGCCCGACGAGCTCAAGGAGATTGTCAACCAGTGTGCCTGGGCCTCGCAGGATACCTTCTATGAAGAAGAAACCAAAAATTCCGAAAGTGCGCTTACCGATTTGACCTCTCACGGCACTGTTATCCATGAGCTGACCGACGACGAGCGGCAGACCTGGATCGATCATGCCAGAAGCTTGGACGATAAAATGAAGGAAGAAGTGGGCGAAGAGGCCTGGAACCAGGTCTGGGACGTCGTGAACAAGGCGAACGGTTGATGTCTTGCTCTGGGTAAAAAGAGACCCAGGAGCCCGCCTGTCGGGTGGGCTCCTTCTTTTGCCTCCATAAAACTGGGAAAATGGGGAGGAACCTGTTTGTGAAGATTCTGAAACATCTGGACGAGGTCCTGTTCAAAGCGGTCCAGGTCTGTCTGGGAATTGCCATGATCGCCCTGACGGCAGTGGTTGTGATCCAGGTACTGGCTCGGTATGTACTACACATCTCCATCGGCGGCGTAGAAGAGTTGCCGGTGTATTTAATGATGATCAGCGTGTGGGTAGCTGCCATCCTGGTGGCCAAAAACGATGGGCATGTCAAAATCGAGCTACTGGACATGTTTGTCAAAAACAAGAAGATCGTAGGCGTCGTCAATATTATTCTGTGTGGACTCAGTGGTGTGGCTCTGGCTTATTTTTCCTATCTGAGCCTGCAATATATGTTTAAACTGCAGCGGTACGGAGACATAACAGCAGGCCTTGGAATTCCTATCTGGACTCTGGAAATCTTTATGGTCATCAGCTGTGCCATGATGGCGCTCTACTATTGTATCAATGTGGTCAAAAAGATTATGCAGTTGAAGGCGGAGGGGAAGGCATGAACAGTATTGTGCTCGCCGTAGTCGTGATTCTGGTCCTCATCCTGCTTGGCATGAGCGTACCCTGGTGCTTCCTCTGCGGCTCTCTGATCTATGTCCTGACCACTGGAGCCAGTACAGGCAGCTTTGTCTCCACGGCGTTTTACTCCCTGGAATCCACCTCAACTCTGGCCATTCCTCTATTTATGGCTGCCGGAGTCTTACTGGAGAAAAGCGGAATTGCCCGCACTCTCATTGATTTGGCCGAAAAACTGATGCGCCGGTTCAAAGGCGGCATGGGCGCCACTATCCCTGTGGTGGCCTGTTTCTTCGGGGCTCTCTCCGGCTCCGGCACCGCAACAGTTACAACCCTCAGCTCTATGATGGCGCCCCGCCTGCGGGAGATGGGCTGGGACAAACGCTATCTGGCAGCCTTTATTGCCGCCTGCGGCCCACTTGGTTACATGATCCCGCCCAACATGAACGCCATTCTCTACTCCAATGTCTCCAGCGCCTCGGTATCCGGCCTGTTTCTGGCAACGGTCATCCCTGGCCTCATGTGGGCACTTCTCTATCTTTTCATCAACCGTCTGACCTATCAAAATTGGTATGATCCCGCCAAGAGCGGACATCTGGATCCGGTCACCGACACCATTATTCCCATGACGGAGGAAGAAAAAGTCCTGATGCATCAAAGCGCCCGCTGGAGCACGGTCATCAAGCGTGCGATCCCGGCCTTTCTCATGCCGGTCATCATCATGGGCGGTATTTACAGCGGCATTTTTACCGCCACGGAAGCCGGCGGCGTGGGCTGCCTCTACGGCGTGTTTGTCGGTCTGGTGATTTATCGCTCCCTGAACGCGAAAAGTATTTTTAACGCCTTTGTGGGAACCGGTTCCTCTCTGGGATCCTTCCTCATCATGTTCCCCATGACGCTGATTTTTTCCCGCATTATGGTCACAAACGGCGTTCCTGACATGATCACCAAACTTATCACAGGCGTCTCTGACAATCGTTTTGTGATTCTTTTTATTTTGGACATTGTTTTGATTATTGCCGGCTGTTTTCTGGATGCCGGTGTGTTACTGTTGGTCCTGACTCCCCTGCTGCTGCCCACTGCTGCCGCCATCGGTCTAACCCAGATCCAGCTGGGCGTCATCATGTTTGTCGCTGTCGGCGTGGGCACCATTACACCGCCTATGGCAATGAACATCTTTATTACCGGAAAAGCTTGCAATGTCTCGGTACGGGAAATGATGAGCCCGCTTCTGCCCTTCCTGCTTTTCGGCGCACTGCCTGTCCTGCTCCTGGTCACCTTTGTCCCCGAACTGAGCCTCTGGCTTCCCAGACTGGTTATGGGCATGGTGTCGTAACCCAAACCATCGAAAAAGGGACTGTGATATTATGATCAAAGAAAAAGATCGAACCCTCCGAGTCTTGACGGACTGCGACGTACTCGTCTGCGGCGGCGGAATCGCCGGGATTGCCGCTGCGGTTGCCGCTGCCCGAAACGGAGCAAGCGTAACCCTCCTAGAGCGAGAATATGCCTTGGGCGGTCTGGCTACCCTTGGCCTCATTACCATTTACCTGCCCATGTGCGACGGCCTGGGGCATCAGGCGGAATACGGCCTGGTGGAAGAACTGCTTCGCCTGTCCATTAAGCATGGGGCGGAAAAAGACTGTACCCAGCTGTTCCTCTCCCCTCACACGGACGAAGAGAGATCCAGCGGCCCCCGAATGACCGCCCAATTCAACCCGGAACTGTTGGCGTTGGAGGCTGAAAAACTTCTTCTGGAGCAGGGTGTCAACATCCAGTACGGCTCTCTGGTGTGCGGGGTTTCCATGAAGGACGGCGGCAAAGTGGACGCGGTGATCGTGGAAAATAAATCCGAGCGTTGCGCCATCCGCTGCAAAAGCGTCGTGGACGCTACGGGCGACTCCTATGTGGTCAAATACGCTAACGCCACCCAGGCCATCTATGGCGGTGGCAACGGCTTGGCCAGCTGGTATTATTACTATGCCGACGGACAGATCAACCTGCGGATGTATGGGCTGAGCGACGTAATGCCGGGCAAAAATCAGTCCAGCAACTCTGAGGACAACGATATGGATGTCGTCATTGCCGGCAGCCGCCGCTATCGCGGGTTGGAGGCAGAAGAACTCAGCCAGATGGTGACGGACGGGCATCAGAGGATGCTTGTGGATATGCTGGAGCATAAGGCAAAACAGCCTGATTTTGCTCCGGTGACCATGTCCATGATCCCCCTTCTGCGCATGACCCGCCGTCTAGTGGGCGAATACGAAATGGACGACAGGGATATCCGCGTCTCCATGCCGGACAGCGTGGGAACCTTCTGCGACTGGCGCAAGCGGGGTCCCATGTATGAACTGCCGTTCCGATGCCTGTACAGCGCTTCCGTCCCCAATCTGCTGGTGGCCGGCCGCAATATCTCAGTTACCGACGCCATGTGGGACATCACCCGCGTCATCCCAGTGTGCGCAGTCAGCGGCGAGGCCGCGGGTACTGCCGCAGCAATGGGGGACAACTTCCCGAAACTGGACGTGGCTGCGCTTCAGCAGAGGCTGGTCAGCCAAGGTGTTCGGCTGCATTATGAGGACATTTTAAAACCATAAAACAGAAGAGAAAGAGGCGGAACAATCTATGCTTTTAACCGCGGAAGAAAAGGCCATGCTGGACGGTGCCGAGGGAATGGCTGTCCAGAAAGCAATGGAAATTCTGGTCCACTATGGGGAGGCCCTGGGGGCTGAGCGCCTGGTGGACACCAAGAATGTGGGCGGTTATTTGATTGCCCGCAAGGATCAGATGAAAAAGGCGGGGACTGACAGCTTTGACACCCTGTTTTCCGAGCTGAACATTGACAGCGACACCCCCTTTGAGTTTGGGCAAGTCAAGGTACCCAGCTGTCAGTTTGAGACAGATATGGAACCGGACTATTACCGCCTTTCTGACCGCACGGAGGAGGACAAGGTCCTCTATGAGCGCAATATGGACTGGCTGAGGAAGATCGGGGTCAAGCCCATGTGCACCTGCACTCCTTATCAGGTGGGCAACGTGCCGGTCCGCGGCGAGCACTGCGCCTGGATGGAGTCCAGCGCGGTGGTGTACATCAACAGCGTACTGGGCGCCCGGACCAACTGTGAGGGCACCGAGAGCACCACCGCGGCCATGCTCACCGGCAAGATCCCCTACTGGGGGTATCACTGTGACGAATACCGCCGGGGCACCCACCTCATCCGGGTGGAAACCCCCATCCTTACGCAAAAGGATTGGGGCCTGCTGGGTTACTGGGCCGGTAAAATTGTGCAGGATAAGGTTCCTGTGGTCACCGGGATCGAGCGCACTCCCGTGCGGGACATGCTCAAACACTTTGGCGCAGCGGCGGCCTCTGCCGGTGGGATTGAAATGTACCATATTCCCGGCATTACCGCCGATGCCCATACGGTGGAAGAGGCCCTGGGCGGCAACCGCCCTGTAGAACTGAAATTTGGCCCGGAGGAAAAGCGCTGGGCCTACGATCTGCTCAACAGCTGCGGCAGCGACACGGACGTTGACTTTGTTATGCTGGGCTGCCCTCACTACTCTATCGATCAGGTGGAGTATGTGGCCCGTCTGGTGGAAGGGAAAACAATTCGGGACGGGGTAAACTTCTGGGTCTTTGTCCCCCAGTCCATTAAGGATTTGGCTGTGCGGTGCGGCTATGTGGATATCATTGAAAAGGCCGGCGGCTTGGTCATGCGGGACTGCTGCCCCGCCCTGGGACAGTTTAAGCCAAAGGGGGCCAAGGTCATGGCCACCGACTCGGGTAAGCAGGCCCACTACCTGCCCAACTTCACGGGGATCCAGTCTTGGTACGGCTCCGTGGAGGAGTGCGTGGACGCTGCCATCACCGGAAAATGGGGAGGTTCGCTATAATGGAGAAAATCGTATTGCACGGCCGCAAGGTGGTCGGCGGCGTGGTCGAGGGGGAGGCTCTGGTGACCCGGGAAACCATCTCCGGCTGGGGCGGCATCGACGTAAAAACCGGCACCATCATCGACCTTCGCCATGAACTGGCCGGACAGTGCTTTGCCGGAAAAGTTCTTGTCTACCACGGGGCTAAGGGGTCCTCCGGCTGGTCCAGCCAATTCCATCAAGCTCGGATCAACGGCGTAGCTCCCCTGGCCATGGTGTTCAAAGAAACCACCACAAAAATTGCACTGGGCTGTGTGGTGACCCACTGCCCCGGAGTGACCGGGCTGGATCAAGATCCCACTGAAGTCATTCACACCGGTGATTGGGTCCGTGTAGATGGTGACCACGGAACAGTAGAGATTCTGCGGAGAAACGACGCTTAACTGGGAAGCTCTCCGAAATACAAATTCTGAGCTGGAACGGCCTCAAGCCGGCAGTCACCTTTATGACTGCCGGCTTGAGGCCGTTTTTTTGTACCTTGATGGCAATCCGAAAGCAACAAAAAAGCCTCAGCGGCGGGCCTCCCCGTCACTCAGGCTTGCAAAATCGGAATTGGACCTCAATCTCTTTGTCCTCGTGGATCAGTACCTTCTCCACAAGCTCCGTCAGCACTCCACGCTCCAGCGATTCAAACCGCAAGATCTGTCGGACTCGCTGCCTCCACTCCTCCTCAGTCTCACTTTCCGACCGCTGGCGGCAGTTCTCCCGCTGCCGCTCTAAGCACGCTCTCCGGCCCCTATTTTCCGTAAACAGCTCGGCAAACTCATCTTCCTCAAGAACTCCGGTGGCCTTATCCCGATATAAACTGGCACTTACCTGTCTGCATTCCTCAATCTGCCTTTCCAGCAATTTCCCCTGCCGCGCCAGCCGAGCTTGCTCTGCGTCGCGGGGGCCTGGCCACCCCAGTTCTTCCTCTTTAATCGGCTGCACCAAAAGCCGAAGTTGCTGACACAGGCTCTCCAAAACCAAATCCTCCCGTACACTGTGTGACGTACATAGCTTTAGCCTCCCCCCTTTTCGGTATCCCTGACACACCATATAGGTGCGGCCGGGACTCTCACGCACATAGGTCATAGGGGCACCACAGTCAGCGCAGTAGGCAAGCCCGGTCAAAAGATGCTCTTCACCCCGGCCCGACCGGTAGCTGTGAATCCGGAGCAGCTCCTGCACTCGGTCAAAATCTTCTTGATTCACAAGCGGTTCATGGGTGTTTGGAACCGTGATCCATTCTTTCTCCGGCAAAAGCCGAGAACTGTTTACCTTATATCCGATTTTTCTTCTCCGATTCTGCGTAAGGTGTCCCGCATAGGTAGGATTTGTCAGGATGCGCCGAACCGTTGTGTCGCTCCACACCCCCGCAAACCGCGCCCCACGGCCGCCCTTCCCCTTGCAGACTGCCGGCGTCGGGACCCCGGATTCCGTCATTCTCTTGGCCGCCCCAGCCACGGAGCCATGGCAGAGATAATCCTGAAAAATTCTCCGGACGATCCAGGCGGTCTGAAGATCCGGGAGCAGATGCCCTTTGGATTCTGGATCCTTTTGATAACCCAAGGGTGCGGCCGCCCCGATAAAAAGCCCGTTCTGCTTCCGAATGTCCAGCGCAGCACGCACCTTTCTGGAAATATCGGCGGTGTAAAAATCATTGGCGGCCGCCAGAAAGGGGGTCGTGATGCTTCCGCCGCCCAGCGCCGTATCAATTCCCTCACTGACTGCAATATACCGTACTCCTTTGGAGGGAAAATACACTTGCAGATAGTAAAGTGTCCCAATTTGATCTCTGCCCAGGCGTGACAAATCTTTTGTGAGGACCGTGTCAATTTTCTTTTGCTCAATATCCTCTATCATTCGCTGGAAGTCAGGCCGCTGAAAGTTGGTTCCGGTGTAACCGTCGTCTATGTAAATCTCTACGGCGGACCAGCCGCATTCCTCCGCGTACCGCAGCAGAAAGGCCCTCTGGTTCCCAATGCTCATGGACTCCTGACTGTCTGCACCGTCGTCTCTGGACAGCCGAAGATAAAGTCCTACCCGTGCGGCTTCCATATTGGCTCGCGCTCGTTTGCAGAGCGCTCCAAAATTGCCCGAAGGCATTCCTGAAGCCGCGGTGCGCTTTCACAGAAGCGGCATGTCACCGGATAGCTCCGTCTCATCAGAATCCCCCTCCGTCCGCAAAATATGTTTTACAGGAGTTTCAATGCCGCGCTGCGGCTCTCCCATACAGTGTATTGGGAATCTCTCCGCCTTTATGCCTGTGAAAAAAGCCGAACCTCATCCCATTTCCACACTCGCCGGGGTGGACTTTGCGGCGGCAGCCGAACTGGGTGTCAAAGTCATTTGGGCCCTTTCCCTTCCCGGGAAAACAGCTCCCGTTACCGCTGGTCTGGCCATTAAGAACACCGTCTATAACATCTTGACAGAATTGGGAGTGTGAATATGCAGCAGCAGCTCTGCCGCGTGGGCTTTGCCTTCTGCGGTTCCTTTTGTACGTATTCCAAAGCCATGGAGGCTCTGGAGCAAGTCAAAGCCCGTTTCGGCGATGTAACGTGCGTGGTCTCAGAGGCCGCTGCCGCATGTGACACCCGGTTTGGCAACGCCCACGATTTTATGCGGGAGATGGAGCGCATCTGCGACCGTCGGGTCATTGATTCCATCCTCAAAGCAGAGCCCATCGGCCCCCAGCAGCTTTTTGATGTCATGGTCATCTGTCCATGCACAGGAAACACGTTGGGGAAACTGGCAGCAGGAATTGCCGACTCCTCCGTTACCCTGGCCGCCAAGGCACATCTTCGCAACGGTCGTCCGCTTGTCATTGCCATCTCTACCAATGACGGTTTGGCCTCTTCCGCAAAAAGCATTGGAACCCTTATGGATAAAAAGCACATTTATTTTGTTCCTTTCCGTCAGGATGATCCGGAAAAAAAGCCCACTTCGCTGGTCTCCGATTTTTCTCTGGTAGCAGATGCCATTTCTGCCGCCCGGGAAGAACGCCAGCTTCAGCCCGTATTACTGGGACCGGACGCCACTCTTTTATGATAGGCGGTGTCCGCCGCTCCTGCACATTTTATCCTTAACCATTCTGCAAATCCGGAGGCAGCTCCTTCTGTCTCCGGATTTTTGCAATCTTTTTCTTGCTATCGTGCAAAATTTGCAGTAAAATATACTTTAACTTAGAAAAAGGCGCTTTTCGGGCGTGGTCGCCCTGCGCCTTGTTTTTATCACTGTTTAATTTAGCACACTAAAAAACCACTGTGTTATAGTACAAAAGTATTTTGCCGGAGGGGGTCTTTTTCATGGTCAAATATTTTGCCAAACGGTTAGGAATGACCCTGGTTGCTATGCTGGCCATTATTCTCATCACCTTTTGCCTGATGCACGCGGTTCCCGGGGGTCCCTTCACCAGTGACCGAAAAGTCACCCCCGAGGTGGAAGCCGCCCTCAATGAGAAATACGGACTAAATGACCCCCTTCCCGTGCAGTTTTTTAACTATCTGGGCGGCCTGATCCACGGCGACTTCGGTCCTTCTTATAAATATACGGGCAAAACGGTCAACGAGTTTATCGCCAGCGGCTTTCCCGTCTCCGCTCGACTGGGCGTGACCACCATTCTGTTTGTCCTGTTGGCTGCCCTCCCTATGGGCATACTAGCGGCGGTAAAAAACGGCCGATGGCAGGACATGGGCATTATGGCCATTGCCACGGTAGGCGTCACCATCCCCTCCTTTGTTATCGCCTCCATCCTCATCTACTTTTTCTCCTTCCGGCTGGGGTGGCTGCCCACCTACGGGCTTGACTCCTGGAAAGGGTACCTTCTGCCCGTAATCGCTCTAGGAGGATATTCCATCAGCTACCTGGCCCGGCTCACCCGCTCGAGCCTGCTGGAGGTCATGGGCCAGGACTATATCCGCACCGCACGGGCCAAAGGGCTCAGCGAGTTCAAAGTCATCACCCGCCACGCGCTCCGCAACGCCCTGCTTCCCGTAGTCACCGTTTTAGGGCCCACCGTAGCCAACCTCCTCACCGGCAGCTTCGTGGTAGAAAAGATTTTTGCCATTCCCGGTCTGGGAGTCCACTTTGTCAACAGCGTTTCCCAGCGGGATTATACCACCATCATGGGAGTCACCGTTTTTTACGCCGCCTTTCTGATGGCCATGGTGCTGGTAGTGGATGTATTTTACTGCCTCATTGATCCCCGGATCAAATACGAATGAAGGGGGTCTTACAGATGGAAGACAAATGGGCTCCGCTGGAACAGTCCAGCGGGGAACGGGAAAAGATCTGGCGAAAAAACCGCACCTTCGCCGGTGACGTCTGGTTTCGCTTTCGCCACAAGCCCACCGCTATTGCCGGGCTTATCATGATCCTGATTCTGCTTTTCTTCTCCCTGCTGGGTCCTCTGTTTACTCCCTATTCATACGCCGATCAAAATCTGAAGGGAGTCAACATTCCGCCTTTAATGAAGATCTATGAAGTCCCGGGCGAGCAGCTGGTCTATATTACTCAGGCACTCAAATTGGTACGGGTCAGTGCCGACGGCACGCTTGGAGAAACACTTCCCCTCCTCCGGGAGGAAAGCGGCAAGTCCATGTCCATCTTCGACTGTGACGGCACCGAATTGGCCCTCTACTACGGCGGACGCTCCTATGTGGTGTGCGATGAGCAAAGCGGCGACATTTATCCCTCCTGTCATATGTGGAACCATACCAATCTCTTGGGTACCGACGCCCTGGGCCGGGACATCCTGGCCAGACTGATGTACGGAACCAGGGTATCTCTGGCAGTGGCTTTTGTAGCGGTCATGGTGAACATGGTCATCGGCATTCTCTACGGCGGGGTCTCCGGTTATCTGGGCGGAGCGGCCGACGCAGTGATGATGCGAATCGTAGACATCATCAGCACCATCCCCCTCACCCTCTATGTCATTCTCATTATGGTGGTGCTGGGCTCCGGACTTCACAGCATCATCATTGCCCTTGGCACAGTCTACTGGGTGGATATGGCCCGGGTCGTCCGGGGACAGGTGCTGGGGCTCAAGCAACAGGAATTTGTCCTGGCTGCCCGGACCATCGGCTCCTCCACCAAGGCCATTCTGGCTCAGCACCTCATCCCCAACGCCATGGGTTCCATTCTGGTGACAGTGACCATGCTCATTCCGTCCGCCATCTTCATGGAGGCCTTCTTGGGCTATCTGGGCATCGGGCTGCAGCCCCCTCTGGCCAGCCTAGGCACCATGTGCAACGACGCCAACGCCAACCTGCGCACCAGCCCCTATGAGCTGTTTATCCCGGCGCTGGTCATTTGTCTCATCATGTTTGCTTTTAACTTTGTAGGTGACGGCCTGCGGGACGCCCTGGATCCCAAGCTGAAAAAGTGAGGTGCGTCATGGAATCCATCCTGACAGTCAACAACTTAAAAACCACCTTTCTTACCAGCTCCGGCAAGGTTCAGGCCGTTCGAGGGGTGAGCTTTTCTCTAAACAAAGGGGAGATTGTGGGCATTGTGGGAGAATCCGGCTCGGGTAAGAGCGTCACGTCCATGTCCATCCTCCGCCTCCTACCGGACACCGCGCGCATTGACCGGGACAGCGCCATCCTCTTTGAGGGCCGCGACCTGTCCCGGCTGTCCAAAAAGGAGCTCAGAGACATTCGCGGGCAAAAGATCGCCATGATTTTTCAGGACCCCATGTCCTCTCTTAACCCCCTCATTCCCGTGGGCAAACAGGTGGAAGAAATGATGAAAATCCACCATAAGGATCTCTCCCGAGAGGATCTCCGTCAACGGGCGATGGAGCTTTTTCAGGACGTGCGCATCCCCGAGCCGGAAAAACGCTTTCACCAGTACCCCCACCAATTTTCCGGCGGAATGCGCCAGCGGGTGATGATCGCCATGGCCCTGGCCAACCACCCAGACCTGCTCATTGCCGACGAGCCTACCACTGCGTTGGATGTGACCATTCAGGACCAGATTCTCAAGCAGCTGCGCACCCTCCAGCGGGAGTGGAACACCGCCATTATTTTCATTACCCATGACCTGGGTGTGGTGGCCGAGCTGTGCCAGCGGGTGCTGGTGATGTACGGCGGGCTTATCATGGAGGAGGCCCCCATCGACGACCTCTTTGAGCACCCTTGCCACCCCTACACCCTGGGCCTGCTGCGTTCTATCCCTGCCCTGAGCCAGGACAAAGGGGCCCGGCTGGATTCCATCCCCGGCTCCCCACCCGACATGACCAACCCACCGGATGGCTGCCCCTTTGCTCCCCGGTGCCCTTACGCCCGGCAAATCTGTGCCCGGCAGCTGCCCCCCTATGTGACCATGGGGGAGGGCCACCGCTCCATGTGCTGGCTCCTCCAGCCGGATGCCCCCACCGAACGCAATCCCTTCCGAGAGGAGGCAGCGCAATGAGCGGACTGATTTTGGAGGTCACGAACCTCACTCAGCACTTTAAGGTCAACCGCCGCGAGGTGGTTCACGCCGTGGACGGCGTGAACTTTTCCATTCAGCGGGGGCAGACTCTGGGATTGGTGGGAGAGTCGGGCTGCGGCAAGTCCAGCTGCGCCCGGTCCATCATTCGGGTTTACGACCCCACGGGCGGCAGAATCGTTCTGGACGGCGAGGACATCACCCACATGTCTCAGAAAGAACTTCAGCCCAGGCGAAAAAAGATGCAGATGATCTTTCAGGATCCATACGCCTCCCTCAACGCCCGGATGACGGTGCGGGACATCATCGCTGAGCCATTGTTGGCCCACCATGTAGTAAAGAGCAAGGAAGAGGCTAACGACTACGTCTACCCCATGCTGGAGCGAGTGGGCTTGACCCGAGAGCACGCCGGACGATACGCCCACGAATTTTCCGGCGGCCAGCGCCAGCGTGTAGGTATCGCCCGTGCCCTGGTGATCCGGCCAGACCTGGTCATCTGTGATGAGCCTATCTCCGCCCTGGACGTGTCCATTCAGGCCCAGGTGGTAAACCTGCTGCGGGACTACCAGCAGGAACAGGGTCTGGCCTATCTTTTTATTGCCCACGACCTCTCAATGGTCCGCTACGTCTCCGATCTGGTGGGCGTGATGTACCTGGGCCAGCTGGTGGAGCTGTGCGCCGCCGAGGAGATTTACGCCCACCCCCTTCACCCCTATACCCAGGGGCTTCTCTCCTCCATCCCCGTGGCAAACCCCAAGCTGGCCCGGGAAAAAGAGCAGAGCGGCATTGAAGGCGATCTGCCCAGCCCCGTGACCCCGCCCTCTGGCTGCCGGTTCCACACCCGCTGCCCCTACGCCAAAGAAATCTGCTCTCAGCAGGCCCCCTGTATGAAGGAGGTCTCCCCCGGTCACCAGACGGCCTGCCATCTGTACTGACAGTTGATCCGGCGGGATACCATCCCGCCTGTCAATAGAACTGAAGTTCGAAAGGAAGGACCTGAAATGAAAAAGCTTGTCTCTCTTGTCTTGGCCGGCACTCTCTGCCTCGGCCTCACCGCCTGCGGCGGCAAGGACCCCGGCAACATCGGCAACGTCTCCTCCGCCGCCCCCTCCGCCGAAGCCACTGCCCAGGCCACCGGTCCCCAGGAGCTGACCTTTGTTCTTGGAGATCAGCCTGACGGAATCGACCCCACCGTTACCAACAATTCGTTTGCCCAGTACATCATGACCAACTGCTTTGAGGGCCTTGTGACTTATGATAAATCCGGCTCCATCGTGGGCGGCTGTGCGGAGAAATGGGACATCAGCAGCGACGGTCTGGTGTATACCTTTCATCTTCGGGACGGCCTGAAGTGGAGCGACGGCAGCGCCCTCACTGCCGAAGACTTTGTCTATTCCCTCCAGCGGGTTCTTACCCCCGCCACTACCGCCCAGTATCTGAGCATGGTCACCGATTATGTGAAGAATGCCCAGGAGTTTTATGACGGCACTGCCACCGCCGATGATCTGGGGGTCAAGGCCGTGGATGCCAAAACGCTGGAAATTACCCTCATCCAGCCCACCTCCTTCTTTATTGACCTGGTGAGCATGTGGTGCTTTGACCCGGTGCAGAAGGCCACCATCGATACCAACGGCGACCGCTGGACCGCCAGTGCCGACACTTATATCTGCAACGGGCCCTTTAAAATGGAGTCCATTAAGCTGGGTGAGGGCTATACCCTGGTCAAAAATGAGAACTACTGGGATGCCGCCAACGTCTCCCTGGAGAAGCTGAACTTCCGTCTCATTACCGACACCGCCACAGCCCTCACCGCCTACGAATCCGGCGAGGTGGACGGCATCCGCAACATTCCCTCCGCCGACTATGCCCGACTGAAGGCCGCTGGGGCCGGCATCCAGACCGTACCCAACTACGGCACCGTCTACTACAACATCAACTGCTCCAAGGCCCCCTATGACAACCCCCTGGTCCGCAAAGCCCTGAATCTGGCCATTGACCGCCAGTCTATCATCGAAAACGTGGTCCAGCTCAACGCCACCCCCGCTTACAGTTTCCTCGCTCCCGGGTACAGCGTAAACGGCATGGACATCACCAAGGGACGGAACACCTTTGACCTGTCCCCCACCGCCAATGTGGAGGCCGCACAGAAGGCCCTGGCCGACGCCGGCTATCCCGGCGGCAAGGGGTTCCCCACTCTGCACCTGTCCTTCTACTCCAACGACACGGTAAAAAAGGTCGTGGAGGCCATGGCCGAAATGTTTAAGACCAATCTGGGAATCAACGTGGAAATCTCCTCCAACGAATGGGCAATCTACTACGAGTCCATTCAGTCCGGCGACTACGAAGTGGGCGCTATGGGCTGGAGCGCCGACTACCTCAACCCCATGAGCTTCCTGCCTCTTTTTAAGACCGGCGATTCTACCAACACCGCGTTCTACTCCAATCCCGACTACGACAAGCTGGTAGACAAGGTCATGACCGAGACCGATCCCGACGCCGCCGCTGAACTTACCCTTCATGCCGACGCACTGGCCTCCGGTGAGTACTGTTGCCTGCCTCTTTATTACAAGACCAACGATTTCCTCATGAAGGATTCCGTCTCCGGCTACTACATGACCGCCTCCGGTAACCTCTACTTCAAGGACGCCAAGGTCAGCAAGTAATGGAGTGCCGTATTGTCACCGAGGGCTTTGGGGAAATGGTATTCGCCCTCTCTCCTCAGCATGCCCCCCTCACAGTGGAAAGCTTCGTGAACAAAGCCCGCAGCGGATTTTTTGACGGGCTGGGCTGGTGCCGCATTGTAAAAGACTACGTCATCCAGTCCGGCTCTCCCGACAACGATATCATGACCGACAGCGACTTTCACCTCAGGGGTGAGTTCCGGGAAAACGGTGTGGACAATCCTCTGCCCCACATCCGGGGTGCTCTGTCCATGGCCCGGGACGACGGCTTCGACACCGCCGGCACCCAGTTTTTTGTGGTCCATCAGGACGCGCATAAGCTGGACGGTCGGTACGCTGCTTTCGGCCAGATGACCGCTGGGTTTGACGTGCTGGACGCGATTGCCGGTGTGGCAACCTCCGGGCCGGAGACCTGGAACAAACCCTTGGTCATGCCCGTAATTGCCCGCATCGAAATTGCCGACTAGGGAAAAAACGAGGGGCGCTCAAAAGCCGGGAAGTCACAAGGATAAGTTGACCTATCCTAGTAAGGCAAACTGAATACGAAAAAAGCCCCTCATTCTACAAATCTTTTAGGAATGAGGGGCTTTTAAATTTGACGTGTTGCCATTGTCTCTTAGATTTGTTTAAAATTCATAACCAATAAAATACAGCTGCAGTGAATATGAGCATCAAAAGGCTTAACCGGGCGAATCACTGATTTTGGAAGTGTTTGACACGATATTACCGCTGACAATATCATATTCATATGTTCCAGACACTATTTTTTCGCCCTCCTTGGCTTTCCAGCGGTAATCCACGCAAATTGCTGTATCATTCCCCCATTCCACTGCCTTGAAAATAGGGTCGGGGCGATTGTCAGCTGGCCGCGATTCAGGGTCGAGCTGTGCAGAAACGATGTTTATATCCGGTAACTTGATGACTTGCCCTGTTTGGGCATCAACAATGAAGCACTCTCCCCAGGTTCTTGCTTCTCCGTATACGGCAACATACTTGCTGTCGCCGCTCCATATGAATTCAGCGCTGTAATACCCATCCCCATTCCATACAGTTGTTCCGTCAGACGTTCGGATTACGCGCAAGCCCTCATAGGGATACCGCCCTGCGGCGGTGATGCCCGTGTCTGTCCCGTATGCCTCCGCGGCATAAGCGCCGTTCGGAGAGTCCACGCACAGGGTTTCATTTTCTGGTATGGAAGCATCTGTAAGAGCGGTGTTGTATATCTTATATATTGCAACGCTTGTGTCTCTGTTGCTTTTATAGACCCCGACATACGGCTCTTCGATATAATACGTGTTCCCCTCAGCATACAGGCACAGCGTCCTTTGTTCCTCTGAAAGATTAAGCCTAATAACAAGATAGTTGCTTTGTATCGAATAATCGTTTACGGATTGCCGCAGCGTTTTCCTTGCTCCAGAGAGGGCGGACAAAACAGTTTCCATATCGCCGCTGTCCGTTATGTTGACCGGGCCAAGGCTCTCATGTTCGTTGAACTGCTCCATGTCCGTGGATAGTATCGCGGTTGCCTCCGGAAGGTCCAGCGTCTTCGCTGGATTTGCCAGCAGAAGCACCGTAGCGGCGGCACAGGTAATAACCACGGCGGCAACCACCCAGAACGTGGGCTTTTTGTAATTTAAGATATTCTTGATACGCCCCTTTGCGCCGCTTTCGCCAAAGGCCAGCGGGCTGCCCGCCAGGATGAGTCGTCCTGTGGCCAGGCGGGCCAGCGCCGCCGAGTATCCGGACCGTCCGGCCGGGTCAAGCTCCCGCGCCACCCGCTCGTCGCAGCTCATTTCCATATCGCGGCACATGAGCCGGAACGACAGCCACATGACCGGGTTGAACCAGTGCATGGACAGCGCGAGAAATGCCAAGGGCTTCACGAGATAATCCCGCCGCCTGATATGCGTGCGCTCGTGCAGCAGGACATACCCGCGTTCAGGTGCCGGCAGATCCACCGGCAGATAGATGCGGGGTTTGATCAGGCCGCACACGAATGGGGATGTAATCGCGTCCGTTTCGAACACATTTCCCTCCAGCAATGTCGCGTCGGATAACCGGCGCTTGAGAAGAACGTAAGAGGCAACGCTGTACACAAGCATGGTGGCAACGCCCATCAGCCATAGACAGGTGGCCCCCGCCGCAGGAGCCTCCGATGGGTCGGCAACCAGCTGCTCCTCTCCCTGCGGCAGCGAACTGTGAATGGTTTCATTGACGCCTGGAAAGACCATATTCACCTGCGGCACCGCCGTGTGTACGAGGTTTTCAGGGATATAGGAGACGACGCCGCTCTCCGCCGACGGCGCACCGATGCCGCCCAGCAGGGAGAACTCCGAGGAAAAGGAAACTGGGCAGATAAGCCGGAACAGCACCACGCCCCAAAGGGCGTAGGAGATCCATTTGGGCGCTCTTCTGAGCAGCAGACGCAGAAAAATAACCGCCAGCGCCATAAACGTTGCGGTGATGCTCATATTGAGTATTTTGAAAACCAGCTCGTACATGAGGAAATTCTTAATCACTTCATTCATTATGACTTCCTCCGGTACTCTTCCAACAGCCGTTCAATCTCGCGGGCTTCCTTATCGCTCACTGTTCCGCCGTCGAGAAACGCCGCGACAAACTCGGGAAGAGAGCCGCCGAAACTGTGGTCAAGCACCTGCTGGCCCTCCGCCCGCCGCGCCTGCTGGCGGCCGATGAGCGAGGTCACGATGGTGTCCTCGCTTTTCAGATATCCCTTTTCGCACAGGCGCTTGATAACTGTATACGTGGTGGTACGCTTCCAGCCCAGCTTCGCCTCCGCAAGATGGCACAGCTCTGGCGACGCAATTGGCTGCGCGTCCCACACAATGTCCAGCAGGCGATAATCCGCATTGCTAAGTGCAATCTCGTTATCCATAGGGGAACCTCCAGTCGATATATTTAGACTGTTTTCAGTCTAACACATTCGACTGGCACTGTCAACAGCATATGAAAATATATATCTAACGGCAACAAGATCTGGGAGGCACTACCTTTGTGGATGGGGATGACGAAATCAACAAAAGGGTAAGTACAGCGACGCCACAGCAGCCAGTACAGGCCCCGCCGAGTAAGAAGAAAAGCAGGGCGGAGCCGAAACTGTCCACCCCATCTCAGAGATTTATACCCGGTTCACTTTTCGTCCCTATATACCCCGCTTAATGAGCGCCCCTCGTTTTTTTCGGACCTCCGACGCTGTATACGCGGTGATTGCTTTTTTTGGCAAAACGGTGTAAAATACGTTGACTGACCGAAACGTACCATCTACATCCGAAAGGAAGGAACATTTATGAGCTATCCCTTTGCGTCCTACAAAGAGAGTGCCGACTATATCCGCACCCAAATCGGTGATTTTGCCCCCGACGTGGCCATGATCCTGGGTTCCGGCCTGGGTTTTTTGGGCGACATAGTGGAAAATCCCATTGCTGTCCCCTACAGGGACATTCCCCATTTTAAGGTCTCCACCGCCCCCGGTCACAAGGGGCAGCTGGTTTTCGGCACGCTGGCCGGCCAGAAGGTGGCTGTGATGCAGGGCCGGATGCACCACTATGAGGGCTACTCCTATGAAGATGTGTCTTACGGCGCACGGGTCCTGCGGCTTCTGGGCTGCTCCACGCTGGTGGTCACCAATGCCGCGGGGTGCGTCAACACCACCTGGCACGCCGGTGAGGTCATGCTCATCACCGACCAGATCAAATTCTTCATGGAGTCTCCTCTTCGCGGTGAGAATCTCCCTGAATTTGGTACCCGCTTCCCCGACATGTCCCACATGTACACCCCAGCCCTTCAGGAAATTGCCCGCCGGAGCGCCAAAGAACTGGGCCTCACCCTGAGAGAGGGCGTCTACTGCTACTTCCCCGGCCCCCAGTTTGAAACCCCCGCCGAGGTGCGGGCTGTCCGGGTCCTGGGCGGTGACGCCTGCGGTATGTCCACAGCCCCGGAGGCCACCGCCGCCGTCCATGCCGGGATGAAGCTGCTGGGCTTTACCCTGCTGACCAATATGGCCGCCGGCATCCTGGATCAGCCCCTCAGCGGCGAGGAAGTCAACGCCGCCGCCGAAGCCTGCAAGGATCAGTTCTCCAAGCTGGTTCTGTCCTGCCTGTCCAAAATGTAACCTCAAGAGTTTTGATAGGCCGCTGACGGGACTGCAACGGCCGAAAGGAAGAACGCTATGGCAATTCTGTTCAAAAATGTCACCGCCGTTTTGATGGACACCGCCCACACCGTTTTGGCACCCGCCTATGTGGCGGTGGAGGGCAGAACCATCGCCTCGGTGGGCACCACCCGTCCCGAGGGGAGCTTTGACCGGGAGATCGACGGCAAGGGCGGAATCCTCATGCCCGGTTTGATCAACGCCCACACCCACGTCCCGATGACCGCCATGCGGGGCTACGGCGACGGCCACAACCTCCAGGACTGGCTGACCGACTTTATCTTCCCCGTGGAGGCCCGGTGGGACGACCGGGCCATCTCCGCCTGCACTTCTCTGGGCCTCATGGAGATGATCGCCTCGGGCACCACCTGCATTGCCGACATGTACATGCGCACCGGCGTCATCGCCCAGGCGGCAGCCAACGCGGGCATCTCCGCCAACCTCTCCTGCGGCGGCGTTTTCTTTGGGGACGATTTCTCCCCTGCCGCCTGCGGCGACTGCGCCAACGAAACGGCCCTGGCCGATCAGTGGCACGGCTACGATGACGGCCGCATTCGGGTGGATGCCTCTCTTCACGCCGAGTACACCTCCAAGCCCGGGCTTTGGGAATGGACTGCCGACTTCGCCAAGACACGCGGCCTGGGGATGCATGTGCATATCTCCGAGACAAAGCGGGAACACGAAGAGTGCAGGGTTCGCTGGGGAAACACTCCCATTCAAACTTTGGCCAAATATGGCGTATTTGATGTGCGGACTATCGCGGCCCATTGCGTCTGGACAGAGCCCGAAGACTGGGCCGTTATGGCGGAAAAGGGGATCACCGCTGTCCATAATCCGGTGTCCAACCTGAAGCTGGGCTCGGGAGTGGCTCCTATCCCCGATCTCCGCAGCGCCGGGGTCAATGTGGCTCTGGGCACCGACGGCGTCTCCTCCAACAACTCCACCGACCTGTTTGCCGACCTGAAAATTGCCGCTATCCTCCAAAACGGGGTGCGCTGCGATCCCTTGGCTCTGAACGCCTGGGACGCGCTGGAGATGGCCACGGTGAACGGTGCCCGGGCCCTGGGCCGAAACACTGGCGTCATAGAAGCTGGCCGGGACGCCGATCTCATTCTTTTGGACGCGGAGGCCACCAACCTGACTCCCTGCCACGATGCGGCCAATAATCTGGCCTATGCCGCCCACGGTGACAACGTCATCCTGAATATGTGCCGGGGCAAAGTCATATATGAAAACGGGGAGTTCCGCACCATTGATGCGGAGAAGGTCCGCCGTGAAGTTCTCGACTATGCGGTCCCCGTCCTCTTTGGGCGGAACTAATCCCTGGAAAGGCTGTGTCTCACTTGTCAGAATCACAGAAAAAGAGCACCTTCTTCGGCGGGGCCGCCATTTTGGCCGCCAGCGCCATTCTGGTGAAGCTCATCGGGGCCGTCTACCGCATCCCCCTGGGCAACATTCTTCCCGATGATGTGATGGGCGACTACAACAGTGCCTACAACATCTATAATTTTTTCCTTACCATCTCCACCGCCGGCCTCCCGGTGGCCCTGTCCAAAACCATTTCGGAGGCCAGTGCCCTGGGCCGCCGCAATCAGGTGGATAAGACTTTCCGGGTAGCGTTTCTCACCTTCCTGGTGCTGGGCCTGGTCAGCTTTTTCTGCATGACCGTGCTGGCCGCCCCCATGGCCGAAATTGTCATCAGCAACCCCAAGGCGGTCTACTGCGTCATGGCTTTGGCCCCCTCGGTGCTGTGTGTGTGCGTCATGTCCTCCATTCGGGGCTACTTCCAGGGGCACTTTGACATGAAGCCCACCGCCGTCTCGCAGGTCATTGAGGCCCTGTTCAAGCTTATCATCGGTCTGGCGCTGGCCATCTACTTTGTCTCATTTCTCAAAAAGCCAGCGTTCGGCTCGGTGGGTGCCATTATTGGCGTCTCCTGCGGTAGTGTGGTGGCGCTTCTCTATATCCTCTTCCTCTTTTTCCGGGCCCGGGGGAATCGAAAGCGGACCCGCTCGGACGATGTGCCCGACTCCTCGAGCCGCATTTTCAGCAATCTGCTTAAGCTGGCTATCCCCATCACCTTGGGCTCGGCAGCCACCTCTCTTGTCACCCTCATTGATACCAAGCTGGTCATGAGTCAGCTCCAGACCGTCTACCAAACAGTGGACGGCATGGCCCAAGCTGCCGCACTGGACGCGGCCCGGGGGCTCTACGGCATTTACAGCAAGACCATGTCCATCTACAACCTGCCCTTCTCCATGATGGTCCCCCTCACCGCCTGCATTATCCCGGCCGTCTCGGCCGCCCTGGCCCGAAGGGACCGCCGGGAGGCCCAGCGGGTAAGCGAATCCGCCCTTCGGGTGGGTCTGCTGTTGTCACTGCCCATGGGCATGGGTCTCTTTGCTCTGGGCGGACCCATCATGGGGCTCCTCTTCCCCGCCATTGATATCTCCATTGCCGGCCCGCTTCTCTCTGTGCTGGGTCTGGCCTCTATTTTTGTGGCGCTGCAGCTGCTTTGCAACTCCATCCTCCAGGCCAACGGCATGGTCAATCTGCCCATCCTGGCAGTAATCATCGGCGGTGTAGTGAAGATCGCGGTGAACTACACTCTGGTGGGCAATCCGGACATCCGTATCAATGGTGCTCCGGTGGGCACCCTGTGCTGCTTTATCGTCATCTCCGCTTTGGAGATCTTCATGATCCGGCGGGCGATTCCTTCCCCACCCAGCTTCCTGAGGGCCTTCCTCAAGCCCTTTATTCCTTCCGCCCTGATGGCTCTCGCCGCCCGGGCGGTCTACGGTCTGCTCACCGGTGTGCTCCATTTCGGAAACTCCCTGGCCACCCTGGGCGGTATTCTGGTCGGCGTAGCGGTCTATTTGATTTTGGTGTTGGTACTGCGGGTTATTTCCAAAGATGACCTTGCTCTTATGCCCAAGGGAGACAAAATTGCGAAAATCCTTCACATCCAATGAATTTTTGGGCAAAACCACTTGCAGTGGGAGGTAAAATATGATAGATTTTGTGAGGAAAGATTCTTACAGCCTCAACGACTTAGAGCACATTGTCTCCATTCTCCGCGCTCCCGGCGGCTGTCCTTGGGACGGCGAACAGACCCACGAGAGTCTTCGCCGGGGCATGTTGGAGGAGAGCTACGAAGTCGTAGAGGCGATTGACGAGGGTGACGCCTCTCATTTGAAGGAAGAGTTGGGCGACGTCCTGCTGCAGGTGGTCTTTCACGCCGACATTGAAAAGGACGCCGGCCGCTTCACGTTGGACGATGTCGCCGACGGAATATGCAAAAAGCTCATCTTCCGCCACCCCCACGTTTTTGGAGATGTGTCGGTCTCCGGCTCCGACGAGGTGCTGGTGAACTGGGAGGCCCTCAAGCGGGAAGAAAAGGGGCAGGAGACCTACTCCGACACCCTTACTTCCGTGGCCCGTTCTCTGCCCGCCTTATGGCGGGCGGAGAAGGTGCAAAAAAAAGCGAAAAAGGCCGGCTTTGACTGGCCGGATGCCACCGGCGCCATGGACAAGCTCTCCGAGGAGTTAGAGGAGCTAAAACAAGCCGTTGCTGAAAACAGCAATGTTGCCGAGGAGCTTGGCGACCTGCTCTTTGCCGCCGTAAACGTCTCCCGGTTTGTGAAAGTGGATCCGGAAGAGACACTCACCGCCGCCACCGATAAGTTTATCTCCCGTTTTGAAAAGGTGGAACATCTGGCCGTTCAGGCCGGACGGGACATGGCGGAGATGTCCCTGGACGAGCTGGACACGCTCTGGAACAAGGCAAAACGAACTTAACGGCTTTGAGCCTTAAGTATATTCTGGCGGGTCACCGCCAAGAAAAAAACAGGAGGAATTATTTATGAACAAGGCTGAACTCATTAACGCCGCCGCCGAGAAGGCCGGCCTGTCCAAGAAGGATACCGAAGCCGCTGTTAACGCTGCTATTGAGGCGATTGCCGATTGCCTGGCCGCTGGGGACAAGGTCCAACTGGTTGGCTTTGGTGCCTTTGAAGTGAAGTGCCGTGCCGCCCGCATCGGCCGCAACCCCAAGACTAAGGAGTC
The DNA here is from genome assembly GCA_034927965.1 of Pseudoflavonifractor sp. Taxonomy (GTDB): domain Bacteria; phylum Bacillota; class Clostridia; order Oscillospirales; family Oscillospiraceae; genus Vermiculatibacterium. Next base: position 51,084 of record JAYFPI010000028.1, read on the forward strand.
TATCCAGATCCCCGCCTCCAAGGTGCCCGTCTTCAAGCCCGGTAAGGCTCTGAAGGACGTCGTTGCGAAGTAAGCCTGTTCTCTAATAGAGGGCGGCCCCGGGAGCCCCGGGGCCGCTTTTGCACATATCCCATCAAAAAGGAGTACGATCCATGCGACTGGATAAATGGCTCAAAAATTCCCGTCTCATTAAGCGGCGCACCGTGGCCAACGAGGCCTGCGACGCCGGACGGGTCACCGCCAACGGCCGACCGGTCAAGGCCTCCTACGAAGTCAAGCCCGGTGACTTGCTGGAACTGAAATTTGGTGAACGGGCGGTTCGGGTGAAGGTGCTCTCAATTCAGGAGATCGTAGGTAAGGCCGACGCTGGAGCGCTGTACGAGGAGATCCTCTAACGGACTTTACCCTATTGAAAAACGCCGGACCGCCCCAAGAAGGGTGGTCCGGCGTTCTCATGCCTTCTCAAAAGTGAAAGGCACAGACTATTAAAGTCCTTTTTGCCTACTTTCTCTTTCAAGAGAAAGTAGATCACTGCATCAGGGAGCACACCAGCTCGGTGTACCGGGCGGTGTCCTCCACGGGCAGACCTGCAATAATGAGGGCCTGGTCATAGAGGAGCTCGGCGTACTTCTTCGCCTTCTCCGGCTCCTGGGCCATCGCCTGAGCCAGTGCGCCGTAGACAGCGCTGTCGGCGTTGAGCTCCAATACCCGCTGGGCTTTGATCGCCCCGCCGCCCGCCTCCATACGGCTGAAATACTTCTCCATCTCCAGAGACACGCCGCCCTCGGCAGTCATGCACACAGGGGCGGACTTGAGCACCTTGGAGATCCGCACGGCGGAGACCTTGTCCCCCAGCGTCTCCTGCACAAAGTCCAGTACCGGCTTGTTGGCCTCGGCCTTCTTCTCGTTGGACTCCTTCTCCTCGTCGCTCTCGGGGAGGGCATCTGCGGCTCCGGCGTCCTTAAAGGGCTTTTCCCCATACTGGCTCAGAGTTTGGGCCACGAACTCGTCCACCTCGTCGATGAAGTAGAGAATCTCATATCCCTTGTCCAGCACCCGCTCCGCCTGAGGGAGCCTTTTCGCCATATCCAGGTTCTCGGCGCACAGATAGAAGATGGACGCCTGGTCCTCCTTCATCCGGTCTTTGTACTGGGCCAGTGTGGTCAGCTCGTCCCCGGCGGAGGAGGGGAAAAGCAGCAGATCCTGGAGCACATCCTTGTGGGCTCCGTACTGGTTCACAGCGCCGTACTTGAGCTGGCGGGAGAAGCCTTTCCAGAAGGTAAGATATTTCTCCTTGTCCTCTTTCTGAAGCTTCAGCAGCTCGACCTTCACCTTCTTCTCCACACTGCTCTCCATAATGTGGAGGGCCCTGGTGTGCTGGAGCGTCTCCCGGGAGATGTTCAACGGCAGGTCGGGGGAATCCACAATGCCCTTGACAAAGCTGAAGTGATCGGGGACCACGTCAGCGCACTTATCCATAATAAGTACGCCGGAAGAGTAAAGCTGGAGGCCCTTCTCGTAATCCTTGCTATAATAGTCAAAGGGGGCGTGGGCAGGAATAAACAGAAGCGCTTTGTACTCGATCTGCCCCTCAGCGGCGATGTGGATCACCGCCAGGGGATCTTCCCAGTCGCCGAACTTCTCCTTGTAGAACTGATTGTACTCCTCTGCGGTCACCTCGTTCTTGGGCCTCTGCCACAGGGGCACCATAGAGTTGAGGGTCTCCACTTCCGTATAGCTCTCATACTCGGGCTTGTAGTCCTCCGGGGCATCGGCGGGCTTCTCCTTCTGGCGGGACTTGGTGACCTCCATGCGGATAGGGGTATGGACATAGTCGGAATACTTCTTCACCAGACCCTCGATGCGGTACTGCTCCAGATACTGTCCGTAATCCTCTTCCTCGGTGTCCTCCTTGATGTGGAGAATCACCTCGCTGCCCACGTCGGCCTTGTCGCAAGGCTCTACGGTGTAGCCGTCCGCCCCGTTGGATTTCCACTCCCAGGCTTCGTCTGCGCCGTAGGCACGGCTGCGGACGGTGACGGTGTCAGCCACCATGAAGGCCGAGTAAAAGCCCACGCCGAACTGCCCGATGATATCCACATTCTTGCCCGCGTCGGCGTCGGCCTTGTCCATCTCCTGCTTAAACTGGAAGGAGCCGCTGCGGGCAATGGTGCCCAGATTCTGCTCCAGTTCCTCCTTCGTCATGCCAATGCCGTTGTCGGAGACAGTGAGGATCCGGTTTTCCTTGTCGGTAGTCAGCACAATGCGAAACTCCGATCGGTTCAGACCGACCTTGTCGTCGGTGAGGGCCTTATAGGCCAGCTTGTCCACCGCATCGCTGGCGTTGGAAATGAGCTCCCGGAGAAAAATTTCCTTGTGGGTGTAGATGGAGTTGATCATAAGATCCAGCAGCCGCTTCGACTCCGCCTTGAACTGTTTCTTTGCCATTAGTGATTCCTCCTATATAAAAACTATTTCGTAAAAACATAGCGTTAGCACTCTTTTCTCAAGAGTGCTAACGCTATGATAGTCCTTCGTGTCGTAATTTTCAAGAGGGTTCAAAAAAAGTTTACAATTTCCGTTTCTTACCTTCGCAGAGCCTCATCCAGGCCGCAGACGTATTCCAGCGTCCGGTCTGCGGTGTAGCGGTAGATTTTTGAAACGCCCACCCCATTTTTTCCAAAAAAGGCCTCCACACAGTTGGAATATTCCCCCTGAATGTTGCCGATGTTTCCCGTGTAGTCGGAGGACTGGCATCCCAGCATCTGATTGACATCCAGCCCCGTCAGCCTCCCATCGGCCAGATCGTAGATTACCACGCCACGCACATTCCCCGGAAGATAGGCCACGATCTCCGCCTCGCCGTCGCCGTTCAGATCCGACTCTTCAGCCCGTCCGTCTCCGGTAACACTCACCGCTTTCCCGTCCACAGCCAGCAGCCGCACAGGCTGCCAGTCCAGGCCGTGCGCACGGAGAGCGCTGTCTACATACATCCCTCCCGCCAGCATGTGGACAGCCTTCTCAGGGGGATCAGTACGGTAGGCGGCGGCCATGCGGTAAAGCCGGACATTCTGCTCCTGGTTCTCCAGCTCCAAGAAAAAATCAGTCAGCTCCCAGGCGGAATAGCCCCCGTCCCAGGCCTCTGCTCTCCGTCCGTCAAAATAGGCATCCACCGTGTCCTTGTAGGTCTTGTAGGCCGCCCAGTCAATGTGATCCGGCGTGTCACTCTGCGTGCGGAGGAGCTGATAGAGGGTCTTGTCCTCCACCCACAGCCGCCCTCTGGGCAGATTGGCCCCGGCACTAATCTCCACGAGGTTTTCCTCCAGTCCGGCCCATAAGGAGACGCCGTCCTCTCCGGACCAACTCCCAGCGTCCTTGTCCCCCAAGTAGAACTCTAGGCCCCACACCACATCGGTGTCCGAGCCGTTCAGGGTGAGGCTTTCATGTTCAACGGGGTTCTTGACCGCCTCGCGGATCATGGGGGCCAGCGTCTCCGCCGTGATGAGGCTGCTTGATTCATCCGGGGACACATAGCCGATCTCTTCGGCCGTCAGATCCGAAAGGACCCCTTTCAGCGTCTGCTTGGGGTCTGCTTTGCTGTCCAGGAAAGACCGAATCAGCCAGGTATCTCCATCTTTCCGCAGGGTGAGAACCGTCCGGCTGCCGTCCTCCCTCGGCGCGGTCCACAGTCGGGCCGTGTCTCCATCTGTTTCCCCGCCCACACAGTGAAATTCGCCGGGGCCAAAGTCGCTGGTAAAGGTGTAGTACGCATCGTACTTCTCCAGATAGAGAACCCCAGTCCCATTCTTCAGCTCCGCGGTGGTAATGCCGGCGTATCGGGAAAGGCAGTCATCCACAGAGGCGCGAAGAATCCGGTGTGTAGGCACAGGCAGGTCCTCAGCCCGAAGCTCCTTCTGATCAAAGTCAGCCGCATGGAAGGGAAAGTTGGACAGCTTTGTCAGGGCGGCAAACTCGGCGGCGTCCCCATCCCCCAAAATCCCATCGCTGGGAAAATAGACCAGAAACTGCTCAAAATCCAACTCCTCTGGGGTCTCATACCGACTGGTAAAAAAGCCGCTCACCGGGGTAGAATAGATAACGCCGTCCTGCTCCCGCGTGGAGGTAAACGCCTCGTTCACCCGATCCACCTCCTCCTGGGTCAGGGCCCTAAGTTCCTCCCCGGTTCCCTCCGGAGACGCGTCTGCCTGTGGGACCCCTCCACACCCGGACAGAAAAACCAGGACGCACACCAGGGTCGCCAGCCATCTCTTCATTGTTTTCACTCCTTTTTCCCATTCTATCAGATATGGATTCTCTTATCCTTACGGTAAAATTACACTTTGATGACGAGTGGTAACGATTGCGCTTTTGGGCAAAATCTCTTATAATGGAAGCATTGAGAATGGAGGATAAGCTATGTTGTTTCATCTTCTGGCCGTGGGCGACGTGGTAGGCGACCAGGGCCTCGCTTTTTTGGACCGGCACCTGCGGAGCCTGAAAAAGCTCCACGCCGTGGACTTCACCGTCGTCAACGGAGAGAATGCCTCCGGAGTGGGCATTACCCCCCGGCAGGCCAAGGATATTTTTGATGCCGGGGCGGATGTCATCACTCTGGGCAACCACACCTGGAACCGCATCCAGATCGCCGACTTTTTAGAGGACAACCCCTATATTCTTCGTCCTGCCAACTACACCAGCCGGGTTCCCGGCCGGGGTTGGGGTGTCTTTGACGGTCCCCTGGGCCTACGGATCGGGGTGGTAAACCTCATCGGCAGGTGCGAGATGGACTCTAATTTCGACAACCCCTTCACCGTGGTCTCTGCCGCCTTGAAAGAACTGGACGCAGATGTGGCGGTAGTGGACTTTCACGCCGAGGCCACCAGCGAAAAGGGTGCTATGGGCTACTATCTGGACGGGCGGGTCCAGGCGGTGTGGGGCACCCACACCCATGTCCCCACCGCCGACACCCTGGTCCTCCCAAAGGGGACTGGCTTTGTCACCGATCTGGGGATGACCGGTCCGGCCCAGTCGGTGCTGGGAGTCAAGCCCCAGCAAGCCATTAACCGCTTTTTGGGCGGACTTCCCGCCCGATTTGAGCAGGCTGAGGGACCCTGCAAGCTGGAGAGCGTCCTCTTCACCATCGACACCGACACCCAAAAATGCGTGTCGGCAGAACGGCTGGACATTCGGGAGTGATTCTCTCTGCCCAATCTGTTTCCCTCTGAAAGGAGCTGCCCTATGCTTCACATCCTTCACGCCGCCGACCTCCACCTGGACGCCCCCTTTGCTGCTCTGACGGCGGACCAGGCCCGGCAGCGGCGGGCCGAACAGCGGCTTTTGCTGGCCAAGCTGGCCGACACGGCTATGGAACGGGAGGCCGACCTGGTTCTCCTCTCCGGCGACCTGCTGGACGACCGCCAGACTTACCGGGAAACCGCCCAGACTCTGGCCGCCGCCCTGGGCCGCATTCCCGCCCCGGTGCTCATTGCTCCGGGCAACCACGATTTCTATCAGGCATCTTCCCTGTACGCTGCCCCCATCTGGCCGGAAAATGTGCTCATTTTCCGGGAAGGGGCCGTTCGCTCAGTGGATCTTCCCAGTTGCACTGTCTATGGCTGCGCCTTCACCGGCCCCGCCCGGGATGACTCTCCCCTGGCTGGCTTCCATGCCCCGGACACCGGCAAGCCCGGGGTGATGGTCCTCCACGCCGATGTAGATGGCACCGGTCGCTACGCCTCAGTCTCCCGGGAGGAGATTGCCGACAGCGGCCTTACTTACTTGGCCCTAGGCCACATCCACGCATTCTCAGGTCTTCAAAAGGCGGGGAACACCTTCTGGGCCTACCCCGGCTGCCCCGAGGGCCGGGGCTTTGACGAAACTGGTGAAAAGGGGGCTCTCTGGATCACGCTGGACGGCTCTGCCGTTACGGCAGAGTTTCTGCCCCTGTGTGCCCGGCGCTATGAGATCCTGACATGCGATCTCACCGGGCGAGACCCCATTCAGGCGGTGGCCGAAACTCTGGCCCCCGGCTCCCGGGAGAATATCTGCCGCCTGATTCTCACCGGGGAGAGCGATGCCCCCGACCTGGCCGCGCTGACGCGGGCCGCCGCCCCCCTCCGCTGGTCGGTCACACTCCGGGACCGCACCCGTGTTCCGCAGGATCTGTGGGCACGGGAGCGGGAGGACAGCCTCACCGGACTCTTTCTCCGGGACATGCGCCGGCGCATTGACACTGCCGGGGACGACGGAGAGCGGGCCGTTCTGGAACAGGCCGTCCGCTTCGGGCTGGCCGCGCTGGAAAACGGGGAGGACACGCCATGAAGCTGAACAAACTTACCGCCACCTTTGGACGGCTGGATCGCGCTGAGCTGGTCCCCGGAGCGGGGCTTACTCTCATCGAAGCCCCCAACGAGGGGGGCAAATCCACCTGGTGTGCCTTCCTCCGGGCCATGTTCTACGGCTTTCCCGCTCGGGATCGTGATAAGGTGGGATACATTGCCGAAAAGACCCGCTATCAGCCCTGGTCAGGCGCCCCTATGGAAGGCAGCATCGACCTCACCTGGCAAGGACGAGAGCTGACCCTCTACCGGGGCCCCAAAGGCTCTGTTCCCTGGGGAGCCTTTTCCGCTGTGTGGACCATTACCCGGGAACCGGTGGGCTTCCTGACCGCGGAAAACTGCGGGGAGACTTTGCTGGGCGTCTCCCGGGAAGTCTTTGAGCGCACCGCCTTTGTGGGGCAGGGAAACGCCGCTCTTTCCCCCAGCGGTGATCTGGAAAAACGAGTGGCCGCTCTGGCCACCTCCGGAGAGGAGGAGGTCTCCTTCTCCCAGGTGGAGCGCCGCCTGAAGGACTGGCTCAACCGGCGCCGTTCCAACAGCCGTAACGGCCTGATTCCCAAGTTGGAAGCGGAGCTGGAGGAAGTGGTTGACGCCCAATCCCGGCAGGCCGGTCTTCTCCGCCGTGCCCAGGCCGCACAGCAGGAAAAAGAGGCTCTGGAGAGGCAGAAAACCCATCTGGAGGAACAGCTCCGGGCACTCAGCGACGCCCGTCAGGCCCAGCAGGCCCAGCGCCGCCGTCAGGCTCAGGCCGATGCCGACAGCGCCCGGGCCGCCTGGGAGGAGGCACGCCGCACGGCGGATGGGCTCCCGTCTGCGGACGAGCTCCGGCAGGCCCAGGGAGATTTGAGCTACACCAACACTCTGACCGCCTCCCTCCGGCAGGCGGAAAAGTCCATTCCCTCTGCCCGGGAAGCTGCGGAACGGGCCCAGTCCGCCGCCGCTGCCGACCCCTACTTTGGCGGTCTGGACCCCGCTCAGGCCGCCGCACGGGCACAGGCCGATCACGATGAGGCGGTACGGTTGACCAAAAAGGGCGCCACCCCCCTATCTCTGCTGGGCGCACCCGCCGGTGCCGTGCTGGGCACGGTTTTATGGCGCGGGCTCCAGGGGGCGTTTGACCCGATTTCCATTCCCTTTTTGCTGCTTGGAGCCATCCTGGGCTGGGCCCTGATTGCTCTGCCCATGGCTCTCCTATCCTCCCGCCGCCGCAAAAGGGCCCAGGTCCTTCTGGATCGGTACCAGGTGCAGGTCGCCCAGGACATTTTGGACCTGTCAGCCGCTTACGGTGAAAAAACCGCCGCTGCACAGGAGGCTCGGCGGCAGGTTCGGGCCGTGGAGGAGGAACGGGACCGACTTTCCGCCCAAAAACTGGAACTAACCGGCCGTCTGCTCCACCTGGTTCATCCCTTTGCCCCCGAAGTCACCGACCTCTTTGGGGTGTCCGCCGCCCTCTCCCGGGCTCTTCAGCAGGGGGAGCGGTGCCGCCTGGCCGAGGTCCGTCTGGCGGCTGCGGAGCAGCTTTTGTCTGCTCTTCCGGCAGTGGAGATCCCCGCCTGCGTTCCCGCGTCTCTTCCGGATGCGGATGCCGCCGACCTTGCCGCCCAACTTACCGCCGTCACCGGTGAATTGAACCGGATCAGCGACGATGCCGCTCGATTCCGGGGGGAGCTGAACTCCCTGGGCGATCCCACCGAACTGGAGGCCCGTCGGGGTATTCTTACCGAGGAGCTGGACCACCGCCGGGGAGAATTCGACGCGCTCACCGCCGCGCTGGACAGCTTACATCAGGCTGACAGCCTTCTGCGGGAACGCTTTTCCCCTGCGGTCAACCAACGGGCAGGAGAGTATCTGGCCGCTCTCACCGGTGGAAAGTATGACAGGGCCGCTCTTACCCGACAGTTCCAGGCTCTGGCCCAGGAAACCGGGGCGACCGCCCCTCGACAGGACCTGGTCCTCTCCGGCGGCACCGCCCAACAGCTTTACCTGGCGGTGCGTCTGGCTATGTGCGACCTGGCCCTTTCCGGGGATGAGCCTTGCCCCATCCTGCTGGATGACGCCCTGGATGCCTTTGACGACGAGCGGGCCAATCTGGCGCTGGACTGTCTTTTGTCGGAGGCCAAAACCCGTCAGATTCTTCTCTTTTCCTGCCACAGCCGGGAGGCTGCCCGGCTGCGGGGCCGTGGGGATACGGCTGTTGTATCCACCTGAGTTTTCAGAAGCGATTGCATTTTTCGCTCTGTCAGGCTATAATAAGGTGTTGAGCACCTTGCTTCGAACCTTTACGGCAAGGCGTTTCCCCATTCTGAAATTTGGAGCTGATCCTGTGGCAGATGAAAACATGATTTCCCCGGAGGACCAGGCCGCCGAGGAAAAGGGTTCGGTCAAGCTGGATCTCTATTTCTGGATGCAGGCCCTGGTCATGGCCTTGGTGTCTCTCATTCTGGTGTTCACTCTGGTGGGCCGGGTCATCGGCGTGGTGGGTTCCTCCATGGTCCCCACTCTCCATCAAAGTGATCTGCTTCTCCTACAAAGCATCGGCTACACTCCGAAGCAGGGGGATGTGGTGGTGCTCCGCAAGCCTTCCTTTATGACCGAGCCCATTGTCAAGCGGGTCATTGCCGTAGGGGGCCAGCATGTGACAGTGGACTACGATGCCGGCACCGTCACTGTGGATGGGCAGGCGCTGGACGAGCCCTACATCAACGAGCTGATGGTGGACACCATGAATCCCTACATGACCGTTCTGGATGGAACGGTGCCGGAGGGTTCCATTTACGTCATGGGAGACAACCGAAACCATTCTTCGGACAGCCGGGATCAACGTCTGGGCACCGTGGATGAGCGCTACGTCCTGGGTCGGGCTTTGTGCGTCGTGCTTCCCTTTCAAGACTTTGGCCCCGTGGGCTAACGAATCCAAAAAGAAAAAAGCCCGGCAGCATTTGCTGCCGGGCTTTCGTTTTTCAACGCTCAGAAGTACTTCTTCACACCCTCGGAGGCAAGAGAGGCGTCCGCGCTGATGGTGACAGTGAACTTGATATTGTTCTTCTCCCCAAAAGTATTGAGCCAGTCCAGGAAACGCTCTACGGCCACGTCCTCGGCAGGCACACCCACGATCTTGGTCAAGCTGTCAATAAACACATGGGTAATATCGTAGTTCCCCGCATGTAGGCCGTTAATAAAGCCCTTAAGCATATCAAAGTTATCCATATCGTACTGGCTGGCTTCCACCAGGCGGATTTTATAATGGATATCGTAGGTCAGCTTAGGGCCGCGCTCGATGCAGACCACATTTCCATTCTCGCTCTGTACGGCGGAATTAATGAGCTCGATCATCTGCTTGGTCTTGCCGGTTCCCTTGACCCCCATGATCACTCTCACCATAATAATCACTCCTTACATTTATCCCCCGGAAGAAGTTCTCCGGTCTATGGCATTATGGTATCATTTTTCCGAGAGGATTGCAACCTTTTTGTGCCAGTTCACTAAAAACCTTTTTCAAGCTTTGTCCATTTTTTTACATTTTTCCCAGCAGAGGAAATTAACTGTCCAGCCGTTTTTCCAGCGCTGCCTTCTGCGTCTCATAGCCGGACTTGCCCAGGAGGGCATACATGTTGTTCTTGTAGGCCTCCACGCCTGGCTGATCAAAGGGATTAACCTCCAGCAGATAACCTGACAGGCCACAGGTGAATTCAAAGAAATAGATCAGCGCGCCCAGACTTTTGGCGTCCCGGGCGGAGACAGTGACCAGGATATTGGGCACGCCTCCGTCCACATGGGCCAGGATGGTGCCTCGCATGGCCTGCTCGGCCACAAAAGCCAGAGAGCGGCCGGAAAGGAAGTTAAGTCCGTCCACATTCTCCGGGTCATCCGGAATGGCACGCTTGGTGTTGGCGGTGTCAAAGCGGACCACCGTCTCGATCATAAGCCGCTCTCCTTGCTGGATATACTGACCCATGGAGTGGAGATCGGCGGTGAACTCCACACTGGCGGGAAAGAGACCCTTGCCCTGCTTTCCCTCGCTTTCGCCAAAGAGCTGTTTCCACCACTCTCCAAAAAACCGGAAGGCGGGCTCATACCCGGCCAGAATCTCGATTTTCTTCCCGGACTGATAGAGGGCGTGGCGGGCGGCGGCGTACTGCCAGGCAGGGTTGTCCATGCCTGGCTTGGCCAGCAGTTCCATCTCCTCCCGGGCGCCGCTCATGAGGGCGTCGATGTCGATGCCGGCGGCGGCAATGGGCAGCAGCCCCACGGCAGTGAGGACGGAGTAGCGCCCGCCCACGGCGTCTGGCACCACAAACTCCTCATAGCCTTCCTTGTCGGCCAGACCCTTGAGGGCGCCCCGCTTGGCGTCGGTGGTGGCATAGATGCGGCCCTTGGCCCCGGCCTTGCCGTACTTCTCCTCCAGCAGAGCCTTGAAGATGCGGAAGGCCACGGCGGGCTCGGTGGTGGTCCCCGACTTGGAGATGACGTTCACGGAAAAGTCCACGTCCTTCACCAGGTCGATGATCTCGTTCATGGCGTCGGCGGAGAGGGTGTTGCCCGCGAAGTAGATGGCAAGGCCATCCTGATGGGTAAGGTTATAGTTGTTGGAGGTCAGAGTCTCGATGACTGCCCGGGCCCCCAGGTAGGAGCCGCCGATGCCGATGACCACCAGAGCCTTGGAGTCGGAGCGGATCTTCTCTGCCGCCTTCTGGATCCGGGCAAACTCCTCCTTGTCGTAGTCGGCGGGCAGGCGAACCCAGCCGGTGTACTCGCCACCTGCGCCGGTGGCGTTTATGACAAAGTCATGGGCCTTTTTCAGCCCGGACTCCTGACCGGTACGCCAGCCGCCGGGCAGGAAGGGCGAAATATTGGAAAGATCGAGATTGAGCATAGCAATGACCTCCTATGACAGCTTGTCCTTGGTGGCTTTAGTATACACCACCCAAAAGGATTTTCAAAGCGCTTTCTGGCGCTTTCCCAGAAAAGAAAACCGTCCCCGCGTGCTAGACATTTAGGCGGTCACAGCGCACCTGGCCACCGATCTCAAACGTCTACAGGCCCTGTCCGAATAAAGAAACAGCGCCGCCCGGATTTTGGGCGGCGCTGTCATTTATCGGTTTAATTTAAAAGGGAGACAATCTGTTGCTTGGGGCGGGCTCCAACGGCCTGGTTCACAATCTTGCCGTCCTTCACCACAACCAGCGTGGGAATGCTCATGACGCTGAACGCGGAGGCAAGCTCCGGCTGCTCATCCACATTGACCTTGCCCACCTTAACGGCGGGCGTCTCTCCCGCGATCTCATCCACAATGGGAGACACCATGCGGCAGGGGCCGCACCAGCTGGCCCAGAAATCCAGCAAAACAGGTTGCTCGCTCTCCATCACTTCACCCTGGAAGTTTTCTTTTGTAATTGTAAGCACAGACATATTTCTTTCCTCCTGTTATGTGTTATTCCAATGTAATTGCTCCCATGGGGCAGTATTTGACGCATTTTCCGCACCGGATACATTCCTCCTGATTGGCTGCTGGGGCATGAAAGCCGACCTGGGTCAGGGCCTTCACCGGGCAAACCCTTACCGACGGGCAGGGGTGGTTCTGGGGGCACCGGTTCTTATTTACCACCAATTTTTGATTCGCCCAATTTGCAGCGGGTTCTTTTTTCCCAAAGAAAAAGGCCACTTTCCTCACGTCTCCTTTCTTGTTCTGGCTGTATCATACCTTAATTTTTGCTCCCGTTCCGTGATAAACTCACACACGGACCGGAGACACAAAAATCCCTCAGCGGGCACAGAGGCACGCTGGGGGCAAGCCTCCCTGCCGTGAAAACAAGTCCCCGGCGGCGTGGGAGCGCCGCCGGGG
>JAYFPI010000033.1:0-2346 GCA_034927965.1 Pseudoflavonifractor sp.
CACGCCACGGCCCAAGAACTCCGCCTCGCCCGGGTATTTTGCCTGCCGCTGGACTCCGGGAGCCAGGATCAGCGCTTTTCCTTCATAAACCTGGCTGCCCACCGTCACCATGTAGCCGTTCCAGGCCATCAGCGAAATCGCCCGGCCCGATACAAACTCAACTCCCATGGCCACTGCGTGGTCATAGAATTCTTTCAGCATGGCCGCTCCCGTATGGGCTGGCATCCCCAGATAGTTATCCACCCGCTCGGCCCTTGCCAGCGGGCTGTCCTCCCAACGATTGCCGATAATCAGCACACTCTTGTTGCGGCCTCTGGCGGCTACTGCCGCCGCCATTCCCGCCGGTCCGCTGCCCAGCACAATGATATCATGGCTCATGGTATCGCCTCCTATTAGCTCTATTATATTCCATTTTGTTCCTTTGGCAAGGGATTTTCTTGTTCTCTTCGGGCACTTTGCCCCAAAACCGGCAAAATGCGTCCTTTTGTTTTCCATATTCCACAGAAAGCCCATGGAAGCGGCAGGAAAACCTTGCATTTTATCCGTCAAATGGTGTAAAATAACAGCATTCAAAATAAGGAAAAAACAAAATCGCGGTTCTTTATCCCACGCACTTCATTCGCGAATGAGACGGGAGGATTCCACAATGTCGGACGAACGTAAGATCCCCACCGGCGGCACTGAGGGAGGGTCTGTGGAAAGTCAGAGCTTTATTCATCAATTCATTCAGGAGGACATCGCCGAGGGCGGTCGGTTTGCCGGAATGCAGGTTCACACCCGGTTTCCGCCCGAGCCAAACGGCTATCTCCATATCGGCCACTGTAAGGCCCTGATTATTGATTTTGGTTCCGCCGAAAAATTCGGCGGCATCTGCAATCTGCGCATGGACGACACCAACCCCGCCAAGGAGGACTCCGAGTTCGTGGATGCCATCAAAGAGGACATCCATTGGCTGGGCTTTGACTGGGGTGACCGGTTTTTCTTTGGCAGCGACTACTTTGAAAAAACGTATGCGCTGGCCATCGGCCTGATCAAGCGCGGACTGGCCTATGTGTGCGAGTTGACCCCCGAGCAGTTCCGGGAGTACCGGGGTGACGTGGGCACGCCCGCCCGCTCTCCCTACCGGGATCGGCCCATTGAGGAAAGTCTAGACCTGTTCCAGCGCATGCGTGGCGGGGAATTCCCAGAGGGCAAGTATACCCTGCGGGCCAAAATCGACCTGGCCAGCGGCAACTTCAACATGCGGGATCCTGTGCTGTACCGCATCCGGTATATCGAGCATCATCGCCAGGGGACCACTTGGTGCATTTTCCCCATGTATGACTTCGCTCACCCCATCCAGGACGCTCTGGAGGGCGTCACCCACTCCCTGTGCTCCCTGGAATACGAGGATCATCGCCCCCTGTACGACTGGGTCATCAACCATACCGATGTGCCGTCAAAGCCCAGGCAGATCGAGTTTGCCCGCCTTGGCATGAACTATACGGTCATGTCCAAACGGAAGCTGCGCAAGCTGGTGGAGGAGGGCTACGTCTCAGGCTGGGACGATCCGCGGATGCCCACTCTGTGCGGCCTGCGCCGCAGAGGCTACACCCCCGCCTCCATCCGGAATTTCTGCGAGCGCATCGGCGTGGCCAAGAACACCTCCACGGTGGAGTACTCCTTCCTGGAGTACTGCCTGCGGGAGGATCTGAACGACCACGCCCAGCGCACCATGGCGGTGCTGCGCCCGGTCAAGCTGACCGTCCCCCACTACCCCGAGGGGAGCAGTGAGGTTTTCCAGGTGGAAAACAACCCCAACGACCCGGAATCCGGCACCCGGAGCGTCACCTTTTCCCGCCATTTATATGTCGAGGCCGACGACTTTCTGGAGACCCCTATCCCCAAGTACAAGCGCCTCTCCCCCAACGGCCCCGAGTGCCGCCTGAAAGGCGCCTATCTCAACTCCTGCACCGGCTGCGTCAAGGACGAGGCCGGGAATGTGACCGAAATTCTGGCCACCTATGACCCCGAAAGCAGCGGCGGCACCCCCGCCGACGGCCGCAAGGTGAAGGGCGCCACCATCCACTGGGTGGACGCCGACACCTGCGTGGACGCCGAGGTACGGCTGTACGACAACCTTTTCACCGATCCCGACCCCGACGGCGGGGAGAAAAACTTCCTGGACTGCCTCAACCCCAATTCCCTGGAGGTGCTGACGGGCTGCAAGCTGGAACAGAGCCTGGCCCAGGCCAAGCCGGCAGACCGCTTTCAGTTTTTGCGCCTGGGCTACTTTTGCGCCGACTCCAAGGACTCCAAGCCGGGGGCCCTGGTCTTCAACCGGTCAGTCAGCCTGAAGGACAGCTT
>JAYFPI010000066.1:0-12686 GCA_034927965.1 Pseudoflavonifractor sp.
GCCTCTCCCCCTCCATTTATCAGGACGACGACGAGGCCTTCGAGATCTGGAACAAGGAGATTGACATCCCCGCAGAGCGTATCTTCCGCTTCGGCAAGGCCGACAACTTCTGGGAGCATGGCTCCGGCCCGTGCGGCCCCTGCTCCGAGATCTACTACGACCGGGGTGAAAAGTACGGCTGCGGTCAACCTGGGTGCACTGTGGGCTGCGACTGTGACCGTTACATGGAGGTCTGGAACAACGTCTTCTCCCAGTTCAATAACGACGGCGAGGGCCACTACACCGAGCTCAAGCAGAAGAACATCGACACCGGCATGGGGCTGGAGCGTCTGGCCGTGGTGTGCCAGGACGTAGACTCCCTCTTCGACGTGGATACCGTCATGAACATCACTCGCAAAGTCAGCGAGATTACCAATGCCCACTACGGCGAGAGCAAGGCCCGTGACGTCTCCCTTCGGGTCATCACCGACCACATCCGCTCTGCCACCTTCATGATCTGCGACGGTGTTCTCCCCTCCAACGAGGGCCGGGGCTATGTCCTGCGCCGCCTCCTCCGCCGGGCCGCCCGCCATGGCAAGCTTTTGGGCGTCAACGAGTCCTTCCTCTATGAGGTCTGCGACACCGTGATCCACGAAAACGAAGGCCACTACCCCGAGCTGCGGGAGCGGCAGGACTATATCACCAAGGTCATCCGGGTGGAGGAAGAGAACTTTGCCCGTACCATCGACGGCGGCCTGAAAATTTTCATGGACATGCTGGACGGCCACAAGGCTAAGGGCGAGAGCATCTTTTCTGGTGCAGACGCTTTTAAGCTCTATGACACTTATGGCTTCCCCATTGATTTAACCATCGAGATGGTGGAAGAGCAGGGCATGACCGTAGATCAGGATGCCTTCCACAAGCTGATGCAAGAGCAGAAGGAGCGGGCACGGCGGGCGCGAGAGGCCTTAGGCGACCTGGGCTGGGCCGGAATCGAGTTTGGAAAGGATATGCCAGAGACCAAATTTGTGGGCTACGATGCCGCCAATTTGGAAAACTGCCCCGCAAAGATTCTGGCCATTGTGGCCGAGGAGGAACTGCGGGACGAGGTCCGTGGGAACACTGAGGCCATTCTGGTGCTGGATCGGACCCCTTTCTACGCCGAGATGGGCGGCCAGGTGGCCGACCACGGCGTCATCATCTGCGGTGACGCCAGGTTTGAGGTCACCGACGTACAGAAGAACAAAGGCGGCAAGTATATGCATTACGGCAGGCTCACCGCAGGTGGACTGAAGGTGGGCGACACCGTCTCCGCCACTGTGGAGCTCAAGCGCCGCAAGGCCGTCCAGCGCGCCCACTCCGCCACCCACATGCTGGACAAGGCCCTGCGCTCCGTGCTGGGGGCTCATGTGCAGCAGGCCGGTTCCCTGGTGGAGCCCGATCGGCTCCGCTTTGACTTCACCCACTTCTCCGCTCTCACCCCCGAGGAACTCTCCGAGGTTAGCCGCCTGGTAAATGAGGCTATTTTGGAAGGCTACGACATCCACACCGACGTTCTGCCCATTGAGGAGGCCAAACAGCGGGGGGCCATCGCTCTCTTCGGTGAGAAGTATGGCGACACTGTCCGAGTGGTGGATATGGGAAAGGGCTGGTCCGTGGAGTTCTGCGGCGGCACGCACCTGGATAACACCGCCAAGGTGGGCGTGTTCCACATTGACAGCGAGTTCTCCGTAGCCTCCGGCGTCCGCCGCATTGAGGCCACTACCGGCATGCTCACTCTGGAGACCATGAACTGCAATCAGGACATGATCTTCGAGGCCTCCGCCATTCTCAAATCCAAACCTGCCGAGATTCGGGAGCGGGCCCAGCAGGCCATGGATGAGATCAAGGCACTCCGCCACGCAGTGGAGGCCTTCCAGGCCAAGGAGGCCGTCAGCGAAGCTGGGAACTTCCTCATGGGAGCCAAGGAGGTGGGCGGCCTGCGGGTGCTCACCGCCACCCTTCCCGACGCCGACTCCGACCGTCTGCGCAAGACCGGCGACTTCCTCCGTGACAAGGCTGCCAACGTGGTGGCTGTTCTCTCCGCAGTAAAGGACGGCAAGATCACCTTCCTGGCGGTCTGCGGCAAGGATGCCATCGCCCAGGGCGTGAAGGCGGGCGAACTCATTCGCTCGGTCACTGCCATCTGCGGCGGCAAGGGCGGCGGCAAGCCAGACTCCGCCATGGGGGGCGGCACCGACTTGCTCAAGCTGGATGATGCCCTGGCTACCGTGGACGACTTTGTCCACGGCAAGCTGGGCCTGTAAGGATGGGTGCACCATGATTTTGGATTTTACAGGCATGGAGGAGACTGTTATCCCACACATGCGGGGCGGGGACAAGGAAGTCCACACCCGGATGCGAACCGACGAGCTGGGAAAGATCATGCGGGGCCGCCTGATCCCTGGCGCATCCATCGGCCTCCACACCCATGAGACCGGCAGCGAGGTTATCTATATCCTCAGCGGCACGGGAAAATTTCTCTACGACGGAGCTTGGGAGCCCTTCGGCCCAGGTGTCTGCCACTACTGTCCCAAAGGCCATTCCCACAGCTTTGTCAACGACGGCGCCGAGGACGTGGAGTTCTTCGCCGTCATTCCGGAGCAGTGAGGCACAGAGAAAGGAGCAACCTATGAGCGATTGTCTGTTCTGCAAGATCGCCGACGGCGAAATTCCGTCCAGAAAGGTTTACCAAGACGACCTCTGTTATGCCTTCTATGACATCGACCCTCAGGCCCCCACCCACTTTCTGGTCATCCCCAAGGAGCATATCCAGTCGGTGTCCCAAGTAGATGAGGCCAATCAGGCCACCGTGGGCCACATCTTCGCCGTGATCGCTTCCCTGGCCAAGGAGTTGGGGCTGGAGAGCTACCGGGTGGTCTCCAACATCGGGGATCAGGCTGGTCAGAGCGTCCACCACCTCCACTTCCACGTCCTCTCCGGCCGAGACATGACCTGGCCTCCGGGCTAATCCCGCCATGACCGTAAGAAAGGCCTCCGCCGCCCGCTGGCTTGCCCGAGCGGCGGTCTTTCCCTGTCTGGGGAGCTGGCTCCTGGCCCGGATTTGGATTGCATTGGGCGGAATCCTGCCCGGTAGGGTCCTGGGCGGGGCAGCACTGGCCCTCTCCGCCCTTTTTATCGGCCTTGCTGTTCGTTTCGGCTTGGTCGAACGGCTCCTCCACCCCTGGAACGAAGCCTGGAAAAACGCGTTGGCGGGCGGCCTTGCCTTCCTGGCGGGGGCGGCGTTTGACCTCAGCTATACCATGCTGGACTCGGCGGGGCTCCTCATCGATGCCCTTCCCTTTCGGCTCCTCTGCCACCTGGGGAATGGCCTGCTCCTGGCCGGGCTGGCGCTGGCGCTGCTCCGTGCAGGGCGGGACCTAACGGGGCTTGGCCGGGTAAACGGCCGTCAGATGCTGCTCCTCTTTCTGGCCCTCAACACCGTCACCGCTGTCTACGTCCTCTCCTCCCGGACGGTTTACGTCTGGGACAACGCCGGATACTGGTCCATCGCCCGGACGCTGGCCGACCAGCCATTCGGCCCGGCCCAGCTTCGGGGCGTTTTGGAGAGCACCATCAGCCTGGACTACAACTACCTGTTGGCCCTTCCTATCTCTTGGGTGATGCGCCTGATGGGGG
Source organism: Pseudoflavonifractor sp. (assembly GCA_034927965.1). Taxonomy (GTDB): domain Bacteria; phylum Bacillota; class Clostridia; order Oscillospirales; family Oscillospiraceae; genus Vermiculatibacterium. The sequence continues at coordinate 3,658 of JAYFPI010000066.1, forward strand.
GTAGCCGGGCGGCATTTCTCTTTTCCATAGCCAATTTGTACATCTTTCCCGGCCTCTGGGGTCTGGCGGCCTTCACCCGGGAAAAACCGTGGGGCGGGCTCCTGCTGGCCGGACTGTTCCCCATGCTGACCTATGTGGGACTAGTGGGCTATGTGGATGTGGCCGCCGCCGCCCTGGGTATTTGGGCCTTTGCGGTCTACCGCAGCGACCGCCCCGCCGTCAGCCGGGGACTGGTCTCCGGCACCCTGCTGGTAGGTACCTTTCTCCTGCGGCGGTACTTCTTTTTCTTCGCTGCTTCCTTTGGGGTAGCAGCCCTGATCTGCAAGTTCCTTTTTGAGCGGAAACGATGGGCGGATTTTGGGGCGCTTTTGGGCTCCAGCGCCTTTTGTGCTCTTTTCTTCACTTACCGCTTTCTACTGGACAAGGTACTGGGCACCAATTACTCAGACCTTTACTCCGCTTATGCTTTGGGACTGCGGAGCGATCTATTTCTCTTCTGCCGATATTTTGGCTGGACGCTCCTGGCCGTGCTGGCAACCTGCGCCGCCGTCGGATTGACTCGAAAGGCTGACCGGCCTTCCGTGGTCTTTTCCTTGGCCCAGCTGGCGGTCTGTTTTTTGGCTTTCGTCTCTATCCAGTCCCATGGGCAACAGCATTTACTGCTCTACCTCCCTGCGCTGGCCCTCCTGGCCGCCTCTTCCCTGCTCTCCCGCCCTGGGCCCCTGCCCGCCTTCCTAGCGGCGGTCGCCTTTGGCTTTTGCTTCGTACCCAAGGCCCAGCCCGCCTCTATCAGCGAGATCGCAGCCCCCGACCCACTTCCATCCTTCCAGTTTTACGGCCCCAGGCGAACTGATATTGACCAGCTCCTGGCGCTGGCTGACTGCGTGGACGGCCTCTCGGCGGAGGAGCCACACACTGCCGCGGTGCTGGCCTCTTCCTTTACCTTCAACAGTGAGACTCTCACCAGTCTCCGTGCCTCTTTGAGCCTACCCGAGCCGAAGACCGGCACAATAGTACAATACCACGGCACCGTGGACAAGCGAGACGCCTTTAACTGGAATACCGCCCAGGCCGACTTTCTCATCGTGGGCGACCCGGTGCAGACCCATCTGGGAGAGAAAAACCAGCAGGTCATGGCGCTCTTGGCCCATGATGTGCTGGATGGCGTCGGACCCGGGACTGCCTATAAAGCCCTCCCTGAGACCTTTTCCTTGGAAAACGGCGTCACCGTCCGGCTCTACCGCCGCACCCGGGACTGGGCGGCGGAGGATTACCACTCCATTTCCGACCGTCTCACCGCCCTCTACCCTGACTATGCCGGACTCTATATGGTCCCAACCTGGATCGTACCCTGAGCAGAAAGCGCCCTCGTCCGCGGATGGACAAGGGCGTTTCCTGCTATTTAGCTTTTATCAAAAAAGCAGGCTGTACGGAGTGCTTTCAGTGCCCCTTACAACCTGCTTAACATTAGATTTCCTCAGCCCAGTCCCAGATCCCGGGTGGCGTAGGCATTTAAATCACTGCCTGCTGTGTGGCCCGCCAGATATTCGTAGTAGCCCTGACTGGCAACCATGGCCCCGTTGTCTCCGCAGAGAGACAGCGGCGGTAAAAAGAGCTGATCCCCCGACTTCCGGCAAGCCTTCTCCAAGTCTTTTCGAATGCGGGAATTGGCCCCCACTCCCCCTGCTACGGCCACCTTGCCATATCCCTTTTGCCGGGCGGCCTTCATGACCCGGGGCACCAGGATGTCGCTGACTGCGGCGGAAAAGGAGGCTGCCAGACCGGGATAGTCCAGCGTCTCCCCTTTCTGACGGGCGTTGTGGGCCAGGTTAAGCACCGCCGTTTTCAGCCCAGAAAAGGACATGTCCAGCGGATGGCCCTCCACATGAGAGCGGGGCAGCACATAGCGTCTGTCGTCGCCCCCTTGAGCCAGACGGTCCATGGGGCCGCCGCCGGGGTAACCGATGCCCAGCACCCGGGCAGCCTTGTCAAAGCACTCTCCCGCCGCATCATCTCGGGTGGCCCCCAGCACCTCCATATCGGTGTAGTCCCGCACATCGGCAATAAGAGTGTTTCCCCCGGAAACGCATAGGCAGACAAAAGGAGGCTCAAGATCCGGGTGGGCCAGGTAGTTGGCGGCAATATGGCCCCGGATGTGGTGGACGGGAATGAGAGGTACCTCCAGCGCCAGGGCAGCCGACTTGGCAAAGTTAACCCCCACCAGCACTGCGCCGATCAGCCCCGGGGCGTAGCTCACCGCGATGGCGTCGATGCCGGTGCGGGTCAGCCCCGCGTCTGACAGCGCCCGGTCAGCCAGACCGGCAATGGCCTCCACGTGCTTACGGGAGGCGATCTCTGGAACCACACCGCCGTACAGGGTGTGCATGTCCACCTGGGAGGCAATAGCGTCTGAGAGAATGATTCGCCCATCCCGCACCACCGCCGCCGCCGTCTCGTCGCAGGTAGACTCAAAGGCCAGGATATTCATTCCTTTACCGCCTCCGTGATAAACACGTTTTTCTCATACATTTTGGGATCGGGGAAGGCATTGTGGTAGAGCTTCCGGTAGGTATCCATCAGCACGTCATCGGGAATGTCCGGGCCGTAGGCTAGGATGATGTAAGGAACGCCAAACACTTTTGTGTAATAGTTAATCTTCCGAAGCCCCGCCCGGTCATAGAAACCCAGCCGCCTGCGGCGCAGAGCATCCACTTTCTCATCGCCGGTATTGGGGATCTCCACCTCGCCAAACACGCCCCGCCCCCCCTGGCAGAACCGATCCAACATCTGTCGCAGCAGAGCGCTGCCCGTGCCCTGATTTCGACCCTCGGGCAAAACCGCAAAGTAGTCCAGCATCACATAGGGGTCCTCCCCCGCCTTCCAGTAGAGCGCATAGGCCAGCAGTGACTCCCCCAGAAAGAGACCATAAGGCTCATATTCTCCCTGTCCCATGAGCGCCAAAAGCCGACTCAAAGGTTTGAGTTCATCTTCTGGAAAATCCCGCTTCATATGAGTCTCGTATAGTATCTTCAGTTCCTCCTCAGTGAGAAGCCGAAATTGCGTATCAGACATTTGCTTCCTCCCGCTCCTTAAATTCCTGTGTCATGATGATAGCATCCTCCTTGGGGTTTTCATAGTAGTCCTTTCGACGGCCCACCTGGGCGAAGCCGTGCTTATAGTAGAGCTGGATGGCCGGCTCGTTGGTCAGGCGCACCTCCAGAGTGAGCAGGGCCAGCTTGGCCTGTCCAAAGCGGACGAATACGTCCAACAGGTCGTCCGCGATTCCCTGTCCCCGGTAGTCTGGCCGAACGGCAATATTGTCGATATATCCCTCGTCCAGCACCGCGTGGAGACCTGCGTAGCCCAGCACCGCACCATCAGCCCGCTGTGCCACAATAAAGGAAGCTATGGGGTTGAACAGCTCCTCCTCCAGCATCGCCTCCGACCAGGGCGTAGAAAAGCACTCCCGCTCGATCGCGGCAATCTCTTTCAAATGGGAACGATCCATGGGGACCAGTTTGTAATTTTTCATCCTTTCGCCTCTCCCCAGCTCTTCCCAGCTGCGGAGTCCGCCCGCATGGGTACGGAATAGTCCACCGCGCCCTCCATCTCTCGGGTGAGCAGTTCTTTAACCATATCAGTCTCCTCCTCCGGGCTCTCCACGATGAGTTCATCGTGCACCTGGAGGATAAGTCTGGCCTTCAACCCCTTGTCCTTCAGGGCTTTCCAAACCCGGATCATGGCCAGCTTGATGACGTCTGCGGCAGTGCCCTGGATGGGCATATTGAGCGCCACCCGCTCCCCAAAGGAGCGCAGATTGAAGTTGGCCGACTTCAGCTCAGGCAGCCACCGGCGGCGGCCCATGAGGGTGGCCACCCAGCCCCGCTCCCGGGCCTCGGCCACCACCCGGTCCATATAGGCCCGCACCCCCCGGAAGGTGGCAAAGTAGCGGTCCATATACTCCCGGGCCTCGGTCCGGCTCACGCCGATGTCCTGGGACAGGGAAAAGTCGGAGATCCCGTAGACGATGCCGAAGTTCACCGCCTTAGCCCGGCGGCGCATCTCATGAGAGACCTCCTCCTGCGGTACACCAAAGACCTGAGCAGCGGTGGCGGTGTGGATGTCCGCACCGCTGCGGAATGCCTCCTGCATGGCCTTGTCGTCCGCAATATGAGCCAGCAGACGAAGCTCGATCTGAGAGTAGTCGGCATCCACCAGCATACAGCCGGGGGCCGCCACGAACATGTTCCGAAGCTGGGCCCCCAGTTCGGTACGGACAGGAATATTCTGGAGATTTGGCTCGGTGGAGGACAGCCGCCCGGTAGCGGTGACCGTGTTTTGAAAGGAGGTGTGGATACGCCCGTCGGGTGCAATGACCTTGGTCAGGCCATCTACATAGGTGGATTTGAGTTTGGCGTACTGCCGATACTCCAGAATGGCGTCAATGATTGGGTGCTTCCCCCGGAGTTTCTCCAGCACCTCAGCGTTGGTGGAGTAACCCGTCTTGGTCTTTTTCACCGGGGGCAGGCCCAGCTTGTCGAAGAGAATGTGCCCCAACTGTTGAGTGGAATTAATGTTGAAAGTCTCCCCAGCCAGGTCGTAGATGGCGGCCTCATCCTCCCGAAGCCGGATCTCCAGCATCTCTCCGAACCGGGCCAGAGCCTTCCGGTCTACCAAGACACCGGTGCGCTCCATCTCTGCCAGCACCTGGCAGAGGGGCAGTTCGATGTCATAATAGACCTGGTGGAGCCCCAATTCCTCCAGACGTTTGGAGAACTCCTCATACAGGCTCTCCACCAGAGCAGTGTGGCTCAAGAAGGCCCCCATAGGCCCGGACACCGCCGAAGCCGCAGCCTCCCGGTCTTCCGCCCGGGCATAGGGGTCCGCCCCTGCTGCCAGGGCGCTTTCCATAGCCAACAGCGGGCTGAACGCCCCCGGGGCACGGTAGACCTGGGCCTTGGCGGTCTCAAAATTAAAATAGGATACGCTCAGCTTGTCCAACTCATAGCTGCCATCGGTGGGGGCCAGCAGATAGGCCGCCAGCTCGGTATCAAAGACAAAGCCGTCGGTAGACAACCCCTCGGTCATCAGTACTCCCATCAAGTCCTTTACCCCATGGGTGACCTTGCGGATATCAGGAGCAAAGAGTCCCCGGAGAAAGTCGTTGTAGCAGTCCAGATGGTCTGGAAAGCAGAGGGCGGCTCTGCCGCAGCTTTCGTCGCCCCACTCCACGCACACGCCCCCAAGCTCCGGGAGGGTCAGCAAGGAAATATGATCCCGCTGCCGCCACAGCGCCAGCAACTCCTCCATCCGCGCCCGGTCGGAGACCACCTCGCTTTCACAGGTGCCAGTCTCTGGCTGGCTCTCTCCCGCACCCCCAGCCGGGCCCGGAGTCAGTCCAAGCTTCTCGATGAGTTTGACAAATTCCAGCCGGAGAAACAGCTCATAGGCAGCGGAGCGGTCAGGCGCCCGCCGAACGGCGTCTTCGGGCGCAAAGGTCAAAGGCGCATCCCGGCGGATGGTGGCCAGGTCGTAGGACAACTCTGCCTGCTCCCTGCCCTCGGCCAGCTTTTTCAGCACGCCGGACTTGACCCCCTCCAGATCAGGGAGTTTTTCATAGATGTCCGCCACGCTGGTGAATCGCTGGATAAGATCCATGGCGTTCTTTTCCCCGATGCCCTTCACTCCCGGAATGTTGTCTGAGGCGTCCCCCATGAGGGCCTTGAGGTCGATGATATGGACGGGATCAAAGCCGTAGTCGGCCCGGAAGGCGTCAGGGGTCATGTTTTTGGTGGTGGTCTGGCCCATGCGGGTGGTTACCAGCTTGACGACAGTGTGGTGGGTAATAAGCTGAAGGGAGTCCTTATCTCCCGTCACCACCACTGTATCCCAGCCTGCCGCCATGTCTTTTTCGGCAATGGTACCGATGAGGTCGTCGGCCTCCCACCCCTCCAGTTCGTAACGGGGGATGTTCAGCGCGTCCAGCACCTCTTTCAAGATTGGCACCTGTTTTACCAAGTCCTCTGGCATGGGCTTGCGCTGGGCCTTGTAGCCCTCGTAGGCCAGATGCCGGAAGGTAGGGGCCTTTAAATCGAAGGCGACGCACAGGGCATCCGGTCCTTCCTCGTCCAGCAGCTTGAAAAGAATATTGAGGAAACCGTATACGGCGTTGGTGGGGATCCCGTCCCGCGTAGAGAGGGGCCTCACGCCGTAGAAGGCCCGGTTTATGATGGAGTTGCCGTCGATGACCATGAGTTTCATTGCCAAGTGCCTCCTGACTGTTTGGGCTGAAAGCCGTAACTTATAGTATACCAGTTTTCCCCGCCCCGGGCAAGGTCAAACCGTTTCCCCTTACGAGCCATCGGGGCGGTGCCCCAAGGGGAGATAAACTGTCAGCCACATAGTAATGAAGCAAGCCAGTCCGCCTACTACATTAGAGATGGGCTCGGCCCAGAACACCCCGTCCACCCCCCAGCCCAGAGCGGGCAGCAGCACCGTCAACGGTGCCACAATAAACGCCTTTCGGAAGAGGGAAAAAAACACTGCACTCTTTGACCGATTCAGCGCCACCGACACCGACTGGCCAATGAACTGGAAGGCCATGCAGAAAAAGGTGGCAAAGTAAATGCGGAAGGCGGGCACGCCCGCGGAGAGCAGTTCCGCTTCACTGTTAAAGATATGGATGAATATTGCCGGAAACGCCATCACCACTGCCCAAATAGCCACAGTGTAGCTCATTGTTGCCGCGGTGGTAAAGCGAATGCCCTCCCGCACCCGCTGATACTGCCCCGCTCCATAGTTGTACCCCAGTACGGGCTGACAGCCGTTGGTGATGCCGGCAGCCGGCATGGTGGCCACCTCCCGTACCGAGTTGACAACCGTCATTACGCCCACATAGAGGTCTCCTCCCACCCGCTGAAGGGTGGCGTTGCACAGGATTTGCACCAGGGAGTTGGTGAGGGCCATCACAAAGCCAGAGGAGCCCAGGCCCAGAATACGGCGCACTCGCTCCCACCGAAGCTTCAAGGCAGACCGGCGCAGCCGAAGAATAGCCTTGGGGCCGGTGAGGAATCGCAGCACCCAAACCGCCGAGCAAGCCTGGGAAATCACGGTGGCCAGGGCAGCTCCCCGAACCCCCATGTCCAGTCCAAAAATAAAGATGGGGTCCAGCACCAAATTCACCGCCGCCCCCAGCGTCACCGTCATCATCCCCATTCGACCGAAGCCCTGGGCGTTGACGAAGGGGTTCATTCCCAGGCCGATCATGACAAAGAGCGTGCCGCAGAGGTAGATGGTGAGGTAGTCATCGGCATAGGGAAAGGTAGCGTCGCTGGCTCCAAAAAGATAGAGGATGGGCTTTTTCAGCAGCAGGCATACTGCGGTCAGGCTAATGCCAAATAGAATTAGAAGGGTAAAGGAGTTCCCCATTACACCTTCTGCCTCCTGATTCTCTCCCTTCCCCCGGCAGATGGAGCAAAGGGGCGCACCCCCCATACCGCAGAGGTTGGCAAAGCCAATCAGGATGGAAATAACGGGCAGACAGAGTCCCAGGCCAGTGATGGAAAGCCGCCCCACCCCCTCCAAGTGGCCCAGGTAGACCCGGTCCACGATATTATAGAGGATGTTGATAAGCTGGGCCGCCGTCATGGGCAGAGCCATGGTCAAAATGTTCCGTGACATTGCTCCCCGGGAAAAGTCGTTTTGGGCCACATCCTCACCCCCCTTGTTTTTTTTGCGCTGGCGTATTAAAGTATTATATATGATTTTTGGGATGGGGACAAGCCCCGGAAAGGAACCGATTATGTCTTTTTTAACGGAAGCAAAGGCACTTTACAGTAATATGAAGGCCGTGAAAGACGACCTCCACCGCCACCCGGAGTCCAGTTTTCAAGAATTTCGCACCACCGCCCGGCTCAAAGAGTTGCTGGCCCCGCTGGGGGTAGAGTTCATCGACCTGGGGATGGAGACTGGCGTAGTGGCCCTTCTCCGGGGCGGAACCTCCGGGCGGACGGTGGCTCTCCGGGCGGATATCGATGCGCTGGAACAGCAGGAACCGGCAGGGGGAGCCGTTGTCTCAGAGATACCAAACCGGATGCACGGCTGCGGCCACGACTTTCACACCGCCGCCCTCTATGGTGCCGCCGCTCTTCTCTCGGCCCATCGCGGGGAGCTGGCCGGAAACGTGGTTCTGCTCTTCCAGCCCGCCGAAGAGTTTACCCAGGGGGCGGCGGCCATGGTTCGCCACGGGCTTTGGGAAAAGCTGCCCAGTAAACCAGATTGCCTTTTTGGCCTTCACAACCGCCCGGAGGTGCCCTGCGGGCAAATTGCTGTCCTTCCCGGCCCCATTATGGCAGGCAAGTCCAACTTTATTGTCGTCTTACACGGAAAGACAGGCCATGGCGGCTCCCCCCACAAGTGTGTCGACGTGCTGGTGCCGGCGGCAGCCTTTATTCAGGGTGTACAGTCGGTGGTCAGCCGCAATGCCGACCCTTTGGAGGGACTGGTGTGCGCCGTCTGCTCCATTCACGGCGGCTCCCCCGAGAATTTTGCCCCTGATGAGGTCACCATGACCGGGAGCATCCGCGCACTGTCCGAGGAGGTCAAGGCTATGGCGGAGCGCCGGGTAGAAGAGCTGGCTCGGCAGATTTCCGCCGCGTACGGCTGCACTGCCGACTTTACCCTCATCCCCGAGGTTCCGGTGACCTGGAACGGCCTGGAGATGACCGCCCTTGCCCGCCGGGCGGCAGAGGCTGTGGTGGGGCCGGAAAATATCGTACAGCCAAAACCTGCTATGGGTTCCGAGGACTTCGCCGTGTTTGGCCGGGACGTGCCCGCCTTCTTCTACTGGTTGGGCTCCGGCTACCCCGGCCGAGAAATGCCCTGCTGGCACAGCAGTCAGTTCACCACTGACGATGACGCCCTCCCCATCGCCGCCGCCCTGCTGGTACAGTCGGCTGTAGAGGGGCTTAAGGGCCTATAAAGTCGGTCTCTCTGTACATAAATAGGTGGGGGCGGGGGGATTGCGGTGC
>JAYFPI010000091.1:0-2223 GCA_034927965.1 Pseudoflavonifractor sp.
TTTTGTCTCATGAGTCATCACACTCCTGAATCGTTTGTTCCTTTGATGTATATGAACCGCCGCACCCTGGTATGCCGGGAGCTTTTCTTAAAAAATCGACAAAAGAAGGGGTTGGCTGTTTGAAAACAGCCAACCCCTTCATCAGCAAATCGGATCATCAGCGGCCAAAGCCGCCGCCACGGGAGCCGCCAAAGCCGCCCCCTCCAAAGCCACCGCCCCCGAAGCCGCCGCCGCGGGAACCGCCAAAGCCACCGCCACGGAACCCGCCGGAGCTGCCGCCACGGGAGCCGCCAAAGCCGCTTCCGCTGAACCCACCGCCACGGAACCCACCGGAGCCGCTCCCGGAACCAGAACCTCCAAAGCCACCCCCTCGGGGACCGCCAAAGCCACCGAAGCCGCCTGGTCCTCTCGGCCCTCCCGGAGGCGGGGGCGGCGGCCCATTCCACCGGCGGCGGTACCAGCCGTAGGTAGGCCCGTGCCAGAACAGAATAGGGCGGAACATCACCGGAGGCATGGCCACGCCGTAATACATCTGACGGTAAGAGGCATAGCGCAGATTGTCCACGATGGTTGCAATGACCAGGAGAATCACCACCAGCACCGCCAGATTGACGAGCATGGAAACGGCGCCGCTTTCCTGCTGATAAACCCCGCCAGAGGTCCCGGATCCATAGTTGTCCACATAGTACTGGTTCAGCGCCGAAAACAGAGTCAGTACGCCCGCGCCAGATTGGCCGGCCGCCACATCGTCATAGAGGTACTGGTTGAGATAAATCCCCACCTCATTGTCCGACAGGGGGTAGTCCGCCCCCACCGCAAAATAGGCGTCTCCGGTCTTTGGCACGATGGCCAAATAACCGTCGTACGCGCTCAGTTCAAATTTCTCGGCCTGCTGAGCGGTATAGTCCTGCAGCGTCCCGCTGGGTGGGTCCGCCAGGGTTTCCACCACAATGATGCTGCCATAGCGCTTATCCCAGTTGGCGTTGTACAACCTGATCTGCTGTTTCTGCTCATCCGAAAACACACCTGCAAAATCGCCGATCCACTGCGTATAGGCACCGGTGGACAGGGATGTGTCCAACCTGGAACTGGCCGTGTTGCTGGGCGCAGTCTCCGCTCTGGTCTGGCCAAGGGCCACAGCTCCCGCAATGACAGCAAGGGTGAGAATCACCGCAACCCAGGTTTTTTGAAAAAATTTCATGTTCGGTTCCTTTCCGAAGTGTGGTCTCTGGCTGCCTCAATCCGTACTCCCTGTTTTAGAATCCGATCTTCAGCCCCGCAGTTCCAACAGCTTCTGCTTCAGCTCGCCCTCAATGCGTCCCAGCTCGGTTTCGGCCTCCCGGCGCTTCTGCGCCCCCTCGGTCTGGATCTTCATTACCTCGTCCAGCGTAGAAATCAGCTGCTGATTGGTGTGCTGCAAGGTTTGGATGTCCACCACCGAACGCTCAGCCTCTCTGGCCGTCTCAATGGTCCCCATTTTCAGCATATCTGCGTTCTTTTGCAGTAGCTCGTTGGTCATGTTGGTCACCGCAGTCTGAGCCGCCGTGGCCTGACGCCCGTGCTCCAGCCCCAGTGCCAGCACCATCTGACTCTTCCACAGGGGGATGGTGTTCACCAGAGAGGACTGGATCTTCTCCAACATCTGAGTATCGTTGTTCTGCAGCAGCCGGGTCTGTGGCCCCATCTGAATCGAAATCATCCGGGTCAGCTCCAGGTCGTGGAGTTTCTTTTCAAACCGGCTACACAGGTTGGCAAAGTCGTTATATGCCTGCGCATCCTCCTGAGCCCCGGTCTGGGCGGCCTTCTGCTTCAGCTGCTCCAGATCGTTGGCCCGCAGGTACTCCAACCGCTTCTTTCCGGCGATGACATACATGGTCAGTTCTTTATAGTATTTGGTGTTCAGATCATACATCTGATCGAACATGGCAATGTCTTTCATCAGGATTACCTGATGATCCTCCAGCACCCGAACAATCTTGGTGACATTTACCTCGGCCTTGGAGTAGTTTGCCTTCATCGCTTCCAGCTCGTTGCGCTTTTTCTGAAAAAATCCCGCAATTCCCTTCTTTTCCGGCTCACCAAAGGTCTTGAGCTCCACCACCAGAGAGGACAGCGCATCTCCCACCTCGCCCAAATCCTTGGTCTTCACGTTGTTCAGGGCATTTTCTGAGAAGGCAGCAATGTTCTTCTGAGCAGCCGCTCCGTACTGCAGCACCAAATTCG
>JAYFPI010000035.1:0-2305 GCA_034927965.1 Pseudoflavonifractor sp.
ATTGCGTTTTCAATCTGGATGATATCCTCCAGCGTGGCCGCCTGCTTCAGCAGATCCTCCAGCCTTTCCTGTTGGATGCGCAGTGTTTTCAGCCGCGATTCCGTATCATAGTAATCATCCGAAACGTCCCGCCCGTTCACCTGCGTCGAAACCGTCTCTCCCAAGCCCTTCAGCAGATTCATGAAATCATCAAAATGCGCGCTGGGCACCCGCAATACCAGCGTAGCACTGCGGCCCTCATCCTGCCAGCTTTCCGGTTTCGTGCCGCTGGTCGAAGCATTCTCCTGATATCCACCATACTCCCTGAGCTTAGACATAATGGTGTTGAGATCATCATCATATTTCTTTGTCCGGGCGCTGATGCTTCCTTCGTAGATGATCTTGCGATTGACACCGGGCTGCAATATTGAGTCGTCGTAGTTGATGTCCGAACCCGCGCCCAAATCCGAGGACGCCGCAACCGATTCTTCCGGCGCGGCAGGCGCTTCGGCTATTTCCCCCTTGCCATAGTATTCGCCATCGCTGCTTTCCTGCGTCATTGACGACGCGCAACCGGCAGCCAGCGACAGGATCATGAAAACTGCTAATACCACCAATAATAACTTTTTCATTTTCCCCTCCTGCAAAATGTTCTAATAACAACCAGCGTCTTGTTATCAACTAAGACGCCTCCCCCATGAATAATGTTCCATTATCTCAATACTGAATCAACAGTTCTCTCAGCCTTTGGCGGCCGCGATTGAGCCGCGATTTGACCGTGCCGACGGATATGCCCAGCGAGTAGGCAATCTCTTCATAGGTTAGGCCGCTTAAGTCGCGCAGTATAACCACTTGCTTATGGTCGTCTGAAAGCGTATTGATGGCGCGGTGAATATCTTCAGTGTTCTCGATGGTAAGGGCGCACTGTTCGGGTAAATCTCCCTCCTCCGCTTCGAAGGAGGCACCGTTTTCCAGCGCAAAATCCAAAGAAACTGGCACCTTGCGGCGTTTTCTCAAACCATCCAGACAGGTGTTGACGGTAAGCCGGTAAACCCAGGAGGAAAACGCCGACTGGCCTTTAAAGGAACGTATGCCGCGATACAGTTTGATCAGTGCCTCCTGCGCCATGTCATAGGCGTCAGCTTCATTGTTCATGTAGCGGTATGCGATGTTATATACCCTTTTTTCATACAGCGTGAGCAGCTTTTCCAATGCCGCAGCATCACTGCTTTGCGCCCGCTTGATCAGCAGCGCCTCTTCCTCGGGCATCGATGACCTCCCTACAGTATCAACCAAGCCGAACTCTTTTCGCAATTATACATGATTTTGCAGGTTTTGCATAGCTGTTTTTCGATAAATATACATCGTCTTGACAGATTCCAACTCGATATGTTAACCTATATTTATTATTCAGTTTACATTTGTGAGGTATCATGAAAACAAGAAACCTTTTACTCTGCGCCCTTTTCGCGGCGCTGACGGCTGTCAGTGTCTTTTTGCCCAAGGTGCCTATTCCCGGAACGCCGTTGATGTTCACCTTCCAGACCTTCTTTGTTTTTCTGGCCGGGTTGCTGCTTCAACCGCGGTATGCATTGATTTCCCAACTGGTGTATATGGCGCTGGGCCTTATCGGTCTGCCTGTTTTTATGAGCGGCGGCGGACTCTCGTATGTACTCGAACCATCCTTTGGTTTTGTCATTGGCTTTGCAGTATGCGCCTTTTTGACCAGCCTGCTAGTTCGAAAACAGCTTGTTCTGTCTGGCAAAACCCAAGGGCGGGCAAAAACAGCCGCTGTGCTGAAAGCTGCTCTTTTTGCTGCTGTCTCACTGATCGCCATGTATGTCATCGCGATCATCTATATGTATCTGATATACAGCCTGTATCTTGATAAATCGACAACCCTGATTGTCATCGCAATCAACATGGTAGTATTTATACTGATCGACAGTGTCAAATATATATTGGCCGGTTTGATTGGAACAGCGGTATTACGCCGTCTTACCGGTCTGAATGGAACAAACGTCGTTTGAATCTATTCAGGCTTGCTTAAGACATAATAAAAATAAGGAGGCTTCCGTAAACGGGAGCCCTCCTTGTCGCTCAATCTATTTCATCTTTTCCGCAAGGCCGTATATCACCGGAATCTTGAAGATATCGTTCTGAGTAGCTTTGATAATGCAGATCACTGTCAAAACAATAAAGCCTACATGTGCCAGATAGAGTATGATCCAGAAAACAATACCAACGAAAGGTATCCAACCAAGCAGGCCAAGAACGATCCATAAAGCCGCCCACAGACAACCCAGAAACAATGATTGCCAGGCAT
>JAYFPI010000105.1:0-21338 GCA_034927965.1 Pseudoflavonifractor sp.
TCGGCGCAAGCGGAAACAGACGCGGCGGGCGAGGCCATGCGGTCGCGCCCGCCGCTTATGCAGCTGATGACTGGAGGAAACGCTCAGGGCTTCCCAAGCTCTTTTCGAATGGTTTGGGACAAGAGCTCTTGCCCTTCCGGAGAACGTAAAACCTCCAATACAGCGGCGTGCAGAGTGTCCTGGAACTTTCGACCGGAGAGGAAAGCATCAAACATGGTGCCTTGCTCTCCGGAAGGGGAGGCAGCGGCCTGAGGAGCAGGACGCCTGGGTGCAGGGATGGTGAGGGCCGGCTCGTCCGAGAAGTCGGCGTTTATCCAATTGTCCAACGTGGTTCTGTCGTTGCTCTCTCCGCGCAGATAGAACAAGGAGACGTCAAAAAAAGCGGCGATTTTACTCTGCTGCTCCTGCGTGGGGGTCTGGCGTCCTGTTTCAAATTTTTCAATTGACAGTCTGGGAAAACCGAGGGCGGCGGCCAGAGCTGGGCGGCTCAGATTGCGTTCTGTGCGCAGCGCCTCGATCCGCTGTGCCAATGTGACCATACAAAGGTCCCTCCTTATTTACGGCTTTCTGTATCATAGCACAACGTTTGTCGGTGGGCAAGAAGTCTGGAGAGAAAAGCAAAGTGGGGGTACAAACACAAAATTTTATGGTAGAATAGAGTATCAAATGGTGGGGGAAAAACATGCGATATACCACGATTCGGAAAGCGATATTTTTAGCCCGGCCCAACCGGTTTATTGCCCAGGTTGCTCTGGAAGGGCAGGAATGTACGGTCCATGTAAAAAATACGGGACGCTGCAGGGAACTGCTTATCCCCGGAGCCACCGTTTATCTGGCGGAAGCGGATAACCCGGCCAGAAAGACCCGGTTTGACCTGATTGCCGTAGAAAAAGGGGAAAGGCTTATCAACATGGATGCCCAGGCACCCAACCAAATTTTTCGGGAGTGGGCGGAGGCTGGAAAGTTTCGCCCTAGGTTGACGCTGCTCCGCCCTGAGACATCTTGGGGAAATTCTCGGTTTGACTTTTACTGGGAGGGAGAGGACTTGAACTCGGGTGGAACGTCTGCCCGGGGATTTGTAGAGGTGAAGGGCTGCACGCTGGAAGAGGATGGTTGGACTTGGTTTCCGGATGCCCCTACCCAGCGTGGGGTCAAGCACCTGGAGGAGTTGATGCGGGCCCGGATGGAGGGATATGAGGCCGCTGTCTGCTTTGTAATCCAGATGGGAGGGATTTTTGGCTTTTCTCCCAATGATCGTACTCACCCGGCCTTTGGAACGGCACTCCGGCAGGCAGCACTGGCCGGAGTGGATGTGTTGGCGTATGAGTGCGCGGTTTCGCCGGAGGAGGTTGTTCTGACAAACCCGGTGCCTGTCAGACTGTAAGGGGGCGAAGTGGGGCAAGCGGGAAAATGGGACATGCAGGAGACGAATTTGCAAATTGCATAAAATCAAAGCTTTGTGGAAGAAAGATTGGGAACAACCGACGAAAACGAAATGATTGGGTTGACAACTTGCGGGTTTTCCGTTAGACTACCCGTAACAAGGCAAAGGCGTCGTGGAGGGTGACCTCCCCGGCGCTTTCTTTGTTACGACGCAAGGGCGCGTGTACCGCAGAGAGAGCGGACACGCGTCCTGATTTTTTTGAGGGGGAATGAGTATGTATTCCGCAGTCAACACAATCTGGGTCCTACTCGGCGCCGCACTGGTTTTTTTCATGCAGGCTGGGTTCGCTATGTGCGAGGCCGGTTTTACGAGGGCCAAAAACACCGGAAACATTTTGATGAAGAATCTAATGGACTTTTGTATTGGAACGCCCGCTTTTTGGTTGGTGGGGTTCGGTGTGATGTTCGGGGGAGCGGGAGCCTTTATCGGTGGCTTTGACCCGCTGATCCGTGGGGACTATACCGCGATTCTCCCCAGTGGGGTACCCCTCTTCGCATTCTTTATTTTTCAGACGGTCTTCTGCGCTACCGCTGCCACCATTGTCTCCGGAGCCATGGCGGAGCGGACAAAATTCATTTCCTACTGCATTTACTCTGCCGCCATTTCTCTGGTGATCTACCCAGTCTCCGGTCACTGGATCTGGGGCGGCGGCTGGCTGGCGCAGATCGGTTTCCACGACTTTGCCGGATCCACAGCGGTCCACATGGTGGGGGGCGTTGCCGCCTGTGTAGGGGCCAAGATTCTTGGGCCCCGGATCGGTAAGTACGACAAGGACGGGAAACCCCGGGCCATTTTGGGCCACAACCTCTCCATTGCCGCGCTGGGTGTGTTTATTCTGTGGTTCTGCTGGTTTGGATTCAACGGCTGCTCAACCGTGGGTATGGAAGGAGATGCGACCCTCGTGTTGGCGGGTTCCATTTTCTGCACTACCAATATGTCTGCCGCGGTAGCCTGTGTGACCACCATGATCTTTACATGGATCCGTTATAAGAAGCCGGACGTGTCTCTGACCTTCAATGCCGCTCTGGCCGGACTGGTGGCCATTACCGCGGGCTGTGACAGGGTTTCCATTGCCGGTTCTGCTGTCATCGGTATCTGTGCCGGACTTGTGATGCCTTTGTCTATTGAGTTTTTTGATAAGGTGGTCAAAATCGACGATCCGGTGGGCGCCATCTCGGTACATGGTGTCTGCGGAGCTATGGGTACGCTACTTACTGGATTACTGGCGACAGAAGGCGGATTGTTCTATGGAGGGGGAGCGTCTCTTTTCCTGACGCAATGCCTGGGCGTAGGTGCGGTAATTGTTTGGGTTACGGTTACCATTACTATTGTGTTCCAGATCCTCAAACATACGATTGGCCTGCGCTGTTCTGCCGAAGAGGAAATTGAGGGCTTGGACCTTCAGGAGCACGGCCTGGCCTCCGCCTATGCCGACTTTGTGTTCTCCACCAGCGCCACTGATCTCCCGGCCGTTGGCACAGGTGAGGTCCCTGCCACGATCGCTGCCATCCGGATGACTCCCGCGCCCAAGGCAGAGCCCGTCAACGGTACAAAGCTTACCAAGGTGTCCATTCTCTGCAACCAGTCCAAGTTTGAGGCGCTCAAGGCCGCCATGAACGAGATCGGTGTCACCGGCATGACCGTTACCCAGGTCTTGGGCTGCGGGATTCAGAAGGGAAAAACCGAGTACTACCGCGGTGTGGAGATGTCCATCAACCTGCTGCCCAAGATCCAGGTGGAGATCGTGGTGTCTAAGGTCCCGGTGGAGGCGGTGGTGGCCGCGGCCAGACGGGCGCTCTACACTGGCCACATCGGCGACGGCAAGATCTTCGTCTATGACGTGGAGGACGTAATCAAGGTTCGTACGGGGGAAGCGGGATATGATGCGCTCCAGGGCGAAGAATAAATTCTCTTCATTATTAAAGGTGAGCGGGCGGTCCAAAGTGACCGCCCGCTCACCTTTGGGGCCGTAGGGGAGAGGAGACTTCTGCTGCAAAAAATTTCTTGACTTCATCATAGCGGTATGATATAATCTCAACTTGTGTGGGTATTCCCATTATAAGGGCACCGTTATGCCCTTTTCCAGAACAGGAGGCTGACCAATGCACTCGGATCTCACCGGACAATTAAAGGTTGTGGGTGCCAAGCAGGTCAAGCGGGCTCTGGAAGCCGGGACGGCCCAGGCAGTGCTGCTGGCCGATGATGCCGATCCTCGGGTGACAGAACCCATCGTCCGCCTCTGCGAAACGCGGGGCGTGACACTGGAGCGTGGGTATACCATGAAGGATCTGGGCCGCATCTGCGGTCTGGCTGTGGGCTCCGCTGTGGCTGCTCTTCTGGCGTGAGTCATCTCTTTGATTTTAGCGGGATAATTTTTGGATGATCCTGTTAAAATATATTATTGACCAAGAAAGAAAGGAGGAAAATTATGCCTACGTTTAACCAGCTCGTTCGCAAGGGCCGTCAGCAGGCGACTTACAAATCCACTTCCCCCGCCATGCAGTTCGGTCTGAACACCCTGAAGAACAAGGAGACCGACCTGCCTTCTCCCCAGAAGAGAGGTGTGTGCACTGCGGTTCGTACCTCTACTCCGAAGAAGCCGAACTCCGCGCTCCGGAAGATCGCCCGTGTCAAGCTGACCAACGGCTACGAGGTCACTGCCTACATCCCCGGTGTGGGCCACAACCTGCAGGAGCACTCTGTGGTTATGATCCGCGGCGGCCGTGTCAAGGATCTGCCCGGCGTTCGTTATCACATCATCCGCGGCTCTCTGGATACTCAGGGCGTCAACGGCCGTATGCAGGCCCGTTCCAAGTACGGTGCTAAGCGGCCCAAGGCCGGCAAAACCGCCGCCAAGAAGTAATTTTTCTAAGGGAAAATTACGCCACCTAAAGTGAACTGTTGCGCACAGTGCGCAAGGCAGCAGCCTTGCCCGGAAGCGTTTATCATATAGATATTCGTTTCTTCGGCGGGCACTGGACAAGCAGGCACTTGTCTTACACGGGACGCCGGAAACGTCCGGCGTTTCGAGTACCTATGAAATCATATTATGAAGGAGGGAAGCAAAGTGCCCAGAAGAGGAAATGTATCCAAGCGGGAGATTCTCCCCGATCCTATGTATCATTCTGTTCTGGTGACCAAGCTCACCAACAGCATTATGCTCGACGGTAAAAAGGGCGTGGCCCAGAAAGTCGTCTATGGCGCCTTTGATCTGATTCAGGAGAAGTCCGGCAAAGACCCCCTGGAAGCGTTCAATACTGCCATGGAGAACATTATGCCGTCTCTGGAGGTTAAGGCTCGCCGCGTGGGCGGCGCCACTTACCAGGTGCCCATTGAGGTTCGCCCTGAGCGGCGGCAGACCCTGGGGCTGCGCTGGTTGACCAGCTATGCCCGCAACCGGAGCGAGAAGACCATGAAGGAGCGGCTTGCCGGCGAGATCATGGATGCGTCCAACGGTGTCGGCGGCGCTGTGAAGAAGCGCGAGGACGTGCACAAGATGGCGCAGTCCAACCAGGCGTTCGCTCATTATCGCTGGTAAGATTGAGGAGTTTGGAATATGCCTAGAAAAGTATCCCTGCATGATACCCGAAACATCGGAATCATGGCCCATATCGACGCCGGCAAGACTACGACGACCGAACGTATCCTTTATTACACCGGCGTCAACTACAAAATTGGCGAGACCCATGACGGCACTGCCACTATGGACTGGATGGCCCAGGAGCAGGAGCGCGGCATCACGATTACTTCTGCTGCTACCACCTGTTACTGGAAGGGGACGAAGGAACAGTTCCCCCAGACCAGAATCAACATTATCGACACCCCGGGACACGTGGATTTCACCGTCGAGGTGGAGCGCTCCCTGCGCGTGCTGGACGGCTCTGTGACCGTCATGTGCGCCAAGGGCGGCGTGGAGCCCCAGTCTGAGACTGTGTGGCGTCAGGCCGACCACTATCAGGTCCCCCGTATGATCTACGTCAACAAGATGGACATCATGGGCGCCGATTTCTTCAACGTATTGAAGATGATCCACGACCGTCTGAAGTGTAATGCCGTGCCCATCCAGCTCCCCGTTGGCCGGGAGGATACCTTTAAGGGTATCATCGACCTGGTGGAGATGGATGCCGACATCTACTACGATGAGATGGGCAAGGACATGCGCGTGGAAGAGATTCCCGCAGACATGCTTGAGCTGGCTCAGGAGTACCGCTCCAAACTGCTCGACGCCGTGTCTGACATCGATGACGAGATCATGGAGCTGGTTCTGGAAGAGAAAGATGTGCCCCAGGAGATGATCCGCAAGGCTATCCGCAAGGGCACCATCGCCAACAAGCTGGTGCCTGTCACATGTGGTACTTCTTACAAGAACAAGGGCGTGCAGAAGCTGCTGGATGCCATCGTGGATTATATGCCCTCTCCGCTGGATATCCCAGCCATCAAGGGCACCAATCCCGATACTGAAGAAGAGGACGAGCGTCCTGCCGATGACAGCGCTCCCTTCTCCGCCCTGGCGTTTAAGATTATGACCGACCCCTTCGTGGGCCGTCTGTCTTTCTTCCGTGTCTACTCTGGCATGCTGGCCACCGGTTCTTCCGTGCTCAACGCCACGAAGAACAACAAGGAGCGCATGGGCCGCATCCTGCAGATGCACGCCAACCACCGGGAGGACATCGAGGAGGTCTACGCCGGCGACATTGCCGCCGCTGTGGGACTGAAGAACACCACCACCGGCGACACCCTGTGTGATGAGAAGCATCCCATCATTCTGGAGTCCATGGAGTTCCCCGACCCCGTCATTCGGGTGGCCATCGAGCCTAAGACCAAGGCCGGCCAGGAGAAGATGGGTGTTGCCCTGATGAAGTTGGCTGAAGAAGATCCCACCTTTAAGACCTGGACTGACGAAGAGACGGGCCAGACCATTATCGCTGGCATGGGCGAGCTCCACCTGGAGATCATCGTGGATCGTCTGCTCCGCGAGTTTAAGGTGGAGGCTAATGTGGGTGCGCCCCAGGTCGCTTATAAGGAGACCGTCAAGAAGGTTACCGAGCAGGAGACCAAGTACGCCCGCCAGTCCGGCGGCAAGGGCCAGTACGGCCACGTGCGCATTACTGTGGAACCCAACGAGTCCGGCAAGGGTTACGAGTTCGTTAACGCCATTACCGGCGGTGTCATTCCCAAGGAGTATATCCCCGCGGTCGATCAGGGCATTCAGGGCGCCTTGCAGGCCGGCGTTCTGGCCGGTTATCCCGTGGTGGACGTCAAGGTCAGCCTGACCTACGGCTCCTATCATGAGGTGGACTCCTCCGAAATGGCCTTTAAGATTGCCGGTTCTATGGCCTTTAAGGAGGCCATGCGTAAGGCGAATCCCGTGCTCCTGGAGCCCATCATGAAGGTGGATGTCACCGTCCCCTCCGACTATATGGGCGATGTCATCGGCGACCTGAACAGCCGCCGCGGCCAGATCCAGGGCATGACCTCCCGCCCCGGCGCCGAGCAGATCGACGCACTGGTGCCTCTGAGCGAGATGTTTGGCTACGCCACGGATCTGCGCTCCCGCACTCAGGGCCGCGGCCAGTATTCCATGGAGCCCCACAGCTATGTGGAGATCCCCAAGAATATTGCCGACAAGATCATTGCCGAGCGCGGCCGCAAGGATGGAGAATAAGCAATTTTGTTGTTGCTTTTTTCCCGCTGATACGGTAAAATAATCCTGCATTTCCGCGATATTTGCAAAATCATAAAACACAAAATGTGTATTATAAGGAGGATATTCAACATGGGTAAGCAGAAGTTTGAGCGCACAAAGCCCCACGTTAACATCGGCACCATTGGCCACGTCGACCACGGCAATACCACCCTGACCGCCGCCATCACCCGCTGGCTGTCCCTCCAGGGCAAGGCTCAGTTCGAGGCTTATGACGCCATCGACAAGGCTCCCGAGGAGAAGGAGCGCGGCATCACGATCAACACCGCTCACGTGGAGTATGAGACCGATAAGCGTCACTACGCCCACGTCGACTGCCCGGGCCACGCCGACTATATCAAGAACATGATCACTGGCGCTGCTCAGATGGACGGCGCTATCCTGGTCATCGCTGCTACCGACGGCCCCATGGCTCAGACTCGTGAGCACATCCTGCTGGCCCGTCAGGTGGGCGTGCCCGCGGTCGTGGTGTTCCTGAACAAGTGCGATCAGCTGGACGATCCCGAACTGCTGGAGCTGGTAGAGATGGAAGTCCGCGAGCTGCTCTCCAAGTATGAGTTCCCCGGCGATGACGTCCCTGTCATCAAGGGTTCTGCTCTGAACGCCCTGATCAGCGAGAGCACCGATCCCAACGCTCCCGAGTATGCCTGCATCAAGGAGCTGATGGATGCGGTCGACAGCTATATCCCCACCCCCGACCGTAAGATCGACCTGCCCTTCCTGATGCCCGTCGAGGACGTCTTCACCATCTCCGGCCGCGGCACCGTGGCTACCGGCCGTGTTGAGCGCGGCATGGTGAAGATGGGCGACGAAGTCGAGATCGTGGGCCTGATGGACGAGAAGAAGAAGACCACCATCACGGGCATCGAGATGTTCCACAAGATGATGGACGAGGCTCAGGCCGGCGACAACATTGGCTCTCTGCTGCGCGGCGTTGCCAAGACCGACATCGAGCGCGGCCAGGTTATTGCTAAGCCCGGCTCCATTCATCCCCACACCAAGTTCAAGGGCCAGGTTTACGTCCTGTCCAAGGACGAGGGCGGCCGTCATACCCCCTTCTTCAACAACTATCGTCCTCAGTTCTACTTCCGTACTACCGACGTCACCGGCGTCATCTCTCTGCCCGAGGGCGTTGAGATGTGCATGCCTGGCGATAACGTCGACATGAACGTGGAGCTGATCACCCCCATCGCCATCGAGAAGGGCCTGCGTTTCGCTATTCGTGAGGGTGGCCATACCGTAGGTTCCGGCGTTGTCATTGAGGTTAACGAGTAATTCTGTTCCGCGTTTTTGAGAGGACCGGCTTTTGAGCCGGTCCTCTCTTTTTTTAAAAAGAGAGGACGTGGATGATTGGGTGGAAAAGGCCCTCTTGTCCAATGGAGGGAAATATGATAAAATACAAGATATTATGGAAAGAGGGGATAGCGTGACCACAGGCGTAGACGCGGAAAACGCACAGGAGACGCTGGGACAAATCAGTTATGTTCTAAAAAATTTTTCTTGGGAAAAGGCTTCGATGCTCGCTGGACTGCTGGTGACATGCCTGATCCTGATCAAAGTGATCATAAAACTGGCGGATCGGACGATGGAACGCTCCAGACTGGATCGGGGAGTACGGACATTTCTGCGTTCCGGGCTTAAGGTTATTTTGTGGCTGGTAGCTGTCTGTGTATTGCTTGGATATCTGGGTGTTCCCATGACATCGCTGGTTGCGGTGCTCAGTGTTTTGGGCTTGGCCATTTCTTTGGCGGTGCAGGGAACCTTGTCTCATCTGGCGGGGGGAATTATGCTGCTGACCGCACGTCCTTTTTCTGCCGGGGATTTTGTAGAGGCAGGCGGGGTCAGTGGAACGGTGAGTGAAGTGGGGCTGGTGTATACCAAGCTGAACACCGTGGATAACAAGACTATTTTTGTGCCCAATGGGGAAATTTCAGGAAAAACGATAATCAATTTTACTGCGGCGGACAAACGTCAGGTAGAGTTGAAATTTGCCATGTCCTATGACGCGCCCCCAGAGACCGTGAAGCGCTGTATTGCCAAAGTGGTAGGAGAGCACCCGCAGACGCTGCCAACACCGGCCCCCTTGATTCGAATCAGCAGCTATAAGGAGAGTTCAATTGAGTATATCCTGCGGGTTTGGTGTGCGACTGAGGACTACTGGGATGTCCACTATGACCTCATAGAGCAGGTAAAAGCAGCCTTTGATGCGGAGGGTGTCGAAATGACATACGGACATCTAAATGTTCATCTGATGAAGTAAAGGAGCAAAAAGTATGGGAGAGACTCAGAGCGCCGCGGTCAAGGGACTGCGGCTGGTGTTCTTTGCGCAGATCCTCCTGGTTGTTTCAGTGGTATTGGCGTGTCTTGCGGCTCTGGGGCCTGTGGTTACGATTCTCTATGTGGCTACTGATATAATTGGTCTTGCACTGACAGCGGTCGGTCTTGGGATTGCGCTGAAGGCTGACGGAGGTTACCGCATCGCTCTGTTTTTTGCACTTAGCGTGCTGGCATGCGATGTACTGACTGCCATTACCGGAAGTTGGATTTATTTGCTCATGCGGTCGATTTCCATGGTCTTGGCCTATATGGGGATTGCCTACGTCTGTGATACCACCGCACGACTGTGTCAACAAGAGAGAAGCGTTATGAAGCTGGAAGAAAACGTCCGAAAGCTCTATTTGGGCTGCACTGCGATTGCGGTGCTGTGTCAGGGGCTGACAATGGTGAATGCTATAAGTGACATGGGAAGTTTTATGAACTTGACGTCCCGGTTTGTCCAGGCAATAGGCACTGTTTATTATATCTATTTTCTGTATGTGGGCCGAGAGAGGCTAGCCCGTTAAAGGTGAGCTAAGGCGGAAAAGCGGAATAGGCTGGCGTCAGGAAAACCGGCGCCAGCCTTGCCTTGCAGAAAAACTGATTTTGGGGCGCAGCTGGGACGTTTTCAGCCCTCTCAAGTGGGCATTTCCAGGCCGTGCAGGAAACCGTCTCCCAGGACTTCACCTGCCACCACGGTGTTGCGGAAGATCAGCAGGTGGGCCTGTACGTCGGACTCTCCGGAGGGATAGTTCAGTACGGTATAGGTATACCGTTTGACTCTTTTCCCAGCATACTTGGCTAGGTCGAACCCCTGACCGGATTGGAGCGCAAGATACTCGGAGTACTCCGGCCCAAACTCTTTTGGAAGCTCCAGTTCTTCTACGGTGACGGCATCCGGAGAGACCTGCCAGCCCCAAGCTCCGAGATATGCAGTTCGGTCTTCTTCCGTTTTAATTCCTTTCGGACTGATTGAGGCGGAGACCGCGGCGCCCCGACCGCCCAGTATTGCAGCGGCCAGTACCGCACCGCAGACGATTACTGCTGCCGCCAATACCAGATATATCTTGCGCCGATTGACCTTTGCTGTCCAAATGAACACAATGACCTCCCCTTTGCCCTTTGATCTCTGCTCAAATTCTATGGTAAACAGGAAGAGAATATGATAGGCACGGCAGGGAGAGTTTTTATTTCAATGGATGCAGAAGGGAGCCGGAAGAGGGAGGATTTGGATGGAGCGTCTGGATAAAATTTTGGCGGGAACCGGGCGCTGGTCCCGCCGGGAGGCCGCCGAGTTGATTCGCATGGGACGAGTCACAGTAGAAGGGAAAATAGTTGCGGGCCGCGAGGAGAAGTTTCCGGAGACCGCCTGCTTTTGCGTGGATGGGGAGGATATCTCCGGCGTTTCACAAATCTATCTCATGCTCAACAAGCCGGAGGGTTTGGTGTCGGCGACGGATGATCCCAGACAACCTACGGTGCTTTCCCTGTTGCCGGAGCATCTTCGGCGGGTGGGACTTTTTCCGGCGGGGCGGCTGGACAAAGACACAGTGGGGTTGCTCCTGCTCACCAACGATGGCCCGCTGGCCCATGGACTTCTGGCACCCCACCGCCATGTGGACAAGACTTATCTGGTACGGGTGAACGGGACACTGGACGAGAGTGATGTGGCTGCATTCCAAGCGGGGTTGGTTTTGGAGAGCGGTCTTCACTGCCTTCCAGCTGTGCTGGATCTGCAAGGCCCCAACGAGGCACAAGTGACGCTGCGGGAGGGAAAGTACCACCAGATTAAGCGAATGCTGGCCGCCCGGGGCAAGCCGGTAACATTCCTGAAGCGACTTGCTTTTGGCCCGTTGACTCTGGATGAACGTTTGGCCCCCGGGGCGTGGAGACCGCTGTCAGACCTTGAGCTGGAGGCGCTTCGGCGGGCAGGAACGCCAGGATTTGAGTAAATTCGGCATTTTTCACAAAAAAAATAAAATTTGCTATTGAAAAGGGAGAAAAAAGCCGCTATAATGATATTCGTGTGAATCGACTGCGCCGCGGAGCTGCTGTTTGTTTAAAATTGTATATTTCGTGCAGAAATGGGCGCAGGCTGTTGAAAATGTGCGTGTGGTTACCCGGATGGGAAATAAAGTAAGGAGGCATTCCAGATGTCCAATCGGATTTTTCAGAGTGTCGTGTTACAGATGAAGGAAGGTACTGACCGGGTGATCGGCGTGATCGATGCCGAGGGTACCGTGGTGGCCTGTGATGAGCTTTCTCTGATCGGAGAGCGCTGGGGCGATGTGGTGGGGCAACTGAATGCCGCTGAAAGCGGGATGATTCGCTTTGATGGGCGAACCTTTAAGGCCTTGGCCAGTTGGGGCGCCCAGTTTGACTACGCGGGCTTCGTTCAGGGCGAAGATGACGTGGCCAGAGGGCTGTGTTGCCTGTCGGCAGTGGCCTTTAACGGGGCCAAACAGAGCTATGAGGAAAAGCATGACAAAGGCACTTTTGTCAAAAACATTATTTCAGACAACATCTTGCTGGGGGACATTTATGTCCGAGCCAAGGAACTTCATTTTGTCTGTGATGTCCCCAGAGGTGTGTTCTTGGTGCGTCAGCCGGAGCCGGCCGATCCTGCCATGATCGATACCATTCAGTCCATGTTCCCCGACAAGCAGACCGACTTTGTCCTTTCCATCAGTGAGACAGACGTGGCAGTCATTAAGCAGATGCCTGAGGGGACGGAGGGAAAGCGCCTGGACAAAATTGCCCGTCAGATTGAAGACGGACTTATGGCTGAGCTGGATCTGAAGCCCGTGGTAGGCATTGGTACGGTGGTCACCAATATTCGGGATCTGGCCCGCTCCTACAAAGAGGCCCAGATGGCCATTGAAGTGGGTAAGGTCTTTGACACGGAGCGCAGCGTTATCAACTATGACAATCTGGGGATTGGGCGGCTGATCTATCAGCTTCCCACTACCCTTTGCGAAATGTTCCTTCAGGAGGTCTTTAAGAAGAACCCAATTGACGCTCTGGATCAGGAGACCTTATTTACCATCAACAAGTTCTTTGAGAACAATCTGAATGTGTCTGAGACCGCCCGGAAGCTCTTTGTTCACCGGAATACTCTGGTTTATCGGCTGGAGAAGATCAAGAAGCTTACAGGGCTGGATTTGCGGGAGTTTGATGATGCGATTACCTTTAAGGTGGCCCTGATGGTCAAGAAGTATCTGGTTTCCCGGGGAATCGACAACTGACTTTTTCTTGAAAAGAGAAGTCGGCAAAGAGATAGGGTCTGGACAGTGAAAAACCTTATGCACCATACACAAAAAGAGTAAACGTGATTGACAATCGAACACGGCGGCCCGCCGCCTGTGTCTGATTGTCAATCGCTTTATGAGGAGCAGGGAATGATACGCCTCTTAGACATTCAAAAGACATATGACAATGGAACTAAGGCCCTCAAGGGAGTCTCCATGCGCATTGATGACGGAGAGTTTTCCTTTCTGGTGGGCCCTTCCGGTTCCGGGAAATCCACGATTATCAAGCTCATTACCGGAGAGGTGCAGCCTACCGGTGGGCGCATTATGGTCAACGGCTACAATCTGGGGAGCATTCGGGCAAACCAGGTGCCCTATATGCGCCGCACTTTGGGCGTTATTTTTCAGGATTTCCGCCTGATTGAAAAGAAGACGGTGTGGGAGAACCTCACCTTTGCCATGCGTGCGGTGGGGGCTTCACCCCGGGAGATCCGCAAGCGAATCCCCTATGTGCTGGATCTGGTTGGCCTGGCCCGGAAGGAGAGCCGTTACCCTACTCAGCTCTCCGGCGGAGAACAGCAGCGGGTAGCCATTGCCAGAGCTTTGGTGAATAATCCCCAGATGATTATTGCTGACGAGCCCACTGGGAATCTGGATCCACAGCGCTCCCTGGAGATCATGCTGCTGCTGGAGAAGATTAACGAGCTGGGCACCACTATGTTGGTGGTTACCCACGAGAAAGAACTTGTCAACCGCTTTTCCAAGCGGGTGATTGCCATTGAGAACGGACGGATCATCAGCGACGAGACAGGCGGGTATTATAATAATGAAGAAACAATTTGACCTGGGATACTACATTTCAGAGGGGTTTCACTCCATTTTCACCCACGGCCTGATGTCTTTTGCCGCCGTGTTTATGATCGTGGCCTGCCTTCTCATTATGGGTTCCTTTTCTTTGGTGGCACTAAATTTGGAAAACAAGTTGGGCGACCTGGAACGAGACAATGAATTCCTGGCCTTTGTGGATGAGAGCTATACCCAGGAACAGGCGCTGGCGCTGCAAAGCCAGCTGGAGGCCCTGCCCAATGTGGCCTCAGTGTCTTTTACCACCAAGGAGGAGGCTAAGGCGAATTACGCCAACCAGTTTGCCCAGGATAAGAATGCGGGGCTTTACGCCGATCTGCCCGACGAGGTGTTTCGGGATCGCTATGCCGTCCACATGACGGATATCAGCCTTATCCAGGAGACCATGGATGCGGTGTCCGCGGTGACGGGGATTGTTAATCTCCAGGCTGCACCCGAGGTGGCTCAGGGGTTTGTAATGGTACGGAACGTGGCCACCGGCGTGGCGCTTATCCTCATTGCTCTGCTGCTTCTGATCTCCCTGTTTATCATTTACAACACCATTAAGCTGGGTACCTTTACCCGCCGGGAGGAAATCGCCATCATGAAGATGTGCGGTGCCACCAACGGCTTTGTCCGGGGGCCCTTTATCTTTGAGGGAATGATCTTAGGCTTAGTCGGCGCGGTATGTGCTTTTTTCTTTGAATGGGGAGTTTACACGCTGATTGCCCGGGCCATCAGTACGGGACAGACCATCCAGCTGTTGACGGTGGTCCCGTTTCAGGAGATTGCGTTTAAAGTGCTGGGAATCTTTGCTGCTACCGGCTTGGTAGTGGGTACCGGCGGCAGTGTACTGGCCATACGGAAGTTCCTGCAGGTTTGATGACAGATCCGGGGGGAATGAAATTGAAACAGCAAGTACAGACGAAGAAACAGGGGAGAAAGCCGGATTGGCGGCGGATCGTCACCGCGCTGTTGGCGCTGGTCATGGTACTGGCGCTCCTGCTTCCCCTGTTGGGCAGCGTGCTTACTTCGGCCCACGCAGCCAGCCAAAGCGAGCTGAAGGATCAGATCTCCGGGCTGAAGGACGACGCTGCCGACACCAGCGCCCGGAAGAAGGAACTTCAGGCACAGCTGGAGGCCCTTGAGAGCGACAAGGCCAAGGCGTTGGAGCGGAAGAAGCTTCTGGACCAGGAACTGGACGCCATCGACACCGAGGTGGCCAACACACAAAGCCAGATTGATACTTATGCGGCACTCATTGCGACTCAGGAAGCGGCACTGGCTGACGCTCAGGCCAAGGAGAAGGCTGCCTACGAGAAGTTCTGCCAGAGAGCACGCGCTATGGAGGAATCTGGTACGGTCTCCTACTGGTCGGTTCTCTTTGATGCCAGCAACTACTCCGATCTTTTGGATCGATTGGCCCTGGTGGATGAGATTATGAAGTATGACAACGGCGTGGTGGATGAGCTGGCAACGGCTCGTCAGGAGGTGGAGGACACTCTGGCGGGACTCAACGAGTCTAAGGCGGCCTTGGACGAGCAGAAGACCCAGCTGGACGCACAGCGGGCTGAGCAGGCTGCCAAGGTTCAGGAGGCCCAGGCGCTCTTTGACGAGCTGAAGGGGCAGGCTGACGCCGCAGAGGCGCTGGTGGAGGCCGAGGAGGCGGAAGAAGAGAAGATCGCCGCTAAGATTGCCGCTAAACAGAAGGAATTGGAGAAGCTGATTGCTTCCCAGCAGATTACCTTTACCACCGGTTCCGGGTATGCTTATCCGCTGCCCAGCAGCTGTACCCACATCACCTCTTATTTTGGATGGCGGATTCACCCCATTACCGGAAAGCCCAATAACCATACCGGCATTGACTTGCCGGCTCCCGCGGGAACCTCCATCTGTGCGGTTCAAGGCGGTGTGGTCACCATTTCGGGCTATGCACCAAGCTCCTACGGTAACTATGTGGTCATTAGTCACGGAAACGGCGTGACGACACTTTATGCCCATATGCGCTCCCGCGCGGTGAGCGAAGGGCAGGTGGTGAGCCAGGGCCAGGTTATCGGCTATGTGGGGACCACTGGATCTTCCACCGGCAACCATCTCCACCTGGAGCTGCGGATAAACGGAGTCCGCCAGGACCCCAGGAGCATGTTTCCCGGCGTTAATTTCTACTAAGCTGCATGAGACGGGTGGAGAGAGACTCTCCGCCCGTCTTTTGAGAAAGAGGTGCTGAAACGGTGGGAGGAAAACGGTTTTCTCGGTGGCAGCTTATCGCGGCTGCTATAGGAGGCGCGCTGGCGGCGTTGACCGCCGCCGCGTTAGTGGCATTTTTTCTTTTAGGGCCTCATGCCCTCACGTTGCTTCAGGGTTTCGGCGTAATCCGCACCCGTTTTGTAGGAGATTATGACCCCACGACGGCAGTTGACAGTGCGTTGGCCGGCATGGTGGATGGCCTGGATGACCGGTGGAGCCACTACCTGACGGCGGAGGAGTATGCGGTGCAGAACCAGCGCCGCAGCAACTCCTATGTTGGGATCGGAGTCACAGTGGGTTTTGATGATCCAAGGGGACTGGAGATCCTTTCTGTGCGGGAGGGTTCTCCCGCGGCCGGGGCCGCACTGAAGGCTGGGGAGGTCATTACAGCTGTGGATGGGCAATCCATCGCGGGAGAAGCTCGCTATCAGGGGGACCAAACCATCCTGGGGGAGGAGGGAACTCAGGTGTCTCTCACCGTGCTGTCCCCTGACGGCGCGGTGCAGGAGATTTCACTGACCCGGGCCGCACTGGAGACCGAACCGGTAAGCTATGAGCTATTGGACGATGGGGTTGGGTATGTAAAGCTGGAAAATTTTTATAGTCATAGCGCTGAAAAGTTAATCGCAGCGGTGGATAGCCTCATGGATCAGGGAGCGAAGTCCCTGGTGTTTGATATGAGGGACAACGGCGGCGGCTATGTAGGAGAGCTCACCGATATGTTGGACCGCCTGCTCCCGGAGGGGGTTATTTTCCGGACCCAAAGCCGAAATGGACCGGAGGAGAAAGTGGAGTCTGACAGTCGGTGTGTGGAGGCGCCCATGGCCGTGCTTGTGAATGCCGACACCTATTCCGCTGCGGAGTTCTTTGCCGCTGAGCTTCAGGAGGCGGCAGGGTCTGCAGTGGTAGGCGCAGAGACTTCCGGGAAGGGCTACTCTCAGCAGGCCATTCCGCTGCTGGGCGGCGGGGCAATGAATCTCTCCACTGCCCGATACTATACGGGAAATGGGATTTCTCTCATCGGCACAGGGGTAAGACTGGATGCAGAGGTAATGCTCAGCAAAGAAAAGGAGGCCGCGTTTCGCGCCGGAACCCTGCCCCACGCGGATGATGAGCAGCTGCAAAAAGCGCTGGAGTTGTTAAAATCGTGATTTGATATGGCCGCAGATGCCTTTGGGCGCCTGCGGCCATATTTTGCGGAACCGGCAGCTTTTTGTGGGGAGCAGGCGTTTGGCGCTTCCATGCATGGCAGAGAATAGATACGCATACCATCTCCCGGGAGGGATGGACAATGCTAGGATGGCTTATCTGGTCGCAGCGGTGGCGCTGGCGCCCCATGGTTGAGGAGTGCCGACTATTGGGTCTGCCCCTGACCACTGTCACCCTTCCTGCGGGAGACCGGAGCCGGCGTCTGGCCCAAGGGGGCAGAATTCTCCGGCGAATGGGAATCCGTCGGGCCATAGCGGACGGGACGTTTGACGGCTGGCCGGAGCTGGCCGCCTATGGGGTCGCGCCGGTGGACCCGCTGCCCCTCTGTCAGGTCAAGGGCGGCGAGCTGGCGCTGACACTGCTGAAAAAATATCCGCTGAAGCATCGGGTTGTCGCTCTCTGTGGAGAAAAAGCGGATCGGACAGCTTGGGCGATGGCCGACTGTCTCTGCCCCCAGACCGGAACACTGCTTCTGGACTTTGACCGGGGAGAAGAAGCATTGGCGGGTCATCTGCGCCGGGCCTATGGAGCGGCGCCTCCAGGCCTGGGGCACGGACTGAGTCCGCAGGTTACAGTGGAGCTGTCTCCACGGCAGTCTGCGGTGGGTGAGGTGCTTCGGCTTTGGGGGCGTCCGGATCTGGCCGGGTTGGAGCTGGAATGGCAGAAAGCACCTATGCCGACGGGGATAGATTCTATGATGCTGTTGGAGGTGCTGTGGGAGACCGGACGGGCCGAGGGGAAGGACATCCGCGCCGTGTCCCGGCGGAATATCCTTGACAGGAAGGCGGAAAATACATATAATACTGAATAATGTAAAAGTAGAAGTATGTATTGAAACCAATCGGGCCGAAGCCGGCTTGTTTTTTATAAACAGAATGATAACGAAAGGTGATTTACAGGTATGGCGAAACAGTATAAGTTGACTCCGCAGCGCCTGCAGGAGCTGCAGGAGGAACTGGTCTATCTGAAAACGGTACGGGAGCGCGAGGTTGCTGAGCAAATCAAAGAGGCTCGCTCCTTTGGCGATTTGTCGGAGAACAGCGAATACGACGAGGCCAAGAACGAGCAGGGAAAACTTTACTCGCGCATCGCCGAGGTGGAGGCTGTACTGGCCAACTATGTGGTAATTGAAGAGCACCTTTTTGACGCCAATGCCGTGAGTCTAGGCAGTCAGGTGAAGGTGCTCGACCAGGAGTTCAATGAGGAGGAGATCTATCGCATCGTGGGGTCTCAGGAGGCCGACCCCATGAACGGACGGATCTCTGAGGACTCCCCTTTTGGCCGCGCTCTGCTGGGCAAGGTGGTTGGGGACCGCGTAGAGGTGGAAGCTCCTGCCGGAACTCTGTGCTACAAGTTGCTGGACATTCAGAAGGCGTAACAGAGAGAAAAGGGGGCGCCCAGCCCCATGAACAGGAGAGAAAAAAATGGCAGAGGAACAGAAGAACGGTGCCGGGGCACAGGAACTCTCCGAGTTGCTGCGTCTGCGGCGCGAGAAGCTCACCGCCCTACAAGAGGCGGGAGAGGATCCCTTTCAGCAGACTCGTTTTGTTTGGGACTCCACGTCTCAGCAGATCAAGGATCATTTTGACGCCATGGAGGGCAAAGCGGTAAAGGTGGCCGGTCGGCTTATGTCCAAGCGTGGCATGGGCAAGGTCAGTTTCTGCGATCTTCAGGATCGGGATGGCCGGATTCAGCTTTACGCCCGTCAGGACGAAATGGACGAGACGGTCTATAAAAAGTTCAAGAAATTTGACATCGGTGACATCGTGGGCGTGGACGGCGAGGTGTTCCGTACCCAACGAGGTGAGATGAGTGTCCGGGCCAAGGACATTACTCTGCTCAGCAAATCCCTGCTCCCCCTGCCGGAGAAGTTCCATGGCCTTCAGGACAAGGAGCTGCGTTACCGCCAGCGGTATGTGGATCTCATTATGAACCCTGAGGTGAAGCGTAATTTCATGATCCGGTCCCGATTCATTCAATTTATGCGCCGCTATTTGGACGAGCGTGGCTATATTGAAGTGGAAACTCCGGTCCTGAACACAATTTCCGGCGGAGCCTCCGCCAGGCCGTTTGTGACCCACCACAACACGTTGGATATCGACATGTATATGCGTATTGCAACCGAACTGCCTTTGAAGCGGCTCATTGTGGGCGGGATGGATCGTGTGTATGAAATTGGTCGTATCTTCCGAAATGAGGGTATGGATCCCAAGCATAACCCGGAGTTTACCTCGGTGGAGCTCTACCAGGCCTATGCGGATTTCCATGACATGATGGATGTGGCGGAAGGCATTATTTCCGGTGCTGCCATGGAGATCTTGGGCGGCTATCAGGTGGAGTGGATGGGAGAGCAGGTTGATCTCACTCCCGGCTGGCGTCGGCTGACCATGATCGACGCAGTTAAAGAGTATGTTGGCATTGATTTTGGCGCTATTTCTGATGACGCCGAGGCTGTGGCAGCCGCTAAGTCCAAGGGTGTGGAGTTGGCAGAAACCGCCGACAAGACCTGGGGCAACGCTTTGTATGCCTGCTTCGATCAAAAGGTGGAGGAGAAGCTCATTCAGCCCACCTTTATCACCATGTATCCGGTGGAGGTCTCTACGCTGACCAAGCGGAGCCCTGCGGATCCCAGACTCACGGAGCGCTTTGAACTGTTTGTCTGTCACTCTGAGTTGGCGAACGCCTACTCGGAGCTTAACGATCCCATTGACCAGCGCCAACGCTTTGAAAAGCAGGCGGAGCTTCGGGATCGGGGAGACGATGAGGCCGAGATGCTTGATGAGGATTTTCTTAACGCGCTGGCCTACGGAATGCCGCCCACAGGTGGTATGGGCATCGGTGTAGACCGGGCCGTTATGCTCCTCACGGGGGCAGATACCATTCGTGATGTGATTCTGTTCCCGACCATGAAGCCGGTGGAGTAAGAAGATCCTGATTTCCACACCTGCCGTGCAATGCAGTACTGTGCAGAATGACCCCGCGCCCAGATATCTGGGCGCGGGGTCGTTCTGCATTCGAACAACGGCTTGCTGTCAGAGAAGTTGTGTTGAAGCGCTGTGAATAGGGGAAGAGTAGGAATACTGGAACGGATACCAGCATACACATAACAATCTGATATTGACGGTGAGATTTGTGCAAGATCCTTTTCAGACATATAGCGTTGTACCCACAATTCTGTCAATGAAGGATACTGCTACAGGGAGGGGAGTTGCTGAATGAGCAATAACATAAATACCGCGCCGGTAAGCAATACACAGGGTGGCTTTGG
Source organism: Pseudoflavonifractor sp. (assembly GCA_034927965.1). Taxonomy (GTDB): domain Bacteria; phylum Bacillota; class Clostridia; order Oscillospirales; family Oscillospiraceae; genus Vermiculatibacterium. Next base: position 20,280 of record JAYFPI010000105.1, read on the forward strand.
AGAGCTGCGTGTCAATGTGTTTCGAGGGGATGTCGGCATGCCTGCGGAGCGTGCGGATATTCAAGTAACCGATCCTACCTCCGGTCAGACACTGGCGGAGCTCCAAACAAACGCACAGGGAAAAAGCGACCTGATTTCCCTTCCGACACCGCCCTTGGACTACTCCATGGAGTTTGGTCAGCCGAGGCCGTTCAATCAATACAACCTGAAGATTTCTTTTCCGGACTATCAGGAGACGACCATTGACAATGTACAGCTGTTTCCCACATCCACCGCAGTACAAAACATCTCCCTGACCCCGGCCGCGAAGCAAATACTGATTCCGTATCCCACACTTTGGGGAGATTTTCCCCCTAAAATTCCAGAAGAAGCAATAAAAAGGCTGCCCTTCCCGAGCAACTTGGTGGTGCTTCCGGAGCCGGTGGTTCCGGGGCTGATCGTCGTACACGCGGGCAAGCCTGACGACACGTCAGCGCCAAACTACACGGTACCATTTCGTGATTATATTAAAAATGTGGCCAGCAGTGAAATTTATACAACCTGGCCCAAGGAAACGCTGAAAGCCAATATTTTGGCGATTATTTCCTTTACAATGAGCCGCGTTTACACTGAATGGTATCGTGGTAAGGGATATGACTTTACAATTACAAATTCCACTGCATATGATCAGTCGTTTACCTACGGGCGCAATATTTTTCAAGAGATATCCGATGTGGTAGAAGAGATATTTACCACTTACATATCAAAAGTCGATTTGATTCAACCGTTGTTTACGCAATACTGTGACGGAAAGCGGGTCCAGCGCGACGGATGGCTGAGTCAGTGGGGCTCCAAAGGGCTGGGAGACCAAGGTTACTCGGCGCTGCAGATCTTAAAGAGCTACTACGGTTACGAGATTGTTCTCAAGGAGGCAAAGAAGGTGGAGGGCATTCCGCTTTCCTTCCAGGGGGTATTGAAAATCGGCTCGCAGGGGAGTGCAGTACGGACCATCCAGAACCAGCTGAACAAAATTTCCAAGAACTATCCTCTCATTCCAAAGGTAGTGGAGGACGGCACCTA
>JAYFPI010000017.1:0-24564 GCA_034927965.1 Pseudoflavonifractor sp.
GAGGCCCGCCGCTGCTGTTTGTAGGCCTGTTTCAGTTCCTGCGCAGATTTTCTCACTTGAAATACTGCACACCGGAGGCAAAAAGCTGCCGGTCAAAACGGCCTGAGACATTTTTGTAAAGATCGTTCCCCGTCCGTTCGCTGTGGCCCATTTTGCCCAACACCCGACCGTCCGGGCTGGTGATGGCCTCCACGGCCCAGTAGCTGCCGTTGGGGTTGTACCGACCCTCCATGGTGGCCGCCCCTGTCGGGTCCGCGTACTGGGCAGCAATCTGCCCGTTGGCGGCCAGGGCTTCCAGCATCGCGCGGGAGGCCACAAACCGACCCTCGCCGTGGCTGATGGGGACAGTGTACACATCGCCCACCTCCGCACCCGCCAGCCAGGGGGAGAGAACGCTGGACACCCGGGTACGCACCAACATGCTCTGGTGGCGGCCGATGGTGTTAAAAGTAAGTGTCGGGCTGTCGTCCGTCATGTCCCGAATCTCCCCGAAGGGTACCAGTCCCAGCTTGACCAGCGCCTGAAAGCCATTGCAGATGCCCAGCATCAGCCCGTCTCGGCGGTCCAGAAGCTTGGTGACTGCCTCCGCCAGAGCAGGGGCACGGAAGAGGGCGGCAATGAATTTGGCGCTTCCCTCCGGCTCGTCGCCGCCGGAGAAACCGCCGGGCAGGAAGATCATCTGGCTTTCCTCCACCGCTTTGACCAGTGCGGCCACGCTCTGGGCCACGTAGGCTGGAGTAAGGTTATTCACCACCAGCACCTGTGGAATCGCCCCGGCCTGCTCCATGGCTTTGGCGCTGTCATACTCGCAGTTGGTGCCGGGGAACACGGGAATGAGGACCCGGGGGCGGGCAATGTGCAGACCGTGGGTCGAACGGGTCTTTTGAAGGCTGGATACGGTGGGTACCTCCCCCTCTCCCGCCGCGGCGATGGGGAACACCGGCTCCAGTTTGCTCTCGTAGGCCTGCTCCAGCGCCGCCAAATCAGCGGTCTCCCCGCAGGCGGCAAAGGTGTACACTTCAACAGTATGTCCCAGGAGCCCGCCCACCTCAGGGGCGTCCTCCGCCAGTTCCAGGAGGAAAGCCCCCCGGCGGACGGCAAAGAGGTCGTCGGCCTTTACGCCGGCTTCGGCGGCAAAGCCCATACGGTTGCCAAGGCACATCTTGAAGAGGCCCTCGGCCACGCCGCCGTGAACCACCGCCCATGCCGAGAGGATCTGCTTCTCGGTGATTAGTTTCTCCAACTGGGCGCTGACGGCGTTGAAGCTCTCTGCCGTGGGGAGGAACCCGTCGTATTCCGGAGCCAGCAAAACCACCCTGTGGCCCGGGCCCTTGAACTCCGGTGAAATCACGCTTCCAGTTTTGCCGGAGGCCACAGCAAAGGAGACCAGCGTGGGAGGCACATCGATATGCTCGAAAGTACCCGACATGCTGTCCTTGCCGCCGATGGCGGCCACCCCCAGCTCCACCTGGGCCTTCAAAGCCCCCAAAAGGGCGGCCAGAGGGCTGCCCCAACGGGTGGGATCGCTGCCCAGACGCTTGAAATACTCCTGGAAGGTGAGGTACATTTTCTCTCGGTGGAAGCCCGCCGCCGTCAGCTTGGCCACGCTCTCGCACACCGCCAGCCACGCCCCACGAAACTCGTCGGCCTCGCTGACGCAGGGGTCAAACCCGAAGGCCATGCCCGCACAGGTGGTAGTCTCCCCGGGCACCGGGAGCTTATGGGCCATGACCTGAGCCGGCGTAGTCTGATGAATTCCGCCGAAGGGCATTAGCACTGTAGCCGCACCAATGGTAGCGTCGAACCGCTGGGCCAGTCCCTGCTGTGAGCAGACATTCAAGTCAGTAACCAGTTCCTCCAGCCGCTCGGCCAGAGGTGCGTGGGAGGTTTTTTCCGCCACGGGACGGGCTTGACCCACTGCCGCCTTGGCGTGCTTCTCCGCACCATTGGAACCAAGGAAACTCCGGGCAATGTCACAGATGGTATCTCCCTTCCAGCGCATTACCATCCGGGGCTCGTCCGTGACGGCGGCCACCACGGTGGCTTCCAAATTCTCGCCGTGGGCCAAGGCGATGAAGGCGTCGGCCGACCCGGCCGCCACCACCACTGCCATACGCTCCTGGCTCTCAGAGATGGCCAGCTCCGTGCCGTCCAGACCCGCGTATTTCTTTGGTACAGCGTCCAGGTCGATGATGAGGCCATCAGCCAGCTCACCCACGGCCACGGACACGCCGCCCGCGCCAAAGTCGTTGCAGCGTTTGATCAGGGCTGTGGCTCTGGGATCCCGAAAAAGCCGCTGGAGCTTGCGCTCCTCGGGGGCGTTGCCCTTCTGGACCTCCGCTCCGCAGCTCTCCAGGCTTTCCACCTTGTGGGCCTTGGAGGATCCGGTGGCCCCGCCGCAGCCGTCCCGGCCGGTGCGGCCGCCCAGCAGGATCACCACATCCCCTGCTACCGGCTTCTCCCGGCGGACATTGGCTTCGGGCACCGCGCCCATCACCGCACCGATCTCCATCCGCTTAGCTACATAGCCCGGATGATAGAGTTCGGTGACCTGGCCGGTGGCCAGGCCGATCTGGTTGCCGTAGCTAGAGTAGCCGTGGGCGGCGGTGGTCACCAGCTTGCGCTGGGGCAGCTTACCCGCCAGAGTCTCCTCCACCGGTACCAGAGGGTCCCCCGCGCCGGTGACCCGCATGGCGGAAAAGACATAGCCCCGGTTGGCCAGGGGATCCCGGATAGCACCGCCGATGCAGGTGGCCGCGCCGCCGAAGGGCTCGATCTCGGTGGGGTGGTTGTGCGTCTCGTTCTTAAAAAGGAGGAGCCAGTCCTCCTCCTTCCCGCCGTTATCCACCTGAATATGGACGGAGCAGGCGTTAATCTCGTCGCTCTCATCCAGGTTTTTCAGCTTTCCGGTCTGCCTGAGGTACTTGGCCCCTATGGTAGCCAGGTCCATAAGACAGGGGGGCTTTTTGTCCCGGCCCGTCTGGGCCCGGAGCTTCAAATAGAGATCGTAGGCCTCCCGCACAGCGGGTTCTTCGATGGTCACCTCGTCCAGAATCGTGCCGAAGGTAGTGTGGCGGCAGTGATCGGACCAGTAGGTGTCCAGCACCCGCACCTCGGTAACGGTGGGGTCCCGGCCTTCAGTTCGGAAGTAGCCCTGGCAGAAAGCTAGGTCTGCCTCATCCATGGCAAGGCCCATGTCCGCGCCCAGCCGGCGCAGTCCCTCGGCATCCAGGGCCGTGAAGCCCTTCAGCACTGGCACCGTATCGGGAGTCTCATATTGAATGGCCAGTGTCTCTGGCTTGTCCAGGGCGGCCTCCCTGGCCTCCACCGGGTTGATAACGTAGCGTTTGATCTGCTCCACTTCGTCGGCTGTCAGCGCACCGGACAGCAGATAGACTCGAGCCGAGCGCACCGCCGGACGCTCCCCGGCGCTGATGAGCTGAACACACTCGCTGGCCGAGGCGGCCCGCTGGTCGAACTGGCCGGGGAGGTACTCCACGGCAAAGACGGCAAAATCCCCCTGTGGCAGGTGGTCATAGACCTCGTCCACGGCAGGCTCGCTGAACACCACAGGGACACACTGGAGAAAGAGCGCCTCATTCAGTCCCTCCACGTCATAGCGGTTCAGAATGCGCACGCCGGTGAGCCTCTCCATACCCAGAAGGCTCTTCAGCTCTTCCAGAAGGGCCCTTGCCTCCACGGCGTAGGGTGTCTTTTTCTCCGCATAAACACGATAAACCATGCCTTCTCCTCACTTCCCTGCAGCCTGCGCTCTGGCCCCAATATCCCCTCGCCGGTGCATCCCCTCAAAGGAAATGCCGTCGGCCGCCCGGTAGGCGTTCTCAATGGCCTGCTCCAGGGTGTCTCCCAGAGCGGAAACTCCCAGAACCCGGCCGCCCGCCGTCACCAGCTCCTCGCCCCGCAGGGCGGTGCCCGCGTGGTATATCACAGCGTCCGAACCGGGGAGTTGTCCCCGCACCAGTCCTGAGATGGGCTTACCCTTTTCGTAGTGCTCGGGATAGCCGCCGGAGGCCAGTACCACACAGGCCGCGTTCCGGTTGGAAAAGGTCACATCCACGGTCCGCAGACTGCCTTCGGTCACCGCCCGCATAACGGTGAAGAGGTCTGTCTCCAACAGAGGGAGGACCACCTGGGTCTCTGGGTCGCCAAAGCGGCAGTTATATTCAATGACCTTTGGGCCGTCGGGCGTAAGCATCAGGCCGAAGTAGAGACAGCCTCGGAACGTCCGCCCCTCGGCGTTCATGGCCTCCATGGTGGGCAGAAAAATCGTCTCCATGCACACCCGGGCGATCTCGGGAGTGTAGTAGGGATTGGGGGCGATGGTCCCCATACCGCCGGTATTGAGGCCCTGATCTCCGTCCAGGGCCCGCTTGTGATCCATGGAGGACACCATGGGCACCAGGGTCCTGCCGTCGGTGAAGGAGAGAACGGAGACCTCGGGGCCGGTCAAAAATTCCTCAATGACCACTGTGTTCCCGGAGGCGCCGAATTTACCTCCCACCATCATTTCCTCCACCGCTTCCAGCGCCTCTTCCCGGCTCTGGCAGATCAGCACGCCCTTGCCCAGAGCCAGGCCGTCGGCCTTCACTACGATGGGCCAGCGCTGGTTTTGGGCCAGGTAAGCTCTGGCCTCGGAGACGTCGGTGAAGGTCCCATACTCCGCTGTGGGAATGTGGTACTTTTTCATCAGGTCCTTGGAAAATGCCTTGCTGGCCTCGATCTGGGCGGCGGCAGCGGTGGGGCCGAAGGCGGGGATGCCCTTGTCCGTCAGCCGGTCCACCAGGCCCATAGCCAGGGGATCGTCGGGGGCCACCACCACATAGTCCATCCCCTCCAGGCTGGCCCAGCGGGCGATCCCTTCCACATCGGTGGCAGGGATGGGTACCCGAACCGCATCATAGCCGATGCCGCCGTTGCCCGGTGCGGCAAAGAGCTCGGTCACCTCGGGGCTTTCTTTCAGCTTGCGGAGGATGGCGTGTTCCCGCCCGCCGCCGCCAACAACCAGAACTTTCATGGTATCAACACCTCTTTGGGTAAACTCACAATGTTTGGAAAATAAGAAGCCGCCCCGCTCAATGATGGAACAGCCGCATCCCGCAAAACGCCATCACCACACCGTGGGCGTCGCAGGTCTCGATGACCTGGTCGTCCCGGATAGACCCCCCGGGCTGCACAATGGCGGTGACACCGCTGCGGCAGGCTCGCTCTATGTTGTCACCAAAGGGGAAGAAGGCGTCCGACCCCAGACACACCCCGGTGACGGCATCCAGATACGCCCGTTTTTCAGCCCTGGTAAGAGGCTCGGGGCAGGCGGTGAACCGGCTCTGCCACTTTCCCTCGTCCAGCACGTCGCCGCTTTCCTCGTCGGAGAGGTAGAGATCCACCGTGTTATCCCGGTCGGCCCGGCCCAGATCGGCCCGGAAGGGCAGGGCCAGCACCTTGGGATGATGGCGCAGCTGCCAGAGGTCGGCCTTGTTTCCGGCCAGACGGGTGCAGTGGATGCGGCTCTGCTGCCCCGCGCCCACACCAATAGTCTGGCCCCCCTGAGCGTAGCACACGGAGTTAGACTGGGTGTACTTGAGAGTGATGAGGCACAGCAACAGGTCCCGCTTTTGTTCTTGGGTGAGGACCTTGTTTTTTGTCATCACGTTGCTCAGCAGGCTCTCGTCGATTTTAAAATTGTTCCGGCCCTGCTCAAAGGTGACACCGAACACGTCCTTGTGCTCCACTGGGGCGGGAACGTAGGCTGGGTCGATCTGCACGATGTTGTAATTGCCCTTTTTCTTGGTCTTGAGAATGGCCAGGGCCGCGTCGGTGTAGCCGGGGGCGATCACACCGTCGGACACCTCGTGCTGGAGAAGCAGTGCGGTGGCTTGGTCACACACATCGGACAGGGCGGCCCAGTCGCCGAAGGAGCTCATCCGGTCGGCCCCCCGAGCCCGGGCATAGGCACAGGCCAGGGGAGTGAGTGGAATCTCCCCTACAAAATACATCTGCCTGAGGGCGTCGTCCAAGGGCAGCCCCAGGGCGGCCCCTGCAGGGGAGACGTGTTTAAAGGACGCGGCAGCGGGCAGGCCGGTGGCCTCCTTGAGCTCCTTCACCAGCTGCCAGGAATTGAAGGCGTCCAGAAAATTGATATACCCCGGCTTTCCGTTCAGGACGGTGACAGGCAGTTCTCCCTCCTGCATAAAGATGCGGGCGGGCTTCTGGTTTGGGTTGCAGCCGTATTTCAGTTCCAGTTCAGTCATATGCTTCTCCTTACCCGTGTTTATTGATGAGAACAGTGTCGGTCTTCCCGGTGGACAGCTCCACCGTACGGACAAAGAGGGAGACCTTGTTGGCTTCGTTGAGGGCGTCCCAGATCTGCCCGGCCAGCTCCTGCACACCCTCGTCCCCAAAGGCCACTCGGCGAGGCTCACCCCGGAAGGAGGGCAGCGGATCGCCGTCGGTCTCATAGGTACTGATGAAATGACCAGTGCCGGAGATGGGGGCGTCATACTCGAAAAAGAAACGCTGGCAGCAGGCGCTGTCGCCGTCAGCACTCTTTAGAATGGAGAGGCGGTAGCCGCCGTCGGGGCGCACCATGCCGGAGATGCGGGGAGTCCAGTTTGGCCCGTCTGGCTCAAACTCCCGGGTTTGCAGAGCATGGACAAAGGACTGCCCGGCCCGGAAGGCGTCGGCCACGGTGTCGGTCTGGTCGCCGTTGGTGACGATGGTGGTTCCCTCCACCACCCGGACGGGATGGTAGATAATGAGAGAGGGATCTGTCATTTTGGTCTCGTCGAAGGCCCTGGTGCGGATGCCGTCGGCGGTCTCCTCGAAGATGCGGTTTCGGCTGTTCTCGCTGCGGCCCATGATAAAGTAGACCATCACCGCACGTTTCCCGTCGGCCGACCGGCCCAGGGCAATGCCCCGACCGGGGTAGGGATTGGTGCGGAGCAGGTCACAAAAATCAAACATCACGCTTCCTCCTTGATGTGGACATTCCGGCCCTCCACCGAGAGCCGTCCGGCGCAGAAGAGAGCCACGGCCTGCGGCAGGAGTTTCCACTCTGCCTCCTCCATGACTCGTTTTTGCAAACGCTCCGGGGTGTCTCCCGGCAAAATTTGCACGGCTTTTTGCAAGATGATGGGTCCCTCGTCCGCCCCCTCGTTGACGAAGTGGACGGTGGCTCCCGTCACCTTCACCCCCCGCTCCAGGGCCCGCTCGTGGACCTTAAGTCCATAATAGCCTTTGCCGCAGAAAGCGGGAATGAGGCTGGGGTGGACATTGATGACACGGTTTTCAAACGCCCGGATAAACTTTTCATCCAGAATGGACAAAAAGCCCGCCAGCACCACCAAGTCAATGTCATGGGCCTTCAAAACATTCAGCAGGGCATTGCAGAAGGCACTGTCGTCCGGATAGTCCTTTCGGCACACCACCGCCGAGGGAACGCCCGCCTGTTCCGCCCGCTCCAGGGCGTACACCCCCGGCTTGCTGGCCGCCACCAGGGCGATGCGTCCGCCGGGAAACTCCCCCCGGCGCTCAGCGTCCAGCAACGCCTGGAGATTGGTACCGCCGCCCGAGACCAGCACGGCGATGTTCAGCATAGCTCCACGCCCTTCTCACCGGAGACGATCTCACCCATAATATAGGCGTCCTCTCCCTCGGCCCGGAGAACGGCCAGCGCCCAGTCGGCGTCGGCAGCAGGCACCACCAGAGCCATGCCCACACCCATGTTGAAGGTATTGAACATATCTCGCTCCGGAATATTTCCCTCCCGGGCGATGAGGTCGAAGAGCGGCAGCACCCGCACGGCCGAGCGGTCAATTCTGGCCCGCAGACCGGCAGGGAGACAGCGGGGGATATTCTCATAAAAGCCGCCGCCGGTGATGTGGCTGACGCCGTGAACCTCCACCGACTCCATAAGCTTCAAAACTGGCTTGACGTAGATCCTGGTGGGGGTGAGAAGGGCCGGGCCCAGCTCGCCGCTCAGCTCGGGAACGTTCCGGTGCAGATCCTTCCCCTCCAGATCAAAGACCTTGCGGACCAGGGAAAAGCCGTTGGAGTGGACGCCGGTGGAGGGCAGGGCCAGGATGAGATCCCCCGCCTGCATTTTCCCGGTGTCCAGGATCTTGTCCTTGTCCACCGCACCCACAGTAAAGCCCGCCAGGTCGTACTCATCCACCGGGTAGAAGCCGGGCATCTCGGCGGTCTCGCCCCCCACCAGGGCGCAGCCCGCCTGAACACAGCCTTCAGCCACACCCGAAACGATGGAGGCAATGCGCTCGGGGACGTTCTTTCCGCAGGCAATATAGTCCAGGAACACCAGGGGTTTTGCCCCGCAGGCCAGCACGTCGTTGACGCACATGGCCACACAGTCGATGCCCACGGTGTCGTGCTGATCCAGGAGGAAAGCCAGCTTCAGCTTGGTACCCACACCGTCGGTGCCCGAAACCAAAACGGGGTGGGGCATGTCGTGGACATCCAGCTCAAAGAGACCGCCGAACCCCCCAAGCCCACCCAGTACTCCGGGGATCGTGGTGCGCTTCACATGCTCCTTCATCAACTCCACAGCCTGATACCCGGCGGTAATATCCACCCCGGCGGCCTTATAGCTTTCGGAAAAACTCTTCTCCATGATCTTCTCCTCAATCTCCGGTATTTTCGGAAAACTTGGTCTCAAATCGGCTCTTGGCCCCGGGCTGGGGCGGCTCCACAGGATAGACCCCGGTAAAGCAGGCGTCGCACAGTCCGGTGCAGCCCACCTCTGGGAGTTTGGGCAGGTCCTCCACCGGCAGGTAACCCAGAGAGTCCACACCGATCATCTCCGCGATCTCCTCCACCGAGTGCTTGTAGGCGATGAGGTTGTCGCTGGAGTCAATGTCGGTGCCGAAATAGCAGGGGTAGCGGAAGGGAGGTGCGGACAAGCGCATGTGGACCTCGGTGGCCCCCGCTTCCCGCAGAAGCTTGACAATCTTCAGGCTGGTGGTACCCCGCACGATGGAGTCATCCACCAGCACCACCCGCTTGCCCCGCACGGTAGCCGCGATGGGGTTGAGCTTGATCCGCACATCGTTTTCCCGCTGTTTCTGGTTGGGGGCAATGAAGGTACGGCCAATATACTTGTTCTTCAAAAAGCCGATGCCGTAAGGGATGCCGCTCTGCTGGGCGTAGCCCAAGGCGGCGTCCAGCCCGGAGTCGGGCACGCCCACCACCACGTCGGCCTGGGCCGGGTGGCTGAGCGCCAGCAGGGCCCCCGCCCGCTGCCGGGCGGTGTGGACGGCGGAGCCGTCGATCACTGAGTCGGGCCGGGCAAAGTAGATATACTCAAACACACAGAAGGAGCGCTTCTTCCCCTGGCAGTGGGTGCGGATGGACTCCACACTCCCGCCGTCGGAGACCACCACCACCTCGCCCGGGTCGATGTCCCGGACAAAGTGGGCGCCGATGACGTCCAGAGCGCAGCTCTCGCTGGCAAACACCACGCTCTCCCCCAGCCGGCCCATACACAGGGGCCGGAACCCCATAGGGTCCCGGGCGGCAATGAGCTTGCGGGGAGACATGATGACCAGGGAATAGGCCCCCTGAAGCTCCGACATGGCGGCCACTACCGCTTCCTGGATGGAGGGGCATTGAAGCCGCTTGCGGGTGATGGTGTAGGCGATGACCTCGGTATCACTGGTGGAGTGGAAGATGGCCCCCTGGAGTTCGTAGTCCCGGCGAAGCTGGGCGGCGTTGGTGAGGTTTCCGTTGTGGGCCAGTGCCATGGAACCCTTCACATGGCGCACCACCAAAGGCTGGGCGTTGGCGGCATTGCGGGTCCCCGTGGTGGCGTAGCGGCAGTGGCCCACGGTCATCTTCCCCCGGGGCAGATGCTCCAATACGTCCCGGGTAAAAACCTCGCTGACCAGCCCCACATCCTTGTGGAGCTGGATGACCCCGTCATCGTTGACCGCCATGCCGCAGCTCTCCTGTCCCCGGTGCTGAAGGGCGTAAAGACCGTAGTAGGTGTCGGAAATAATGTCCTCGATGTCCCCGGCGTCATAGATGCCGAAAACGCCGCACTCCTCATGGAGCTTGTCCCAGATCGGCTCCATCTTATTCCCCCAGAAGGCGCTTCATGACTTCCTGGTATGCCTCCACCTCGCCGCCCAGATCACGGCGGAACAGGTCTTTGTCCAGGTGGGCGCCGGTGGTGGCATCCCAGAAGCGACAGGTATCCGGGCTGATTTCATCGGCCAGGACGATGGTACCGTCGGGCAGGCGGCCAAACTCCAGCTTGAAGTCGATGAGGTCGATGTTGTAGCCCTTGAGGTAGCTCTTCAGCACCTCGTTGACCTTGAGCGCATAACGGTCGATGGTAGCCAGCTCCTCGGCGGTAGCAGCCCCCAGGGCCAGAGCATGAGAGTGGTTGATGAGGGGATCTCCGAGCGCGTCGTCCTTGTAGCTGTATTCCAAGGTAGGCTGGGCAAAGCGGGTGCCCTCCTTCACGCCCAGTCGGGCGGTGAAGCTGCCGGCGGCTACGTTGCGCACGATTACCTCCAGGGGTACAATGGAAACCTTCTTCACCACGGTCTCCCGGTCGGAAAGCTGCCGGACGAAGTGGGTGGGAACCCCTTCTTTCTCCAGCATCTGCATGAGGGAGTTGGTGACTTTGTTGTTCACTACGCCCTTGCCCCGGATGGTGCCCTTTTTGGCTCCATTACCGGCGGTAGCGTCGTCCTTGTAGTCCACAATGACCAGGTTGGCGTCTTCGGTGGCGTAGACCTTCTTGGCTTTTCCCTCGTAAAGCTGCTCTCTCTTCTCCATGGTCCTCTATCTCCTTTTTTTAGTAATTAGAAAAGGTTAGCCAGTTCTTCCTGGAGCTTGGCGTCTTTTTCCTCGATCTGGGTCTTCATCTCCGCTTTGGCTTCCGCCAGGCGCGCGGCCAACCCCTCCTCGGTCACGGCGAGGATCTGGGCAGCCAGCACGGCTGCGTTCTTGGCCCCGTTCAGGGCCACCGTAGCCACCGGCACTCCCGAGGGCATCTGCACCGTGGCCAGCAGGGCGTCCAGCCCGTCGGCCGCGCCCCCCTTCATGGGGATACCGATCACTGGCAGCGTGGTGTTCCCGGCCAGGACCCCCGCCAGATGGGCCGCCATACCGGCGGCGGCAATGACGACGCCGAAGCCACAATCCCGGGCGGTGCGGGCAAATTTCACCGCAGCCTCCGGGGTGCGGTGGGCACTTAAAATATGGGCCTCAAAAGGAATCTCCCATGCCTTAAGCTGCTGGGCAGCAGCCTTGACCACCGGCCAATCGCTGTCGCTGCCCATGATAATGGCGACTTTTTTCATGCGTTTCCTCCTGTCTCAAATAACAGAAAAGGACATAGCGCACTTGCGCTATGTCCTTTTCTCCAATTGGAAGGTTTGGGTCATTTGGGCAGACTCCACCCCTGAACAGCAGGCAGGAACTCCGGTGACAGCCACGCTGCCGCGCCAGAACTGACTGCCGGTCATGCCCTCGCCTCCCCATTCAAATCTTCAGCTTAATTCTTTTTAACTATATCGGACTTTCCACCGAATTGCAACGGGAACCCCCCTCTTTTCCCCATTTTCAGAGATTCCAACAAGGGGGGAGGTCAAATGTCGACTTCTTTTTTACATTTCGGCAGAGGGGCCTTCTTATGTTTTCAGTTCAAAAAATCCTTGAGCTTCTTACTCCGGCTGGGATGGCGGAGCTTTCGCAGCGCTTTTGCCTCAATCTGACGGATGCGCTCCCGTGTAACATTGAACTCTTTGCCTACCTCTTCCAGCGTGCGGGTACGGCCGTCCTCCAGGCCAAAGCGGAGCTTGAGCACCTTCTCTTCCCTGGGGGTGAGAGTATCCAGCACGTCGATCAGCTGCTCTTTCAAGAGGGTGTAGCTGGCCGCCTCGGCGGGCTCTGAGGCATCCTCGTCGGGGATAAAATCGCCCAGGTGGCTGTCTTCCTCCTCACCGATGGGGGTCTCCAAGCTCACGGGTTCCTGCGCGATCTTCAAGATTTCCCGCACCTTATCCACAGGCATTCCCATCTCCTCGGCAATCTCCTCGGGGCTGGGGTCGTGGCCCAGCTCCTGGAGGAGCTGACGGGAGACCCGAATAACCTTGTTAATGGTCTCCACCATATGCACAGGAATTCGGATCGTGCGGGCCTGGTCTGCAATGGCCCGAGTGATGGCCTGGCGGATCCACCATGTGGCATAAGTGGAAAATTTGTAGCCCTTGGTGTAGTCAAATTTCTCCACAGCCTTGATCAGGCCCAGATTGCCCTCCTGGATGAGGTCGAGAAAAAGCATTCCCCGGCCCACATACCGTTTGGCAATGGAAACCACCAGGCGAAGGTTGGCCTCGGCCAGCCGCTGCTTGGCCCGCTCGCCCTTCTTTACCGTCTTCTCCAGCTCAGCCCGGGTCTCTGGGGGGAGGTCGTCTCCTGCCTCTTTCAGCACCACGACCGCCTCTGCGCCCAGTCCCATATTCTGAGCCAGTACAATCTCCTCATCCCCGCTGAGCAGATCCACCTTGCCGATTTCTTTGAGATACATTCTTACCGGGTCATCAATTCCAAAGGTATCCGCCAGACTGCCGGGATCCACCGTCTCTTCCTCCGCAGTCTCCTCAATTTCCTCGATTTCCTCGGGGGGCGGGACCAAATCCACATCGGACAGGCTCTCCAAGTCGCCCAAGTCCGGGAGGTCCTCCTCGTCTCCGGCGGCGTCAATCCCCAGATTCTCCATGACGTCGTATATCTTGTCCATCTGGTCGCTCTCCAGGTTCAGCTCATCCAGAACTTCCATCATCTCGGAGGCGGACAGCTTTCCCTTCTTCTTCCCCTTGTCCAGCAGGTCAGCCACCTTTTCCGCGCCGGGAACACCCTCCAGAAGGCGCATTAGCTCCGCCTTTCCGGCCTCCATCTGTTCGATAGAGAGGATAACGGGCTCCTGCTCCCTTCCCTTGGCGCGCTTGTCGGCGGCCTTGCCGGTCTTCTTCTCGCTCATTGTCCATCCTCCATTGTTTTTTCTCTTTGTTTTGCCCGAAGGGCCAACAGGGCTTCCCCACTCTGTGGAGCTCTGCGTTCAATTGCCTCAGTCTCTATCGTCTGTATGTAGTCTGTCATAGCTTTCCGGCCGTTTGCCAAGGATTCTGGCTGGGTTACCACCTGGGTCAGATGACTCATCTCCTCGCCGGTCAGATCCCCGGCCAGAGCGGCCAGTTGGACCCCCAAACCTTTCTCGTGACGCTCCCGCAGCAGGCGAAACGCCTTCCCCAGTAAGGAAGAGGAAAAACCTTCTGGCTCGATCCGTGCTGCGGCAAAGAGCGCCGGATCCAGCAGCACCAACCTGAGAATGCCCTCCTCCGCCCGGGCGGAACGGAGATTCTCATATCTGAGTTCCCGAGCACGTGGCTGAAGGGACGTAGTAGGGGTAAGATCCCGGCGCTGTTCCTTCTTGCGGGCCTGCCGCACCTGCCCTTTCCTCCACCGCTCCACCTCCTGGGCAAAGGCGGTGCCGGAAATTCCGGCGGCAGCGGCGGCCTTGTTGCCGTAAATCTCCCGCTCGATGGGGCTGACCAGTGCCCCCACAGTCTCTACCGCCGACCGCAGGAAGGCCATCCGTCCCTCGTCACCGGAGAAGTCAGCCACCTGAAGCAGCTTGTCCAACTGATAGTCGTTTTGCCCCGCGCTCCCATTGAGGCACTTCTCAAAAGCGGCGGGGCCGAATTTTTTCACAAAGTCATCCGGATCCTGCTTGAGGGGCTTCCCCTCCGCGTCATAGGCGTTGGGGAGCTGGAGCACCCGCACCGTCAGATCTGCGTTTTTCAGGATCCCCAGCACCCGGTCTGTGGACTTCTTCCCGGCGGCATCGTTGTCGTAGCAGAGCACCAGCTCTTTGGTGTACCGGGAAAGTATGCGGGCATGCTCTTCGGTGAGGGCGGTGCCCATGGTGGCCACTACATTGTCAAACCCCGCCTGATGAAGGGTAATGACGTCGATGTTGCCCTCCACCAAAATCAGATTGGGCCGTTTCGTGTTCTTGGCAAAGTTGAGGGCGTAGACAAGCCGGCTCTTTTTAAATGCCACAGTGTCTGGACTATTGAGATACTTGGCTCCCTCCAGCCCGGGCAGCAGGCGGCTGGTAAAGCCAACTACATCCC
The DNA here is from genome assembly GCA_034927965.1 of Pseudoflavonifractor sp. Taxonomy (GTDB): domain Bacteria; phylum Bacillota; class Clostridia; order Oscillospirales; family Oscillospiraceae; genus Vermiculatibacterium. The sequence continues at coordinate 14,181 of JAYFPI010000017.1, forward strand.
CCCGCACATCAATCACAGGGAGCATCAGCCGAGCGCGGAATTTGTCATAGATTCCCCCGTTCTTCCCCGCCACTGCCAGTCCGGCATCGATAAGCTCCATCTTGGAAAAGCCCTTCTCCGTCATGGCTCGGGTGAGGATGTCCCACTCTTCGGGGGCGGCCCCCAAACCGAATCGGGTGGCAAATTTCGTCCCGATCCGCCGGTGGGCGATATAGTCCTGGACCGACTGACCGCCGGAACTCTTCAGATAGTCGTGATAGAACCGGGCGGCCTCCCGGTTGGCCTCCAAAACCCGGTGGAACTTCTTCCGTCCGGCCTCGTCTCCGGCGGTGTCGGGAACCTCCATCCCCGCCCGCTTGGCCAGCAGCCGCACGGCATCGGTAAAGGACAGGTGCTCCATCTCCATCACAAAGGAGATGACGCCTCCCCCCTTACCGCAGCCAAAACAGTGGTAGATTTGCTTATCCGGCACCACGTGGAAGGAAGGGGTCTTTTCATTATGGAACGGACAGCATCCCCACAGGCTGCCCCCCTTGGGGGTCAGATGAACATACTCGCCTACCACACCGGACAGCTCACTGCGGGCCACCAGTTCATCAATAAATCGCTCGGGAATGGGCATGCTTCCTCCCCCTTTCCGCTATGATTGCCAAACTATGACAAGGTTATACAGTTGACAGGCGGAAGCAGTGCCGCATCTGGCCGTAAAATTTCCTGCGCGCTTACTTGACCGACCAGGACTTTGGGATAAACAGATTCAGATATCGCTCCACAGCAAACGCGTCGGTCATCCCCGCGATATAGTCGCACACTGCGCGCTCTCTGCCCTCAGCCACCCGGATCTCCTGAAACTCCGGGGGGAGTTTATCCAGATCAGACAGGTAATAGTCAAAGAGACGCCGGAGCATCTCCTGAGCCTTGCCTTCCTCACCCTTTGCCACGGGGTTTCGGTATACCGAATCAAACATAAACGCCCGCAGGTCGCTCATGGCCCGTCCCTTGGCCTCAGACTGGCGGATCTCCCCCTGCCCCCGGCTGGTGTGAATAATGTCCATCACCAGGGTGTTGATGCGCTCGGAGTGGGTGTTTCCCAACTCTTGGGCCACATGGGCGGGAATGTCCAACGGGTAAATAATGCCGCCCCGGAAGGCATCGTCGATATCGGCGCTCAGGTAGGCGATCTTGTCGGCGATCCGCACCGTCTGACCCTCCAGGGTCTCGGCAGTCTCCGGCCCGGAGTGGCAGAGGATGCCCCGCCGGACCTCGTAGGTCAGGTTAAGTCCCGCGCCGTCGTTCTCCAACAGGTCCACCACCCGAAGGGACTGCTCGTTGTGCCGGAACCCCCCGGGCATAATCTCGTTAAGCAGCCGCTCCCCCGCGTGGCCGAAGGGGGTATGTCCCAGGTCATGACCCAGGGCGGCGGCCTCGGTGAGATCCTCGTTAAGTCCCAGCCCCCGGGCAATGGTCCGGGCCACCCGGGCCACCTCCAGAGTATGCGTCATGCGGGTGCGGTAGTGGTCCCCCTCTGGCTGGAGAAAGACCTGGGTCTTGTGCTTGAGCCGTCGAAACGCCTTGGAGTGGACAATCCGGTCGGTGTCCCGCTGAAAACAGGTCCGCACCGGACAGGGCTCTACGGGCCGCATCCGGCCCTGAGACTCAGCAGACAGGCAGGCCAAGGGCGACAGGTCCTTACGTTCCCGCTCCTCCAGCTGCTCCCGAATGGTCATGCACTCCCCTCCTCGCTTCGATATAATTAATATACGACGCGGAGAGCAAAAATCCTCTTTTCCGGGCAAAAGTTTTCAAACTCTTTTTATATTTTCCTTGCGGGGTACCGCTTTCCACTTCTCCCCCACAATGCGGGGAGCAAATTCTCCGGCAGACAGTTCCTGCATTCGCTCGGAAAAATCCTCAGCCGCTCCCTCGGGCAGCAAGACCCGGATGGTAATCAGAGCGCCGAAGTCATGCTCTCCCTCCACACCCCCCAGTGCAGAGATCTCCAACCGTACTCGCTCGAAGAGGGGATATGGGCAGTCCACCTCCACCAGCGTCCAGGGCCGCACCACCGAGATCCCGGCGGCGTCCAGGGCGTCCTTGGCGGAGCGGCCGTAGGCCCGGGTAAGCCCGCCCGCCCCTAGAAGCACCCCGCCGAAGTAGCGGGTGACCACACAGCAGACATTTTCAACCCCCTCCTTCTGGAACACGCCCAACATGGGCTGTCCCGCGGTGCCCTGGGGTTCCCCATCGTCGGAATAGCGCACCGTACCGCCGGTGCGGATAAGGTAGCACCAGCAGTTGTGGCGGGCGTCATGGTAGCGTTTTTTCGTTTCCTCAATGCAGGTACGGGCCTCCGCCTCGGTCTCCACCGGCCAGACGTGCCCGATGAACCGGGATCGCTTTTCCGTAAATTCGGTCTCCGCCGCCGCGGCGGGGATCTGATAGTCCGTCATCCCGGGCCTCCCGTTCTCTTATTTCTTTCGATTCAATCCTCCCAGGACTCTCTGGGCGGCTTCCAGCCGTCGGTAATAAACTCCTGCACCCGGCCCAACACTTTGGGCGTGCACACCGCCACCACGTCGATGGTCGCACCGTACTCCACCCGCTCCACCTTCGCCTCCCGATAGAGCAGGTCCATGAGCCCGCCCTGCTCGTAGGGCAGAGCCAGGGTCACCCGGTGGTTCCCCAGATCCAGGCGGCTGCGCAGCTTTTCCTTCAACTCATCCAACCCCCGCCCGGTCCGGGCGGAGATGGTGACGATGTCCTCCCCGTGGGGTAGGATGTCCCCGTCCAACAGGTCTGCCTTGTTGAACACATCCACCCTGGGGGTCTCCCAGGCGCCCAGCTCGGTGATCAGCCGTTCCACTACGTCGGCCTGCTCCCGCCACTCCGGGTTGGAGGCGTCGATGACATGAAGCAGCAGATCGGCATATTCCAGTTCCTCCAGCGTGGCTTTAAATGCCTCCACCAGATGGTGGGGCAGCTTGGAAATAAAGCCCACGGTGTCGGAAATGAGCACTGTGCAGGTGTCGGAGAGCTCCAGCGTCCGGGTCGTGGTGTCCAGGGTATCAAAGAGGCGGTTATTGGCCGGAATGTCTGAGCCTGTGAGGGTGTTCAACAGTGTGGACTTGCCTGCGTTGGTATAGCCTACGATGGCTACCACCGGCACTTCGTTCTTCTCCCTGCGCTGGCGCTGGGTGGCCCGCACCCGGCGGACTTCCCGCAGCTCCGATTCCAGCTTGGTGATCTTCCCGCGGATGAGCCGCCGGTCAGTCTCCAGCTGGGTCTCGCCGGGACCACGAGTGCCGATGGGAGATTTGCCGCCGGACGCGTTTTGACGCACCAGATGGCCCCACATACCTGTGAGCCGGGGCAGGAGGTATTTATACTGGGCCAGTTCCACCTGAAGCCGGCCCTCACTGGTGCGGGCCCGCTGTGCAAAGATATCCAGAATGAGGGCCGAGCGGTCCAGCACCTGAACCCCGAGTTCCTCGGTGAGGGCCCGCTGCTGGGAGGGAGAAAGGTCGTTGTCGAAAATCACCAAGTCGGCTCCGGCGGCTTCCACCAACTGTTTGACCTCTCCCACCTTGCCCTCGCCTAAAAAGGTTCGGGGATCCGGGGTGGCCTTATTTTGCAGAACCGTGCCCATACACTGGCCCCCCGCTGTTTCCAGCAGGGCCTCCAGTTCCTCCAGGGAGCGCTCGTCGGCGTTCTCATCCCGACTCAGGCAGGGGGAGTTGAGTCCCGCCAAGATCGCTCGATTGATTTTGCTTTCATCTAACGTTTTTTCGAACATAATACCTCCGTTTGTGCTCTCATTCCGTGGCCGGCTACCAGCTTATTATGATTATTCCATTAAAGGATTCCGCAAACCGAGAAAAAGTGCCTCCAGGCTGTTAGCCTGCTGCACCCGTTTGAGTAAATTCTCTTTAATTCATTATAACACAGCAGCATACAGCTTGAAAAGGCCCGGCGCCCCTTGACGCCGAGCCTTTTTTATTCCCAATTAGCAAAGAACCGTGGACGAAACTTTCTCCGCCCCACAAGTGCAGATGCAAAAAAGTTCCCGCTCACTCCAACTTTTCGTCGGGTTCATCCTATTTTTGCAGCACGCTCACAATCTCACCGATGTACATCCGGTGATAGTCATGATTGGGATAGTTTTTCCCGTCCAGGGTTTTCTCCACAAAGCACTCCGGCTTCAAATCCTGGGCATAAAGCTTCCGGCAAATCAGCACCAGTTCGGCCTCCTCAAAATAGGGGGCGCTCTGGTCATGGCACACCGTCAAGCCGCAGGCAGCCGCCTTGTCTGTGTCCCGCCCGCTCTTGCTCCCACACAGCGCCACCACGTCATGGCGGTCGGCCGGAAGGAATGAGAGAGAGTAATACTCATTTTGCTCCATCAGGCCATGGGTATAGCGCTGGGGCCGAATGTAGACCGTGGCCACCGGCTTGTTCCACAGAATACCCACCCCGCCCCAGCTTACAGTCATGGGGTTGCATCCCTCCCCGTCGGCGGCGGTGACCAGCCCCCAGCGGTCGCTCAGCAGCGAAAAAAAGTTGACATTCAATTCTTTCGGGTCCCTTGTTTGAAACATAATGCATTCGCCTCCCAGTCTATGTTATGCAAAAGGGCCCGTACCATACCGGCACGAGCCCAAAATGATCCCAAATTACTGCTTGTCCAGGCCGAACTTCTTGTTGAAGCGGCTGACACGGCCACCGGAGTCCACCATCTTCTGCTTGCCGGTGAAGAAGGGGTGACACTTGGAGCAGACTTCGACGCGGATGTTCTCCTTGGTGGAGCCGGTCTCGATCACATTGCCGCAGGCACAGGTGATGGTCGTCTGCTTGTAGTTGGGATGAATACCTTCCTTCATGTTTGTTTCACCTCTTTCTCGTTCAGGGTAAAGCGGCGCAGCAAACCTCCACGCCTTATAAACGCAACTGATATGATAGCATAGTTTTTTCCCGAATGCAAGTGGCTTTTCGGTTTTTTGCCCCTCAATTTCCTAGGCTGGTACCGGTCCAGCTATCTACTCTCTTCTCCGGGGACACCAGTTCCCCATCGATGCAGGGATAAAACCAGCCCGGATGTTCGTTGGTGTATTTCGCATCATACCGGTATGGAAGCACAAAATAGTCGTGCCCCTCCCACTTCATCCAGTCCGCCCTTTTGGAGACCGGCGGATCACCGTTCATAGGCAAAATGGTCAACTTCCCATCCGCATTCTGGTGGCCGTACAAAAAGCTTACCTCCCGGATCTCTGCGTCGTCTACCCTGCCAAAAAAATAGCCGAAGCTTTCTTCCCCGTCATTGAGTGTCCAAAGCGCGGTGTGGACCCGGCTCTTCTCATCGGAGCAGTCCAGCACACATCCTGCTTTGACGGACCAGCCAGACAGCAGCGAAAACCGAAGTTCCGACAAAATGGCCGCATTTTCGTTGGCGGTAAGGTAAACCGTTCCGCGGCGGCTTCCAATCGGCAGACGGCCAAACGTCCGAACGATTGCGGTCTTTCCCGTCCCCCACAGGTCTTCGCTTTCCCGCAATGCCAGCTGCGGACCCAGCCTCCAGCCATTGAGAAGGACGGTCAGCGCCAGCAGCAGGAGCGCCGCCCCCGTTCTGCGCAGCGCACGGCTGCGCCGAGTGGGCATCTTCTTTGCCGTCATTCCTCCGCCTCCCATTTCAAAGGGATTTCCAGCGTAAATTTCTCCCCGTAGCGATCATAGCCCATGGTGACAAATTTCTGTCCCGGCTCCACCGGAATCCCACTGATCTGCCCATACCAGGCACCGTCGTTGCCGCCGCTCCCGCCGCCATACCGCTCCCAACTCCCGTCTGGCGCCTGAAAGCGCAGCGAGTGGATAATCCCGGTGTCCACTCGTCCGAAAGGACTTTGGTCGTAGACGCACACAGCCACCTCCGCTTGGTGCTCAAAGCGGTCCAGCCCCACCTGGTAAACCCGAAGCACGTCGCTTTTCACCCGCACCCGCAGATCCACCGGCTGCACCTCATATTCCTCGTGACTTCGGATCGCGTTGGGCGACCCCTCCGGGTTCCACCGGGCACTCAGATTCCCGCCGAAGAAATAAATACCCGGCAGAGTGTTGCACAGGAGCAGCCAGCCCAGCACAATGGCCACAGTGCTCCCCCTGCTAAGCGCCAGCCAAAATCCAGACAGCTGCTCATTGAGCGCTTTCCCGATTTTCTCCGGCTCCCCCATCGCCTCAACCGCTCGCACCTCGGCCTCCGCCGGATCATACCCGGCCTCCTCCAGGGCGGATGCGTGGTCTTCCAAGTGCGCTGCAATCTCCGCACCGATGCTCTCCCGCTCGGCGGCAGTCGCCCGTCTGAGGCAGCGCTCCACCCGGGCGCAAAACTCTTCCCGATTCACGCCGGTCAACCCAGCGCCGGGCAGGAGGACAGGATGGCATCCACCCCACGGGCGTACGCCCGCCACGCCTGTGTCTCCACCCGCAGCGCCTCACGGCCCTTCTTGGTTAGATGGTAATACTTCCTCTTTCTCCCAGTGGGTGCCTCTGCCTCGTAGGCCTCCACTTGCCCTTCCTGCCATAGGCTATGAAGCACAGGGTAAAGCGTACCCTCCTTCATGTCAAAGGTGTGGTCGCTTCGCCGGGCCAGTTCGGTGATAATTTGGTAGCCGTACATGTCCTCTCCAGCCAGGAGCGTAAGCACCAGCAGATCGGTATGGTCGATAGTTTTCTTTTTCATCCGGTTCCTCCTTGCCCTGTTTTTGCCCATAAAACAATACCTCGTGTATCTATGCATATTATACATAGATACACGAGGTATTGTCAACCCTTATTTTCCCATCAGACCTCCACGGCTTTTCCCTCAGAGAAGAACCACAGAATCCGGCGGGACACCGGCTTTCTGGTAATTTCGGCCAACGCCCGGGCGTAGGCGGCCAGTTGGGGACGGTACTCCTCCGCCCGGGCGGTCAAGGCCTCCCCCCTCATCCGGTCGGTCTTGAAATCCACCACCGTCAGACCCTCATCCGTCTCAAAACAGCAGTCCACCACGCCCTGGAGGAGCACCTGCTCCCCTTCCTCCGCTTGGGAGAAATACTGCCGGGCGGGGACCAGAATGGAGAACTTGAACTCTCGGCGGAGTGTGGGGGCGGCCAGGGCCTCCCGACCCAGATCAGAGGCGAAAAAAGCGTAAATCGGGGCCGGATTCACTGCCTCTCCCTGCTCCGGAGTGAGAAACTGTTGCTCCACCAGCCGGGCGATCTCCCCAGCCACCGCCTCCACGCTACCACAGCGGCTGAAGTCAATGTACTGCATCACCAGATGGAGGGCGGTTCCCTTCTGGGTGGGGGTGAGGCCCAGCCGCTCGGCGGCAAACCGGGGCCGACCGAACCGGAGGGGCCGCGGAGGACTGGGGGCCTCCTCCGCCGCCTCGTCGTCCAGTGCCCGTCCCTTGAGCTGAGTGGCGGTGAGCTTGGAGGGAAGCTCCACTTCCCCGGCGTGAGGATAGACCCAGGCAAACCGGGCCGAGAGGTCTTCCCACGTCTCCGCCGGTGCCTCTTCCTCAGCACGGTTTCTTCGTCCGACAGGCGCTTCCGCCAGGGAGGCGGCATCCACCCACCGCAGGTCCCAGGCCGGACCGAAGCGCGTCCCGGCCTCCGCCGGGGGCGGAGCCCCTTCGCCCCGCAGCGCCCCAGCCTCCGGCCTGGCCAGTACGGGCAAAAGCACCCACTGGGCGGGGCTGACGCAGTTCAACAGGGCCTGGGGCTCCGCCGGAGCCCCAGCGCTGGGCAGCAGTTTGTCCACGTCCCCCCGTCCTCCGGTAAGGGCGCAGCTTAAAATCAGCTTCTCCTTGGCCCGGGTCATGGCCACATACAGAAGCCGCAACTCTTCCGCCGCCATCTCGTAGTCCATCTGCCGCGCCACTGCCAGTCGGGCCAGGGTGGGGTATTCCACCATCCGCTCCAGATCCAGCCGCTTGGGCCCAACCCCCAGCCGGGGGTGGAAAAGGATGGGCCGGGTGGTATCCTGCCGGTTGAGCTGCCGGGCCAGTCCGGCCAAAATCACCACTGGAAACTCCAGGCCCTTGGAGCGGTGGATGCTCATAATCCGCACGCCTCCGTTCCCCCCTGCGACTGGGAGGACGAGTTTGCCTCCGTTCTCCCGCAGCCGCTGAAGGTAAGCCAGAAAGCCGAACAGCCCCCGGTGGCCCGCCGCCTCAAACTCCCGGGCCAGCTGGGCCAGCATCAGAAGGTTGCCACGGCGGGTCTCTCCTTCGTCCATGGCCCCATAGACTCCCAGCAGATTAGCCCGATCGTAGACCCGCCAGAGCAAATCGGAGCAGCTCTCGTCCCCTGCCCGGCGGCGGAGGTCGTCCATCTCCCGGAGAAAGGACCTGGCATCCTCCCCGCCGTCCCGCGTGAGTGCAGTATAGAAGTCCTCGTCCGGCGCGGCGGCGCGGATTTTGGCCAGCCGGTCGGCGGGAAAAGCGTACACCGCAGACCGAAGGGCCGCAATGAGAGGTACGTCCTGTCTTGGGTTATCAATGATCTGAAGGAGGGCCAGCGCCACCTCAATCTCGGTGGCGGCAAAAAAGTCTCCGCCCCCTTCCGCTTCCCAGGGGATATCCCGTTCCCCCAGGGCGGCGGCGTAGTGGTGGAGCACCGTACCCGGAGAGCGCAGAAGGATGACAATATCTCCGCCCCCCACAGGCCGCAGGCCCCCTTCCCCGTCAAAGACCGGAAACCCTTCGTCCAACAGCTCCCGCACCCGCCCTGCCACAAACCGGGCCTCCAGCAGATCCCGCGGGGGACGGGGGCCCTCTTCGTCCCCGCCGCCGGAGCAGTCCAGGGCGTCCAGTTCCACCGCGTAATCCCCCGGCTTCCCCTCCGGGAAAGTCCCACCGGGGATCAGCGCCTCGGCGTCGGTGTATTCCATCTCGCCGAAGGTCTCGCTCATAACATTGCGGAAAACGTAATTGACTCCCTCCAGCACCTGGGGCCGGGAGCGGAAATTCTGAGAGAGCACCACCCGCCGCGGCTCCCCCTCCTCCGCCTCCGTCCACGGCTTGTAGGAGCGGTATTTGGAGAGAAAAATGGTGGGATCGGCCAGGCGGAAGCGGTAAATGGACTGCTTCACGTCTCCCACCATAAAGAGGTTTTTTCCGCCGTCTGTCAGGGCGGTAAAGATAGCGTTCTGGACGGCGTTGGTGTCCTGATACTCGTCCACCATCACCTCGTCGTACCGCTCCCCCCACCGCCGGGCCAGCTCGGTGGGCGCACCGCCCCCGCCGCTCAGGAGGCAGGCGGCCATGTGCTCCAGGTCGGAGAAGTCCAACAGGCCACGGCGGCTTTTTTCAGCTGTGTAGGCGTCCTCAAAGTCCCGCACCAGGGCGAAAAGGCCCCAGATGGCGGGATAGACCGTCCGCATGTCCTCCAAAAGCCCGGCGCTGTCGTCCGAAAAGAGCTTGCCCAGCTTTCCCATCCGCTTCTTGCACTGCTCCCGCAGAGTCTTGATCCGCTCCAGCGCCTCCGGATTCTCGCAGCCCCTGGAAGTGCCCAAACGCGGAAATTCCACCCCGACGCAGGCGGCCGCCTCATCCCAGCCCCGCTCCGTGGCGGCGGCCAGCTCCCGAAGTCCGTCCAAGGTAACCTCCAGACTGGGGCCATAAGCCTTGGCCAGCTTTTCCTCCCACTGGGCCAGGTCCAGGGCCTCCTCCATCCGTCCCGACCAGTAGTCGGCCTGGCGGCGTGCATCGGCAAGAAGCAGCTCCCCCCAGGGGGTGTTCCCGGCGTCGGTCACCCCCTCCAGAGCAAAGACCCGCGCTTGCTCGTCCAGCCAGGCTGCAGGGTCAGGGTGGCTCTGGATTCGCCCCCGGATATCCAGCACGATCTGCATGAGGCGGCTGTCGTCCCGCCCGGCAGACATGGTATCCACCAGCTGGGCAAAATTACTCTCGGGCACAATGGACTCATAGCGCCGGTCCAGTACTGCGTTGAGGGCATCCTCCATGAGCATCCGCCCCTCGTTTTCATCGCAGAGCCTGAAATCCGGATCCAGATCCAGACGGTGTCCCTCTTCTCGGAGAAGCTGGCCACAGAAGGAGTGGATGGTGGAGATCTGCGCCTTGTAGACCAAGGTGGCCTGCCGCCGGAGGAAGGTGTCTCCCGGCCGTTCGGCCAGACGGTCGGAGAGTTCGGAGACCACCCGCCCCCGCAGCTCAGCGGCGGCGGCCTTGGTGTAAGTAATGACCAGGAAGCGGTCGATGTCCGCCCCGGCCTCCACCCGGGCCAGCAGGCGCTCCACCAGCACCCTGGTTTTGCCGGAGCCGGCGGCGGCGGACACCAGCAGTCCGCCGCCGCGGTCTTCCACGGCAGCGCGCTGTTCGGGGGTCAAT
>JAYFPI010000109.1:0-36467 GCA_034927965.1 Pseudoflavonifractor sp.
AAAGCTCCCGGAAATCATATGATTTCCGGGAGCTTTGGTAGAGACTACTGGACTCGAACCAGTGACCTCCTGCGTGTGAAGCAGGCGCTCTAACCAGCTGAGCTAAGCCTCCAAATTGTTGCGGGGAAAGATGGTGACGCGTATGGGAATCGAACCCATGTTACCGCCGTGAAAGGGCGGTGTCTTAACCGCTTGACCAACGCGCCATAAAATTGTCGGCGCATCTACGTCGCCTTTAAGAAGTCCCCCAGGGGACGCCCCAGGCGTCCCTTGGGGAATAGGGTAGCGGCACCTGGATTTGAACCGGGGACACTGCGGGTATGAACCGCATGCTCTAGCCAACTGAGCTATGCCGCCATCTCATGCCCGTTTCGAACAGGGCATGGATTAGTATATCTGATTTTCCCCCTCTTGTCAACCGGATTTTTCCCAATTTTCTGTTTTTTTCGAAAAGGCCTCATTCTACTTTATAGCCCACACCCCACACGGTTTTAATAAACCGAGGGTTCCGGCCGGGTTCTCCCAGTTTTTCCCGCAGGCGGCGAATGTGGACCATCACGGTGTTGTTCCGTTCCAGGTATTTTTCCCCCCACACCGTTTCAAAAAGCTCTTCGGCGGAGATCACCTTTCCCCGATTGGCACATAGCAGCCACAAAATGTCGAACTCTATGGGAGTGAGGTTGAGAACCTCATCATACAGCCAGCACTGGTGAGTGGTACGGTTAATAGTCAGCCCGTTGACGGAGAGAGTGTCCTCCGAAGGCTTTTCGGCACCGTTGTAGTTGGTGTACCGCCGAAGCTGGGCCTTGACCCGGGCCACCAGCTCCAAAGGGCTGAAGGGCTTGGTCATATAGTCATCGGCCCCCACGGTCAGACCGGTGATTTTGTCGGTGTCCTCCACCTTGGCGGTGAGCATGAGAATAGGGAACTGGTGCTGCCGCCGGATCTCAGCGCACAGAGTGAGGCCGGAGATGTCGGGAAGCATCACGTCCAGCACAGCTAAGTCGATTTTCTCCTGAGCCACCGTAGCCAGAGCCTCAGTTCCACTTCCGCAGGAAAACACCTGAAAACCTTCTCCCCGCAGATAGACCGACACCAGGTCGGCAATCTCCGGCTCGTCGTCTACCACCAGAATATTGGCTTCCATGCGCAGCCCTCCTTTCTCTCAAGTATTATATCCAAGATGATCCCGGGCCGTCAAGGCGGTGAGGACTCTTGTCAGAAAAAGTTCAGAACTGCGCGATCCTCCAACCAGACAGACCTGCAAAAACGTCCCACTGTACAGGCCCCGCACCAGAGACCTGGCCCCACTGGGTGAGCAGTGACCCATTTTTAAAACACAAAGATGCAAAGGGGGCCATCTCGGACAGGCGGGCATAGAGCGCGGAGGCTGCGGCAATCCGATCTGTCCCGCGGGCACTTCGCCAAGCGTCCAGAAGGGCGTTGGTCTCGCTGTCGATAAAGCCGCCATAGTTCAAAGCTCCAGCGGGTCCCACCAGACATTCGGGGTCAAAATCTGCCGTGAGAGAGGCTTCCCCCAGAAAGAGATCGAAGTTCCTCTTCCGAAGGGCACTCAGGAAGTCGTCCCAGGGCAGCTTAGAGACTGTGACAGTACAGCCCAGAGAGCGGAGGGTTTCAGCCAGCGTCTCGGCCACCGAGACCTTGTAGGTGTTTTCCAAATTTACGGCAAGAGTCAGATCCAGACCGGAGCGCCCTTTGCGAAGCTTGGCCCCGTCCTCGCCTGCCCAGCCGGCTTCCGCCAAAAGGGACCGGGCCTGCGCCGGGTCTGCCTCCAGCGAGGAGACAGGCTGGGCCGCAAACTCCGCCGCGCCGGGGTGGACGGGCAGCGCAGAAGCCGCCGCATGGCCCGCCAAAAGCTTGCCTGCCACACTTTCCCGGTCAAAGGCGCAGCTGATTGCCTGCCGCACTCGCTCGTCACGACACGGGCCGTTCTGGGCGTTAAAGCCCACATAGAGCAGGGTGGTTGTGGGGTAGTCGGTGATTTCAAAACGCCCCGAGTAGCCTAGGGCATTGGTTCCGGTAAGGTCGGTGTCTATCAAAGAGACCTCCTTGGCGTCAAAGGCATACACCAGATCATCACTGGCTCGAATGGCATGAAGCGGGATTCCGGGCAGGGGCACGGAAGCCCCGGCTCGGGCGGAAAGGTGGAGAGAATCTCCCTCTCCATCCAGAAAGTAGGGGCCGGTGCCCAAGGGCCGCAGAGGGTCTGAGAGTTCCTTTACAATGGGGACGTCCATCAGCACCGGCAGGTTCCCGCTGGGGCGGGAGAGCGTCACAGTAACGGAACCCTCTCCAGGCGTTACCCGGCTGACGGCCGACAGGCGGGAGGCGTACCGCTCGCTCTTTCGGGCCAACTCCAGAGAGGCGGCGGCCTCTGCCGAGGTGAGAGGGCTCCCGTCGGAAAAGGAGGCCACAGCCAACTGAAAGGTCCAGGTCAGGCCGTCCTCACTAACCGCATAGCTCTCGCACAGATCCCCCTGAGCCTGGAACTGCCGGTCAACGAAAAATAAGCCTCGATAGAGCAGAGGGGCCAAGGTCAGATTGGTTCGGTTGGTTCCGGTAATGGGGTGAAAGCCGCCGCCGGGATAGCAGGGGAGCACAAAGTCCAGCGGCTGGGCCGTCTGGACCGGAGCGGCAGAGGGGGTTGGGGTGGCATTCGGCGTCTCAACCGTTCGGCCTCCGCAGGAGGTGAGCAGCAGCGCCAAAGCCAGGGCCAGACAGCTCGGTTTTCCAAAGTTCATTTCAGACTCCTTACAGCAGGGCAATCAGGGCTGCCTGACTGCCCCGCTCCCCTCCGGTATAGCGGTGGGACCAATACCGGTCCGGACGGCAAAAGGTACAGTCGGGGGAGAGATCCACATGGTCAGGGGAAAGCCCTGCCCGCTCCAGGCGGAGGGCGTTGATTCCCTTGAGGTCTACATGAAATTTTCCGCCCCCTCCGCCGGAGAGGAAGGGAAGAACCGAAGCACCCAGGGCGGCAGTCATGGCGTTTGGGACATCTTCGTCGGTCTCAAAACAGCAACTGGAAATGCCGGGACCAATGGCAGCCAGAATATCCGCCGGGTCACTGCCGTAGTGGCCGCTCATTTGCTCCACCGCCCGCTCCACAATGCCCAGAGCGGTTCCCCGCCACCCGGTGTGGACGGCTGCTACCACCCGGCGGACCGGGTCGCAGAGGAGCACAGTGAGACAGTCGGCGCCAAACACGGTCAGCGCTACCCCGGGTATGTCGGTTATGAGGCCGTCTGCATCGTAGTCCAACGGTCGATCCAGCCCTTTTCCAATATCGGCAGAGGTAATGCAGCGCACCGCAGGCCCATGAACCTGGCTGGAAAAAACCAGCTTGCCGGTGTCCAGGCCCAGGGCGGCGCACACCCGGCGGTAGTTTTCCCGGACAAGAGCCGGATCGTCGCCCCGGTTGGTCCCCAGGTTCAGAGTAGAGAAAATCCCCTGAGAGACACCACCTGTCCGGGTGGTAAAACCGTGCGCGACTCCTGAGCGATCCAGCTGGGGAGAGACCTGAAATGTCAGGCCGTTGACGGTTTTGTCAATGAGCTCCATACATGCTCCTTTCTGAAAAAACGGAGCCCTCATCGCCCTGCGGCGGTGAGGGCTCCGACCTCTTAGCTTACAGATCCTCTTCGCTGTGGTATTCCTTACAGGTGCATTTCTTCCACTTCTTGCCGCTGCCGCAGGGGCAGGGGTCGTTGCGGCCGATCTTCATGCCCTTGCGGACCACCGGCTGCTTTTTCACGGTCTCGTCGCCGCCGCCGGATTCGCCGGTGACCTTGGCCACCCGCTCCCGCTGGACCTGGCCGCCCACCTGCACTCGGGCCAGGAACAGACGGCGCACTGTCTCCTCCTGGATAGCCGCGATCATCTCCTCGAACATGTCGTAGCCTTCCCGCTTGTACTCGACGATGGGGTCGTTCTGGCCGTAGGCCCGCAGGCCGATGCCCTGGCGCAGCTCCTGCATGGCGTCGATATGATCCATCCAGTATTCGTCCACCACCCGGAGCATCACCACACGTTCCAGCTCCCGCATCAGGGGAGAACCCAGCTCCTGCTCCTTATGGGCATACAGGGAGTTTGCCTTCTCCTTGAGCTTGTCGCACAGATCTTCGGCAGTGAGCACGTGCAGCTCTTCGTCAGTATATTTCAGATCGTCCGGGTGGAGAAACACACCGCGGAAGTGGGCGGTAGCCTCCCGCCAGTCCTCTGCGCTGAGGTGGTCGTGCTCGCCCATATGGCCGCGGACGGTGGTGTCAATGGCGTTGGAAATCATCTTTTGGATGCTCTCCTGGAGGTCCTCGCCGTCCAGTACCTGACGGCGCTGCTTGTAGATGACCTCACGCTGAGTGTTCATCACATCGTCGTACTCCAAAGTGCTCTTTCGGATCTGGAAGTTCCGGGACTCCACCTGCTTCTGGGCAGACTCAATGGCGTTGGTGAGCATCTTCTGCTCAATCGGAGTGTCCTCATCCACGCCCAGCTTCTCCATCATGCCCATGACCCGTTCGGAGCCGAAGAGGCGCATGATGTCGTCCTCCAGGGAGAGGAAGAACCGGGTCTCGCCGGGATCCCCCTGGCGGCCGGAACGACCCCGGAGCTGATTGTCAATCCGGCGGGACTCGTGGCGCTCGGTGCCCACGATGTAAAGGCCGCCGGCCTCGCGCACCTTCTCGGCCTCGGGTTTAATGGCATCTTTGTACTTGGCTTCGGCCACCTGGAAGGCCTTCCGGGCGTCCAGAATCTCCTGGTTTTCTGTGTCGGCAAAACCGGTAGCTTCGGCAATGAGCTCGTCGGTCATCCCCGCCTTGCGGAGGTCTGCCTTGGCCAGATACTCGGCGTTACCGCCCAGCATGATGTCGGTGCCGCGTCCGGCCATGTTGGTGGCCACGGTGACGGCACCAAACTTGCCGGCCTGAGCCACGATCTCGGCTTCCTTTTCGTGGTTCTTGGCGTTCAACACGTTGTGCTGAATGCCCTCCTTTTTCAGCATGGCAGAGAGAAGCTCAGACTTCTCAATGGAGATGGTGCCCACCAGAACGGGCTGACCCTTCTCGTGGCACTCCTCAATTTGGTGGATCACCGCCCGGAACTTGCCGGCCTCGCTCTTGTAGACCACATCGTTGTGGTCGTCACGGGCGATGGGGCGGTTGGTGGGAATCTCCACCACATCCAGGGCGTAGGTGCCGTTAAACTCCTCTTCCTCAGTCATGGCGGTGCCCGTCATGCCGGAGAGCTTGCCATAGAGGCGGAAGTAGTTCTGGAAGGTAATGGTGGCCAGGGTTTTGGACTCCCGGGCGACCGTGACCCCTTCCTTGGCCTCAATGGCCTGGTGGAGACCGTCGGAGTAGCGGCGGCCGTACATAAGACGTCCGGTGAACTCGTCGACAATGATGACCTCGCCGTCCTTCACCACATAGTCGATGTCCCGCTTCATGAGACCACGGGCCCGGATGGCCTGGTTGATGTGGTGGGAGAGCGTAGTGTTCTCGGGATCGGCCAGGTTTTCCACGCTGAAGGCTTTTTCCGCCGTGGCAATACCACGTGCGGTAAGGGTGACCGTCTTGGCCTTCTCGTCTACCACATAGTCGGCGTCGATGTCAGGATCCTCTTCCTCCTTGGAGTCGGTTTTGGCAAAGCGCTGGCACTTGAGAGTGGAAACAAAGTGATCCACAATCTGATAGAGCTGGGTGGACTGATCTCCCTGACCGGAGATAATGAGGGGGGTCCGGGCCTCGTCGATGAGGATGGAGTCCACCTCGTCCACGATGGAGAAAGCGTGGCCCCTCTGGACCAGCTCGCTGGCGTAGATGGCCATGTTGTCCCGGAGGTAGTCAAAACCAAATTCGTTGTTGGTTCCATAGGTAATGTCGGCGGCGTAAGCGGCCTTGCGCTGATTGGGGGGCACATCGTGGATGATGAGGCCCACGGTCAGACCCAGGAAGCGGTAGAGCTTGCCCATCCACTCCGAGTCGCGTTTGGCCAGGTCGTCGTTGACGGTTACGATGTGGACGCCCTCACCGGTGAGGGCGTTGAGATAGGCGGGCAGGGTGGCCACCAGGGTCTTGCCCTCGCCGGTGCGCATCTCAGCGATGCGGCCCTGGTGGAGGATAATGCCGCCGATGAGCTGTACCCGGAAGTGGCGCATTCCCAGCACCCGGGAAGAGGCCTCGCGGCAGACGGCAAAAGCTTCAGGCAGCAGGTCATCCAGCCGCTCACCGTTTTTCAGCCGCTCCCGGAATTCGGGAGTCTTGGCCTGGAGCTGGGCGTCGGTAAGAGCCTGATAGGGCTCCTCCAGCGCCTCGATCTTTTTCACCAGAGGCTCCAGGATCCGAACCTCTTTCTGAGAGGTGGTGCCAAAGATTTTCCGTAAAATACCCATATTGTTCTGTCACCTTTCGTGCACTGGCGGTGATTTTGTTGTTCACAACAATTCAAGTATAGACTATAACACATTTCCTCACAATAAAAAAGTAGAAATTGTAAACAAATGTGAACAAAAACGCCGCCGTTTAACCATGGATACTTAGGCCACCAGATTTCGCAGTTCTTCCCTGGCCTCCGACAGATTGTCCGCCGAAAAGCAGAAGCGCCCCGCGCCATCGTACACCTCCACATGGCCCCGCACATACCGCAGTTCAAACGATTCCGTCATTTGGACCTCACTCCTTTCTGTTGTGCTTAGAATATCAAAAGGTGAGTACCATAAAACGGTCTGTAACAATAAAAGGGCAAAAAAACCGGCCTCCCGTTCTGGGGGGCCGGTTTGCGGTCATTGAAAGGGCTTAGCAGAGTTTGGCGCCGGCGGGAATGTTGTCGCTGACCATGATGAGGTTTAGTTTTTCTTCCCCGTGCTCCTTGTGCACGGCGGAGAGAAGCATTCCGCTGCTGACCTGGCCCATCATTTTCCGGGGCGGCAGATTGACAATAGCCACCAGGGTTTTGCCCACCAGATCCTCCGGCTCATAGAACTTGTGGATGCCGGAAAGGATCTGCCGGTCGGTGCCGGTGCCGTCATCCAGCGTGAACTTCAGAAGTTTCTCGCTCTTCTTTACCGCCTCGCAGGCCTTGACCTTCACCGCCCGAAAATCGGACTTGCAGAAAGTGTCGAAGTCCACCGGTTCGGCTGCATAAGGCTCGATCTCCACTGCGGGGAGGGCGGCCTTCTTCGCGGCGGCCTCGGCCTCCTCCAACTCAGCCAGCTCCTTTTCCAGGTCAATGCGGGGGAAGAGATTTTCCCCCTTCTTCACCGTGACAGCTGAGGAGAGGCTGCTCCAGACGCGGGCGCTGCCCCAGGTGCGGCAACCCTCGCAGGCCCCGATCTGGTCGAAGATCTTCCCGCAGGTGTCGGGAATGAAGGGGGTGAGCAGTACGGTGGAGATCCGGATGGTCTCCAGCAGGTTGTAGAGCACCCGTGCCAGCCGGGAACCGTTTGCATCCATGTCCTTAGCCAGGATCCAGGGAGCGTTTTCGTCAATATATTTGTTGGCCCGGCCGATAACCTGGAACACGGCAGAGAGGGCGTCCTGGAACTGGTAGTGTTCCATGGCATCTTCGTACTTGTCCCGAAGGGCGGAGGCCAGAGTGATGAGCGGGCTGTCCAGAGCCTCGTCGGCCCGCTGTTCGGCGGGGAGAGCGCCCCCAAAATACTTTTCGGCCATGGCGGTGGTACGGCTGACCAGATTGCCCAGGTCGTTGGCCAGGTCGGTGTTGATGGTCTGGATAAGCAGCTCGTTGGAGAAATTTCCGTCGGAGCCAAAGGGGAAGGAGCGCATCAGGAAAAAGCGCAGGGCGTCGGCGCTGTACCGCTGGGCCAGCAGATAGGGGTCCACCACGTTGCCCTTGGACTTGGACATCTTGCCGCCGTCCAGCAGCAGCCAGCCGTGGCCGTAGACGTGCTTGGGCAGGGGCTGATCCAGGCTCATAAGCATGGCCGGCCAGATGATGGAGTGGAACCGGACGATCTCCTTGCCCACAAAGTGTACGTCGGCGGGCCAAAATTTCTTGTAGTCGTCATACCGGTCGTTCTGAAATCCCAGGGCGGTGATATAGTTGGACAGAGCATCGATCCAAACATAGACCACATGGTCCGGGTCAAAGTCCACGGGGATGCCCCATTTGAAACTGGTGCGGGAGACGCACAGGTCCTCTAGACCGGGGTCAATGAAGTTGTGGATCATCTCGTTGACCCGGGAGCGGGGCTGGAGAAAATCGGTGTTTTCCAGCAGGTCCTGGATGCGGCCCGAATACTTGGAGAGTTTGAAGAAGTAGGCCTCCTCCTCGGCGTCTACCACTGGGCGGCCGCAGTCGGGGCATTTGCCGTCCACCAGCTGAGACTCGGTCCAGAAAGACTCGCAGGGAGTGCAGTATTTGCCCTTGTAGGTGCCTTTATAGATGTCGCCCTTTTCGTACATCTGGCGAAAAATCTTCTGAATGGCGGCGACGTGGTAGTCGTCGGTGGTGCGGATGAAACGGTCATAGGACACGTTCATGAGTTTCCACAGATCCTTGACGCCCTTGGGGCCCTCCACAATATTGTCCACAAACTGCTGGGGAGTAACGCCGGCTTGGCGGGCCTTCTCCTCGATTTTCTGGCCGTGCTCGTCGGTGCCGGTGAGGAACATGACCTCACAGCCCTGCATCCGTTTGTAGCGGGCCATAGTGTCGGTGGCCACGGTACAGTAGGTGTGGCCGATGTGCAGCTTATCCGAAGGGTAATAGATGGGCGTTGTGATATAGAATTTTTCAGACATGGTGGGAAACCTCCGTTTCAGCCGGGGGCTCCCCGGCGGGATGTTCACGCAGAAGCAGAACAGTGTGGCTGATGAGGAAAAGCACCGTGAAGGCGTAGCGGAAAATATCAGCCAGATTGTGGCGGTCGGCCAGAGTCACCAGAGAGAAGTAAACGCCCAGGAGACACAGAATGCCCGTCCGCCAGGGCTTTCCGGTCTGGAAGGAGTAGCCGGTGATAAAATAGATGCCCAGCAGGCCGGTAATAATGGCAAAGATCTCATAGACGTAGTCCAGAATCACGGGATCCGCAGCCCGGCCCTGGTAGTCGGAGATGAGCCACACGCAAAACAGCAGGCACAGCCCCAGCAGCGCCAGGTTCTCCCGGCCTTTTCCCCGGGCCCGGTACAGGTTCTGGGAGATGCCCAGCACACATAGAAAGCCCAGCACGCAAAGACCAATGCGAAGCCCAGGCAGCAGCAGGGCCAGCCGGGAGCCTCCCTCTTCCACTGGAAGAACATTCTGTATGGTAAGGGGATAGGTGACCACCTCCGCGCCGGCGCTGGCCAGCAGCAGGAAGGCCGAGACTACGGAGGCGGTGAGGTAGAGCGGGCTCCCCTCAGTGGAAAAAGTCTCATCAAAGGAGCGGTTCTCTCTTCCCCGCCGGGTCAAAAGAATCAGTACGGCGGCGACGAGCGCCGACCAGGCGATCAGGATCAGCGTGGCGGGCGCGCCAAAAATGGGCAGGTTGGTGTCCGGCTCAAAGGCGGTGGCCAGCTCCCACTTGCGCAGGGCAAAGCCGGCAATACCGGCCAGCAGGGCCGCGCCGGGCAGGAGAACATTTTTTTGCATTCGGTCAAGTCCTCTCTGAAATGGGAATATACGGCAGTTATTTAGTATATCACAGTTGAGCCGGTTTGAAAAGTGCTGGCTTCTCAGCCTTGGACCTGGCGCTCCAAATACTCGTCGTAGGTCATGGGCATATCGGTCAGTTTACCGTCGGAGGAGAAGTCAAAAACCCGGTTGGCCACGGTCTGGACCATCTGATGGTCGTGGGAGGAAAATAGGACGTTGCACTTCACGGCTTCCAGACCGTTGTTCACTGCCGCGATGGACTCCAGATCCAGATGGTTGGTGGGCTGGTCCAGCAGCAGCACGTTGGCCCCAGAGAGCATCATTCTGGAGAGCATGCACCGCACCTTTTCACCGCCGGAGAGCACCTTCACGGGTTTGTATACGTCATCGCCAGAGAAGAGCATCCGGCCCAGAAAGCCCCGGAGATAGGCCTCATGGGGGTCGGGAGAGAACTGGCGCAGCCACTCCACCAGGTTGTCGTCATTGTCCTGGAAGTAGGGAGTGTTGTCCTTGGGGAAGTAAGAGAAGGTGGCGGTCTGGCCCCACTTCACAGTACCCTCGTCGGACTCCCACTCCCCGGTGAGGATTTTAAAGAGGGCGGTCTGGGCGTTCTCGTTCTCGCCCACAAAGGCGATCTTGTCCCCGTGGTGGACGGTAAAAGAGACCTTGTCCAGCAATTTCACTCCGTCCACCGTCTTGGAGACGTCTGTGACGAAGAGAATGTCTTTGCCCACCTCCCGGTCGGGGGAGAAGGACACCCAGGGGTAGCGGCGGGAGGAGGCGGGGATCTCATCCAGGGAGATCTTGTCCAGCAGCTTCCGCCGGGCGGTGGCCTGCTTGGACTTGGACTTATTGGCGGAAAAGCGGGAGATGAACTCTTTGAGTTCCTGGGCCTTCTCCTCGTTTTTCTTATTCTGGTTCTTCATCAGGTTCTGCATGAGCTGGGAGGCATCGTACCAGAAGTCGTAGTTGCCCACGTACATCTTAATCTTGTTGTAGTCGATGTCCACGATGTGGGTGCAGATCGTGTTGAGGAAATGGCGGTCATGGGAGACCACGATCACGGTGCCGGGGAAATCCAGGAGGAAGTCTTCCAGCCAGTTGGTGGCGGCGATGTCCAGGTTGTTGGTGGGCTCGTCCATCATGAGAATGTCGGGGTTGCCGAAGAGGGCTTGAGCCAGCAGAACTTTCACCTTCAGCCGGGCATCCATGTCAACCATGACCGTGTCGTGAAAGGTTGTGGGGACACCCAGTCCCTGGAGGATGCGGGAGGCGTCGGACTCAGATTCATAGCCTCCCAGTTCAGCGTACTCGGCCTGGAGCTCGGCGGCCTTGATGCCGTCTTCATCGGTAAAGTCCTCTTTCTCATAGAGGGCGTTCATCTCTTTGCCGATGTCGTAGAGGTGCTGATTGCCCATGAGCACCGTTTCCATGACGGTAGCGGCATCGTACTGGTTCTGATCCTGCTTGAGCACCGACATGCGGGTCTTGGGCAGGACGGAAACCTCGCCGGAAGTGGGCTCCAGCTGGCCGGAGAGAATCTTCAGAAAGGTGGATTTGCCCGCGCCGTTGGCGCCGATGATGCCGTAGCAGTTGCCCTTGATAAATTGCAGGTCTACATGGGAGAAAAGCGGCTGGCCGCTGTACTGTAAGCTCAGGTCGGAAACTGTGATCATGTCGTACTCCTTTTAAAAGTCATTATACAAAGGGATATTATATCATAAAAAATCCAAAAAGGAACAGAAATATCGGGCTTTCTTTTGAAAAGACATAGTCCGCTGGAGCGCCTGAAATAAAACACGTCTTGTGAAACGGCGTGCCCTGGTGTAGGATAAAGGTGATAATCGGACCCCAGAGGCCCCGTGCCGCCCTGTCGCGGGCGGGATGGAGAAGCACATGATACCAAGGGAGGCAAACATGGGTTTCTATCACATCATGGTAGTGGACGACGAGGCGGAGGTCCGCCAGGGCATTGCCCGGAAGATCGACTGGAACGCCTTGGGTTTTGAGATTGTGGCCGACGCCGAAAACGGGCGGGACGCCCTGGAGAAGGCGGAGAATCTGGATCTGGATGTAGTGCTCACCGACATCAAGATGCCTTTTATGGACGGACTGCAGCTGGGGGCAGAGCTGGCCCGTCGGAAGCCGGGCGTGCGGCTCATCATCTTTTCCGGATTTGACGAATTCGAGTTTGCTAAGGAGGCCATTAAGCTCAATGTGGTGGAGTATGTCCTCAAGCCGGTGAACGCCGCCGAGCTCAGCGACATTCTTCGCCGGGTGAAGGACACGCTGGATCGGGAGATCGAGCAGCGGCGCAACATCGACCGGCTCAACGAAGCCTATCAGCGCAGTCTTCCCCTTTTGCGGGAAAAGTTCCTCCACGAGCTGCTCCGCGCCCCAATGGCAGGGGAAGAGGTCCGGCGGCAGAGCGACCGGTACGGTCTGGCCGTCCGGGAGGGAAAGTACAAGCTGGTGGCGGTGTGCAACGTGGATGTGGGGCCGGACCGGCCGCCCGCGATTGCTCCGGAGCTGGTTTCCGTGTCGGTGCGGCAGATGCTTGACGAAGTGCTGAGACAGCGCTGCCATCGGGAGATCTTTCCCAGTGTCACCTCGGTCATTGTGGTTACCGCCTGGGATAAGGACCCGGTGGAGGAGCTGATGAACCTGCTGGGCGAGGTATGTGACGAGTGCTCCCGTATCTTCAATGTGGCGGTGACGGCGGGAATCGGGCGGCCCAGGGAACGACTGGAGGAGCTTTATCTGTCCTATGCAGAGGCCCGGGCGGCGGTGGAGTACAAGGTCATCATGGGCACCGGCCGTGCGATCTATATCCAGGACATGGAGCGTACCGGCGGGATCGGCGAGGGGGAGGAACAGCGCCGGGAGGGAAAGCTTCTCTCAGCCGTCAAATTTGGCAGCACCGAGCAGATTGCCTCCTATGTCGACCAGCTTCTGGATGAGGGGGGCGACGCCTGGAGCAACCAGGCCCGGCTCATGGCGGCCCTGGGCTCCCTGATTCCGCTCATCCGGCGCTGCGGTCTGGGAGAGTGTGAGATTTTGGGCGTTCGGGAGGCCTGGCTGGACCTTTTGAAGGAGGACGCCCCTCGGGAGGAGATCCGCACCTGGCTGCTCCAGGTCTGCCTGCGGTTGAGTAAGCGGCTCAGCCAGGAACGGGTCTCGGGGGCCAAACGGCTGGTGGAGGAGGCGGAGAGTTACATCCGGGAGCACTACGCAGACTCCGGGCTTTCGGTGGAGGCCCTGTGCCAGAAGCTCCACATCAGTCAGTCCCACTTTTCCACCCTCTTTAAGCAGCAGACGGGGATGAACTGCGTGCAGTGTATCACCGACGCCCGGATGGAGCGGGCGGTGGAGCTGCTGCGTACCACCGACGACAAGACCTACCAGATTGCCCAAAAAGTAGGGTATGACGACCCCAACTACTTTAGCTATGTATTTAAGAAGAAATTCGGCGTTTCCCCGTCCCAGTATCGGAAGTGAGGGCGGGTGGCGGAGAGGAGGTGCAGCGTGGGGAAAAGAAGTCCCATTACCTGGCTGAACGAGCGGTTTTCTCGGGGGAGCATCCGCAGCACGATGTTTGCCTCCTTTACGGTGAGTGCCGTGGTGGCCATCCTTCTGACCGGAGCCACGCTGTTTGCCCGATTTTCCGCCCAGATGGACGCCACCATTGAAGAGGAAAACCAGATTCTGGTGGATCAGGTGAACCAGTCCCTGTCCACCTATCTCCGGGACGTGATCCGGCTGTCCGACTCTCTCAGTTACAACGTCATCAAAAATACCGATATTGAATCGGAGAGTCTGGATGAGCCGATGCGCCTGCTCTACAACACCTACTCCGACTATGTGGAGAACATTGCCCTTTTCGATAGCAGTGGGGCTCTCATTGCTACCGCGCCTCCCGCCCGCCTTCGGGAAGG
This sequence comes from Pseudoflavonifractor sp., assembly GCA_034927965.1. Classification (GTDB taxonomy): domain Bacteria; phylum Bacillota; class Clostridia; order Oscillospirales; family Oscillospiraceae; genus Vermiculatibacterium. Next base: position 13,551 of record JAYFPI010000109.1, read on the forward strand.
GGCGGACGTGAAGACCCGGGACTGGTTCCAGCGGGCCATGAATCGCACGGAAAACCTCCACTTCGGCGGCCCCACGGTGGAAAATCTCTTTGCCGATGACGCCTACCGCTGGGTCATTCCCCTCTCCTGCGCGGTGGAAGTGACCCGGGGAAGGGAAACCGAGATGGGCGTGCTGCTCATTGACCTGAAATATCAGGCGGTGTCCGACCTGTTCCGCTCGGTGCGGCTGTCGGGCAACGGCTATGTCTATCTCATTGACGGCGCGGGGGAGCTCATCTATCACCCCGCCCGCCAGCGCATTGCCACGGGGCTGGTCACAGAGACCAATCTGGATGCCGCCCGGCGGTCTGAGGGGGTGCACACGGAATATCGGGATGGTCAGCTCCGGTCGGTGATCGTTCGGGGTGTGGGCTATACCGGGTGGAAAGCGGTTGGGGTGGTGAGCCAGCCCGGCTTTAGCCTGGGAGGTAGCCAGGACATCCTTTTTGCCGTCGTGATCTTCTGCGCCTTTTTTGCCCTGCTCATTCTGATGAATTTTTACCTTACCACCAAGATCACAGACCCCATCCGCCTGTTGGAGGAGTCGGTGGCCCGCCTGGAGCAGGGCATGGAAGGTTCCATCTATGTGGGAGGCGCCACCGAGACCCGCACTCTGGGTCAGGCGGTACAGAAACTGGTGGATCAGATGCGCAAGCTTACCGACGATATTGTTCGGGAGCATGAGGAGAAACAGAAGAGCGAGCTCAACGCCCTTCAGGCCCAGATCAATCCCCACTTTCTTTATAACACCCTGGACACTATTGTGTGGATGATTGAGAACAACCGGGAGGAGGATGCCGCCCGTGCGGTCACCGCCCTGGCCCGGTTTTTCCGCATCAGCCTGTCCAAGGGGCGCAACATTATCCCCGTGCGGGATGAACTGGAGCATGTGCGCAATTATCTGCTCATCCAGGAGATGCGTTATAAAAACAAGTTCCGCTATGAGATTATTTCCGAACCGGCGGTGGAGGAGCTGTCCACCATTAAGCTGGTGATCCAGCCCATTGTGGAGAACGCCATTTATCACTCCATGGATTTCATGGACGGCGGAGACGGCCTCATTCGGATTACCGCCCGGCTGGCCGAGGGGGAGCTTCAGATCTCGGTAGAGGACAACGGCCTGGGGATGACACCCCAGGTGGTGGAGGGGCTGCTGGCAGGTTCTCCCGCGGCCGAACCCCGCGTGCCCGGACGTGGCTCCGGCATTGGGTTAAAAAACGTCCAGGATCGCATCCGGGTCTATTTCGGCGCCCAGTACGGCATCACCATTGACAGTGAGCCCGATGTGGGGACGCTGGTGACCCTGCACATGCCAACGGTGCCCTACGGGGAAATGGAGGAGTCGTGATGGGGAAGGGGGAAAAGCGGCTGCTGCTGGCCGTGCTGGCCACCCTGCTGGCCGCTCTGATCCTGCTGCTGGTTCAGGGCGTAGGGGGCGGGAGCGCGCCGGAGGTCTACCACGTTTCCGTACTGCTGGACGAGGCGGAGAGCGATCGGTGGAAGAATCTCCGGGCGGGGATGAATCAGGCCGCCCTGGAGCGAAATGTGGATCTGCGGTTCATCACCCGGTATGACGAAAAGATCTCTCAGTCCGACATCTTCAGGCAGGAGTGGGAGGGTGGGGCCGACGGGGTGGTAATCCTTCCGGAGGAAGATTTGACCCGGGCCGTGAAGGAGGCCCCCGACCGCCTGGCGGTCGGGATTCTGGGCCCCAGGGTCGACCGGAGCGTGGGAGACTGCTGCATTGCGCCGGATTACGTCAGCATGGGCCGCGGCCTGGCCCAGGCTGCGGCGGAGCAGGGGAGCTGCACCGTCTATCTGGAAGAGGGAGCGGGACAGACGGCCCTGGAGCTGGCGAAGGCGGTGGAGGCCGGACTGGCCGAGCTGGACGTCCCCTGCGAGCGGTGCAGCGTTGATCCGTCAAACTTGCCGCCGCTTCCGGAGCACGGGACCCTGGTGGCAGTGGAGCCGGAACTTTTGGAGGCCGTCTGCGCCGTGCGGGGTACCGCGGGCCGGGTCTTCGGCGTGGGAACAACCGATGGACTGATCCATGCGCTGGAGGAAGGTGAGCTTGGCGCGCTGGTGGTGCAGAGCGACTATGATATGGGCTACCTGGCGGTCACTCAAGTGGTCGAGCAGCTCAGTCGGGGAAAGACTGAGGATGTGACGCTGGCGACCTACACGGCGACCAAGGAGAATATGTTCCAAAGACCCATGGCGGACATTCTGTTCGCCAACTATTAAAAGGAGGGGAGCAAATGGGCGGAAGAAGGCTCACGGCCCTCGCCTTGGCGGCTGCTCTGCTCTGCTGTGCGGGCTGCGGCGGCGGAGAGCCGGACAGCAGCGTGATCCGTATTGGGATCACCGTCTACAAAGGGGATGACACCTACCTTTCCAATATGACGGCGGCGTTTCAGGAGAGCGCCGACGCCTATTGTCGAGAGACGGGGAGCAAGGTCTCAGTCACGGTTTCCGATGCCCAGGAGAGTCAGGCCACTCAAAACAGTCAGATTGATCGGTTTATTTCCCTGAACTACGATGTGCTGTGCGTCAACATGGTAGACCGCACCGACGCCGGTCGGGTGGTGGACAAGGCCAGAGCGGCCGATGTGCCTGTTCTTTTTTTTAATCGGGAACCGGTACAGGAGGATCTGACCTCCTGGGACAAGGTCTATTATGTGGGCTCCGACGCCCGGGAGTCCGCCGAGCTTCAGGCGGGCATTATTCTGGACTTGTGGAAAGCAGACCCCACCGTCCTGGATCGCAATGGGGATGGGGTGCTCCAGTATATCATGCTGGAGGGGGAGACCCGTCATCAGGACACCATCATTCGAACAGAGGTCCCCATTCAGGTCTTAAAAGATGCGGGGATTCCGCTGGAGCGGCTGGACGGGGGCCAGGCCAACTGGAGCCGCAGTCAGGCCGCCGCCCTGGCGGAAAATTATTTCAGGAACTATGGTGACGCCATCGAGGTCATTTTCTGCAACAATGACGATATGGCTCTTGGAGTAGCAGATACGGTAGAGCGGCTGGGGTTGAATTTTCACAACATTGTGGGGATAGACGGCACACCTCAGGGATTGGAGGCCGTGGATGAGGGAAAACTGCTGGGTACGGTGGTTATGGACTATACTGCCCATGGGGACACGTTGTTCCGCATGGCTCTGGCATTGGCCGGCCGGGGAGACGTGAACAACACCGCGGAGATCGGCGAGGACCGGTCGGTGCGGATTCCCATGTCGGTGCACATTCGGAAATAAGAACGCGAGTCTTGTCAAACTGAACAAAGTATTTTCCGAAATCGAAGATATTTTATGAATGTCAGTAAAAAATTCTATGGTTTTTTGCATGGTGATCGGATAAGATAAAGGCAGATAGGGTTTCTGCCCCGTCAAAAAATTCAAGGAGGAATTACAGACATGAATCGAAAGAAACTGACCGCTCTCGCACTTGCATTCGCCATGACAGCCTCCCTGGCTGCCTGCTCCGGCGGCTCCGGCAGCAAGCCCAGCGAAGCTCCCGCTGAGTCCAAGGCTGCCGAACCCGTCACCTCCGATCTGAAGGTTGGCGTGTTCTACTATCAGTATTCCGACGTGTACATCACCAGCGTCCGCACCAACATGGACGCCAAGCTCGCCGATCTGGCCATTACTTTCCAGGATTTTGACGGCGCCAACTCCCAGCCCACTCAGACCGACCAGATCAATACCGCCATCACTGACGGCTATAATTTCCTGATCGTCAATATCGTGGAGACCGCTTCTCCCGAGGCTGCCCAGAACGCCGTGGATGCCGCCAAGGCCAAGAACATTCCCATTGTTTTCTTTAACCGCGAGGTCTCCGACGACGTGGTCAACAGCTATGAAAAGTGCGCTTTCGTGGGCACCAACGCCCCTGAGGCCGGCCATCTGCAGGGCAAGATGATCGGCGAGTACCTGGTGGCCAACTGGGACGCCGTGGATCTCAACGGTGACGGCAAGATCTCCTACGCTCTGATGAAGGGCCAGGAGGGCAACGCCGAGGCCGAGGCCCGCACCCAGTACAGCGTGGAGGATGCCAACGCTGTCCTCACTGCAGCAGGCAAGCCCGAGCTGTCCTACTTCCTGGGCGACACCGCCGCCACCAAGTATCAGGTCGACCCCAACGGTTCCTGGTCCTCTCAGGCCGGCTTTGACTTTATGTCCACCAACCTGTCCTCCTACTCTGACGCCAACGGCAACATGATCGAGCTGGTCATCTGCAACAACGACGGCATGGCCGAAGGCGTGGTTTCCGCACTCCAGTCCGTGGGATACAACACCGGCGACAAGAACGGCAAGTCCATTCCTGTCTTTGGCGTGGATGCCACTGATTCCGCTAAGGCCCTCATCAAGGCCGGCCAGATGACCGCCACCGTCAAGCAGGACGCCGCGGGTATGGCTGATACCATCTGCGCTCTAACCACCAACATTAAGGACGGCAAGGATGTCATGGAAGGCATTGCCGACACCTACAATGTGGACTCCGGCGTGGCCAAGGTCCGTGTGCCTTACGGCGTGTACGACGCTACCAGCGCCGACTGATCCTTCGCCCGCTCCGCATAATCTGATTGGAAATGGCCGAGCGGGGCTGCCAGCATCGGCAGCCCCGCTCGTTCCCATCATTCCTGATTTTCTGCGGAGCCTCGGCTTCAGCCGCGCGGCCCAGGCCGCGGCCGAAGCGGCGGTTTCGCAGACCCGGCGGCTCCGGGCCGTCAAGAGAGGAGGATGTAAATGGAAGAAACTGCTCTTTTGGAGATGCGCGGCATCTCCAAGGAATTCCCCGGCGTCAAGGCCCTGGACAACGTGTCTCTCTCCGTCCGCCCGGGGACCGTCCACGCCCTGATGGGGGAAAACGGTGCGGGCAAATCCACACTGATGAAATGTCTCTTCGGCATTTACAGCAAGGACAGCGGCACTATTATCCTGGACGGCAAAGAGGTAGACTTTAAAAGTTCCAAAGAAGCGTTGGAAAACGGTGTGGCCATGGTTCACCAGGAGCTCAACCAGGCGCTCACCCGCAGTGTTCAGGACAATCTCTGGCTGGGACGCTATCCCACGGTGGGCGGTATTATGGTCAGCGAGGGAACTATGCGGAAAAAGACCCGGGAGATTTTTGAAGAACTGGGCGTAGAGGTGGATCCCAGCGCCATTATGCGCACGCTGCCCGTGTCCAAGCGTCAGATGGTGGAGATTGCCAAGGCGGTGAGTTACCACTCCAAGGTCATTGTTTTTGACGAGCCGACCTCTTCTCTCACCGAGACCGAGGTGGAGCATCTGTTTCGCATTATCAACATGCTCCGGGACAGAGGCTGCGGCATCATTTACATCTCCCACAAGATGGAGGAGATCCTGCGCATCTCCGACGATGTCACCATTATGCGGGACGGCACCTGGGTTGCCACCCGCCCGGCCAAGGATCTGACCATGGAGGAAATCATCAAGCTCATGGTGGGCCGGGAGCTCACCAACCGCTTTCCGCCCAAAAACAACGAGCCCGGCGAAGTCATTCTGGATGTGGAACACCTTTCTGGTAAGTATACCCGTCTCAAGGATGCCTCCTTCCAGCTCCGGAAGGGCGAGGTGCTGGGCGTTGCCGGACTGGACGGCTCGGGCCGCACCGAGGTGCTGGAAAACCTCTTTGGGGCTATGACCAAGGGGGGCGGCACCATCCGCCTTCACGATCGGGAGATCCATAACCGCACTCCCAAGGAGTCCATCAAAAACGGTTTTGCCCTGCTCACCGAGGAGCGCCGGGCCACCGGTATTTTCGGGATCCGGGACATCCGGGAAAACACAGTAGTCTCCAATTTAAAGAATTACCTGGTGGGTGGCATCTGCCTGAGCAACAAGAAGATGGCCGAGGACACCAAGTGGTCTATTCAGGCCATGCATATCAAGACACCCAGTCAGTCCACTCAGATTCGCTCCCTCTCCGGCGGCAATCAGCAAAAGGTCATCATTGGCCGGTGGCTTCTCACCAAACCCGAGGTGCTGCTGTTGGATGAGCCCACCCGGGGCATCGATGTGGGCGCCAAGTACGAGATCTATCAGCTGATCCTAAACCTGGCGGAAGAGGGCAAGGGAGTCATCATGGTCTCCTCTGAAATGCCTGAACTGCTGGGCGTATGTGACCGCATCCTGGTTATGTCGGGCGGCCGGGTGGCCGGCGAGGTCAATGCGAAAAATACCAGCCAGGAGGAGATCCTCACCCTGGCGGCCAAATATGTGTAAGGGGAGGAACGCCATATGAGTCAGGAGTCCAAACAGCTTCAGGAGACCGCCCAGAAGGCCATCAGCGCTAAGAACGTGGGCAACTTTATTCTCAACAATGCCCTCATCATCCTGATGGTCATCGCCGCCATCTACATTGCCATCATCAACCCCAATTTCCTCACCACCGGCTCTATCGTCAACATTATCTCCCAGACCGCGGCCTACCTGCCCGCCGCCTTGGGGATCGGCGGCTGTATCGTACTTACCGGTACCGACCTTTCCGCCGGCCGTATCGTGGGCCTGACCGCCTGTATCTCCGCCTCCCTGCTTCAGAGCACGCTCAACATGGCCAACAAGATGTGGCCCGAGATTGGCGCTCTGCCCATTTTTGTGGTCATTCCTCTGGTGATGCTGGTGGGTGCGGCCGTCGGCGCCTTCAACGGTTTCTTCGTGGCCAAGTTCAAGCTCCATCCCTTCATCGTGACCCTGGGTACCCAGCTCATCGTTTACACGGTGCTGCTGGTCTATGTGACCCTGGGCAACAACAACGGCATGGCCATCGCCAACCTGGACAAAACCTATACTGATTTCGTAAAGGGCCCCCTGTTCAGCGTCGGTGGCATCGCGGTGCCCCGTTACGTCCTCTACGCGGTGATCCTCACCGCCATCATGTGGTTTGTCTGGAATAAGACCACCTTTGGCAAGAACATGTTTGCCCTGGGTTCCAATGAGGAGGCCGCCAGAGTCTCCGGTGTCAATGTGTTTGCCACCACGATCCTGGTCTTTGCCCTGGCGGGCGCCATGTACGGTTTCACCGGCTTCATCGAGGGTGCCCGTATTGCCTCCAACACCGCCAACACCGGTTTCAACTATGAGCTGGACGCCATCGCGGCCTGCGTGATCGGCGGCGTCAGCTTTGTCGGCGGTATCGGCAAAATCTCCGGTATTGTCATCGGCGTTTTGATGCTACGGCTGATCTTCATTGGCCTGAACATGATCCCCGGCATGAACCAGAATTTCTTCTATCTCATCAAGGGCGCTATTATTCTCTTTGCCTGTGCCTTGGATATGCGCAAGTATCTGACCAAGAAATAAGCTTCTTCCACAGCCTGACAGGGAGGCCCCGGCGGGCCTCCCTGTCTTTATCTGGGGGAAGCTGCACCCCCAATCCACGGAAAGGATGGAGAAAGATGACCACCTGCAAAAACATTTTGGAGGGCCTGGCCACCGGAACTTATGACGCGCGTTTGGAGCGCTTGGGCTGCTGCGGAAGCGGTCCGGCACTGGAGGCCCAGCGGGAGCGGATTGCCAGAGCGGTGTGCCGCTATCAGGAACTCTTTTCCGCCGGGCCGGATGCTCCCGCCGCCGTGTTCAGCGGTCCGGGCCGTACCGAGATCGGCGGCAACCACACTGACCACCAGAACGGCCGGGTGCTGTGCGCCAGCGTGAACATGGACATGCTGGCGGTGGTCGCGCCCAACGGCACCGGCCTCATACGGGTGTGCAGTGAGGGCTACCCCGATCTGACCGTCGACTTGTCCGTCCTCACCCCTGTCGCGGAGGAGGCGGAGACCTCTGCCGCTCTGGTGCGGGGGGTGGTCGCCGGGGTGGCCGGGAAAGGCTGCACGCCCGGCGGCTTCGACGCCTATGTCACGTCCAACGTGCCCGCCGGGTCGGGCCTGTCCTCCTCGGCAGCATATGAGGTGCTCATGGGAGTCATTCTCAACCACCTCTTCTGCGGCGATACCCTGAGCTCCGTTACTCTGGCCCAGTTGGGCCAGGCCGCCGAGAACCGCTTTTTTGGCAAGCCCTGCGGCCTGATGGACCAGACGGCGTCCGCCGTGGGCGGGGCGGTGTCCATCGATTTTCGGGACCCCGCCGCGCCGGTGGTGCGCCGGGTGAATTTCGACTTCACCGTCTCTGGCCACGCGCTGTGTATCATTGACTCCGGCGCCGACCACGCCGACCTCACCGACGAGTATGCCGCCATCCCCGGAGAGATGAAGGCGGTGGCTGCCGCCTTGGGCAAGAGCGTTCTCCGGGAGGTAGACGAGCCGGAGTTCCGTGCCCATATCCCCGCGCTTCGGAAGACACTGGGGGACCGGGCAGTCCTCCGGGCCATGCATTTCTTTGCCGAGGACCGGCGGGCGGCCAAGGAGGCCGAAGCCTTGGAACAGGGGGATTTTGACCACTTCTTGACCCTAGTGCGGGCCTCCGGGCTCTCCTCCGCCTTGCGGCTGGAGAACACTTGGGTAGCTGCCGAGCCCCGTCAGCAGGCAATTCCCATCGTGCTGGCCCAGGCAGAGGAGCTGCTGGGCGGGCGGGGGGCCGTCCGGGTCCACGGGGGAGGCTTCGCCGGTACAGTACAAGCCTTTGTCCCCAACGACCTGCTCCCCTGCTTCCGGCTGGGGATGGATGCCCTTCTGGGTCCCGGCATGTGCCATGTGCTCTCCATCCGCCCCGAGGGCGGGTGTACAGTGATTGAGTGAGGGATCAAGTATGATTGATCTGGCCATAGAGAAACTGGTGGCCTATGCCCGACAGACCGGGCTCATTGAGCCGGGGGACGAGACCTGGGCAGTGAACACTCTGCTGGATGCCCTGGGCCTTGCCTCTTACACCCCCTCCGGGGGTTATGAGAGCGAGGAAATCGACCTGGCCCGGGTGCTGAGCGAGCTCACCGACAATGCCGCTGACCGGGGCAGGCTGGATGGAAACTCCGTCACTGAGCGGGACCTCTTCGACACCATGCTCATGGGGCGGCTGACTCCCCGTCCGGCCCAGGTGGCCCAGACCTTTTGGGCGCGTTATGCCCAGTCTCCCCGGGCGGCCACCGACTGGTACTATCAATTCAGCCAGGACACCAACTACATCCGCCGGGATCGGATCCGCCGGGACATGAAGTGGACGGCCCAGACGCAATACGGTGCACTGGACATCACGGTGAATCTCTCCAAGCCTGAGAAAGACCCCAAGGCCATTGCCGCTGCCCGGGACCTCCCGGCGGGGGGCTATCCCCGGTGCCAGCTTTGCGCCGAGAACGAGGGCTACGCCGGACGGCTGGATTATCCCGCCCGGGCCAGCCACCGCATGATTCCCATCACCATCTACGGCGCACCCTGGTTTTTGCAGTATTCCCCCTATGTCTACTACAATGAGCACTGCATTTGTCTCAATGCCGAGCATACCCCCATGAAAATCAACCGGGCCTGCTTTGCCAAGCTGCTGGACTTTGTGGGGCAGTTCCCCCACTACTTTGTGGGCTCCAACGCCGACCTGCCCATCGTGGGCGGCTCCATTCTGGCCCACGATCATTTTCAGGGCGGGCGGTACACCTTTGCCATGGAGCGGGCTCCGGTGGAGACCGCCGTCTTCTTTTCGGATTACCCGGGCATCCGGGCGGGGATTGTCAAATGGCCCATGTCCGTACTGCGGCTCACCGGGCCTGACCCGGAGACGCTCACCGACCTGGCCGACCGCATCTTCCTGAGCTGGCGGGGTTATACCGACGCAGACGCCTTGATTTTTGCACGGACCCACGGCATCCCTCACAACACCATCACCCCCATTGCCCGCCGCCGGGAGGAGAACTACGAGTTGGATTTGGTGCTCCGGAACAATCTCACCACCCCAGAGCACCCTCTGGGGCTCTATCACCCCCATGCCGAGCTTCACCACATCAAGAAGGAGAACATCGGCCTCATTGAGGTGATGGGCCTGGCGGTGCTCCCCGCCCGGCTCAAGGGGGAGCTGGCGGCGGTAGCCGAAGGCCTGGTGCGGGGAGCTGATCTCCGTGCCGACCAGCGCACTGCCAAGCACGCCGACTGGGCCGAGGGATTCCGGGGCAAGTACGGAACGATTGATGAGGCGAATGCCATGGATATCGTCAAAAGAGAGACCGGGCTGGTGTTTGCTCAGGTGCTGGAGCATGCCGGGGTCTACCGGCGGGACGAAGCGGGCAAGGCGGCCTTCCTCCGGTTTGTAAGGCAGGTGTGACGACATGAATGTGACCCAGCGGCCCTTTGACGTTATGGGGGACGGCCGGGCGGTGTCCTGCTGGACATTGACGAACTCCAGGGGCATGACCGCCGAGGTGCTCACTTACGGCGCCACCCTCCGCACCCTCTCTGTCCCTGCTCCCAAAGGGATCCGGGACGTGGCGCTGGGCTTTGACAGCGTTTCGGCCTACCAGCGCCACCAGGACACCGCCATGGGCGGGGTGGTGGGCCGGGTGGCCGGGCGCATCGGCGGGGCGGCTTTCTCGCTGAATGGTAGGGAGTACGCTCTCTCGCCCAGCCAGCCGCCCAACTGCCTGCACGGGGGTTTTTTCGGATTCCACCGGCAGGTGTGGAAGGCCCGGCCCACCGAAAACGGGGCCTTGGAGCTTTTCTATGTCAGTCATGCGGGGGAGGAGGGCTTTCCTGGCCGGGTGACGGTTTGGGTAACCTATGCCCTCACGGCGGACAACGCCCTGTCGATTTCCTATCGGGCGGAGACCGACGCACCCACTGTCTTAAACCTTACCAGTCACAGCTACTTCAACCTGGCCGGACACGCCGCAGGAGACGTGGCGGAGCACCGGGTGGAGATCTGGGCTGACCGGTATCTGGAGCTTGGGGCGGGCAGTGTGCCCACAGGACAGCTGCTAAACGTAGCCGGAACCCCCTTTGACCTGCGGAGGCCTGCTCTGCTGGGGCCGGGGCTGGCCAGCGGGCATCCTCAAATTCAGGCGGGGCAAGGCTACGATCATTGCTTTGCGGTGGGTGGAACCACCCAGATGTCTCTCCGCCTGGTGGCGCGAGTGGAGGCCGACGGGGTGCGGATGGACTGCGAGACGACGCAGCCCGGGCTGGTGTTTTACACTGCCAACTACCTGGAGGCGCCCGACGGAAAGGGGGGTGCGCACTACCGTCCTCGCTCCGGGCTATGTCTGGAGGCACAGAATTGGCCGGACGCCATTCACCACAGGGACTTTCCCGATAGTGTTCTGCGGCCGGGAGAGACCTACACGCAGGAGACCTGCTATCGATTTTCCCTCTGCTAAGCAAAAATCCGGCTGTCCCTTGTTGGGGACAGCCGGATTTTTGCTCATTTGTTTGGGACTGATTCAGACGCCCAGGGCGGGTAGAATCACGCCGTAGAAGAGCGCGCCCAGCCCTCCGCAGGTGGCCAGAGTGATGATGGGGTTGATCTTGCACTTCCAGACCATGAAAAGAGCCACACCGAAAAAGAGAAGGCTGTATCCGCTGGTGATGGAAATTTTCGCCACGGAGAGGCAGGAGGCTGCAATCAGTCCGATCACTGCCGGCCGGATGCCGGACAGGGCGTTTTTCAGAAAGGGGCTGTCCTTAAATTTGGAGAAGTAGATGGAGACGATAAGGGACAGGCAGAAGGGAATCAGCAGGGTGCAAAAAGAGCATATGATACCGCCGCCGATGCCAAAGAGATTGTATCCCACGAAGGTGGAGGAATTCACCGCGATGGGGCCGGGGGTCATTTCCGCAATGGCCACAATGTTGACGAAGTCCGCCGGGTTGATCCAGCCATGGCCATCTACCACCTCCCTTTGAATGAAGGAGAGAACGGCATAGCCCCCGCCAAAAGAGAAAGCGCCGATCTTTAAAAAAGAGAAACAAACTTGCAGCAGCAGATTCATTTGGACGCCTCCTTTTTTTCCCGGTGGGCATCCACCGCTTTGACTACCTGGCCACGCAGCAGAAGGCCGTAGGCTGCCGAGCACACTACGACCACAATGGGGTGCAGGCCAAACGCCGCCACAGCCACAAAACCGAACAGAGCCACCACCCAGTTGAAGTATTCTCCCACCTTGGCGGACTTGGCCAGCTTGATGATAGCATACAGGATCAGGGCTGCCACCGCAGGTCGCACGCCGTCAAAAATATACTGAACCATAGGATGGTCCATAATGTTGTGAAATACCATTGCAATGAGCAGAATGATAATAATGGAAGGAGTTGCCGCGCCCAGTACGGCTGCCACGGAGCCAGGTGCCCGGGCCACCCGATAGCCCACAAAGGTGGCCGAGTTGGTGGCCAGCGGGCCAGGCAGACTGTTGGTCAGAGAGATGGCATCCAGAAACTCCTCGTCCGTCATCCACTGTTTGGTCTCCACCACCTCCCGCTGAATGATGGGCAGCATGGCGTAGCCACCTCCGATGGTAAATAGTCCGATCTTAAAAAACACCAAAAAGATTTCCAAGAGCCGCTTCATTCCTCCGCCTCCCACTGTTTCATTACGACCTTATATTACAGCGTGAAATTTCAAATTGCAATACTCTGTTTTCTGTTTTGTAACAATATAGCCTTTTACACGATTCTTTTGACATATACTATATTTCATATTGACAAAATAGATAAAAATCATTCGCAAAGGACAAAATTGATTGCTTTTTGGGGGGAGGTTCGTTACAATATACAATCATGTGCTACCTTGTAAAAATATGGGGGAGATTTGAATGAAAAGTAATACTTTGGATCGGGCAGATCAGCAGATTCTGGAGATTTTAATTGACAATTCCAGAACTTCCCTCATTGAGATTGCGGACAAGGTAGGCTTGTCCCGGGTGGCGGTCAAGAACCGCATCGATGCCTTGGAACAAAAGGGCGTGATTGAGCGGTACACCCTTATTTTAAACCCGGAAAAGGTGGGGCGAAACGTCTCCGTGTTTTTTGACCTCCAGGTACATCCCGCTCACCTTCAGGAGGTGGCCGATCGCCTGATTGAGGAGGAGGCGGTTACAGACGTGTATCTGATGACCGGGGCGGGCAAGCTCCATGTGCACGCGGTGCTGGAGATGAATCAGGATCTGGCGCACTTCGTTTTGGAGAAGCTCTACCCTCTTCCCGGTATCGAGCATATCAGCAGTGATATCATTGTCTCAAGAATTAAAACACGCAAGGGAATTCGAGTGTAAAAAGGCAGCTCAAAAATATTGACAAAAAGTATTATAATTGACACTGTTTCAACAGAGTGACAGCCTTCCAATATGGGCGGCTGTCTTTTTTTATACAGCACATGCGGAAATAATTACTCTATTTTGTGGGTATTTGGGAAAAAGATTAAAAAAACATGAAAAGGAAGGGCGTTTTTTGTCAGAACAACGAAACTTGTCAAGGTTACAAAAGAAAGTGTTGCAAAAATAAAGATGTAGCCTTATGATAAGGAAAACAATTTGACAAAGTAGTTTGCAAAAGGAAAGCCACAACTTTCTTTTCGGGAGGCGCTGTTGATGCGAAAATACGTGTTCAAACGAATTATGCTCATGTTTCTGCTTTTGCTTGGGATGAGCTTTATCGTGTTTGCCAGTCTGTATATCGCTCCCGGCGATCCGGCCACTATGGTGGCCGGCGTCAGCGCCACGGAGGAGGACATTGCCCGGGTGCGAACCAGTCTGGGGCTGGACAAGCCCTTTTTGGTCCAGTATCTGATTTATTTAAAAAATCTCCTGACTCTGGATTTGGGGACTTCTTACACCACTCGCCAGCCTATCCTCAGTGAGATCCTGATCCGCTTGCCCAACACCCTGAACTTGGCCTGTGCCAGTATGATCCTGGCGGTGCTGGTAGGGATTCCGGCAGGCATCCTCACCGCGCTGAAGAAGGACAAGCTGGTGGACAATGTACTTACCACCGGTTCCCTGATTGGGATCTCAATTCCCAATTTCTTGCTGGGCACGATTTTAATGTATGTCTTTTCCGTGGTTCTCAAGTGGCTTCCTTCCGGCGGCATGACCCACTATTTCTGGACCCCCATCGGCTTTAAAGAGGTCATCCTCCCGGCCATCGCCCTGTCCACCGCCACAGTGGCCAGCTTCACCCGGATCGGCCGCTCGGCTATGCTGGACGTGCTCCAGTCCGACTACATCCGCACGGCCAAATCTAAGGGCCTCAAGCGCAAGACCATTATCGGCGTCCACGCTTTGCGAAACGCCCTCATCCCCCTCGTCACCCAGTTCGGCACCAGCTTCGGGGGGCTGCTGGGCGGTGCCATCATCACGGAGCAGGTGTTCGTCATCAACGGCATTGGAACCTATCTCATCAAGGCCATCAACAACCGGGACTACCCGGTGGTCCAGAGCACCGTGCTGGTGATTGCGGCTATGTTCATTCTCATCAACCTGCTGGTCGATCTCTTCTACTGCGTCATCGATCCGCGCATCAAATATGAATAAAGGAGGTGCGCGGCATGGATGAGAAAAAGCGCAGTCACCCCATTCGCACAGCCTTTCGCAAGCTGCTGAAAAACAAATTGGCCACAGTCTGCTTTTTCCTGCTGATTGCGGAGATTGTTCTGGTCATCCTGGCGCCGGTGATTTCTCCCTACGGTTATGAGGAGCAGGATCCCTCCATCCGCCTTCGTCCCGGCTTCTGGGCCAAGTGGACTGTGGAGACCGACGTTAACGCACCGGGCTACAACCCCACCGAGCAGTACGTTCCGGGCCACCCCCTGGGTACAGACAACTTCGGCCGGGATGTTTTTTCCCGCCTTCTGTGGGGCGGCCGGGTCTCTTTGATGGTCGGCTTCGTCTCCACGGCCATGGGCCTCGTTGTGGGTGTCACCTGCGGACTGCTGGCTGGGTACTATAAGAGACTGGATAACATTATCATGCGGTTCATGGACTTACTGTTCACCTTCCCCAGTATTCTGCTGGCGATGCTGATTGTAGCCATGCTGGGGGTCAACACCTTTAACGCCATGCTGGCCATCAGTATCTGGTCCATTCCCTCGTTTGCCCGGATGGTCCGGGGCAAGGTGCTCCAGATCAAGGAGGAGGACTACGTCATGGCAACCCGTTCCCTGGGTGCCCGGGACTCCCGCATCCTGCTGGTCCATGTGTTGAAGAACGCCCTGCCCACCATCATTGTCATTGCCACCATGCGAATGGCAACCTCTATTATCTCTATTTCCACCCTGAGTTATCTGGGCATGGGTGTCACGCCCCCCACGCCGGAGTGGGGCGGAATGATCGCTGCTGCCAAAGAATATCTGTGGCAGCGGCCCAGCCTGATCTTTGTTCCCGGCCTGGCGGTCATGATCACCGTGATCTGCTTCAACATCCTGGGGGATAAGCTCCGGGACATTCTGGATCCCAGTCTGAAGGACTGAACGTGTATTGTTTGCCAAGGACGGCTGGCAATAAAAGAACTCAAAAATAGGAAAAGGAGAGAAAAAAATGAAATCCTGGAAGAAGCTTGTTTGCTTCGCCACCGCCTGCACACTGTCTCTCGGCCTGCTGGCCGGCTGCGGCGACGGCAGCACCACCCCCGCCGAGAGCGCGGCCCCTGCCACTTCGGGCCAAACCGCCTCTGCGGAGGGCAAAATGTTCAACATTGCCCTCACCGCTCCCTTTACCGGCTTTGACCCCCTGCGGACCAACGACTCCGCTTCCACTTACGTCAATGCCCAGATCTATGAGACTCTCTATCGCATTGACCCTGTGACCGGGGAGTACAACTGCCTGCTGGCTGCGGACTATCCTGAGTATTCAGCAGATGGCCTGACCGCGACCATCAAGCTCCGGGAGGGCGTCACCTTCCAGGACGGCACCCCCTTTAACGCCGAGGCGGTGAAGTATACCTTCGAGCTGATCAAAAACCCCGACTTCGGCTCCGCCCGCGCCTCCATCGCCGGCTCTATCGACACCATTGAGTGCCCTGATGAGAACACGGTGGTGTTCCACCTGAAGTACGAAGACGGCGTGCTGCTGGCCAAGCTGGCCCATACCAACTCCGCCATCGTCTCCCCCACCGCCCAGCAGAAGCAGGATCTGATGACCCAGCCCTGCGGCACCGGCCCTTACCAGTTTGTCAGCAGCGTCTCCGGTTCCAACGTGGTGCTCACCCGCAACGACAACTACTGGGGTGACAAGCCCGCCATCAAGGACGTGACCATGACCATCATCACCGAGGAGTCCACCGCCGTCGCCCGGATGGAGACCGGTGAGGCCGACTTTATGCCCAGAGTCTCCGTGGAGCAGCTGGCCCGCGTGAAGTCCATGTCCAACGTCGCCTCTGACACCTCTGAGGCCGCTCAGATCTACTACTTTGGCATGCGGGCGCAATCCTCCGTCAACCCCATTATGGCGGAAAAGGATTTCCGCACGGCTTTGGCCAAGGGCATTGACAAGCAGGGCTATGTGGACTACATCATGGAGGGCTATGCCTCTGTGGCCAACTCCGTCCTGGGTCCCAAGATCTTCGGCTATACCGAAGAGGCCGAGACTCACAACATCGCCTATGATCCCGACGGAGCCAAGGCGATCCTGGACGCTCATCCCGGCTGGGCCGACGAAGAGATTCTCTTCCTGGTGCCCTCTACTCCCGCTTACGCCAAGATGGGCGAGTATTTCCAGGCCAGCCTGACCAAGGTCGGATTCAAAAATATTAAGATCGAGACCATCGACTGGTCTGCCTGGCTCACCGAGAGCAAAGTGGACGGCCGCTTCGACATTACCCTGGCCGCCTGGTCCAATGTGACCCGGGACGGTTCCGAGCTGATGGAGCCCAACTTCCACTCTGTCAACGGCCAGAAGCGGGTCCGCCTGCTGGCCGCCGACGCCGCCACCCTGGACGGCTACATCGACGCCAGCAAAACCACCTCCGACAAAACCGTACGTACCGACAATCTGCTCAAGGCCAATGCCCTGTTGATGGACAATGCCTACGTGCAGCCCATCTATAACTCCACCAACCTGTTCTGCTACAACAATGCTTATACCGGCGTCACCCTGGATGCCGGCGGGACGTTCTACGTCAAAGACTTCGGCTACGCGGCCTGAGTGCCGCTCCACCTCGTCTCCCGCGCCGCCCCTTTTGGGCGGTGCGGCGGGACGGCTGAACAAATCCCGGTGCATGTTCAGCTCTGCCCTCCCCGGCGGGGAGGTTGGAGCTGAACACGTACCTGTTTCTAAGGAGGATGCCCCATGGGGAAAAAAGTGCTTGAAGTGAAGGACCTTGTCACTACCTTCCGCAGTGACAAAAAAGAATATGAGGTCCTGCGGGGAGTCTCCTTTGAAATTGAGGAGAACGAGACGCTCTGCATGGTGGGCGAGTCCGGCTGCGGCAAGAGCGTCACCACCCTGTCCATTATGGACCTGCTGCCCGGCAATGGCCGGGTGGTTTCAGGAAGCATCAAGCTGAACGGACAGGAGCTCACCACCATGCCTGCCCGAGAGCGCAGCGCCCTACGGGGCAAGCAGATGGGCATGATCTTCCAGGAGCCCATGACGGCCCTCAATCCCCTGCTCACCATTGGCCGTCAAATGACGGAAGAGCTGATTCTCCACCGGAATATGAGTAAAAAAGAGGCCTATGACACTGCCATAGGTTATCTGGAAAAGGTGGGCATCGCCAATCCTGCCGACCGGATGAAGCAGTTTCCCTTTCAGCTCTCCGGCGGTCTGCGTCAGCGTATTATGATTGCCATGGTCATGGCGGTAAAGCCATCTCTCCTCATTGCCGATGAGCCTACCACCGCGTTGGATGTGACCATTCAAAAGCAGGTTCTGGTGTTGCTGAACAAGCTGAAGAAAGACGTGTCCACCGGCGTGCTCTTTATCACCCATGATCTGGGCGTGGTAGCCGAGATCGCCGACCGGGTGGTCATTCTCTATTCGGGGCGCAAGGTGGAGGAGGGGAGCATCGAGGCCATTTTCTCCAAGCCCCTCCACCCTTATACCGTGGGGCTGATGAAGGCGGTACCCAATGTAGATGAGGACAGCTTTGACATTCAGCCCATTCCGGGAACATTCCCCAACATTACCGAGGAGATCGGCGGCTGCCGATTCCACCCCCGCTGTCCCTACGCCACCGACCGCTGCCGGGCCGAGGTGCCAGCGGAGCTGGAGGTGGAGCCGGGCCACCTGGTCTGCTGCCACAAGGTGGCGGAGGAATACGGGAAGGAGGGGCACAGATGAGCGACGGGAGAAAGAAACTGCTGGAGCTGAAAAAGCTGAAGAAATATTTCCCCGTCCGCAGAGGGGTCAGTATTAAAGCGGTGGAGGATGTGACCTTCTCTATTTGGGAAGGGGAGAAGTTTGGTGTAGTGGGGGAATCGGGCTGCGGCAAGTCTACGCTGGGCCGTGTGATTCTTCAGCTCTACCCTCAGACCTCTGGGGCCTGCATCTACTACGGGCGCACCCGGGATGAGATGTGCCCCAAATATCTGGCCAAGGAGGTGGCCCGGCTGCCCGAGTACCAGAAGGCGGCTGTGGACTTCTACCAGAAGTCCATGGGCGTGGAGAAGAAAGCCGACGTGCTCCGGGGAGAGATTGAAGCTCTCTCCGCACTGGGAAACGACAAGGAAGTCCGAAAGGAGGCCAAACTTCAGAAAAAGCTCAGTGAACTGGAGTTTCAGGCAAAAGAACTGCGCAAAGACGCCTCCCGGCAGCTCCGAGAGGGCTCCCGCACGGTGGGCTCCCTGATTTTGTGTAAAGATCTGCCCAAAGTTCAGGCCCTTTTTGACCAGGCGCAGAAGGAAACGGTGGCGGCCTCCGCCGCCATGAAAAAGTTCCGGGAGTACGAAAAGCAGTTTGAGGAGGCCCGGGTGGACAACGCCCCAGACACACAGCTCAAAGCCAAGATGGACGCCGCCAAAGCTGAGGCCGACCGGCTGGTGGAGGCATCCCGCAATGACCGTCTCCAGGCATTTCGGGACTACCGGGGTAAGGACATTCTGCCGATCACCGAGCGGACTCAGGATCCCGACTATCAGGAAAAGCTGGACGGCAATTACGAAACCGGCATCAACCTGGGCAAGCTCACCGGGGAGGAGATGCGGGAACTGCGCCGGGAGATGCAGATGATCTTCCAGGATCCCGCCGCCTCTTTGGATCCCCGCCAGAGCGTGGGCAAGTCCATCGAAGAGGTCTTTATCATCAACACCGACTTTCCCGCCGAGGTTCGCCGGGAAAAGACCATGGAGCTGCTGGAAAAGGTGGGACTTAAGAGGGAACACTACTATTCCTACCCCAACGCCCTTTCCGGCGGGCAGAAGCAGCGGGTGGGCATTGCCCGGGCCATCGCCCTGGACACCAAGTTTGTGGTGCTGGACGAGTCGGTCTCCGCTCTGGACGTGTCGGTCCAGGCCCAGATCCTCCAGCTCCTCAATGAGCTGAGCGCCGAAAAACACCTGACCTATTTCTTCATCACCCACGACCTGGGCGTGGTCAAGCACTTTTGCGACCGCATTTTGGTCATGTATCTGGGCAACGCCTGCGAGCTGTCCGACTCCAAAGCGCTGTTCCATCATCCCCTCCACCCCTACACGGAATCTCTGCTGGCCTCCGTGCCCCGTCTGAAGGTGGGACAGGAGCATTCTACTGAATCTGTGCTGGAGGGGGATGTCCCCAGCGCCATGACCCCGCCCTCCGGATGCCCCTTCCATACCCGCTGTTCCAGGTGCATGGACATCTGCTCCCTGGAAAAGCCTTTGATGAAGGAATGGGAGCCAGGCCATTTTGTGGCCTGCCATCTCTATGACAAAGAGGAAGGAGCATCCCGCTCATGAATACCGTTTTTGACCCCGTCTTCCAGCGCTATCCATCTCAGCGCTATCCCATTTACGCCCGTAGCGGCATGGTGAACTGTTCTTCCCCCCAGGCAGCTGCCGCTGGACTGGAGGTCCTGCGGCAGGGGGGCAACGCCATGGACGCCGCCGTGGCCGCCGCCGCCGCCCTCACCGTGGTGGAGCCCACGGCCAACGGCATTGGTGCCGACGCCTTTGCCCTGGTGTGGTCGGAGAAGGATCAAAAGCTTTACGGGCTCAATTCCAGCGGCCCGGCGCCTCGGCTGGCTTCCATTGAGACGGTACTGGCCGACCACCGGGATGTGGACGGGAAAATGCCCACCTACGGCTGGACTCCGGTGACTGTGCCCGGCGCGCCCAAGGCGTGGGCCGAGCTGTCCCGCCGGTTTGGACGGCTGCCCCTTTCCAAGTCGGTGGCCCCCGCCGTGCGCTATGCCCGGGAGGGCTATCCCTGTGCACCCAATCTGGCCGTCATGTGGCAGCGTGCCTTCGGCAAGTATCGCCAGACCTGCACCGGGCCGGAATTTGAGGAGTGGTACCGGACATTTGCCCCGGAGGGGCGGCCCTATGAGGCGGGAGACATGATCCGCCTGCCTCACCATGCCGACACGCTGGAGGCCATTGGAGAGACTGGCGCCGCCGCCTTTTACTCTGGGGAGATCGCCCGAAAGATCGACGCCGACAGCCGCAAATTCGGCGGGTACCTCCGCTATGAGGATCTGGCGTCCTACGAGGCAAAGTGGGTGGAGCCCATCTCAGTAGATTACCGGGGCTATCAGGTCTGTGAGATCCCCCCCAACGGGCAGGGGATTGCCGCTCTCATGGCCCTCAATATTCTCAAGGAATTTACGTTCCAGGAGAAGGACTGCGTCCAGACCTATCATCGGCAGCTGGAAGCCATGAAAATGGCTTTTGCCGACGCATTCCATTATGTCACTGATCCAGACTGCATGGAACTGGACTACCACCGGCTGCTTCTCCCCGCCTATGGTGCGCAGCGGGCCGCCGAGATGGGGGAGACTGCCCGGATCTATACCAACGCTCTTCCGCCCAAGAGCGGCACGGTCTATCTGTGTTGTGCCGATGGGGAGGGGAACATGGTCTCCTATATCCAGTCAAACTACATGGGTTTTGGCTCCGGTATCGTCGTAGAAGGCACCGGTGTGGCGCTCCAGAACCGTGGACACGATTTTTCTCTGGACAGCGCTGACGCCAACTGCCTGAAGCCCGGCAAGCGGAGCTATCACACCATCATCCCCGGCTTTCTCATGAAGGACGGGGGCCCCGTGGGCCCATTTGGGGTCATGGGGGGCTATATGCAGCCCCAGGGCCATGTGCAGGTGGTCATGAACTATGTGGACTTCCGCCTGGATCCCCAACAGGCGCTGGACGCCCCCAGGTGGCAGTGGATGAGAGACAACTCTGTTACGGTGGAGACGCGTTTCGATATGGAGCTGGCCCGAAAGCTCCAGCGCATAGGGCACGACATCCGTGCCGACTTGTCCACCCCCAGTTTTGGCCGGGGGCAGATGATCGTCCGGCTGGACAACGGTGTGCTGGTGGGCGGCACCGAGTCCCGCACCGACAGCAATATTGCCTGCTTCTGAACCACGCGATAAATGAAAAAAAGACGGATCGCCCTGTGCGGCGATCCGTCTTTTTTTCAGCCCAGAAGCTGCCGGCCAGTGTGGTCGATAATATAGGGCTTGGGTAGGATAAGCTGAGAGATGGGCACAAAGGTGTACCCCTCCTGGAGCAGCGTTTCCAAAATAGTGGGCAGAGCTTCCGGCGTGTGAATGGCTGCATTGTGGAAGAGAACTATGGATCCGGCCTGTACTTTGGAGGTGACCCGCTGAGTAATCTCCGAAGCGGGGATCTCCTTCCAATCCAGACTGTCGCTGTCCCACACAAAAGAAAGCTGCTGCGGCGCAATGCTTTCTACCAGTGACGCTGCATTGCGGGCGGGAGTCTCTCCGTGCTTGGGAATGTTGTGACACGCCGGTTCATACGTTGTCCCGAGGAGGGATGATCATGGAGGTTAAGCACACGCACCCTGTGTTTAAAAGTGCAGAGGAACGTCTGGCGCTGCTTCTCGATCTGAAAAGGACCTGCATTGCGCGGCTGGATGGCAAGCGCAAAGGAAAGAATTCCTAATGGAACAGGCTGTTTATGCCCGCCAATCAGTGGAAAAAAAGAACAGCCTGTCCATTCAAGGGCAGATTCAGTTGTGTGAGCAGGCCGCGGCGCAGTCCCTGAAGATCTATCAGGACCGAGGGTATTCAGGAAAAAACACCGAAAGGCCTGATTTTCAGCGACTGATGAAGGATGTTGAGACCGGAAAAATTAAAAAGCTCTTTGTCTACCGATTGGATCGCTTTTCTCGCTCTGTTGCGGATTTTGGCCGGCTGTGGGAGATCCTGCAAGCCAATCATGTGGAGTTTGTCTCGGTGAGTGAGAATTTCGATACCTCCGTTCCCATGGGCAGGGCCATGCTGCATATCATAATGGTATTTGCCCAGCTGGAGCGGGAGACCACGGCGGACCGTGTGCGGGACAACTACTACCGACGGGCCGCGCTGGGCTCCTGGCCGGGGGGGCCGGCACCGTTGGGGTATTGCGTTGGCCGCGCCAACAGCGCGGAGGGGCGCTCGATTCCCACATTGACCGTCAGCGAAAACGCAGATTTGATTGTGCGCATTTTTCAGACATATGCACAGGAGGGAGCTTCTCTCGGATCTGTGGCCCGGCTGTTGAACGGGGAGGGAGTTCCAGCCCCAAAGCGCCCAACTTGGGACAATGTCTCTCTCTCCAGGGTGCTGCACAATCCTGTCTATGTCATGGCTGACGAGCAAGTCTATCTTTACTACAAAGGACTTGGCGCCAACGTGACCTCTGCACTGGAAGAGTTTGATGGAGTACACGGCGTACTTTTGGTGGGAAAGCGGGATAAAAACCAAAAAAAGTACACCGCTGTTCAAAATCAAAGCGTATCTGTCCTCAACAGTCTGGGGTTTATTCCATCTGAGCTTTGGCTGGCCTGCCAAAACAAACTGTCCTATAATCGACAGGTGGGCAACAGCGGAAAAGGAACCCATACTTG
>JAYFPI010000094.1:0-2580 GCA_034927965.1 Pseudoflavonifractor sp.
TTGCTGGTTGGTGGGGGAGTGGATGAGCAGGGGCCAGCACTTGTCCAGGAAGGCCTTTTGCAGGCGCAGGGCCTGGGCCACTGCCTTCCGGCCAATTTCCTGATACAGGCCGTCCTCCAGCAGAGCCTCGAACTGAACCCCAAGCAGACGGCCCTTGGCCAGCATGCCGCCCCGCTGCTTGATCAGGCAGCGGAAGTCGGACTTCAGGGCCTCCTGCGTGATGACCAGCGCCTCGCCGAAGAGCAGGCCCGCCTTGGTTCCCCCCAGGTAGAACACGTCGCAGAGCTGGGCCAGGTCTGGAAGGGTGATGTCCGAGGCGGCCAGACCGCAGACCAGCCGAGCCCCGTCCAAAAACAAGGTCAAATGGTATTGGTCGCACACGGTCCGGATGGCCTCCAGTTCCGCCAGAGAGTAGACGGTGCCCATCTCGGTGGGGTGGGAGAGATAGACCATGGCAGGCTGCACTTTATGCTCCATGGTGGGGTCGCTGTAGTGGGCGCGGCACAGCTCCTCCACCTGTCGGGCGGTGAGCTTGCCGTCGTCGCTGGCCACGGGGAGAATTTTGTGGCCGGTGGCCTCAACGGCCCCGGTCTCGTGGTCGTTGATGTGGCCCATCCGGGTGGAGATGACCCCCTGATGGGGGCGCAGGGCGGCGGCAATTACCGTCATGTTGGTCTGGGTGCCCCCCACCAGAAAGTGGATTCCGGCGTTGGGAGCATGGCACAGACCACGCAGTAGCTGAGCGGCCCGGGCGCAGTGGTCGTCCGTTCCGTAGCCGGGACATGCCTCCAAATTGGTCTGCACCAGTTTTTCCAGTACCTTTGGGTGAGCGCCGGTGGCGTAGTCACATTCAAAACGAATCATACAGATGGCCTCCAACTTGATTTTTCTCCAGTGTACCGCAAAGAAGACAAAAGGAAAAGAAAAAATAATTCCCCCGCAGCATTCTGCGGGGGAATTTCCGAAAAAGCTACGACTTATTTTACCGCAGAACGGCACCGCACTCCCGCGCCAGCGTCTCCAGGATGGACTTCACATCGGCATCTGCCTCTTCACTGGTCAGCGAGCGGTCGTCGGAACGGAGGACCAGATTAAAGGCCACTGACTTTTTGCCCGCCGGAATGTTGGCACCCCAATAGATGTCAAACAGAGACACGGACTTCAGCAGGCCCTTTGCCCCCTTGCGGATGGCATTTTCCAGTGTGCCTACGGTCAGAGCTTCGTCGCACACCACGGCGATGTCACGGGTAACGCTGGGGAACTTGGGCAGGGGCCTGTACGTGGGGTCCTCGCCTCTGGCCGCGAACAGGGCGTCGAAGGACAGCTCGGCGCAGTACAGTGCTTCTTCCACCCCAAAGTTTTGAGACGTCAGAGGATGAATTTGGCCGAACACACCGACCTCGCGCCCATCAACCACCACTCTGGCGCAGCGGCCGGGGTGGTAAGAGGAGTTGTCTGTCACCGCTTCAAAAGAGGGGTTCTCCACCCGAAGCTGCTTCAAAACAGCCTCCACCACGCCTTTCAGACGGAAGAAATCCATCTCGCCGCCATAAGCGCCCAGAGACAGGATCTTGGGTTCGTCGGCCAACCCATCTTCCCGCTGGAAGTAGGTGCGGCCCAACTCGTATAGGCGGGCAGATTTGTTGCGGAAGTTGTAATTCCGGGCCAGAATATCCAACATGGAAGGGAGGGTGGTGGTGCGCATGATGGAGGTGTCCTCGCCCAGTGGATTGCAGATTTTCATGCTGCTGCGCCGGGGATCGTCAGCCGCCCAGCGGATCTTGTCATAGTAGGAGGGCGAGATGAACGAGTAGGTGATGATCTCATCATAGCCTAGGCTGCGGCAGATGCTCCCTAGAGTCTGCTCCAGCTTCTGCGTTTCGGAATAGCCGCCCCGTGTGGTTTCACCACGCACCAGGGTACAGGGGATGTTGTGATAGCCGTGGAACCGGGCCACTTCGTCGGCCAGGTCGCAGGTATGGGCCACGTCGCCGCGCCAGGAGGGAACCGTGACGTCGTCGCCTTGGACGCCAAAGTCCAGCTTTTCCAAAATGCGCACCATCTCGGCGGTCTCCACTTCGGTGCCCAGCAGAGCGTTAATCTTCTCGGGGCGCAGCTTTAATACGGTGGGCTGTGGCACATAGTTGAGAATGTCAATAACGCCGGGCACCACCTCGCCGGCACCCAGCAACTCCACCAGCTCGCAGGCACGATTGACGGAGGGCAGGGTGTTCATGGGATCCAATCCCTTTTCAAACTTTGCGCTGGCCTCGGTGCGCATGCCCAGGGACAGCGCGGCCTTTCGGATAGCGGTGCCGTCGAAGTTGGCCGACTCGAAAACCACATCCACAGTGTCGGAGGCAATTTCACTGTTCTCGCCCCCCATGATGCCAGCCAGACCTACGGCACGGGTGTCATCGGCGATGACCAGCATGCTGGAGTTCAGCTTACGCACATTGCCGTCCAGGGTGGTCAGCGCCTCGCCGTCCTCGGCCCGGCGTACGACAATTTTGCCGCCCTTCACATAGCGGTAGTCAAAGGCGTGCATGGGCTGGCCATATTCCAGCATGACATAGTTGG
>JAYFPI010000024.1:0-33588 GCA_034927965.1 Pseudoflavonifractor sp.
ACCATGTGGAGAACGGCTCTGACCGCTGGAGCCGCATCGCCGACAGCAACATTATTAAGACCCTGTGCACCATCACCGGCACCGAAACCGCAGATGAGATGAAGACGGCCGATCTCCAGAAGGCCGCTGAGACCTATCTTACCCAGAAAGTGGGTCTGAGCGCGGAGCAGGTCACCGCCCTAAAGAACGTGCTGACCAAGGCATAAACGCCGCGCATCTGCTAAAAACAAATAAAAGCATCCCGTTCCTTTATGGAACGGGATGCTTTTTTGCTCTTTTCGGACGCTCTGATGAGGGCTCAGCGCACCTGACCGGAGCCATAGACCACATATTTGGTGGAAGTAAGCTCCTCCAGCCCCATGGGGCCCCGGGCATGGAGCTTTTGGGTAGATATGCCGATTTCAGCACCCAGCCCAAATTCAAAGCCGTCGGTAAAACGAGTGGAGGCATTGACGTACACCGCCGCCGCATCCACCACATCCAAAAAGCACTGGGCGGCAGAGTAGCTCTCGGTGACAATCGCTTCAGAGTGCCCGGTTCCGTGGGCGGCAATGAAATCCACCGCCTCGTCCAACCCGGAGACCACCTTGGCCGCCAGCTGATAATCGCCGTACTCGGTGTCCCAATCCTCGGCAGTGGCTGGAATCACCATCTCGCCGAGGATCTCCCGCACCTCCGGCCCGCCATGGACGGTAACGCTCTTGGTCTTCAGGTATTCCCAAGCCATGGGGAGAAAGTCGGCCGCCACCGCCCGGTCGACGAGCACGCACTCGGCGGCATTGCACACCGAGGGGCGGGAGCATTTGGCATTAAAGAGGATGCGGGCCGCCATATCCAAGTCGGCATCCTGGTGGACGTAGATGTGACAGACCCCCTCTCCGGTGCGGATGACGGGCACATGGGCGTTGGCCGCCACCGAGCGGATGAGTCCCGCCCCGCCCCGGGGAATCAACACATCCAGATATTTTGTCAAATCCATCATCTCCTGGGCACTCTGACGGCTGGTGTCCTCCACCAGTGCCACGCAGTCCCGGGACAGTCCGGCCCCCTCCAGTGCATCTCGAAGGATCCCCACGACAGCCTTATTGGAGTGAAACGCTTCTTTCCCGCCCCGGAGAAGAACTGCGTTGCCTGATTTCAGGCAGAGAACCGCGGCGTCCACAGTGACATTGGGCCGGGCTTCATAAATAATACCCACCACGCCCAGCGGAACCCGGCGCTGCTCGATCTTCAGCCCGTTGGGGCGCAGCGTTGTCTTGACTACCTGGCCCACAGGATCCGGGAGTGCTGCGACCTGCCGCACTCCTTCGGCAATCCCGTCAATTCGCGCCGCATCCAGAGACAAACGATCCAGGAGGGCAGGCCGCATCCCGGCAGCCCGTGCCGCCTCCATATCCTCAAAATTGGCGGAAAGCCACTCCTCTCTGCGCCGGATCAGCGCATCGGCAATGGCGGACAGCGCGGCGTTTTTCTCCAACATTGTGGCTGCGGCCAGCCTCCGGGCGGCATGGCGGGCGGCAAGGCCCTGGGTTTCCAAAAGGGTCATAAACGTTCTCTCCCTTCTTGTCATCCAAAATAGTATGCAAAAATTCCTGCGGGACACGCTAAAATCAGGTACCGCCGTTCACTGCCGCTGTCCGCTTGCCCACAAAGCGCGTCCCCACATTCTTCCCCTCTACAACATCATAAAGGGCGTCCAAATGCTCGGAGTTGGCAATCACCATATCAATGCCGTGATCCATAGCCCGGTGGGCGGCGGTGAGCTTGGTGTACATGCCCCCGGTACCCCACTGCGTACCGCCGCCTCCGGCCAGAGCCTCAATCTCCGGGGTAATGGCCTCCACCCGGTGAATCAGCTTGGCGTCCGGATGCTTGTGGGGGTCGGCATCATAAAGTCCGTCTATGTCGCTGAGGAGCACCAGCAGATCCGCTCCGCACAGCCCCGCCACAATGGCAGAGAGTGTGTCGTTGTCGCCCAGCACCTTTTTTTGGCCAGTCTCAATCTCGGAAGATGAAACCGAGTCGTTCTCATTTACCACCGGAATGCAGCCCAGTTCCAGCAGCGCCGTAAATGTACCGGAGAGATGCTCGACCCGGACAGGGTGTTCCACATCCTCATCGGTGAGCAAAATCTGAGCTACTGTCTGGCCGTATTCACCGAAGAACTTATCATAAAGGTGCATGATCTCGCACTGTCCCACCGCAGCCGCCGCCTGCTTCCGGCGCAGCTCGGAAGGTCTCTCCTTCATGCCGAGCTTCCCCGCGCCGATGCCAATCGCGCCGGAGGAAACCAAGATCACCTCATGGCCCATATTTTTTAGGTCAGACAACACTCGGGCCAGGCCGTCCATCCGCCGAAAATTGGCCCCTCCGCTGGGGCGCAGCAGGGTGGAAGTACCCACTTTAACCACAATCCGCTGTGACTCCATCGCAATCGCCTCCTCTATTTCTCCGCCCCATCATAACACATTCTTTCCCAGAAACAAAGAGGATGCCAAAGGCAGTTTATTATTTTAGGAAAATTTTACGAAAGTAATAGAAAAAATAAGACATTTTTGCCTAAGGAAAAGAAAACTGGCTGGTTTTTCCCGTTTTGACCTAATTTCGGTTGAAATCATCCGACAAATGGGGTACAATAACCCCTGCGAGAAATTAAGAAGGTGTTTTTGTGCTCAATATCGTGTTGGTAGAGCCTGAAATCCCCCAAAACACGGGCAATATTGCCCGTACCTGTGCGGCCACCGGCGCAAGGCTCCATCTGGTGGAACCCCTTGGCTTTGATATCAGTGAAAAAGCGGTGAAGCGGGCTGGTTTGGATTACTGGCATCTGGTGGATCTGCGGGTTTACCCCAGCCTGGAGGACCTGTTTACCCAGTGCAGGCCGGAGGATCTCTGGCTGGCTACCGCAAAAGCGCCCAGGAGCTACACGGATCCCTCGGTGACCTTTCGGGATGACTGCTGGCTCTTTTTTGGCAAAGAGACCACCGGCCTTCCCGAGGAATTCCGGCAGGTTTATGACCAGCGCTGCATCCGTATTCCCATCCGGGCGGAGACCCGGTGCTTGAACCTGTCCAACTCTGTCGCCATCCTGGCTTATGAGGCCTTGCGTCAGATCGGATTTCCCGGTCTGACGGCAGAGGGAGCGATGGCACATTGATCCACCATTTGAAAATAGGAGGTCAACGGCATGAACTACAACAAAAAAACAGTCAAAGACGTAGATGTGAAGGGGAAGAAAATCCTTCTCCGCTGTGACTTCAACGTACCCCAGGACAAGACCACCGGTGCGATCACCGACGAAAAACGCATTGTGGCCGCACTGCCCACGATTCAATACCTTCTGGACAACGGCGCGGCCGTGATTGCCTGCTCCCACCTGGGCAAGCCAAAGGAGGGTCCCGACCCCAAACTCAGCCTGGCCCCTGTGGCCAAGCGCTTGAGTGAACTGCTGGGCAAGCCGGTCATCATGGCTGCCGATGTGGTGGGTCCAGACGCCACCGCCAAGGCCGCCGCTCTGAAGCCCGGTGAGATCCTGCTCCTGGAAAACACCCGCTTTGAGAAGGGTGAGACCAAGAACGATCCGGAACTGGCCAAGAAGATGGCCTCCATGGCCAACCTCTATGTCTCCGACGCTTTTGGCGCCGTCCACCGCGCCCACGCCTCCACCGCCGGGGTAGCCGCCTACCTTCCCGCCGTGTCCGGCTTCCTCATTCAAAAGGAGCTGGAAATCATCGGCGGCGCTCTGGCCAACCCCAAGCGTCCCCTGGTTGCTATCTTGGGCGGAAGCAAGGTCTCCTCCAAGATCGGCGTCATCAATAACCTGCTGGAGATTGCCGATACCATTATCATCGGCGGCGGCATGGCCTATACCTTCTCGGCCGCTCAGGGCGGCAAGGTGGGCAACAGCCTGCTGGAGGCCGACTGGGAGGACTACTCCAGGGAGATGGTGTCCAAGGCCGCGGCCAAAGGCGTGAAGCTCCTGTTGCCGGTGGATACCGTGGTAGCCGACGCCTTTGCCCCCGACGCCGCTCACAAGGTGGTGCCGGCCGGTGAAGTTCCCGACGGCTGGCAGGGCCTGGACATTGGGCCTGATACGGTGAAGCTTTACTGCGACGCGGTGAAGGACGCCGGCACCGTCATCTGGAACGGCCCCATGGGTGTGTTTGAGTTCCCTGCTTTTGCCAAGGGCACTGAGTCTGTGGCCGAGGCTCTCAGCAAAACTTCCGCCATTACTATTATTGGCGGCGGAGACTCCGCAGCTGCCGTGCAGCAACTGGGGTACGCGGACAAGATGACCCATATTTCCACCGGCGGCGGCGCCTCTCTGGAATTTATGGAGGGGAAAGAGCTTCCTGGTGTAGCTTGCCTGTTGGACAAATAAAGCGGTTCAGCCAGGGCGAAGTTTCGTTCCCCGAAGCCTGGGGGCGGTACCCCCATTGATTATAGATATGTGAGGAGCCAAATTCATGAATAGAAGATACCGAAAGACGATTATTGCTGGAAACTGGAAGATGAACAAAACTCTCTCCGAAACCCGGACCTTTGCCGATGCGCTTAAGGCCCTGATGGGTCGGCCAAAGTGGTGCGAAGTTGTATTGTGCGTGCCCTATGTCAACATTCAGGCCGCGACCCGGCTGTTCAAGGACTGCCGTGTGTCCATCGGTGCGGAGAACTGCCATTATGAGTCTTCGGGCGCCTACACCGGTGAGGTTTCCGCCGAGATGCTCAAGGAACTTGGGGTCAAGTATGTGGTCATCGGCCACTCCGAGCGCCGCCAGTACTACAATGAAACCGATTTTACCGTCAACAAGAAGGTACATGCGGCACTGGAGGCTGGTCTGCGGCCCATTGTATGTGTGGGAGAAAGCCTGGAGCAGCGGGATCTGGGCGTGACATTGGAATTAATTACCTACCAAGTCAAATGCGCGCTGTCTGGCGTTCCCGCCGAAAAGATGCGCCATGTGGTTTTTGCCTATGAGCCCATCTGGGCCATCGGCACTGGGAAGACGGCCACTGCCGAGGAGGCGGGCGAGGTCTGCGAGACCATTCGCACAGTCATCCGCAAGCTCTACGGCGCCCGGGTGGCCCGGGCCGTCACCATCCAATACGGCGGCTCCATGAATCCCAAGAACGCCCAGGAGTTGCTGGCCCAGCCTGACGTGGACGGCGGCCTGGTCGGCGGCGCCTCTTTGAAGCCCGACCAGTTCGTAGAGATCATCAACGCGGCTAACCAGGAATGACAAAGAGTGCTGCGATGAGGGGCGGGGCCTCTCCGCACTTTCTTTTCAATTCCGACGATTTGATTAGATTCGAGGTTCTTTATGAGTAAAACACCGACCACTCTCATCATTATGGACGGTTTCGGCCTTCGGGCCGAGACTGCGGGAAATGCGGTGGCAAATGCCCGCAAACCCGTGCTCGACAAAATCTTTGACCAGTGCCCCGGCTGCCGTCTCTCTGCCTCCGGACTGGATGTGGGCCTGCCCGAGGGACAGATGGGCAACTCTGAAGTGGGGCACACAAACATTGGTGCGGGCCGCGTGGTCTTTCAGGATCTGCCCCGGATTTCCAAATCCATTGCCGATGGGGACTTCTTTCAAAATGAGGCTTACTTGGACGTAATGCGTGCCTGCAAAGAGACGGGTGCCGCCCTCCACGTCTTTGGCTTGCTGTCCGACGGCGGCGTTCACAGCCACAATTCCCACATCTACGCCCTGCTGAAGTTGGCAAAGGATCAGGGGCTCAGCCGGGTCTGGATCCACGCTTTTCTGGACGGCCGGGACGTTCCTCCCGCTTCTGGCAAGGGTTATGTAGAGGATCTGATCACCCGGTGCGCTGAAATTGGCGTAGGACAGATTGCCACGGTTTCAGGGCGATATTACGCCATGGACCGGGACAAGCGCTGGGATCGGGTACAGCTGGCCTACGATGCCATTGCCGAGGCCAAAGGTGTGGCGGCTGCCGATCCTGTGGCCGCCGTCCAGACCTCCTATGATCAGGAGGTCACCGATGAGTTTATACTCCCTGTGGTGGTGGGAGACTATCCCGGCGTGCAGGAGGGAGACGGCATTGTTTTTATGAACTTCCGCCCCGACCGTGCCCGGGAGATCACCCGCTGTTTTGTGGATCCCGATTTCCAGGAGGTAAGGCATAATTACCGACCGGTACAGTTTGTCTGCACCACCGAGTACGACGCCTCCATGCCCAACGTGTCTGTGGCTTTCCCCCACCGTGAGCTGACCAATGTATTTGGGGAGTATATCAGTTCCCTGGGCCTGACCCAGCTGCGCATCGCCGAGACCGAGAAATATGCCCATGTGACCTTTTTCTTCAACGGCGGGCAGGAGACTGTGTTCCCCGGGGAAGAGCGGGCGCTCATCCCGTCCCCCAAGGTGCCCACCTATGACCTGAAACCCGACATGAGTGCCCGTGAGGTGGCCGCCGAGGCGGTAAAGCGCATTGAGAGCGGGGAGTACGACGTCATTATTCTCAACTTCGCCAATTGCGACATGGTGGGCCACACCGGCGTCTACGAGGCCGCCCGTCTGGCGGTGGAGACAGTGGATGAATGTGTGGGAAAGGTCGTGGAAGCCACCGCAAAGATGGGTGGCATTTCCCTCATTACCGCTGACCACGGCAATGCTGAACGGATGCTGGAGGACGACGGAGTCACCCCCTACACCGCCCACACCACCAACCGGGTTCCCTTCTATATCGTGGGTGTCAACGCCCAGCTTCGGGACGGCCGTCTGTGCGACATCGCCCCCACCATGCTGGATCTGATGGGTCTGGAAAAGCCCCGGGAGATGGATGGGAAGAGTCTGATCGTCTCTTAAGAAGTGTGTTCGGGCGGGCTTACCCCTCCCCTACCGATACCAGCGGACTGTGGTACGGTCTGTCCGCTCCCGGTGCCGCGTCCTATTGCCGGTGGCCCTTGTGCCGCCCAATTTGAAAGGAGAAATTGCAATGAAGCAGATCATTGAAATCGTCGACGTCCTCGGCCGTGAGATCCTGGACTCCCGCGGGAACCCCACCGTTGAGGTGGAGGTCTACCTGGAGGACGGCACTGTGGGCCGCGCCTCTGTGCCCTCTGGCGCTTCCACCGGCATCTATGAGGCCTGCGAGCTCCGGGACGGCGACAAGGATCGCTACCTGGGCAAGGGCGTGCTGAAAGCCGTCAATAATGTCAACACCGAGATCGCCGAGTGCCTGGTGGGCATGAACGTGCTGGACCAGGTGGCAATTGACATGGCCATGATCGAACTGGACGGCACCCCCAACAAGTCCCGTCTGGGCGCCAACGCCATCCTGGGCGCTTCCCTGGCCTGCGCCAAAGCCGCTGCTGAGAGCCTTGGCATGTCCCTGTACAACTATATTGGCGGTGTCAACGCCAAGGTCCTTCCCGTGCCTATGATGAACATCCTCAACGGCGGTGCTCACGCCACCAACAATGTGGATATCCAGGAGTTTATGATCATGCCCGTGGGCGCGACCAGCTGGCACGAGGCCCTGCGCATGTGCGCCGAGGTCTTCCACACCCTGAAGGGCGTGCTCAAGGAGAACGGCACCCCCGCGGCAGGTGTGGGCGATGAAGGCGGCTACGCCCCCAACCTGAAGAAGGATGAGGATGCCTTCAAGTGCATCGTCGCCGCCATTGAGAAGGCCGGCTATAAGCCCGGCGAGGACTTCATGATTGCCATGGATGCCGCCGTGTCCGACTGGTGGAACAAGGAGACCGAGTGCTACGACCTGCCCAAGGCCAAGAAGAGCATGACCCGTCAGCAGATGGTCAACATGTGGAAGAAGTTTGCCGACAACTACCCCATCATCTCTATGGAAGACTGTATGGGCGAGGATGACTGGGAAGGCTGGGCCATGCTGACCAAGGCTCTGGGTGACAAGGTCCAGCTGGTGGGCGACGACCTGTTTGTCACCAACGCTGAGCGGGTGCAGAAGGGTCTGGATTTGCATGTGGCCAACTCCGTCCTCATCAAGGTCAATCAGATCGGCACCCTGACTGAGACTCTGGATACCATTCAGAAGGCCAACCGTGCCGGCTACACCGCCGTGGTGTCTCACCGCTCCGGAGAGACTGAGGACACCACCATTGCCGACATCGTGGTGGGCATGAATGCCGGTCAGATCAAGACCGGTGCTCCCAGCCGCACCGACCGCGTGGCCAAGTACAATCAGCTCCTGCGGATCGAGGAGGAGCTGGACAGCGTGGCTCAGTACCTGGGTAAGGAAGCCTTCTTTAACCTGAAGAAGTAATGATTGGATAAAAAAGCCCCGAAGCCGATGTGCTTCGGGGCTTTCTTGTTCCTCACATTTGGCGGATGGCCTCATCCACCACCTCAAAATGTCGCCGCATGGCCTGTTCGGCAGCTGGAGCCTCCCGCCGCTGGAGCGCCGCCGCGATCTCCTCGTGGGCGTCCAGAAGCCGGTCCCGCTTCCCAGGGTCCGCCACGATGCGGACATACATGGTGCCGATAAATTCGTCCACCGTGGAGACCATGGCGCCGTAAATCGCCTGGATGAGCTTGTTGCCGCAGGCCTCACAGATGAGGTTGTGATACTGCTGATCCAGAAGAGACGCCTTCTCCGCGTTCTCCTCCTGCTTCATCTGCCGCGCCAGCTCCAGGAGCCGGGCCGCCTGCTTGGGGGTAATACGCGCCGCCGCCAGGAGCACCATCTCGCTCTCCATGCCCCGGCGCAGCTGACTGATCTGCAGATAGTTGTTTTCTCCCAGCAGCATCATCATGTGGATGCTCTCGCTAAGGTTATTTTCCAGATTACAGGAGACAAAGTTGCCCGCCCCCTGCACGCTGGAGATAAACCCCATGAGACTCATGGTGCGCAGCGCCTCCCGCACGGAGTTTCGGCTCACCCCCAGCAGTTGGGCCAAATCCCGCTCGGGGGGCAGGGTGTCTCCTCGCTTCAGGCTCCCCTGCCAGATCTCCTGCTTGATATAATCTACGACTTTTTCATAAGCCTTTTCCGCCTTGATGTTTTTCTCTTCCACGTCCTGCGCGTTCCTTTCTGTTCCCTGGATTCTCTTTTCCCATCATAGCATACTGCCTTTCCAGGAACAAGAAGGTTTTTTCCAAAACGAGTGGAAGCCGCGGCGAATCAAAACGCCGCGGCCTCTGCCCGCTCGCTGAAAATATCAAATTGGGGGAACAAAGATTATTTGACGCCCATCCAGCCCGAAATGACCATGCGCTGCACCTCGCTGGTGCCCTCGTAGATCTCGGTGATCTTGGCGTCGCGCATCATGCGCTCAAAGGGATACTCCCGGGTGTAGCCATAGCCGCCCACCAGCTGGACACACTCCCGAGTGACCTGGCAAGCCACATCGGAGGCAAAGAGTTTGGCCATGGCCGCCAAATGACTGTAAGGCTCGCCGTCCTGCTTGGCCTGGGCGGCACGGTATAAGAGCATCCGGGCCGCGTCAACCTTGGTCTGGAGATCGGCCATCTGGAACTGGCTGTTCTGGAACTGGCTGATACGCTTGCCAAACTGGATCCGCTCCTGGATGTAGGGGATGGTCTGGTCGATACAGCCCTGGGCAATTCCAACCGCCTGGGCAGCAATGCCCACCCGGCCGCCGTCCAAAGTCGTCATGGCGACCTTGAAGCCCTTGTTCAGCTGGCCCAGCAAGTTTTCCTTGGGGATTTTGCAGTCCTGGAACACCAACTCGCAGGTGGAGGAGCCGCGGATCCCCATCTTCTTCTCATGCGCGCCTATGGAGAAACCGGGGGTGCCCTTTTCCACAATGAAGGCGGAAATGCCGTGGTTCCCGGCCTCCCGGTCAGTCATGGCAAAGACCACAAACACGGAGGCAAACCCTGCGTTGGTGATAAAGATCTTGGAGCCGTTAAGAAGCCAGTGGTCGCCCTTGTCCTCGGCCACCGTCTTCTGCATGGCGGCGTCGGTGCCGGCCCCGGCCTCGGTCAGGCCAAAGGCGCCCAGCTTCTCGCCGCTGCACAGGCCGGGCAGATACTTCTGCTTCTGCTCCTCAGTACCATAGGTGGCGATGGGCCAGGTGCACAGGGATGAGTGGGCGGAAACCATGACGGAGGTAGTGGCACAGTGCTTGGCCAGCTCCTCACAGCAGGCCACATAGGTCAGATAGCTCATGCCGGCCCCGCCGTACTCCTCGGGGTAGGCAATGCCCATCATCCCCATGTCCGCCAAAGCGTGCCAAGTCTCCTCGGGGAAGCGCTCGTTTTCGTCCACCTCGGCGGCCTTGGGAGCTACCTCTTTTTCACAAAAATCACGGAGCATATCCAGGACGTCCTGCTCCTCCTCGTTAAAATGGAAATTCATAACCGTTCCCTCACATTCTGTTGGCGGGCGTTTCTCAGCCGCGCATTTTTTTGATCTCGGCCGTCAGGGCAGGCACAATCTCCATGAGATTGCCCACGATGCCGTAGTTGGCCACGCCGAAGATGGGCGCGTCAGGATCCTTGTTGATGGCCACAATCACGTCCGAAGAGGACATACCGGCCAGATGCTGGATGGCGCCGGAGATACCGCAGGCAATGTACAGCTTAGGTCCCACGGTCTTTCCGGTCTGGCCCACCTGGTGGGCGTGGCTGATCCAGCCGTTGTCTACCGCAGCGCGGGAGGCGCCCACAGTAGCCCCAAGCACGTCGGCCAGTTCTCGGATGCACTGGAAGCCCTCTGCACTGCCCACGCCTCGGCCTCCGGAGACGATGATGTCCGCGCCCTCCAGATCCACCAGCTCTCCGGCGGCCTCGCTGATCACTTCCCGGAGCTGAGTGCGGATATCAACCGCCGCCACGTGGAAATCTTCCCGGACAATCTCGGCGTGGCCGGCGCACTCGGCGCTCTTTTTAAAGACGCCGGGCCGGATGGTACCCATCTGAGGACGGCTCTCGGGGCACACGATACAGGCCATGAGGTTGCCGCCAAAGGTGGGCCGGGTCCAGACGATGTGGCCATTTTCGGCGTCGATGTCCACGCCGGTGCAGTCGGCGGTCAGACCGGTCTTGAGGCGGCTGGAAAGGCGGGGGGCCATGTCCCGGCCGTTAACCGAGGCCCCGATCAGCATACTGGTGGGGCCATATTTCTCCACCAGGTAGTAAAGGGCCGCCGTATAGGCGTCGGTGGTAAATTTCTGGTACTCCTCACTGTCCAGCACGATGATCCGATCCGCGCCGTGGGCGTTGGCCTCAGCCACCGCCGCGTCGGCGTGGCTGCCCACTACCACGGCGACCAGTGCGCCGCCCTGCTGATCGGCCAGCTCCCGGCCGGGGGTGAGCAGCTCGATGCCCACGTTCTTGGCCGAGCCGTCTTCCTTTGTCTCAATGAGAACCCAAAGGTCCTTTGTTTTGGTTTCCATTTTGGCTCCTCCTCAAATCACGTGGGTGGCGCTGAGCGCTTCGTACAGCTTGGCTGCCGCCTCTTCCGCGGTCTCTTCCTTAATCATGGTTCCGGCCTCTTTGCGGGGCGGAACGAAGGTCTTTTTTACCTTGGTGGGAGAGCCGTTCAGACCGGCCCGGGCCAGATCGATATCCGTGAGGTCGGCCGCGGCGATCTCCTTGATCTCCGCCTTCCGGGCCGCCATCTTGCGCTTAATGGTGGGGAACCGGGGGTCAAAAGCGGGCTTGGTGAAGGTGACGAGGCAGGGGAAAGACACGCCCACCACCTGCTTTTCGTCCTCGGCTTCCCGCAGAACGCTCAAGCCGCTTTCCTCCGCCGTGGCCTCCAGGCCGTAGGTAACCTGGGGCCACCCAAGGTGCTCGGCCAGTTCGGGGCCCACCTGGGCGGTGTCGCCGTCAATGGCCTGTTTGCCGCAGAATACCGCGTCAAACTTGACGCCCTCCAACTCCTCCACTTTGCGCACGGCGCAGGAGAGAATGTAACTGGTGGCCAGGGTATCGGAGCCGCCAAAAGCCCGATCAGTCACCAGATAGGCCTGATCCGCCGCCATGGCCAGGCAGTCCCGCAGGGCGCTCTGAGCCTGGGCAGGGCCCATGGTCAGCACCACAATCCGGGTAGCGGGGTCTTTGTCCTTGATCCGAGCTGCCGCCTCCAGAGCGTAGCCGTCAAAGGGGTTTAGAATGCTGGGCACGCCGTCGCGAACCAGCGTGTTGGTCACCGGATCGATCTTGATCTCGTTGGTATCCGGCACCTGTTTGATGCAAACCAGAATGTTCATATCGCAGCTCCTTTATCGTTGATGCTCATGTCCGGACGGGCCGGCTCTTTCTCACTGGATGTCACACACCTTGCCGGGGTTCAGGATCATCTTGGGGTCGAACACCTGCTTGATGCCCTGCATGAGCCGGATGCTGGTCTCGCCAAGGGCCTCCTTCAAATACTTGGCCTTGCCCATGCCAATGCCGTGCTCGCCGGAGATCTGCCCGCCCAGCTCCATGGCCTTTTGGTAGATGGCGGACATGAAGGAGTCCACCTGCTTGCGAAACTCAGTCTCCTCCATGGTGTTGGAGCAAGTGTAGATGTGCAGGTTGCCGTCTCCGGCGTGGCCAAAGTACTTGACCTCAAAGCCGTAGTTCTGCTTGGTGTCGGCCACGAAGCGGACATAGGCGGAGATCTGATTCACCGGCACCACCACGTCGCACTCATCCAGCAGCTTGGTCTGCTCCTCGATGCCCTCCAGGAAGGAGGACCGGGCCGCCCACACGTCCTTCATTTTGGGAGCGGTGTCAGCCACCAGCACGTCCAGAGCGCCCTGCTCCAGGAGGAACTCGGCGGCGTGCTCCACCAGAGCATCCAGCTCATCCTGACTGTCTCCGTCGAAGGTGATGAGCAAATAGGCGCCGATTTCGGTCCCTTCGATCTGTTTGGGGAAGGTCTGCTTGCCCAGATACTCCTCGGAGGAAACCAGAATCTCCTTTTCAAAGAACTCCAGGGCCTGGGGCTTGAAGCCCTCCCGGGTGATCTTTGGCACGGTGGAGGTGCAGGCGTCCAGATCCTCAAAGGGGACCATCAGGCTGATGGTGGCCTTGGGGGCAGGGATCAGCTTCAGGGTCAGCTCGGTGATGATGCCCAGCGTGCCCTCAGAGCCACACATCAGGTTGGTCATGCTGTACCCGGAGCTGGTCTTGGATACCGTTGCACCAAAGCGGGCCACCTCGCCGGTAGGCAGGACCACTGTCATGGCCTTCACATAGTCCCGGGTACAGCCGTATTTCACCGCCCGCATCCCGCCGGCGTTGGTGGAGACATTGCCGCCCAGCGTGGCCATTTTCTCGCCGGGATCAGGGGGATACATGCAGCCGTGGGTCAGGGCATCTTCGGCCAGCTGCTGGAGCAGCACGCCGGGCTGCACCGTGACGGCAAAGTTCTCCAGATCGTAGTTTAGGATCTTATTCATCCGCATGGTGCACAGCACCACACCGCCGTGGATGGGTGTGCAGCCGCCCGCCAGACCGGTGCCTGCGCCACGGGTGGTCACGGGGATACCATGCTCATAACATACCTTCATGATCCCCGCCACCTCCTCGGTGGTCAGCACATCAATGGCGGCCTCCGGCATCCGGGTGCCATAAATGGGCATCTCGTCCCGGGCGTAGTCGGGGTTGACGTCGGCGCCCACGGCCACCCGGCCGGGCACCACTTTTTCCAGCTCCGCGATGATCTCAGGTGTAACAGAATTGTACTGCGGCATAAAAATTCCCCCATATCTTCAATTTTATAATCTGCCAGAATTAACACACCATGACCGAAATTCCGTTGGGGATTACCACCAGATGTGCGCTCTCCCCCTTGGCCCTACGGGCCAGAGCCAGAGCGGTATCTACATCGGGTGCCCATTCCATTTTCATGTCCTCTACCGTCTGGCGCTGGGCGGGGTCGGTGATGTAGATCACCCGGTGATGGCACAACACCCGGGCAAGGATCTGATACTCCCACTGGTCGGGGCGGGTTTGGTCCTGAGGCGTGGCCAGGATTTCCTCGGTGAGGGCCTGGGGCGAGCTGCAATTTTTGAGCGCCTGATAGAATCCCTCTCCCCCGTGGCCGTCAGAGCAGGAGCTTACCATTAAAAGAACGGCCTCCGGTGCGGCGGCGGCCTCCGCGGCGGTCAACCCCTTTACGCTCTGGTACAGGTTCTGGTCCAGAGGATAGCCACCATTGGAGGAAATCACGATGTCACCCTTCTGTTCCGGCCTGACCCGGCAGTAGTCCAGCAACATGCGGCACCCGGCCTCATGTGCCTGAAAGGGATCCCCGGCAAAGGCAGCTACGACCTTTTTATCCTCATCGATGATTACGTTGACAATATAGGCCAGTCGGGCCAGTCTGCAGGCTTCCAACATATCCCGGTGGAGAGGATTCCCCTCCAACACCCCTGTGCGGGCATAGGGAGAGGCGATGAACTGGGAACAGTGGTTACCCAGCACGGTCACTTGGTCGCAGATACCGGGCAGCACGCTCTTACGGCCCCCGGAAAATCCCGCGAAAAAGTGAGGCTCAATGAACCCTTCGGCTACCAACAGCTCGGACTGGTCCGCCACTTTGTCGATGACGCAGCGGGCTCCGGAAGGCAGTATACCAATATCCACATTGCTTTCTGCGTCCCGGCTGTCATGGATCACGATGCGCTCCCGGTGATAAATCTCACTCCCCAACTTGGCCTCCAGCTCCGAAGCACCGGACGGGCGGTGAAAACCGGTGGCCACCAAAAGAGTGATCTCAATGTCTGGGTTTCCCTCCCGCAGCTCAGCCAGCATAAATGGGAGAATGTGGCGGCTGGGCACCGGGCGGGTGTGGTCGCTGATGATGACGGTACAGGTCTTTTTTCCCGCACTCAGTTCCCGCAGGCGGGGACTTCCAATCGGATGGGCCATGGCGGCGCGAACCAGGTCATCCTCCCCCGCCGCTGCTTTCAGCGTTCCAATGCGGGATTCCAGCACCTCCGCACCGGTCAGATCGGCATGCAGGGGCATCACAGTTTTTCCAAAGGGAATGTTCAATGCCATATTGGGGCCCTCCTATCTTCCAGCGTGGCTGCCGCTCAACCAAATTGGTTCTACCTTTATTTCGCTGCAAATTATAACATGGATACTTTTTTTCTGCAATCCCCCTTTGCTTCAATTTTTCACTTTTGCCGTTTTGCATATTTTTTTTAATAAAATATGTTTATAATGACCATTTTTATTGATTTTGCTTCTCTGTTATTGACAGATTCTATTAACGGGTTTATGCTCAAGAAAATAAATCTTTGCCTCATCATGGACTATTTTTAGGTCTTTTTGCCGATTTGTGGTTCTACCAAAATAATATGCTCAGTAAGCGTAATTTTGTGAGGAGGCTTCTGTCATGTCCCTGTTACAATCCTGCCTGGCCATGCTCCCCATCCTGTGGATCATTTTTGCCCTCACCGTACTGAAAATGCCCGGTCACCGAGCCTGCCTGGGCGCACTGGCCGCGGCGGCCGGGCTGGCCCTGCTGGTGTGGAAAATGTCGCCTCTGGACTGCTTCACCTCCGCTCTTGAGGGATTTGCATCTGCGCTGTGGCCCATTATTCTGGTCATTATTGCCGCTATCTTCACCTACAATTTGGTGCTCAAGACCGGTGGAATGGAAGTGATCAAGGGGCTGCTTACCGGCGTATCCTCCGACAAGCGCATTCTGATTCTGCTGGTGGGCTGGTGCTTTGGAGGATTTCTGGAGGGTATGGCCGGGTTTGGAACAGCTATTGCCATTCCCGCCAGTATGCTGGTGGGCCTGGGCATGAATCCGGTGACGGCCTGTATCGTATGCATGCTGGCCAACGCCTTTCCCACCGCCTTTGGCTCCGTGGGCATTCCAACCGTAACTCTGGCCAGCGTCACCGGGCTGGAGGCCCTTCCCCTCTCTTTTACCACAGTGGTGGAAATGCTGCCTTTTATGATTCTCATTCCTTTTTTTATGGTGATTGCCGGTGGCGGCGGAATCAAGGCCTTGAAAGGTGTCGTCGGCATTACCTTGGCTTCCGGGGTCTCTTTTGTACTCCCGGAGCTGGTCGTCTCCCGGTATCTGGGTCCTGAGCTGACGGTGATCGTGGGATGCATCGTCTCTCTGCTGTGTACTATTTTGCTGGCCCGCAGGCGCAAAAATGTTCCCGTCCCCGCTGAATACGACATGGGCACTCTGTCCGGCGGCGCGCCGGATGCCCATCCCGCTTCTCAGATGAAACCGCTGATCGCCTGCCTGCCCTTTCTGCTGATCTTTGCCCTGCTGCTGCTCACCTCCAAGCTGGTTCCCCCAGTGAACGGCTTTTTGTCGGCTTTTAAGTCCACCGTCTCTATCAGCACCGCCGCCTCCGCCGGAACGACCTCCTTTAGCTGGCTCAACACACCAGGCGTTCTCATTTTTCTGGCCGCTATTGTGGGCGGGTTGGCACAAAAAGCTTCTCCCCATCTCATGCTGGATACTTTGCTTGCCACCTTTAAACAGATGACCAAGACGATCATCACGATCATGTCTGTCCTTGCCGTAGCCAAAATCATGACCTACTCCGGCATGATTTCCGCGATTGCCGCCCTGTTTGTGACCCTCACTGGGCAATTCTACCCCTTTGTCTCCCCCGCCATTGCCGTCATCGGAGCCTTTGTCACCGGCAGCGGCACCAACACGGAGGTCCTGTTGGGCAGGCTCCAGACCGAGGCCGCCGCCGCCATCGGAGCCTCTCCCTACTGGCTGGCCGCCGCCAACTCCGTGGGTGCCGGAATCGGAAAGATCATCAGTCCTCAGTGCATTGCCACCGCGGTGGCTGCTGTGGGAATCTCTGGGCAGGATAGCGTTGTACTCAAAAAAATCCTGCCTTGGGTCGCGATCCTTCTGGTCCTCGCCAGCCTTATCGTTGGCTTTGGTCAAATGCTTCTGCCCCTGTGACAAGCGCCGTTTGACAATACGTTTCTTCTCTCCCCCCCAAAAAACAGACAGACGGAATCGGCAGATTAAAATGCCGGTTCCGTCTGTCTGTTTGGACCCCATCTTTTTTCCAGCGCTTCTCCACAAAAGCTGGCGGTGGTTGCCAGTTCCCCAGAGGCCGTGTTATACTGGGAAACAGAAAAAGGGGGAATCCATGTTGGAGAGCTTATTTGTCTGTCCCGTTTGCGGCAGTCCGCTGGAGCGTGCAGCCGACGGGTACGCCTGCCCCTCCGGGCACCGTTTTGATCTGGCCAGGGAAGGTTATGTCAACCTTCTTCCCGCCAATTTTCAGCACTCCAAGGACCCCGGCGATGACAAGGAGATGACCCGGGCCCGCACCCGCTTTTTGGATGGGGGCTGGTATGCCCCGCTGCAGGAGAGCCTTTGCCGCCTGCTGGATTTCCGTACCGAAGCCGCGCCCGCCCTGCTGGACGCCGGCTGCGGAGAGGGCTGGTACACCGCCGCCCTGTCCCAGGTTATCTCAGGCAAGGGAGGGCGGACGGCGGGAGTGGATCTGTCCCGCCCCTCGGTAAAAAAGGCGGCCCGCCGGTGTCCGGGTGCAGAAATTGCCGTATCCTCGGTCTACCGCCTGCCCGTGGCTGACACCTCCATAGACGCGGTGGTGAACTGCTTCTCCCCCCTGGCGGCCGAGGAATTTCGGCGGGTGATCAAGCCTGGGGGCTGCTTTCTTTATGTGGTGCCAGGGCCCCGACACCTCTGGGAGCTCAAGCAGGTGCTCTACGACCAGCCCTATGAAAATCCCGTGAAAGAGGAAACCTATCCCGGATTTCGCTGCCTGGGCCAGGAGCCGGTGGAGACTTCCTTTCTCCTCACTGACCAGCAGAGCATTCGAGACCTCTTTTGTATGACGCCCTACTACTGGAAAACGCCAAGGGCAGGGGCGGAGCGTCTGGCGGCTTTGGATACCCTGCCGGTCACCGCCCAGTTCCGCATCCACTGTTTTCTCCGGGAGGAGTAAAAAATGCCGTCCCCGCTATGCGGGGACGGCATTCAGCTTATCGAATTGGAAGCGCTGTCACGGCGGCGCAGAATACAGCATCTCAAAACGGATAAACTATTCTAACTGGGCGAATTTTACAGCGCAGCCTCCCTCAAAAAAAGCAACCTCTTTTCATTGCGTCCATCCGTTTTTACTTATTGTATACTATTGTTTACTTTGGTGACAAAGTCACAGTAAAAAAGGGCAATTGTTAATATAATAACGATACAAACTTGAAATGAGGAGGACTGCTGAAATGGGAAAACGTGTATTGATCGTCGGCGGCGTCGCCGGCGGAGCCAGCTGCGCGGCCAGACTGCGCAGGCTGGATGGGGACGCGGAGATCATCCTGTTCGAGCGGGGAGAATATATATCTTATGCCAACTGCGGGCTGCCGTATCACATCGGCGACGTGATCAAATCCAGGGACGCACTGCTGCTGCAGACGCCCGCAGCCATGCGGGCCAAATATGGCGTTGACGTGCGGGTAGGCTCAGAGGTAACCGCCATTGACCGAGCTAAAAAGACGGTAACGGTCAGAAAGGCGGCATCGGGCGAGACCTACGAGGAGGCTTACGACACTCTGGTGCTCTCTACCGGCTCCTCGCCGGTCCGGCCTCCGATCCCCGGTATTGAATCCGAGCGAATCATGACCCTTTGGACGGTTCCAGACGCCGACCGAATCAGAAACACCGTGCGGGAGCAGAAGGCAAAAAGTGCGGTGGTGGTTGGCGGCGGCTTCATCGGCCTGGAGATGGCGGAGAACCTTCATCGCGCGGGCCTGGAGGTCACGCTGGTGGAAATGCTGCCCCAAGTAATGGCGCCTTTGGATTTCGAGATGGCGCAGCTCCTCCATGAGAACCTGGAGCAAAACGGCGTGAAGCTCTACCTCGGCGACGGCGTGTCCTCTTTTGCGGACGCAGACGGCCAGGTGACGGTTTCCCTCAAAAGCGGCAAAACCATTTCTGCCGGACTTGTCATCCTCTCCATCGGCACCCGGCCCAACAGTGAGCTTGCCAAGGCGGCTGGGCTGGAGGTCAATGGGCGGGGCGGCGTTGTAACCGACAATATGCTCCGCACCTCCGACCCGAACATTTACGCCATCGGCGACGTCATTGAGGTGGAGGACTTTATTGACAAAAGCCGCACCTCGATTCCGCTGGCCGGCCCGGCCAACCGCCAGGGCCGCATCGCGGCAAATAATATCGCGGGCGGGTCTGAAACATACGGAGGGTCCCAAGGGACCGCGGTGGCTCAGGTCTTTGACCTGACGGCCGCCTCCACCGGCCAAAATGAAAAGGCCCTTGCAAAGCGCGGCTTAGCAAGGGGCAAGGACTACGAAAGCGTGATAATTACCCAGAATTCTCACGCAGGCTACTATCCGGGTGCTACCCCTCTAACTCTGAAACTGCTGTTTTCCATGGAC
The DNA here is from genome assembly GCA_034927965.1 of Pseudoflavonifractor sp. Classification (GTDB taxonomy): domain Bacteria; phylum Bacillota; class Clostridia; order Oscillospirales; family Oscillospiraceae; genus Vermiculatibacterium. Next base: position 19,335 of record JAYFPI010000024.1, read on the forward strand.
GGCAAAAAGCTGTTCGGCGCCCAGATTGTGGGGCATGACGGCGTAGACAAGCGCATCGATACTATTGCCACGGTGATCCGACTGGGCGGCGGCGTGGAGGAACTCAAGTCTCTGGAACTGGCCTATGCACCCCCCTATTCCTCAGCCAAGGACCCGGTAAATATGGCCGGCTTTACTGCTGAGAACGTGCTCACCGGCAAGGTAAAGTTTGCCCTATGGGACGCTGTGGAGAGGGCGGATAAAAACACCGTGCTGCTGGACGTGCGGGAAGATGCCGAGCTCATGGCTTTCTCTCTGCCCGGCGCACAGCACATCCCACTTGGGCAGCTGCGCGGCCGACTGGAGGAGCTCGACCGGTCTAAGACCATCATCCCCTTCTGTGCCATCGGCGTGCGCTCCTACAATGCCGCGCGGACATTGATGCAGAACGGTTTCGAGCATGTGCTGCTCTATCCCGCCGGAACCAACTTCTACCGCTCCACCCACTATAAAGACTTTGATCCGGGCTCTTCCGTTGGAGCCGGACCGGTGGCGGACAGCGGCATGCAGACCACCGGTGACGCGCCGGTGGCGGCCATGCGCCTGGACTGCAGCGGAATGCAGTGCCCCGGCCCCATCATGAAGGTGTTTGAGGCCATGAAGAACATGACAGACGGACAGGTAATGGAGGTCTCGGCCTCGGACCCCGGCTTTCTGCGGGACATCGCCGCCTGGTGCCGCCGCACGGGTAACACCCTCCTTTCCAGCGAGCGGCGCGGAAACGAATACGTGGCGCTGGTCAAAAAAGGCACAGCCACGAGCGTCAGCGCGCCGGCGGCCGGCACCCCGGCAGTCAGCCCCGCGGAGGGCAAGACCATCATTGTGTTTTCCGGCGACCTGGATAAGGTGCTGGCCTCCTTTATCATTGCTAACGGCGCCGCCGCCATGGGCAGGCCGGTTACCGTGTTCTTTACCTTCTGGGGGCTGAACGTACTGCGTAAGCCCGAGAAGCAGGGCGTGAAAAAGTCTCCCGTGGAAAGCATGTTTGGCGGAATGATGCACCGAGGCGTCGGAAAGCTGAAGCTCTCCCGCATGAATATGGGCGGCATGGGCACTGCCATGATGAAGCGTGTGATGAACGACAAGCACATCGATTCCCTGGAGGACCTGATCAAAAAGGCCATGAAAGCAGGGGTAAAAATGGTAGCATGCACCATGAGCATGGATGTGATGGGCATCCGCAAGGAGGAGCTTATCGACGGTGTGGAGCTGGGCGGCGTGGGCGCCTACCTGGGCGACGCCGAGGAATCCAATGTAAACCTGTTTATCTGATTTGATTGAAACAGGGCGGACTTCCGAATCGGAAGTCCGCCCTGTTTCCGCCTTGTTCTTCCCTGTATCTCTGCCCCCACAGCGGTGGCGGCATTGGGGGTTTTAACCGCCCAGATAAGCCTTCTTCACGCTCTCGTCATTCAAAAGCTCGGCGCCTGTGCCGCTGGTGACGATCTTACCCGTCTCCAGTACATAGCCCCGGTCGGCCACCGACAGGGCCATCTGCGCGTTCTGCTCCACCAGGAGGATGGTGGTGCCCGCCTTGTGGAGAGACTGGACGATGTCAAAAATCTGATCCACCAGAATGGGAGCCAGGCCCATGGAGGGTTCATCCAGCATCAGCAGTTTGGGGGAGGACATGAGCGCCCGGCCCATGGCCAGCATCTGCTGCTCACCGCCGGAAAGGGTGCCGGCCGTCTGCTTTCGGCGCTCCTTGAGCCGGGGGAACTGAGCGTAGACCTTCTCCATCCCCGGATCCACTTCGGAGCCGGGCCGAGTGTAGGCCCCCATCTCCAGGTTCTCTTCCACCGACATCTGGAGAAAGACCCGCCGCCCTTCGGGAACATGGGCCAGGCCCATTTCCACGATCTTATGGGGCCGAATGCCCAGGAGGGATTTCCCCTGAAACTCCACTCCGCCGCTCTTGGGATGGAGCAGGCCGGAGATCGTTTTCAGGGTCGTGGATTTCCCGGCGCCGTTGGCCCCGATGAGGGTGACAACTTCCCCCTCATTGACCTCGAAGGAAACCCCCTTGATGGCGTGGATGGCACCGTAGTATACGTTGATATCGCTGACGCTGAGCAGTGCCACAGTTCACCCCTCCTTCCTGGTGCCCAGGTAGGCCTTGATGACCTCCGGGTTATTCTGGATATCTTTGGCGGTGCCCTTGGCAATGATCTTGCCGAAGTTCAGCACGCAGATTCCCTCACAGATGTTCATCACAAGGGACATATCATGCTCGATCAGCATGACGGCGATCTGGAAGGTATCCCGGATCTTGACGATGTTTTCCATCAACTCAGCAGTCTCCGAGGGGTTCATTCCGGCGGCTGGCTCATCCAAAAGGAGGAGAGAGGGGTTGGTGCCCAGTGCCCGGACGATCTCCAGGCGCCGCTGGGCACCGTAAGGCAAACTGCCCGCCTCATGCTCGGCCAGATCCTGCATGTCGAAGATAGACAACAGCTCCAAAGCTCGCTCTCTGGCCCCCTTCTCCTGTTTCCAGTAGGCAGGAGCCCGGAGAATGGCGGCGGGCAGGCGGTATTTCATAGAGCAGTGCAGACCGATGAGCACGTTTTCCATCACTGTCAGCTTGGAAAAAAGGCGAATATTCTGGAAGGTACGGGCAATACCGGCGTGATTGACCTGCACAGTGTTCATGCCGGCGGTATCCATGCCGTCCAGCAAAATAGTGCCGCGGGTGGGCTGATAGACCTTGGTGAGCAGGTTGAACACCGTAGTCTTGCCTGCGCCGTTGGGGCCGATGAGTCCGGCGATCTCCGTGCGGCCGATAGCCATGTTGAACTCATCCACGGCGGTCAGACCGCCAAAGTCAATACCCAGATGCTGGCACTCCAGAACCGGATTCTTATCCACGTCCCGCTCGGGAATAATGTTGGTGCTGGGCACTGGGACCAGCTTGGCATCCTCGTTGTACTTTTTCAGTTTGCCGCCTCCTTTTTCTGGGGTTTGCGGCCGACGCCGATCCGCTCCAGAATGCGGGAGAGGGAGAAGTCGTAATCTCCCAAAAGGCCGGTGGGCTTGAAGATCATCATGAGAATGAGCACCGCGGAGTAAACCACCATCCGGTACTCGGAAAAGCCGCGCAGCGCCTCTGGCAGAACGGTGAGAACGGCGGCGGAGAGAATGGAGCCCAGCATGGAACCCATGCCGCCCCGCACCACCATGACCAAAATCTCAATGGACTTCATGAAGCCGAAGCCGCCGGGCTGGAGCGAGCCCAGGTTCCCCGCGTACAGGCACCCGGCCACCCCGGCAAAGAAGGCGGACATGGTAAAGGCCATGACCTTGTAGTAAGTGGTACTCACGCCACAGGATTCGGCGGCAATCTCATTCTCCCGGATGGAGAGAATCGCCCGGCCGTGACGGGACTTCATCACCATGTGGATCACCAGACAGGTCAGTATGATGCACAGGGCCACGTTCAACACATTGGTGACCTTGGGAATCCGCTTGAGACCGGAAGCTCCATAGGTAAAGTCAAACCCCAGTACGGAGTCGATGTTGGTGATAATCACCCGGATAATCTCTCCGAAGCCCAAAGTGATGATGGCCAAGTAGTCGCCCTTGAGCCGCAGGGCGGGGATGCCGATCAGGATGCCAAACACGCCGGCCACGATTCCGGCCAGCACAATGGCGGCAGCTACATAAAACACATACTGCCCACCGGTGGCCTTGGAGGCATCCACCGCCTTGAGAAAAATACCGCCGGTGTAAGCCCCGACCGCCATAAAGCCCGCGTGACCCAGAGGGAGTTGCCCCAAATAACCGGTAGTCACATTGAGGGACACTGCCAAAATAATATTGATGCCCACCAAGATCAGGATCTTGGTATAGTAGCCCGAAAGGGCTCCGCTGGCAGTCAGGGCCTGCAGGCAGACCAGCAGCAATACCATAAGTATGCCGTTGATGGCATATCGCGCGGGCATAGGGAGAATCGCTCTGCGTTTGCTGATACTCATTTCCCCGCCCCCTTACACTTTTTCCACGATGGGCTTGCCTAGAAGTCCGGTGGGCTTCACCAGCAGTACTATAATCAGGATGGCAAAAACCACGCCGTCCTTCCACACGGACAGCCCCGCTGCAGAGACCAGCGCCTCGGCAAGGCCGATGGCAAAGCCACCCACCATGGCCCCTGGAATGGAGCCAATTCCGCCCAGAACGGCTGCCACAAAGGCCTTCAGACCCAGCATGGAGCCCATGGTCGGGCTGGCCTGAGGATAGGCGCACAGATACAGTACCGAGCCAATGCCCGCCAGGGCCGAACCCACAGCAAACGTGAAAGAAATGGTCCGGTTCAGGCTGATGCCCATGAGCTGGGCCGCCCCCATATCCTCACTCACTGCCCGCATGGCCTTTCCAAGCTTAGTCTTCTGAACCAGGAACGTGAGAACGGACATGGAGAGAATAGAGACGACCAAGGTAAGCATCGCCGGGAAACTCACCGCCACGCTGCCCAGAGGGAGGCTGGGGCCGCTGACCAGAGTTGGTACGGTCTGCGCTCCGGCGCCAAAAATAAGCTGAAAGCCGTTTTCCAGCAGGAAGGACACGCCGATGGCGGTAATCAGCAGGCTCAGCCGAGGTGCGGAGCGAAGCGGAGTATAGGCCAGCTTTTCAATGAGCATGCCCAAGAGGGTACAGGCGATGATGGCCAGCAGCATGGACACCACCGGGTGAAGGCCCAGATTGCTCATAGAGTACCACACCACATAGGCACCCACCATGATGATATCGCCATGGGCAAAGTTCAGCAGGAGAATGATGCCGTACACCATGGAATAGCCCAGAGCTACCAGCGCATAGATCGAGCCGGACTGCAGGCCGTTGATGACCTGACTGACAATCGTGGAAAACAAGGGTCATCCGTCCTTTCTCTTTCAAATTCTCTTGACAAATGCTTCATATGGATGAATGCGGGAAGCGGGCGGCCACAGGCCGCCGCTGCGGCTTCTCCGCAGAGGTGACCTCTGGTCGCCCGTGTTCCGAAAAAAACCGTGCGGGAGGGAAGCGCTCCCTCCCGCACAGAGGCTTTCGGAAAATCCTTAGAACATCTCGGAGAATACTTCCTTGCCGCCCTCCAGCTTCATCATGGCGGCGGACTTGATGGGATTGTTGTACTTATCGAACTCGTAAGTGCCGGTGATACCCTTCACGCCCTTGGTCGCCTTCATGGCATCGATAACTGCCTGCTTGTACTCGTCGGTACCCGCCTTCAGGCCAGCGTCCTCAGCAGCCTTCAGGGCGTTGCACATCAGCATGGCGGCATCGTAGCCCAGAGGGGCGAACATGTTGGGCACATCCTCGTTGTACTTGGCAGTGTAGTCGCTCTCAAACTGGGCCACGTCGGGGGTGCCGGCGGCATAGCCGGAGCAGTAGACCGCGCCCTCCAGATCCTCGGCGCTGGCGTACTTGGCAATGGAGCCCCAGCCGTCACCGCCCAGGAAGGTGCCGGTGACACCCACCTGACGGGCCTGGGTCACGATCATGCCGGAATCCTCATAGTAATTGGGGCAGAAAACCACGTCGGGCTTGGACGCGGCAATGTTGGTCATCTGGGCCTTAAAGTCCACATCGCCCTTCGCATAGGCCTCTTCATTGGTGACGGTGATTCCCAGATCTTTGCACTTGGCCACAAAGGAGTCCTTCAGGCCCTCGGAGTAGTCGTTGCCGGTCTCAAAGATGACAGCGGCGGTGGCTGCGTTCAGCTTCTCCTTGGCGTACTGAGCCATCTTCTCGCCCTGGAAGGGATCGATGAAGCAGGAGCGGAACACGTTGGTGCGGATCTCGCTGTTAGGATCCTCGGGATCCAGCATGGTCACGCCAGCGGCAGTGGCGGAAGCAGTGATCTGGGGCATGTTCATATCATAGGTCTCGTCGGCCACGGCGATGGTGGCACCGGTAAGGACGGAGCCGATGAGGGCGGTGATTCCGTCGTCTACCAGGCGGTTGTAAGCATTGACCGCCTCGGTGGCGTCGCCCTTTTCGTCGTAGGCGATGGCCTTCACAGTCTTGCCGTTAATACCGCCCTTTTCGTTGAGCTGATCGATGTAGAGCATCACACCGTTCTGCACGGCGTTGCCATAGACGGCGGCGTCGCCGGTGGTGTTGGCCAGAACGCCGACCAGAATCTCCCCGCCAGCGGCTGCAGGAGCACCGGACTCCGCCGCAGCGGACTCGGCAGGGGCCTTGGACTCAGTGGAAGTTCCGCCGCCGCAACCGGCGAGCAGACCGGCGGTCATAGCGCCGGCCAGAGCAAGAGCAAGAACACGTTTCTTCATTTCATTCTACCTCCTTTGGGTTGTTGACAATTATACTTTTCTATTTTGAAATTGTCAACCGTTTTTTTGTATAATAAAGCCGCCTCTTTCCCTCACTTTTTTGGAAAAGGAGCAATTTTCTTCCTTCTGTTTTAAATCACCAGTCCGCCATTCACGGAGAGCACCTGCCCCGTGACAAAATCAGCTGCCGGAGAACACAGAAAGGATACACAGGCCGCCACGTCCCCGGCCGTTCCGATCCTCCCCAAAGGAGTCTCCTCCGCCAGCGCCGCCAATGCTTCCAGCCCTATGTTTTGGTTCATTTCCGTGTCAATGGTTCCGGGCGCGACACAGTTCACGGAGATCCCCGAGGGTCCCACCTCTTTGGCCAGCGCCCGGGTTAATCCAATGACGCCCGCCTTCGCAGCGGAGTAGGCCACCTCACAGGAGGCCCCCACCTGTCCCCACATCGAAGACACCGTCACGATTTTTCCACTTTTCCGCCCAATCATATGAGGAAGCACTGCCCGGCAGCAAAAAAACACCCCATCCAAGTCAGTTCCCAGAACTTTTCGCCACGCTTCATCCTCCATATCCTGGACAAGGCCTTGCCAGGCCACTCCGGCATTGCACACCAAAATGTCAAGTTGACAAAATTTTTCTAACACAGTGTCAACCATTTTTCGGACTTGCACACTGTCCGATATATCGGCCTGCACGGCAATGCCGCCCAGCTCCTCGGCCAGCTCCTCCGCCCGATCCCGAGAACTGCGATAGTTGACCGCGACCTGATATCCGTCCGTGGCCAGCTGACGGGCCACAGCCGCTCCAATACCCCGGCTTCCACCGGTGACGAGGGCAGTTTTCATCTCTGATTCCTCCCACTGCACGCCGCCGGGCCTCCCGGGGCGTATTTTCCCCCCAAGTATACCACATTTTTTCCGCTTTTCATTGTAATTTTTCTTTCTCCGTGATAGAATATCGAACTGATAGGAATAGACTCGCAAACAAAGGAGTTTTGGAAGTTATGTTAGAGATCAGCCATCTGCGTTACGACGTGACGGCCGAAGGCGGCGAGGAGCTGGGTATCCTGCGGGACGTCTCCCTCACCATAGGAGATGGAAAACTGGTAGTCATCACCGGCCCCAACGGCGGCGGAAAGACCACACTGGCCCGAACTATCATGGGCCTTAATCAATCCACCGGCGGCACCATCCGCTGGAACGGCATGGACCTCACCGGGCTGTCCATTACCGAACGTGCCCGGGCCGGGGTGAGCTACGGTTTTCAGCAGCCTCCCCGCTTTAAGGGTTTGAAGGTACGGGATCTGCTGGCCCTGGCTGCTGGCAAGGATACCCTGACTCCCGCCGAGGGGTGCCAGTACCTCACTCAAGTAGGGCTGTGCGCCGACGACTATATTGACCGGGAGGTGGACGCCTCCCTCTCCGGCGGCGAAGTCAAGCGCATTGAAATTGCCACCATTCTGGCCCGGAAAGCCGGGCTGATGATTTTTGACGAGCCCGAGGCCGGTATTGACCTGTGGTCCTTTGCCAAACTCACCGAGACCTTTGAGAATATCCACAAGCGGGGGGAATCCACCCTTCTCATCATCTCCCACCAGGAGCGCATTATCCAGTTGGCGGACGAGATTATCGTGGTGGAAAAGGGCGAGGTGGTCAAGCAGGGCCCCCGGGACGAGATCTTCCCCCAGATCATGGCCCGCACTGTGCCGGGCTGCGGCTATATGAAGGAGGCGGACCGCTGATGGACAAGACGGAGTGGAAAGTATTAAAGGAGATTGCCGAGCTGGAGAAGGTACCCCAGGGGGCCTACAACTTCCGGGTCAACGGCAAGCTGGACGCCCGCTCGGTCACCGCCAACATTGATATTGAGTCCAAGACCGACGGCAAGCCGGGCATTGACATCATCGTCAAGCCGGGCACCAAGGGCGAGAGCGTTCACATCCCCGTGGTCCTCAGCCAATCCGGGCTCACCGACGTGGTGTACAACGACTTTTATATCGGCGAGGGCTCCGACGTGGACATCGTGGCCGGCTGCGGCATCCACAACACGGGTTGCGAGACCAGCCAGCACGACGGCATCCATGTGTTCCACATCGGCAAGAACGCCCGTGTGCGCTATGTGGAGCGCCACTACGGCGAGGGTCCCGGCACTGGAGAACGCATCCTCAACCCCCGCACGGAAGTCTATCTGGAGGAGGGCGCCTCCATCACCATGGAGATGACCCAGATCCGGGGTGTGGACTCCACCAAGCGGGACACCGTAGCGGTGGTAGGGGCTGGCGGCGAGTGTATCATCAACGAAAAGCTTCTCACCGACGGTGTGCAGTTTGCCGAGTCCAACGTGGAGATCATTCTGGATGGGGACGGGGCCACCGGCCGGGTCGTCTCCCGGTCCGTGGCCAAAGGCACGTCCAAGCAGGTGTTCCGCCCCTGCATGACCGGCAAGGCCAAGTGCTTCGGCCATGTGCAGTGCGATTCCATTATCATGGACGACGCCCGCATCAAGTCCATTCCGGCCATTGACGCCCAAAGTGTGGACGCCCAGCTCATCCATGAGGCCGCCATCGGCCGCATTGCCGGGGATCAAATTCTCAAGCTTATGACCCTTGGGCTCACCGAACAGGAAGCGGAAGAAAAAATTCTGGAAGGTTTCCTAAATTGATTTCAGAAAGCAAAGGGGCGGCTCTTGACGAGCCGCCCCTTTTTCGCTAAGATGGAGATAACAACTTCTCCGAGCCTGTCTGCCTACGGCGTTTCGCTACGGCAGCCCGGCCTGGGTCCCGCGGGAAACGGCGGGGCCTTCCGTATTTGAAAAGGAGAGGCCGACGGGGCGCAGAGATTCTGCGTCCCTATGGTCCCTGCTTTTCTGGAAAAGCAGGGACTTTTTTGCCCTTATGTAAGGAGGCGCAGTTCATGTCTTCCATTCCTGTATGGTCCCTGGTGGCTCTGTCCAATACTGGCAAGACCACCTTCCTGGAAAAGCTGATCCCTGCCCTGCGGGCCATGGGCCTTTCTGTGGGAGTGGTCAAGCACGATGCCCACGACTTTGAGCTGGATCACGAGGGGAAGGATACCTTTCGCCTGAGCCGAGCAGGAGCTGAGGTGACCGCCATCCTCTCGGACACTCAGTTTGCCCTTCGAGAAAAGCGAAATCTCTCCCCGGAGGAGGCTGTGGCCCGGGTGACCGGAGTGGATCTCATCCTCACCGAAGGCTTTAAGCACGGACCATGGCCCAAGCTGGCCCTTTGCCGGGAAGGGAGCGCCCCGGCGGTGCCGTTGGAGCGCTGCGCCGCCCTCATCACAGACGCACCCTGCGCGGACTGCCCCATTCCCCTCTTCCCAATCGACGATCCCAAGCCCCTGGCCCTTTGGCTGGCAGGACAATGCAAGAAGGAGGTAACACCATGAAACTCATTCGCACCGAGAACGCGGTGGGGCATGTGCTCTGCCACGATATGACCCGCATTGTTAAGGGAGTGTCCAAGGGCCCGGCCTTCCGGAAGGGACATATTGTCGCTCCGGAAGATATCCCCCTGCTGCTTTCTATGGGAAAGGAAAACCTCTACGTCTGGGAGAAGGCACCGGGGATACTCCACGAGAACGAGGCGGCCCAGGTCCTCTATCAGATCTGCGCCGGAAACGCGGAGAATCTGCGCCCTTCCGAGGTAAAGGAGGGAAAGATCGAGGTTTCCGCCGGGGAGAACGGCCTGCTGCTGGTAGACATCACCCGGCTGAAGGCGGTCAACGCCCTGGGCGAGCTGATGATTGCCACCCGGCACAGCCATCTGCCAGTCAGGAAAGGGGACAAACTGGCGGGGACCCGGATCATCCCCCTGGTTATCCGGGAGGAGAAGCTGGCGAAGGCCCGCTCCGTTGCCGGGGAGGCCCCGCTGCTCTCTCTTAAGCCTTTTCAGGCCAAGAAGGTGGCCATCGTCACCACGGGCAGTGAGGTACAGAAGGGGCTGATTACCGACACTTTTACCCCTGTACTTGAGGAGAAGGTGGGCGAGTACGGCTGCTCCGTTCTGGGTCATGTCTGCCCCGGGGACGACCCAGACGCCATCACCGCCGCCATTCTGGACTACAAGCGCCAAGGGGCCGAACTTATTCTCTGCTCTGGCGGCATGAGCGTGGACCCCGACGACCAGACCCCACTGGCCATTAAAAACGCCGGCGCTCAGGTGGTGAGCTACGGCTCCCCCGTTCTTCCCGGCGCCATGCTTATGGTGTCTTATCTGGACGGCGTACCGGTGGCCGGGCTGCCCGGCTGCGTCATGTATGCCAAGCGCACCGTTTTTGATCTGGTTCTTCCCCTCTTCCTTGCCGACGTACCGGTGACGGCGGAGGATCTGGCCGCCATGGGCCACGGTGGGCTGTGCCTGAACTGCGACACCTGCGCCTGGCCCAACTGCGGCTTTGGAAAGGGGTGGTGAGGATGCCTCTTAACCACTTTGACGCCGCCGGGAACGCCATTATGGTAGACGTCTCTCAAAAGGCGGACACTGTCCGTCAGGCCACTGCGGCGGGCCGCATCCTGGTCAGCCGGGAGTGCTTTGAAGCCATCCGCTCCGGCACCGCAAAAAAGGGGGATGTGCTGGGGGTGGCACGGGTAGCCGGGATCATGGCCACCAAACGCACCAGCGAACTCATCCCCCTCTGCCACCCCCTGCCACTCACCAAGGTCTCGGTAGATTTCACCCTCTTAGAGGAACTGCCCGGGGTGGAGGCTGTGTGTACCGCCTCCTGCACCGGCAAGACCGGGGTGGAGATGGAGGCCCTTACAGGCTGCACCGTGGCCCTCCTCACCATTTATGATATGTGTAAGGCCATGGACCGAGGAATGACCCTCACCGGGGTCTACCTCCGGGAGAAAGACGGGGGCAAGAGCGGCCGCGTTGAAAACGCCGCTCCCCGGGGGAACAGCCAATGACTGACGGGTTCGGACGAACAATCGACTATCTTCGGCTGTCCATTACTGATCGGTGCAATCTGCGCTGCCGGTACTGCATGCCGGAGGAGGTGCCCTTTGTGCCCCACAATGACATTCTCCATTACGAGGAGATGGTGCGCGTCTGCGCCGCCGCCGCCCGGCTTGGGGTGGACACCATTAAGGTCACCGGCGGAGAACCTTTGGCCCGGAAGGGCTGCGCCGATCTGGTCGCCGCGCTGAAGGCCGTCCCCGGCATCCGGCGGGTGACACTCACCACCAACGGCGTCCTGCTGGCGCAGCAGCTCCCCGGCCTTCTGGCGGCGGGGCTGGACGGGATCAACGTGAGTTTGGACACCCTGGATCGGGAAATCTACCGCCATCTCACCGGCCGGGATGAACTGCCCCGGGCGCTGGCCGGTCTGGATGCCTCCCTTACATCCGGGGTGCGGACCAAGGTCAACGCCGTTCCTCTGGCCGAGACCGGGCGGGAGGGGCTGCTGGCCCTGGCCGCGCTGGCTGAAACCCGGCTGGTGGACGTGCGGTTTATTGAACTGATGCCCGTGGGCCACGGTACCGACCTGGTCCCCTTTGGGCAGGAGGCCTTGCTGGCGGCGCTGAAGGAACGCTGGCCAGGGCTGACCCCCACGGCGGAGAAGCGGGGAAACGGCCCTGCCCGCTACTGGATTGCCCCAGAGCTGAAGGGCGCCATTGGATTTATCAGCGCGGTCAGCCACGAGTTCTGTGAACACTGCAACCGGGTGCGGCTGACCAGCGAGGGGTTTTTAAAGCTGTGTTTGTGCTACGGCGACGGGGTGGATCTCCGCTCTCCCCTGCGGGGCGGAGCGTCCGACGGCGAGCTGGAGGCGCTGCTCCGGCAGGCAATCCTTCAAAAGCCCGCCCACCACTCCTTTGGAGAGGGCCGAGCGCAGGAGGGACGCATCATGTCTCAAATTGGGGGATGACCCAGCGTCAGCCGTCAATCAAGAGTGGAACGGAGTTTGATTTTATGTCTGTCATCAAAGCCATTTGCATCAGCGAAAAAAAAGGCACGCAAAAGCGCCCCATCTTCTCGGCGCGGCTGGTGGAAAACTGGGGCATCGAGGGAGACGCCCACGCCGGGCACTGGCACCGTCAGGTGTCCCTTCTCTCCTTTGAGAAAGTGGAGGCTTTCCGGGCCAAGGGGGCGAAGGTGGAATTCGGTGCGTTCGGAGAAAATTTGGTGGTGGAGGGCTTCGATTTCCGGATCCTGCCCGTGGGCACCCGCTTTCAATGCGGTGATGTGCTGCTGGAGATGACTCAGATCGGCAAGGAGTGCCACACCCACTGCGCCATTTACCAGGTGATGGGAGAGTGCATCATGCCCCGGGAGGGAGTCTTTGCCCAGGTACTCCGGGGCGGGGAGCTTCATGTGGGCGACGAACTGACTCTCATTCCACCTGATCCCTCCATCCGCCGGGTGGCGGTGGTGACCCTCAGCGACAAAGGCTTCCGGGGTGAGCGGACCGACGAGAGCGGCCCGCTGCTGGCCCGGCTGCTCACCGAAGCCGGCTATGAGGTGGTGGAGGAACTTCTTCTTCCCGATGAGCAAAGCCGCATCCAGACGGAGCTCATCCGCCTCTCCGACGGTCGACAGTGCCATCTGGTGCTCACCACCGGAGGCACCGGATTTTCTCCCCGGGACGTGACCCCGGAGGCCACTTTGGCCGTGGCCACCCGAAACGCCCCCGGCATTGCAGAGGCCATTCGGGCCTATTCCATGACCATTACCCCTCGGGCCATGCTCAGCCGAGGGGCCTCCGTGCTCCGAAACTGCACCCTCATCGTCAATCTTCCCGGCAGCCCCAAGGCCGCCCGGGAGGGATTGGAGTGTATTTTACCCTCTCTGGGCCACGGCCTGGACATCCTTCGGGGGACAACGGGCGAATGTGCCCGTTAATATAAAGTCCCGCAATCTTCGAGCCCGTCCGTCCTAAAGCCTCGGCCACGGCGGCGGGCCAATGGGTACGTCCGGAAACAGGCGCGCCTTCCGTTTGAAAAGGAGAGAATACCATGAAAAAGCACCTCATTCCAGCCCTGTCTCTGGCCCTCTGTCTGGGCCTCACCGCCTGTTCCGGCGGGCCCTCAGCCCCCTCCGCAGCTCCTTCGACAGCCCCCACTCAGTCCGCGGCTGCCGAATCGGCCCCTGCCGAGCCAGCAGAGCTCCACGTCTTTGCCGCCGCCTCCCTGAAGGAGGCCCTCACGCAGATCGGGGAGAACTACAAAGCCGTGGCTCCCAACATCACCGTCACGTTTACCTTCGATTCTTCCGGGACCCTGCAAAAGCAGATCGAGGAGGGCGCCGAGTGCGATCTCTTCTTCTCCGCCGCTCAGAAGCAGATGAATGCCCTGTTTGACGAGAAGTACATTGATGAGACCACCCGGACAGATCTGCTGGAAAACAAGGTCGTCCTGTCCGTTCCTGAGGGCAACCCCGCAGGGGTCTCCGCCTTTGAGGACGCAAATACCGATAAAGTAAAGATGATTGCACTGGGCAACTCCGATGTTCCCGTGGGCCAGTATGCCGAGGAGCTGTACACCACCCTGGGCATTTGGGATGACATTCAGAGCAAGATCACCTTCGGCTCCAATGTGAAGGAAGTCACCACCTGGGTCAGCGAGGGCACCGTGGACTGCGGCGTGGTCTACGCCACCGATGCCCACTCTGCTGGGCTGGAGGTCGTGGCCGAGGCCGACCCCGCCCTGCTTACCAACAAGGTAGTTTACCCCGCTGCCGTCCTTTCCGCCTCCACCCATGCCGACGCGGCCAAGGCTTTTCTGGACTATCTGTCCACCGACGACAGCGTGGCCGTGTTCCAGTCCGTGGGCTTTTCCATGGCGAACTGACCCGATTGAGGCGGGGCGTCCGGGACGCCCCGCCTTTTTCTACTTTTGAAAGAAAGCCGGTGTCGCTATGGACTGGTTTCCCCTTCTGAACTCCCTGCGCATCGCCCTCATTT
>JAYFPI010000080.1:0-53465 GCA_034927965.1 Pseudoflavonifractor sp.
GCCCCAGCGCTCATCAGGGAGGGCGTAGGGAGCGGCGGACATGTTTTCCGTGCCGCCGGCCACGATCACGTCGGCGTCCCCACACAGGATGGCGCGGGCGCCTTCAATCACGCTCTTCATGCCGGAGCCGCACACCATGCCCACGGTGTAAGCGGGAATGGAGTAAGGCAGGCCCGCCTTGATCCCCACCTGGCGGGCAGGGTTCTGACCCAGTGCGGCGGTGAGGATACAGCCGAACATCAGCTCGTCCACCTGCTCGGGCTTTACGTTGCCCCGCTTGAGGACTTCCTTGACCACCGCGGCGCCCAGATCCTGGGCTGGGATGTCTTTCAGGCTGCCGCCGAAAGAACCGACGGCCGTCCGGCAGCAATTGACTACATAGACTTCCTTCATAAGAATGACCCTCCACTGATTATGATATGAATTTCTTTTGGGATCTTATCCCTTTGCGAACTCTTTCTAATTATAAACTCATCGTCTAAAAAAATCAACAAAATCTTTGTGAAAACTTTAACATGGTTTTGTTATGCTCTTTACCTAGAACAACAACCGGCAGACAGGGCTAAATCCACCGTCTGCCGGTCTTATATTTCAAGGATGTCGCCTCTCTTCGCCAGGAGTTCTGTTCAGCGGCCCTCGTCCTCTTCTTTGGGAGACACCGCGCTGTCCACCAGCTTGATCAGTTCCAGCGCACTGCGGAACGCTTCTGTCCTCTCACCCTCGAGCCAATTGATGGTCCCCTGCCAAGTGGCATTCTGCGTATTGACCACTTTGACCACAAAGGTCCCCTTTCCATTTTCTCCGGCCATAATTTCACCCCCATGCCCAGCATGTACTTTAATTGCATTTTAGTTTATCCGTTTGCAGATACATTTCGGTTACATTTTATAAATGCTGCCGTTTCTTTTGTCACGTAACAGACACGTTCTCTTAAATTTCTTAAATTTTCCGCAGTCAAAAAAGCGCCCGCCCCTGAAGTGGGCAGGCGCTCCTTTTTAGCTTTCCTGGCGGCTCTGAAGCAGATGACTCAGCCCCAGTTCCTCCAGTGCCTTCAGCGTGGAGGTGGAGGCTACCTGTGGAGTAAAGCGGATATCTCCGCTGTTGACCCCTTTCTCGCCGTCCGCCCCCACAGTAGGCCAGGTAAGATAAAAATTAATGTCGGAAACATAACAATTCTCCCACCGTTCCCGATCATCCAGCAAATACCTCCGTCCAATGCGCCCGGCATTCAGATCCTCCTGCACGGCCGCCCAAAGCGTTTGTGCCTCCTGGGCGCTCAGGTCATGACTGTCATAGCGCCCGGCCCCCTTCTCCCCGTCCTGAATGTTGGAGAGATATCCCCCGGAAACTTCCACCTGTTCGGGGATCACCTGGGAAGAGAGTGTACTCCAATAAGCCGTCCGAATCTGTTCGGGTCGGTTGATCAGTTTTTGAAGCTTGAAGGCGTAAGACTCCGGATCCGTAAGAGCCTCCGCGCTGATGGGCAGATTGTCATACTGGCGCGTCACTGTCCGGCCGTCCTTCATGATGTATTTCAGCCGCAGCGAATTTGTGGCCTCGATCTGGTAGACATCTTCCCCATAGGCCGTGGTGCTCTCCGTTTTGTTTCTCAGATCCTCCAATCGCCGGGTGACCGCGGCGTGGAGATCCACCACTGCGGCAATCCCCTCCGAATCTGTGATCTGATAATTTGCATAGTTCCCCCCATCGTAGGGGGCACTGTTTACTCCGCTCAAATAGACCTCCCGCACCAGATCGGCAGCCGGGGTCCATGCCTGATGACCCAGCAGATCCAGCCGCGCCCCCGCCAAAATCAGGAGCAATCCAATTGCCAGTACGGCACAGCCTTTCCAGCCGTCCGCAAAGACCCGCAGCGTCTTTTTCAGCAGCATCCGCCCGGCAAAAGCGCACACCACAGCGCCGATCACAGCCAGAATAATAAAAATCCAGGCACCATACTGGTCAAAAAAGTTCATGTAGATCAGAATTCCCAGGGCTACACCCCCGCAAATTCCCAATCCATACTGAAACACGGGCCGCACCCAGCCCACGGTCACCAAATCCCCGGCCCGCTCCAACTGGCGGCGGCGATAGACCACCAGCGCCACGAGGGAGAGAACTGCTCCCAGCACCATGCAGTAGCCCAGAGCAGCGGCGGTGTTGGCACTGCTGAAGGATTGCATCTCCAGCGTCTCGTCATAAAACGTGTCATAGCTGAGCAGGTTGCTCAGCTGCAGGGTGGGCGTACACCAGCGGGCCAGGTTGGAGCCGCTGAGGGTCCCCATCGCAAACCCAACCAGCAGGATCTTCATCACTGTGTCAATAAGAACAAAGATCCCAAATACCAGCACATTGATAATCCCATAAAAGACCGGCAGGGCTAAAATGTGTCCAGTAAACATGGCACAGAATATAGCCAGGCAGAAGAAAAACATGGACACCGCCGTTTGCACCAGGAACCACCGGAGCACCGGCAGCAGAAAGACCGCTCCCGCGGCCCCTTCGGCTGCCAGGGTAATGATCGCGATCACCAGATCGGGCATCAGGAAAAAGCACAGCCCGGATACCCAGTTGGTGAGGAACAGCCCCTCCCTCCGAATGGGAAGCGAATGGATCATCCCTGCCGAGCGGCTGTTCATCAGGTAGGAAAAAAGTGCCATGGCTGCCAGCAGACCGAAAATAACCCCCACCGGCACAGCCGCGCTCGTGGCCTGAAAGACCCGTTCCGATACTTTGGCAATCAACTGGCTTCGACTGTACCCCTTGCCTCCGGCCAAAATAATCTCCATGGGAAGCAGAAAAAACAGCACCGCCCCATAGACGGCCCAAATGGGCCAGAACCGGGTCATATTTTTTTGATGCAGCGTGAGGTTGAACCACCCCTTGCTTTTATAAGATAATGTCCCGGACGGCATAGTCCTCACCTCCCAGCTCATAAATAAAAATCTCCTCCAGCGTCAGCGGCAGGGCATCCATCAGAATGGGCGCATAGACCGCCAGCCGGTTGGTAATCTCGTCGGCCTTTCCCCGGACGATCAGCGTGTGGATCCGCCCCACCTGAGAGATGTGAAGCACCTCCATGTCGTCGGGCAGCACAGGCAGTTCCTTCTCCTGAAACACCACCTGCATCTTCACCAGATTTTCCTGGAGATCAGACAGGCTCCGCTCGATGAGCACTTTCCCGTGGGAGAGTATCCCCACATGATCGCACACATCCTCCAGTTCCCGAAGGTTGTGCGAGGAGACCAGCACCGTGGTCCCATCCTGAGCCACGTCGGACATCAGCAACGACCAAACCTGCCGGCGCATGACCGGATCCAATCCGTCTACCGGCTCATCCAGCACCAAGACCTCCGGGCGGGCACACAAGGCCAGCCAAAAAGCGGTCTGCTTTTGCATTCCCTTGGACAGCCGCCGGATAGGCCTGGTCTCATCCACGCCCCGAAACACATCCTTCAAAGCCGTGTAGCGCTTTTGGTCAAAGCGGGGATAAAAGCCCCGGTAAAACCGGGCCATATCCCGCGTGGAGGCCGAGCCAAAGTAGTAAAGCTCATCAGGAATATCCACCAGTTTTTCCTTTACCGGCGGGTTTTCATACACCGGCTGTCCGTTTACCAGCACCAACCCGCTGTCTTGCTGATAAATGCCGGTGATATGCCGCAGGATGGTGGACTTACCGGCTCCATTGGGGCCCACCAGACCATAGATTGCCCCGGACGGCACCGTCATTGTCAGCCCGTCCAGAGCATGAAATCCGTCAAAGCTTTTGACCACATTTTGAACCTCGATCATCCGGCTCCCCCCTCTCTCTTCTCCTCCGCCAGGCTGACCCGCTGTGCCAGTTCCCGGGCAGTCAGGCCCAAAAACAGCAATTCGGTGCTCAGGGCATCGAACTGGCGCAGCAGTTCGCCCCGCCGCTGGGTCTCCCCCTCCGATCCCCGAATCACAAAGGCCCCTTTGCCTGGCGCCGTACTCACATATCCTTCTTCTTCCAGGGCCGTATAGGCCCGCTGGATGGTGTTGGGGTTAATGGCCAGGCTGGCCGCCATTGCCCTCACCGAGGGCAGTTTTTCCCCTACGTCGATGGCCCCGGTAACCACCAGGTGTCGAAGACCATCCCGCACCTGCTCATAGATGGGCCGGGCGTCTCGATAATTGAGGCTGATCATGGCCCCACTCCCTTTCTGCCACACGGCAAAACTGTACTGCGCCCCTTGGTACAGTCAGTATATCCAAAGTCTAAAGATGAAACAAGAGGGGAACCCTTACAAAAGTCTTACGTTTTTACGCTGATTTTCTTTTTTGCGTGACATCTCCTAAAAAACCAGCTATAATAGCGGCGAACGATTTGATTATTTGGAAGGGAGCCCAACAGAATATGGTCACAATAAACCTTGCCAACTGGAACGCATTTCTGAGCTGCCTGGACGGACTTCTCTATACTCCCGAAGTCCAGTCCATGCGCCGTTTGCCTCACCACCCCGGGGTCAATTGTTATGAGCACTCCGTCTTTGTGGCGTATGTAGCCTTTCGCATTGGCCGCCGCTACGGTATGGACTACCGCGCCTGCGCCCGGGGCGGCTTGCTCCACGACCTTTATCTTTATGACTGCCGGGACGCCTCTGCCCACCCGGGCAACCAGTGTCTGGATCACCCCGAGTTTGCCCTGCGCAACGCCTCCGCTCTCACCCCGCTGTCCCAGAAAGAGCGCAACATCATTCAGGCCCATATGTGGCCTCTGGCTGTCCATCTGCCCCGGAGCCGAGAGGCTTGGGCAGTGAGTTCCGCGGATAAGATCTGCGCCACCTTGGAGGTCTTGGGCGTCTGGAAGCGCCTGCGGATGCGTGCGGTACTGGCTGCCTGACGCTCTGCCGTCCGCCCGCCGCAAACAAAAGCCCTGTTCTTTCTTGTTTTTATCAATTTCCCGTCAATTCTGCCAAAAAGAGACCCGCTTTCTGCGGGTCTTTTTCTTTGCATTTTAGTGTTATATTTGTTATAATAAAGCTGAAAAATCAACAGAATGGGAGTGTGTGCCTGTGGAAGCACTGGGCGCCATCGTATTTTTGCCCCGGGATGAGCATGGCTCTTCTCTGTTCCTGGACGATCTGCTCTTTGACCCAGCTGCTCTCTGGCTGTCTGAGACGCTCCGGCAAGAAGGTGTCGAGCGTTTTCTGGTGGCCTGCGGTGACGACCTCCGGGATGCCGCCGCTCCCTGTTTTCCGGCCGGGGCTTTCTTTGCCTCCCCCGAGGCACCCGATTTTAGCGCCCGGGTGACGGAGTTTCTCACTCAGGTTCCCGGCCCTGTGGTCGTGGTTACTCACCCCGTCTTGCTTGCTCCCGCGGGTACCGGCTTTGCCCGTTCTGGCAAGGAGCCGCCCAAAAGTCTTTTTACCCTCCGTGGCGCAGCCCTGGCCGCCGCGCTCCAGGATGGGCGCAGCCTGGAGGAAACCCTCTCCGCGCTGGGAGATACCCGCCCTTGGCAGGGCCGCTTTCTCCCCTTAACGGCGGATCTTGCCCACCGGGCCACCGAGGTGGAGCCTCTTGCCAGAAGCCTGGGGGTGGAGCGGATGCTCACTTCCGGTGTGCGGGTTGTGGACACTGAGAGCACTTTTGTGGGCCCGGCCGTCACCGCGGATGCCGGTGTCACTCTGTTTCCCGGTACCATCCTCCGGGGCCGCACCACCATTGGTACGGGCTGCGTCATCGGCCCAAATACCATGATTCGGGACTGCCAACTGGGACAGCGGATCACGGTAAACGCTTCTCAGCTCAATGAGTCCGTGGTGGATGACGACGCCACCGTAGGGCCGTTTGCCTACATCCGTCCCCATTGTCATGTGGGAAAGGCAGTCAAAGTAGGCGATTTTGTCGAACTCAAAAATTCCACCGTCGGGGACGGTACAAAGATCTCTCACCTTACCTATGTGGGTGACACCGACGCCGGTGCCCATATCAATTTTGGCTGCGGCACCGTCACCGTCAACTATGATGGAGAGAAGAAGTTCCGCACCAAAATTGGCGACCACGCCTTTATCGGCTGCAACACCAACCTGGTTGCCCCTGTTACCATTGGGGAAGGAGCCTACACCGCCGCCGGCTCCACCATTACCGACGAGGTCCCTGCCGATGCCTTGGGTGTTGCCCGTTCCCGCCAGGTAAACAAGGACGGTTGGGCCGCCCGCCGCAGGAAAGCAGACTGACCGCGTACATCGCACCCCGTCAGGGTAAATTATATAAATATGAGATTGAGAGGATGTATCACATGATCGCGCATGGAAAGGACATCAAGATTTTCTCCGGTAATTCAAACCGGGGCCTGGCTCAGGATATCTGTCGAAAGATCGGTACTGAGCTGGGCAACGCCGAAACCGGCTGCTTCTCCGACGGAGAGAATTTCGTCTCCATCTATGAGACCGTCCGCGGCTCCGACGTATTCGTGGTTCAGTCCACCTGCTCCCCCGTCAACGACAATTTGATGGAACTGCTCATCATGATCGACGCCTTTAAGCGGGCCTCCGCTGGACGCATTACCGCTGTAATGCCCTATTTTGGCTACGCCCGTCAGGATCGCAAGACCAAGCCCCGCGATCCTATCTCCGCCAAGCTGGTGGCGAACCTCATTACCCGCGCGGGCGCCGACCGGGTGCTGACCATGGATCTCCACGCCTCTCAGATTCAGGGCTTCTTCGACATCCCAGTGGACAATCTGCTGGGCAACCCCATTTTTGTCCATCACTTCCATGACCGCTTCCTGGGTCAGGAGGAGAAGACCGTGGTGGTCTCCCCCGATGTGGGCAGCGTATCCCGGGCCCGGGCCTTTGCCCAGAAGCTGGGCATGCCTCTGGCTATTGTGGACAAGCGCCGCCAGAAGGCCAACTCCTCCGAGGTCATGAACATCATCGGCGATGTGAAGGGCAAGCAGGTCATTCTTTTTGACGACATGGTAGACACCGCCGGTTCTCTGTGCGGCGCGGCTCAGGCCCTGGTCTCCATTGGCGGGGCTACCGACGTGTACGCCTGCGCCAGCCACGGCGTCCTCTCCGGACCGGCCATCCAGCGCATTGAGCAGAGCGCTATCAAAGAGATGGTCTTCCTGGACACCGTGCCCCCCCGTCCCGGCGTAACCTGCAGCAAGATCAAGTACCTCTCTGTGGCGGATATTTTTGCCGAAGCCATTGAGCGCATCTATCAGGAAGTCTCCGTCTCCAAGCTGTTTAACTGATCCTCTCATACTCACCGGGGCGGAGCGTGCGCTCCGCCCCGGTTTTTTCACACAGTTCAATCAAATGAAAAGGTGACCATATGTTTTTTTCCCGAAATAAGACTGCCGGAGTGACCTGGCTGGTGGTAGGACTGGGTAATCTGGGCGACGAGTATGAGCACACCCGCCACAATGTAGGCTTTGACGTGATCGACGCCATTGCTGACACCCTGGACATTCCCGTTCAACGTTTAAAATTTAGGGCCCTCACCAATACCGCCGCATTGGGCGGCGAGAAAATTCTCCTCATGAAGCCCACCACCTTCATGAATCTTTCTGGTGAGGCAGTGGAACAGGCCGCCGACTTTTACAAAATTCCGCCGGAGCGCATTATTGTCCTCTCTGATGAGGTCTCTCTCCCTCCTGGCAAGCTCCGGGTGCGTCCTTCTGGCTCAGCGGGCGGACACAACGGCCTGAAAAATATTATTCTACACCTCCACTCTGACCAGTTCCCCAGGATTCGGGTGGGCGTGGGACAAAAACCACATCCTGACTACGACATGGCCGACTGGGTCTTGGGCCGCCCCCAGGGGGAGGATCGCCAAGCCATCGACGATGCAGTAACCCGCGCCGCCCGCGCCGTGGAGCTTCTTATCCGGGAGGGTCCTCAGGCTGCCATGAACCGCTTTAACTGACGTATTTCTTTTAAGTGAAAAAGACTGGCCCCGCTGGTGCGGGGCCAGTCTTTTTCACTTAATTTCGTAATCCTTGCCAAACTTCAAATTGTTAAAACTGATTCGGCGGGTGGGAGAGGTATCCTCGGAATCCTCGGTATCCTCCTCAGACTCCTCTTCCTCCCTCGGCTCCTCTTCCGTCTCAGTATGGCGGACGGGGCCTTTCTTCAGCTCGGCATACAGGCTTTCCCCATCCAGAGGGCCGGTGATCTCCTCGGCCGGCAGTTCGTCCTCCATCGCCTTTTCCACCGCATCTCCAATCACGTCGGCGGCCTGGGCCACCGGATCGGCCTTGGGCGGGGCGGCAGTGAGCTTGGACAGCCCAGAGAGGTAGTCCATCTCATGCTGATAGAGATCCTTCAGCTTGGATAGGTAGGCGGCGGTGGCGTTTTGAGCCGCTGTCAGACGGAACTGCTCATTCTCCACTTCCTGCTGAAGCCCGGCCATCTTAGCCTTGACGGCCTGCTCGGCCTCGGCCATCATTGACGCCTTCTTACCCTCTGCCTCCGCCACCATCTGGTCCGCCATCTTCTGTGCGGACAGAAGTGCCTTCCGCATAGCGTCTTCCGTGGCGCGGTATTCCTCCACCTTATCAGCCAGCACCTTCATCTTGGCCTTAAGGGCCGCGTTTTCTTTGTAGAGGGCCGTGTAGTCGCCGGTGAGCAGATCGAGGAATTCATCCACCATGGCCATGTTATATCCGCCGAAGGACGCCTTGGCAAAGGCGTGCTCCGCCACTTCCTGCGGTGTCAGCATTTTTCATCCCACGCTTTTTTGTCGTATTTAGCTTTCCCGGAGGAAAGAAGTCAGAAATACAGGCCGTTGTTCTCCAGCTCGTCGATCAAATCGCCCAGAATGTCCACATTGTAGGGGGTAATAATATACGTAGAAATAGCCACCTTCTTGATTTTGCCCTCCTGCGCATAGGCCACGCCGGAGAGGAAGTCCAGCAGCCGCCGGGCCACATCCTTGTTGGTGGATTCCAGGTTGAGTACCACCGTGCGCTTGTCCCGCAAATGGTCGGCGATCTCGGCGGCATTTTCAAACCGGTCTGGCTTTACCAGAACCACTTGGAGCTGTGTCGTGGTGTGGATATTGACAACCTTGTTGCTCCGCCGCTCGGCACGGTCGGTATCGAACAGGGGGCCCGTGCTCTCCTGCCGGGCAGGCTTGTCCTTTGCTGCCGTGCGATCCAGCCGGCTCGAGGTCCGATCTGCGCGCTCGCTGCCCGCAGCATCGAAGTCTTCAAACCCTTCCTCCTCGTCCTCATCCTCATAGGGCCGGGCGATCCGTTTCAGTTCATCCAGAAATCCCATTGCCGGTTCCTCCTAAAATGATATCCTCACTCTGCCTTCGAGTGCATGGGAGGACGGGCGCCAAAAAGCGCGGTCCCCACCCGGACCAAGGTGGCCCCCTCCCGAACGGCGTCGGCATAGTCGCCGCTCATCCCCATGGAAAGGCAGTTGATTTCAGACTCATTATCTGCTATTTTCCGTCTTATGTCAACAAAAAGCTGGTGCATTTCGTGAAAAAAACCACGATTTCCCTCGGGTCCCGCCACGGGAGGGATCGCCATCAGGCCTCTCATGCGTACATTGGGCAGCGCTACGGCCTTTTGGGCCAGCGCCTCCACCTCTTCAGGGGAGATTCCGGACTTGCTCTCTTCCCCACCCACGTTGACCTCCAGCAAAATGTCCTGAATAAGGCCCAGTTTGGCGGCCTCTTTGTTGATAGCCTCCAGCAGATGCTCCGATCCCACCGATTCGATCAGATCCACCCGGCCCACCACTTTGTTTACCTTGTTGGTCTGGAGGTGACCGATAAAGTGAATGGCTGCGCCGGCATAAGCGTCATGCTCCAAATGGGTGGTCATCTCCTGGACCCGATTCTCTCCGCAGATGGTTACACCCGCGGCAATCGCCGCCCGGACGGTGTCGTCGGTCTGAACCTTGGTGGCGGCCACCAGGGTGATCTCAGACGGATCGCGTCCCACCTCGCGGGCCGCGGCGGCGATGTTTTCCTTTACCTGACAGACATTTTCTTCCAACGACATGACGATATCCTCTCTTTCTTTCTCCGTTACTTTCCAATCTCTATTTGACAGCCTTTCGCGGACACTCAGGTCACAACCTTACCGTCCCAAATCTCCCGGCTGGCCACAATGATCAGATCGCCGGCCCGAAGGGCCTTCTTCTGCTGGGCCGCGGCGGCATTTTCCTCCTGTTTGGGCTGCACCAGATAGTAATCCTCCCCCTGAGCCAGGATCTCTACCGGCTTAAACTCCGCCTTAATCCCCACCTGAACGTAGACCCCGGTGACGCCCTCTTCCATTCGCACTGCCTGCGTGGGAACCCGAATCCCGCTCCGGTTGGAGAATACCAGATCCACGGTCTGCCGGCGGAGAAGGGTCACGTCGGAGAGAAAACTGCAGGAGGACAGGATCACCGCCGTCCGCCCGTTTTCCGGCGCACCGATACGCTCTACCGTCATCTTCACTTCCCCTGACCAGTCCCGGGAAAAGCGGGCGGTAACCGTGCCGCCTTCCGTGAGACGACCCGCCACTGCCTCATCCAGAGGGCAGACAAAATACCACTTGTTGTCGGTGATCAGCTTCCCCAGAGCAGCGGGGTCTGTCGATACAGCCCGGTCCTTCAAGGTGTCCAGTGCTGTGGGGGTGAGACTTTCCATCATAGCCGGGGTGAGGATTTCCTCATAGCCGTCCACCTCCCCGGAGAAAATGCCGCTTTGAGACACGGTGATCCGGTCAATCGCCTGGGCTGTCTGCGTCTTAAGGGTCTCGATCTCCTGTTGGGTAGAAGCCAGCGCCGCCGAGAGCTCCTCAGTGCTCCCGTAGCGTTGCATCTGCTGGTAAACTGCGCTGCGGAGCGTGAGCGTCTGGCTCTCCAGATGGGTAAAATCCCCGGCTTCGACCGCAGCGCGGAGCGCCGCCACTGTCTCGGTCGCCCCCTGTCCGGTCTGCCCTTGTTCCTCCGTCCCGGCAATGGCAGCAGACATCTGCTTCGCCTCTGCCGTCAGTGCCTCCAGGCGGTTGGAGCGCTCCACCGAGTCCTGGTCGGCATAAAGCATGGCCACCGTGGCCCCTGCCGCCACCTTCTCCCCCTCCGCCGGGAGCACGCGGACTACCCCGCCTGTGCCTGTAAGCACCTGCTCCTGACGCACCAAATAGCCGGTGGTCTCCGCCGTATCATCCACCTGGTAGGAATAGGCCTGCACCGTGGGATACGGCTCCCGGAAACTCCGCCAGGCCGCTCCGCCAAAATAGAGCAAAATGGCAGCCAGGAAAAGGAGCATGACGATTCGATTAAGGACAGTGCCCTGTTTCATGGCGGGCCTCTCTTTCTGTCTGTGAGGTCTCAGCGCTTATGTAGCGTCAGAAGTCAACTCTACCGGGTGCTCCGGCGCGATGGTGGAAATTGCGTGTTTGTAGATCACCTGCTGCTTCCCGGCAGAGTCTACCACCACAACAAAAGCGTCAAAACCGACGATCTTCCCCCGGAGCTGGAAGCCGTTCATCAAAAACAGCGTCACCGGCTCTTGGGCGCGGCGGGCACGGGCAAGAAACAGATCCTGCAAATCAATGGGTTTGGACATGGAAAACATTCCTTTCTCTTTTCCGGCAGTCAAAAGCCGCCTTAGAATATTTCCATAATATACCATTCATCGGTCGAATCTTGTCACAGGCTGTCAGACCCGCTTGAACTGCTTTTCCAACTGGGTCCTGGTCAACTCAATGGCTACCGGCCTGCCGTGGGGGCAATATTTCACTGCTCCGTCCAGCACGGCCCGGGCCACCCGTTCCAGTTCTTCCGGGGCGCTCTTCCAGCCCCCCTTAATGGCGGCCTTGCAGGCCATGGTGTGCAGAAGCTCGTCCCGGCGCTCCGTCTCTCCCGCCGATCCGGTGGCCAGCAGCTTCTCGGCGATCTCGGTGAGGGTGGCCTCGATGTCTCCGGGGGCCACATAGTCGGGCACCCGTCGCACCGCCAGAGAGCCGCCGCCGAAGTCAGCTGCCTCAAAGCCAAGCCGTTCCAGCGTCTCCAGGTGCTCCAGCAGGGCGGCACCTTCCTCGGGGGTGGGCGTAAAGACGACGGGAGCCAACAACTCCTGGGACATGGGCTCATAATCCTGCGCCCGCATCCGGTCAAAGTTCATTCGCTCATGAGCCGCGTGCTTGTCAATGAGAAATGCCTTCTCCCCCTGCTCCACCACGATGTAGGTGCGAAAAAGCTCCCCCGCGATGCGCCAGGGGATCTCTCGGGCCGTGTCGGCCGCCGGAGCGGGGACCGGGGGCGCAGTCGCAAACGCAGGTCTCTCCCGTGGGACAAAAGTCTCGGGCGGCCGGGCGGCGGGAACCGCCGGAGAACTTGTCACCCGGGCTGGCGCGGGCGGAGGCGGGACAGAGATAGGGGCGGTTGTTCGAACCGCCGTGAAGTCGTGAAGGGGCAGCGTGGTCTGGCGCTCGGTCACAGTATCATGGGGTTTTGGAGTCTCCACCACTGCCGCCGGATGAGACTTGTCCGCCTCCAACGCAGAGAGAACGGCGTAGTAGACCGCTGAAAAGACCTGCCGTTCCGAACCGAACTTCACTTCCTGCTTGGTGGGATGGACATTCACATCCACTGCGTTCAGGCGGGTGGTGAGGTGGAGCACACAGCCCGGAAACTTCCCCACCATTTTTTGGTTGGCGTAGGCCTGCTCCACGGCGGCTGTCATGGTTTTGCTTTTGATGTACCGGCCGTTAACAAAAAAGAACTGGTAGCCCCGGGTTCCCCGGCAGCAGGTGGGCAGGGAAGCAAAGCCGGTGACTGACATATCCTCCCCGCTGCCCTCTACTCCCGTAAAGCCCAGTGCCAAATCCCGGCCCAAGATCGCATAGAGAGCAGAGCGGAGTCTTCCGTCCCCGGGGGTCAGGAGATCCTGCTTTCCGTCTTTGATAAATTTAAAGGAAACCTCTGGGTGGGCCAACGCCTGCCGCTGAACGGCGGCCAGACATGCCGCACACTCCACCGCATCTTTTTTCATGAATTTCAGCCGGGCAGGCGTGTTGTAAAAAAGATCCCTGACCAGCATGGTCGTCCCGGCAGGGCAGCCCGCTTCCTCTCGGTCAGTGACCACTCCCCCCTCCAGTGTGAGTGTGGTTCCCAGCGTGTCCGTCTCCCGCCGGGTAAGCACCTCCACCCGCGCCACAGAGGCGATGGCGGCCAGAGCTTCCCCCCGGAAACCCAGGGTGCCGATGGCCTCCAGATCGTATTCGCTGTGGATTTTTGATGTAGCATGGCGGAGAAACGCGGTCACCACATCCCCCGGTTCGATGCCGCAGCCGTCGTCGGTGACCCGAACCAAAGTCATGCCCCCGCTCTGCACCTCTACGGTGACGGTATGGGCGCCGGCATCCACGGCGTTTTCCACCAGCTCCTTCACTACCGAAGCTGGGCGCTCCACCACTTCGCCGGCGGCAATAAGGTCGGCCACATGGGAAGAGAGTTGTTCAATGTGGGGCATGAAAATCACCTTGCTTTCTGTTGAAATAGGCCCTGCCGGCACCTCAGCGGAGAACTCCCATCAGGATACAGCCATTGATGGCGGCGTGGAGGACCACTGCGCCCCACACCGAGCCGCCGTTGTCGTAGCACCAGGTGAGGGCCGCCGACATGGGCAGGTAGAGTATTGCCAGCAGCAAATAGCGGGGATCCCCCGCCTCCATCGCATACCGCCACACGCAGGCCACGGCATATCCGATTATACTCACCCCGTAGGCCATCGGAACACTGTACCGGCGGAGATTTCCAAAAATAAGCCCCCGGTACAGACTCTCCTCCACCACCGGAATGAGCAGAATGGTCAACACCACCGTAGGCACTGGGGCAACAGTAAACTGTGTGACATACTGATACGGAACGGGGTCTGTCACCGGTAGGGACAGCAGCAAGAGCAGGTACCGTAAAAGCAAACTTCCTCCCAGACCTACCCCAATCCCAAAGAGATTCTCCGGCAGCCAGTCCAGCAAATCGGTAAAATCCTTCTTCAGGAAGGACCAGAACACCAGCAGAGCCAGGGCAAAGAGAAATGCGTAGTAAAGCACACCGGCCTCGGCTACCAAGGGCTCTCCGTCTCCCACCAGAACCCGCTGTACCCAGGCGTTGAGATAGGGAAATACCAGCAAGTACAATCCGAAAAAGACCCAGCCCCGCAGGTGCTCTGAATCGGTCATTTTTGTTTTCCAGCTACGGCGGAACATGGCGGAACTCCTTTCCTGCATGCGCGGCACAAACGGGAGGGCAATCCTTCTCCCGGCGCGTTTATCCCAGCAGCTTTTTCAGCTCGTAGAGCAGATTCATGGCCTCAATGGGGGTAAGGGTGTCCACATCGGTACCCCGCAGCCGCTCAGCCACCGACTGGGCCCCCATGTCCTCCAGGGAGAACTGCTCCTCGGCCCGCCCGACCGGGACGGTGGGAACTGCCGCTCCTCCCGCCTCCAGCTCGGCCAGGAGAACCTTTGCCCGGGAAATCACCTTGTCGGGTACGCCCGCCAGTTTGGCCACCTCAATGCCGTAACTGGCCTCGGCAGGCCCTCGGACGATTTTCCGGAGGAAAAGGACCTCGTCCTTTTTCTTTTTGGCGGCAATGTTATAGTTCTTTACCCCCGGGATCTCTCCCTCCACGGCGGTGAGCTCGTGGTAGTGGGTGGCAAAGAGCGTCTTGGCCCCCAGCCGCTTTTTGTCGGCGCAGAACTCCAAAACTGCCCGGGCAATGGCCATACCGTCGTAGGTAGAGGTACCCCGGCCGATCTCATCCAGAATGAGCAGGCTCTTGGCGGTGGCGTTCTTTAAAAGTTCCGCCACCTCGGTCATCTCCACCATAAAGGTAGAGGCCCCGGCGGAGAGGTCGTCACTGGCCCCGATGCGGGTGAACACCCGGTCCACAATGCCCACCCGGGCGGAGCGGGCGGGGACAAAGGAGCCCATCTGTGCCATCAGGACGATGAGGGCGGTCTGTCGCATATAGGTGGATTTACCTGCCATATTGGGGCCGGTAATAATGCTCACCAGGTCGTCCCGGCCGTCCATATGGGTGTCGTTGGGGACAAAGAGCTCCCCCTTCCGGGTCTTTTCCACCACCGGATGGCGGCCCTCGGCGATGTCAATGACGTCGGAGAGATCCACCTGGGGCATGCAGTAGCCGTTCTCCGCGGCCACCCGGGCAAAGGAGCACAGCACGTCTCCCTGGGCCACGGCGGCGGCCGAGCGCTGGATGTCGGCCACCCGCTCCGCCGCCTTCTGGCGCACCTGACAGAAAAGCTGGTACTCCAAGGCGGTAATCTGATCCTGGGCGGTGAGGATGGTGTGCTCCATCTCCTTGAGCTCAGGGGTAATGTAGCGTTCACAATTGACCAGAGTCTGCTTGCGGATGTAAGTGTCGGGCACCAGGGCGGAGTTGACCTTGGAGACCTCGATGTAGTAGCCGAAGACCTTGTTGAAGCCAACCTTTAAGCTCTTGATGCCGGTCTTTTCCTTCTCCTGGGCCTCCATGGCGGCCACCATGTCCTTGCCGCCGGTGAGGATGCCCCTGAGGCGGTCCACCTCCGGGTGGTAGCCCTCCCGGATAAAGCCGCCCTCCCGGACGGAGAAGGGAGGCTCGTCCACAAAGGCCCCGTCAATGAGCTGGCGCAGCTCGGCCAGATCATCCAGACTGTCCCGCAGGACGGTGAGCAGGGCGGAAGAAAAGGGGGAGAGCAGCAGTCTCAGGTCGGGGAGCTTTCCCAGCCCGTGGGACAGGGACACCAAATCCCGCCCCCCGGCGGTGCCGTAAACCACTCTCCCGATGAGCCGCTCCAGGTCGGTGACCTCCCGGAGCGCGCGGGCCAGCTCCTGCCGGGCCACAGAGTCCCCCACCAGATCGGCCACCGCCCCCTGGCGCTTTCCGATCTGCACCGGGGAGAGGAGGGGCCGCTCCAGCCAGGTGCGGATGAGCCGGTGACCCATGGGGGTGCAGGTCTTGTCCAGCACCCAGAGGAGACTCCCCCGCTTCTCTCCCCCCCGCAGGGTCTCGGTGAGCTCCAGATTTCTCCGGGCGGTGAGGTCCAGCTCCATAAACTCCCCGGAGGTGTAGCACCGGATGGCGGAGAGATGGGAGAGGTCGGTCTTTTGCGTCTCATAGAGGTAGCCCATCAAAGCTCCGGCCGCCCGCGTCACCGCCCCGGCGGGCAGATCCTCCGCCCCCTGGTGAAACTGCCGCTCCACAATCCCAGCCGTCTCCGCAGCGTCAAAGCGGGCCTCGCCCCCCTCCTCCACTCGGCAGTCCAGACGGGACTTTAAAAAGTCCCGGAGCGCAGGATCACCCCAGGCCTCGGGAGAGAGAACGGCCTCCCGGGGAGCAAAGCGGCCCAGCTCGTTTTCCAGGTGCTCCCGCCAGGCGGAACCCGAAAAACCGGTGGCCGAAACCTCCCCGGTGGAGAGATCGGCAAAGCACAGGCCCGCCGACGCTCCCTCCAGACACACCGCGCAGAGGAAATTGTTCTTCCCCTCCTCCAGCATGGTCTCTTCAATGACGGTGCCCGGGGTGACAATGCGGATAATGTCCCGGTCTACCAGGCCCTTGGCGGTGGCCGGGTCCTCCATTTGCTCGCAGATGGCAACTTTGTAACCCTTGGCGATCAGCCGGGAGAGGTAGGATTCCACCGCGTGGTAGGGCACCCCGCACATGGGGGTGCGCTCCTCGGGGGGCCTGGTACGGTCCCGGCTGGTGAGGGTGAGCTCCAGCTCCCGGGAGGCCACCTGGGCATCCTCGTTGAACATCTCGTAGAAGTCCCCCAGACGGAAAAAGAGAAGGCAGTCGGGGTGATCGGCCTTGATTTTATGATATTGAAGCATCATGGGGGTGCCTTCTGCCATGGAAAAGCCTCCTTTTTCTCTGTCGGAGCCGAAACTTATTGACCCTGCGCCAACCGTCCGAAGAGAGACCAGGTGTTGGCCGCAGTGATCTCCACGTCCCGGAACTGTCCCACCAGGGACGCATCTCCCTCGGCCACCCGGACCAGCCGGTTGCCGGGGGTGCGGGCGGTCAGTGTGCTGCCATCGTCCTCGCTCACGCCGTCGACGAGACAGCGGAGGGTCTTGCCTACATAGGCGGCGTGTTTTTCCGCCGAGATGACGTTCTGGGTGTCCACCAGCCGCTGGAAGTTGACCTGCTTCTCCGCCCGGGACATGGGGTCGGGCAGAGAGGCCGCCGGGGTCCCCTCTCGCGGCGAATAAATGAAGGTAAAGAGCGCGTCGAAGCGGACCTCCTCAATGAGAGAGAGGGTTTCCTCAAACTCCGGGGTGGTCTCTCCGGGAAAGCCCACGATCACGTCGGAGGTAATGACCACATCGGGCACCTGTTCCCGGAGCCGCCGAACCTTGTCCAGATAGCCCGCCCGGTCGTAGACTCGGTTCATGGCCTTTAAGATCCGGTCGCTCCCCGCCTGGAAAGGCAGATGGAAGGCCGGAGCCACCTTTTTGCACCGGGCCATGGTCTCAAAGAGCTTCTGGGAAGCGTCCTTGGGATGGCTGGTCATAAAACGGATGAGAAAATCTCCGGGGATGGCATTGATCTGCTCCAGAAGGTCTGCAAAGTCAATGTCCAAGCCCAGATCTTTCCCATAGGAGTTCACATTCTGGCCCAGGAGAGTGATATCCCGATACCCCTCCTCGGCCAGTGCCCGCACCTCGGCCAGCACATCCTCCGGCTTCCGGGATCGCTCCCGGCCCCGGACATAGGGCACGATGCAGTAGGAGCAGAAGTTGTTGCAGCCGTACATAATAGAGACCCAGCCCTTGATGCCGTTCTGCCGCACCACAGGAATGCCCTCGGCAATGGAGCCGGGCTCGTCGGCGGTCTCAAAGACCCGGCCCCGGCGGGTGAAGACCCGGTAAATGAGCTCGGGAAATTTCCACAGGGCGTGGGGGCCAAACACCAGATCCACATGGCGGTAGGACTGGCGGATCTTCTGGGCCACCTGCGGTTCCTGCGCCATGCAGCCGCACAGGCAGATGATCTGACCCGGGTGACGGCGCTTGGCGTGGACCAGCGCCCCTACATTGCCCAGCACCCGGTCCTCGGCGTGCTCCCGGATGGCGCAGGTATTGATGACGATAGCGTCGGCGGCCTCCTCAGAGTCGGTAAAACCGTAGCCCATAGAGACCATATATCCCCGGATGCGCTCGGAGTCGGCCTCGTTCTGCTGACAGCCATAGGTGTCCACAAAGGCCAGGGGGGGCGTGGGAAGCGCGGCGGAGCGCTCGTGTATCTGCTCGCAGAACTCCCTCTGGCGGTCGATCTCCGCCGGGGAAATTCGAGTCGTCTGTCGATCCAAGTCGGTTCCTCCATCATTTACAAGGATGATTGATGCTGTGTAATTAAAAATCATATCATTTTTCCCTGAAAATTTCAAGGCAGCGCGGTCTTTTGGCACAAATCTTTTATCTGGGTATTTTTTAGGACCTGAGCTCACCGGATTGACCTTTTTCCCGGAAAAGGATATAATAAAAGTTCAAATCTTTCCATAATAGGAGGAACTGCCATGCGGGCTGTGGTGACGCGGGTAAAAAACGCCAGGGTGGAGATTGACGCGGCCACCGTGGGAAAGACCGACGGGGGCTTTCTGGTCCTGCTGGGTGTGGCCCAGGAAGACACCGAGGTCCAGTGCGACAGACTGGCCGACAAGGTGTGCGGACTGCGGATCTTTGAGGACGATAACGGGAAAATGAATCTCAATCTGGCCGCGGCGGGGGGGTCTTTGCTGGTGGTTTCCCAGTTCACCCTTTATGCCGACTGCAAGTCCCGTCGCCCCGGCTTTACCGGGGCAGCCCGCCCCGAGACCGCGATTCCCCTCTATGAGAGATTTCTCTCTCAATGTGAAGCGCGGGGCTTCCATGTGGAGCATGGCGAATTCGGCGCCGATATGCAGGTTTATTCCCAAAACGACGGCCCGGTGACCATTCTTTTGGACACCGACAGCCTGTAAGGAGAATATCATATGGTAATACAACACATTTTTTTGCCTTCGGTCTATACGAACTGCTATCTGCTGGGTGACGAGGAGAGTGGTGCGGCCGCCGTCATCGACCCCGGCGCCTTTGACGAGGCGATTTTGGGTGAGGCGGAGGCTTTGGGCCTCACCATCCGGGCCATTTTCCTTACCCACGGTCATTACGACCACACCGGCGGCGTAGCCGCGCTGCGGGAGCGTCTCCCAGGGATCCCGGTCTACCTCCACCCGGCGGACGCGGGCAAGAATGACCAGCTCTTCCCCACCGCTGGTCTGGGAGACGTGACGCTCTGGCGGGACGGAGACGTGGTCCCACTCGGCGCTCTCAAGGTGGAAGTTTTCCACACGCCGGGGCATTCCGGTGGATCGGTGACACTCCGCTGTCAAAACGTTCTCTTCACCGGCGATACCCTGTTTGCCGGGAGCATGGGCCGCACCGACCTGCCCGGCGGAAGTTACGAGGAGATGATGTCCTCTCTCAAGCGCCTGGGTCAGTTGGAGGGGGATTATCAGGTACTCCCCGGTCACGAGGGTTTTTCCACATTGGAACAGGAGCGGCGTGGAAACTACTATATGCAGGAAGCGTTGGGCGAATAAACCCGCATGACCGTTTGGGGACAGGTAAGGAGCAGACATGAAACTAACGCTGAAGGGACATGACTATCGATATGCCGCCGAGCAGATGATGCTCACCCTCTTTCCCGAGGAGCGGCCGGGAATGGGAGAAAACACGCTGACCCTCTCCCTCTTTCGGGGAGAGACCTGGCTCACCGCCCGGGCCGAGCTGGTCTGGGAGGGCGCTCCCTTCTCCGCCATCCGGCGGGCGAGGATGAGCGAGCTCACCGGCGGGCTGGCGGACGACCGGGTATGCCAGCGCATTCTGAAGCTGGCCTTTTACGACGCGGGCATCCGGGCGTTGGGAAAAGAGCCCCCCTGGGGTGCCCTCACCGGCGTGCGCCCCGTCAAAATTCCGGCAAAGGCTATGGAGCAGGGCCTCTCCCCCGCCCGGGCGGAAAAGCTCCTGCGGGACACCTATCGGGTCTCTCCCATCCGCCGAAAGCTGGCCATGGACTGTGCCGGGGAGAGCGTGTCCGCCCGGCGCTCCCTTCGGGGAGACGAGGTCTCCCTCTATGTTGGCATTCCCTTTTGCCCCAGCCGGTGCGTCTACTGTTCCTTTATCTCCGCCGCCGTGACGCAGTGTCTGCCTCTGGTGGATCCCTTTGTGGACGCGCTGGAGCGGGAGATCGAGGCCACGGGGAAACTTCTGCGGGAGACCGGCCGGAAAGTCCGCACCATCTATGTGGGGGGCGGCACCCCCACCACCCTCTCCGCTTCCCAGCTGGAGCGGGTGCTCTCGGCTCTGGAACTCCTCCTGCCGGTGGAAACCTGTTCTGAGTTTACGGTGGAGGCCGGGCGGCCAGACACTATTACCCCGGAAAAGCTGGCCGTCCTGGCCGGACACCGGGTGGATCGGATCTCGGTGAATCCCCAATCTATGGAGGACGAGGTGCTGGTGCGGATGGGACGCCCCCACACCGGTGCAGACATCCGCCGGGCCTACGAGCAAGTGCGTCAGGCGGGGCGCTTTGCCGTGAATATGGACCTCATAGCAGGACTCCCCGGGGATAGTCCGGAGGGCTTTGCCCGGTCTTTGGATACGGTGCTTACCATGGAGCCGGAGAACATTACCGTCCACACTCTGGCGCTGAAAAAAGGCGCCCGGCTGATGGAAGAGGGGGGCACACTCCCTTCGGCAGACCAAGTGGAACAAATGCTGGATCGCGCTTGGGAGACCCTGCGGGGACATAATTACGCCCCCTACTATCTCTATCGGCAGAAATACATGTCCGGCTCCTTTGAAAATGTGGGCTGGACAAAGAGCGGCTATGCCAGCCTCTACAACATCGCCATGATGGAGGAGCTGCACACCATTCTGGCTCTGGGCGGCGGCGGTGTGACCAAGCTGGTGTGGCCGGAAAGCGGAAAGATTGAACGTGTTGCCAATCCGAAATATCCACAGGAATATTTGCGGGATGTGGACAAAATATGCCGGGAAAAGGGTGCTCTGGCCTCCTTTCTCCGCCAGACAAAAGGAGTGTAGTAATGGCTTATCAGCTCAATGAGATCAACGAGCGCATCCGCGCCGACGCCCCCGCCTTTTTGAAGGCGTGCGACGAAGCCTATCAAAAGCGGGTGTCGGCGGCCGCTGACACCATCATTGCCCGAATGGAGATTTCTCCGATTGTTCTCCTTTCCGGCCCCTCCGGTTCTGCCAAAACTACCACAGCTTTGAAGATCGAAGAGGAACTGGTGCGCCGGGGGGTGAATACCCACACCATCTCTCTGGACAATTACTTTATGACTCCAGACCCCAAAACCGCCCCCCGCACGCCAGAGGGCGACCTGGACTTTGAATCCCCCCTGTGCCTGGATATGGAGCTGCTGGACGAGAGCTTTACCCGTTTGTCCCGGGGCGATGAGGTCATTGTACCCAAGTTTGAGTTTTCTCGGCAAATGCGAAACGACGACCGGGGCCGGCCTCTGCGGCTGGAGAAAAATGAGATTGCCATTTTTGAGGGCATTCACGCCCTGGGCCCCGGCATCGCAGGCCCCCACCCTGAGGCTACCAAGCTTTATATTTCCGCCCGCTCCAACGTGATGGAGGAAGGTACGCTGCGTTTTAAGGGCACCTGGATGCGGCTGACCCGGCGGGCCGTCCGTGACTACAACTTCCGGGGCACTGAGGTCTCCACCACGCTGGCTATGTGGGCCAATGTCCGCCGGGGGGAAAAGCTCTATATCTCCCCCTACAAAAACACTGCCGACATTATCGTGGACTCCTCTCTGCCCTACGAGGTGTCCGTAATGAAAAACTACGCCCTCCCCATCCTGAAGGCCGTCCCACAGAAAAACCAACGGCGGGCCGAACTGCTGGACCTCATTGCCGCCTTTGACTGGTTTGAAGCCGTAGACCCTGCTCTGGTGGCCAAAAACTCCATCCTTCGGGAATTCATTGGCGGAGGATGCTATCAATACAAATAAAGGAGATTTATCAACATGGCAGAATGTACCCACGACTGCTCTTCCTGCGGGGAGAGTTGCTCCGAACGCAGCACCGACTTTGACTTCAAGGCCGCGGCCAATCCCCACTCTCACGTCAAAAAGGTGATCGCCGTCATGAGCGGCAAGGGCGGCGTCGGCAAAAGCCTGGTCACCGCCTCTCTGGCCGCCGCCTGTCAGAAAATGGGCCGACAGGCCGCAATTTTGGACGCCGACATCACCGGTCCTTCCATCCCCAAAGCCTTTGGCGTGCATGAACGGGCCGTGGGCAACGACGAGGGCATTTTACCCGTCTCCACCAAGACCGGCATCAAGCTGATGAGTCTGAACCTGCTGGTAGAAAACGAGAGCGATCCTGTCGTCTGGCGTGGTTCTCTCATTGCCGGCACCGTCAAACAGTTCTGGACCGATGTACAATGGGGTGATGTGGACTATATGTTTGTCGACATGCCTCCTGGAACAGGCGACGTACCCCTCACCGTCTTTCAGTCCCTCCCGGTGGACGGCATCATCATTGTGACCTCTCCCCAGGAGCTGGTGAGCATGATTGTGGAAAAGGCCGTCAAGATGGCTGAGATGATGAACATTCCCATCCTGGGCCTGGTGGAGAATTACAGCTACTTCCAGTGCCCTGACTGCGGCAAGCGCCACGCCATCTTTGGGGAGAGCCACATCGATAACATTGCTGAATTCCACTCCTTGGAGGTGCTGGCCCGGCTGCCCATTGACCCGGCTCTGGCGGCAGCCTGTGACGCCGGTAAAGCCGAAGAATTTTCCCCCAACTACCTGGAAGATGTGGTTAAAGCCTTGTAATGGCAGCGGGGATTTTTTCCACATTTTTTGTTCTTTTGTGGATATTATAAAAAAAGGACCTCCTGTCTAAAAGACGGGAGGTCCTTTTTTATAATTGACTCAGTTGCGGTGCTCGCCCTGGCTGTAGGCCACCACCGTGCGGCGGTTGGGTTCGGTGCCAATGGAGTAAGTGGTCACATCCGCCCGCTCCTGAAGAGCAGTATGGACGACATGGCGCTCGTAGGCATTCATGGGCTCTAGGGTCACGTTCCGCCGATAACGCACCACCTTGTCCGCCACCCGGTGCGCCATCCGCTCCAAAGACTCTTCCCGCTTGGCGCGGTAGTGCTCTGCGTCTACCCGGATCCGAACCCGCTTGGCCTGACCATGATTGACGGCATACCCGGTAAGCTGCTGGATGGCGTCCAGCGTCTCGCCACGGCGGCCAATTACTCCGCCCAGGTCCTCTCCCACCAACTCTACCAGATAATCACCCTCATCGTTCACGGTGACCTGGGGCTTCGCCTCAATCTCCATCCGCTCCAAAAGTCCGGTGAGAAAGGCTACAATTTTCTTCTCTTGAGAATCCTCTTCACAGGAATCGGCGGCCTTAGGCTGGGGAGCGGGAGGCACGATCTTCTCCGGCACAGGTGTGGGTGCCGCCTCCGCCACGGGTTCTTCCGGCTCGTCGGGAACTTCAAAGGTCACCTTTACTTTGGCAGGATTTCCGCCAATCCCCAGGAAACCGGACTTTGCCAGCTCCAGTACCTCCACGGATACCTCTTCCCGGGCGAGACCCAGCTGCTTCAAGGCTGCGGCAATAGCCGCCTCCTCATTTTTACCAGTGCACTCAATTGATTTCTGCATGGTTTTTATCTCCTTCCCATAGGGATCTCTCAGTCTTCCTTGGGGGTGTCTTCCTTGGGGGTGTCTTCCTCAGGGCTACGGTCGGTCTCTGCCACAGACTCTGCAGCCTCTTCCACTGTGTTGTCCACGGCAGTCTCGTCCTCCGGCGCAGGAATATCGGCAGGCGTCTGCTGCTCCGGCAGCTCCTCGATCTTTTTCATGATCCCGGCAGCCACATCCTCATGGTAGGGAGTCACTCCGCCATAGCGCTCGGGATCATAAGCGCGGCCTCTGGCATACTGACGGATGCCTACCCGGCTGGCTTCACGGACGGAGGGAGAAATTTTTTCCTCTTCTTCATCCTTTTCCTTCTTTTTATTCTTGTTTTTCCGGGCTTCTTCGGCCTGGCGGGCGCGTTCCTCGGCCTTCTCCCGGCGCTGCCGCTTCTCCTCTTCCTTCTCCTCCAGCTCTCGCTCCCGCTGCAATTGGGCAGCCTTCTCATAGTCCTTTTTCAAGACCTTGGAAGAGATGAACTCCTGAATCATGCCCAGAAGATTGTTGGCCACCCAGTAAACGCTCAGGGCCGCCGGCATAGAAAAGCCGATCCACAGAGAGATAACGGGAGAAATAATCATCATTGTGCGGGTGGTTTTAGCAGCCTGCGAATCCTGCGGCTGCTGCTGATTCATGTTGTTGGTTTTGGTAGAGATGAGAGAAAAAATCAGGCTGGTTACGCCAGAGATCACAGGAATCAGAAACAGTCCAAGCGCTGCCCAGCTGATTCCATTGGCCCAGAACTTTAACTGAGGCACCTGAGACAGCTCAATGCCAAAGAAATTAAAGTTAATGGAGAATATTTCCTTGGCGGTCTCTCCCACCGCAGCCTGAATGGAGTTCAAGTTTTGAGGTGTAATGAGAGAGGCCAGGTAAAGCTGGTTATAACCGGTATTGGAAAAGGCATTTCCGGCCTTTTCCACCAACTGCTGGGTGGTCCATCCCATATTCACCGCCACCGTATTCCAGTCCACTGTTTTTGCAACGGTAGTAATCTGGTCCACGGAAAGTCCCATCATATATTTCAGGGGCTGGCGAATAATGGCATACAGCGGGAGCAAAATGGCCAGAGGCAACGCGGACCAAAGACAACCTCCCATGGGGTTGACTTTCTCCTTGGCATAAAGATTCTGGACCTCTTCATTATAACGGTTCTGATCCTTGCCGTACTGCTTTTGCAGTTTCTGGAGCTTGCCCGAGAGCATATTCATCTGGATCATGCTCCGCTTTCCTTTGAGAGAGAGCGGATAGAGAATCAGCTTCACCACCAGGGCGAAGAGGATCAGCGCAACACCGTAGCTGTTGAAAAACTGATAAAAAAACATCAACAGCCAGGTGAAGGGGGTCAGGATATAATAGGCGAAATCCATGGACACGGCCTCCACATTATTTTCTTTTGCACGTTGGAACAGGGTCATACTCGATGGTTTCCTGCCGGTGAAACGGTTGACATTTTAGGATGCGGCGCAGGGCCAAAAGGCCCCCCCTCCATGCTCCATACTTTTCCACTGCCTCCAAGGCATATGCCGAGCAGGTGGGAATAAAGCGGCAGCAGGACGGGCGGGTAGGAGAGATGTTGCGCTGGTAAAAGCGAATGAGCCATAAAAAAATGCTTTTCACACACCCTCGCCCTTTCGATACACCCCCAGCCTGTCCAACAGGCGGAGGAGTTCTCTCTCCAGTTCGGAATAAGGCGTAAATGCGGCTTTGACCCGGGCTACCACCACAATGTCCCAGCCGGAAGCAATTCGCTCCTCGTGAATTCGATAGGCCTCCCGGATGCGGCGGCGCACCTTGTTCCGGCGCACAGCCTTTCCCACTTTCGTTCCGACCGTAAGGCCCAGCCGGGTCGTTCCCAGATAATTTTTTTTCACATAAACGGCCAGACAAGGGCTTACCGCGCTTTTTCCCTTGGCGTAGAGACGGCGAAACAGATGATTTTCCTTCATGGACCGGGTATGCAGCATCTCTCGTCTCCCCTTCTACTTCTCTCCATGCACCGCAGGGGCGGTAGAAAAGTTCCACCGCCCCGCATAAAATGCCCTATTTGGTTGCCATCTCAGTGAGACAGACGGACACGGCCTTCACGGCGGCGCCGGGACAGCACCTTGCGGCCATTGGCGGTCGCCATGCGCTTGCGAAACCCGTGGACCTTGCTGCGCTGACGCTTTTTGGGCTGATAGGTACGAACCATTTTGGTACACCTCCTGTACTCATTCTGACGGAGCAAAGCTCTGCCTTACCACAACGTTTGGCAAGAACCAAACGCGGTCGTCAAAGTTACCATGCGCTTATGAAAGCGCAAATGATATTATACTTGATATATAAATCCCATGTCAACCTTCTTTTTCGGTTTTTTTGTTCTTAATTTTTTACAGTCCACAACATCTTGTGTTCTTGTAAAATCAACCCACAACTTTCCTGAAACGCGAGGAAATTTTTTGAATGGAACCCTTGCTTTTTCGTTGCCAAGTCTGCGTGTGTTTGGTATAATAATAAAGTATATTTTTAAAAACAGAAACGGGTGAGCCATAACATGAATTCCGCCG
The DNA here is from genome assembly GCA_034927965.1 of Pseudoflavonifractor sp. Lineage (GTDB taxonomy): Bacteria > Bacillota > Clostridia > Oscillospirales > Oscillospiraceae > Vermiculatibacterium. Next base: position 26,281 of record JAYFPI010000080.1, read on the forward strand.
CCGAAATTTGGACAAGGGTTCTGAAGCTGATGGAAGGCGATTTAACCGCCACCACTCTGAGCACCTGGTTCGACGACGCCGAAGCGCTTTCTCTGGATGAGGACAGCTTTGTTTTGTATACCCCTTCCAACTTCAAACGGGATATCATTGTCTCCCGCTACCGCTCCGCCATTCAAAAGGCTTTGCGGGAACTTTTTTCGGCTGATTTTGATGTAAAAGTTTTGGGAGAGGGAGAAAAAGAATCCCTTGACAAACCGAAGGACAATGTCTTTCTTCCTGGAACGGAAGAGTACACCTTCGACAAGTTCGTGGTGGGTTCCTCCAACAAATTTGCTTACGCCGCCGCCCGAAGCGTAGCCGACGAGCCGGCCAAGAGCTATAACCCGCTCTTTATCTACGGAGAGTCCGGCCTGGGCAAAACCCATTTACTCTATGCCATTGCCCATTCCATTCACGAAAAATATCCGGATTACCGCATTGTCTACATCAAAGGAGACTCCTTTACCAACGAACTGATTGCCGCCATTCGAGAAGGTAGAAACCAGGAATTTCGGGAGAAATTCCGGGCTGCCGACATTTTTCTCATGGATGATGTCCAGTTTATTGCGGGACGGGAATCTACTCAGGAAGAGATGTTCCACACATTCAACACCCTCTATGAGGCCGGCCGCCAAATCGTCTTTACCGCTGACCGTCCTCCAAAGGAAATGCTCCGACTGGATGACCGCCTGAAAACCCGGTTTGAGTGGGGTCTTCCCGTGGACGTGCAGCCCCCCGACTATGAGACCCGTGTCGCCATTATCAAAAACAAGGCCATCCGCCGTGGTATGAACCTTCCGGATCCGGTATTGCGCTACATTGCGGACAACATTACTGCCAACGTCCGGCAGATTGAGGGGACCGTCAATAAAATTCTGGCGTTTCAGGAGTTGATGGGAGAACAGGTGGACGTGGACACCGTCACCCGGGCTGTGCGGGACATGTTTAAGGACAAAACAGAGTTTTTGCCCTCTGCTGATGTCATTATTGAAGAAGTTGGAAAATTCTACAACATTGAGGCGCAAGATATTCAGGGTCAGGCCCGAAACAAAGATACCGTTCTGGCCCGCCAGATCGCCATGTATGAGATCCGCCGTATGACAAATCTCTCCCTAAAAGAGATCGGAAAAGAATTTGACGGGCGGGATCACACCACCGTCATGCATTCCATTGAGCGCATTGAACGACTGACCAAACAATCTCCCGAGATGGCTGAGGTCATCAAAGACATCAATACCAACATCAACGCCCGCTACGAATAATTCTATCCCTGGGGTCTTCTTTCTTCCACAACTCCACCTTTTTTTGTGGAAATGTGGATTCTTCCATGTGGAAACTCTTTTTTTCTTTTTCTTGGTGTGGAAATCTGTTTATTTTTCTCCACAGGGGTTGTGGATGGTCAAACCCTTGTGAAAAAAGGAAAAATCTTAGTTTTCCACAATAATTTTTCCTACGGCTTACTATTACGACAAAAATCCTCTCCTCTCCTTCAGGAGAGCGAGACGAACGGAGGTACTAACGCATGAAATTCTCCTGCGAAAAAGCGCTGCTCCAATCAGCAATTGCCGTTTCTGCCCGGGCAGCGGCATCCAAAAGCTCCATTCCGGCCTTGGAGGGAATTCTTCTAGAGGCCGACAGTGAGTTAAGGCTCACCGGCTACAATCTGGAAACCGGAATTCGTACCGTTGTTCCCGCCCAGGTCAGTGAGGGCGGTTCTCTGGTCCTGTCCTCTCGCCTTTTCGGTGAGATTGTCCGCCGCCTTCCAGACGACATGGTTACGTTTTCCTCAGAAGCCCTGACCGTCCACATTCAGTGTGGAATGAGCGAGTTCAATATTCAGGGTATTGACCCCGAGGAATTTCCAGAGCTTCCCGCTGTGGAACGTCAAAACGCCTTGGAACTGCCTCAGAGCACGCTGGCCGACATGATCGGGCGTACGCTATTTGCCGTCAGCGACAACGAAAGCCGACCCATCCTGACAGGTTCTCTATTTGAGGTGAACGGCGATACGCTGTCGGTTGTGTCTGTGGACGGGCAAAGACTCGCGATCCGTCGGGAAAAATTAGGAAATAAACCCAGCATGGATTTTTCTTTTGTTGTTCCCGGCGCTGCGCTGAATGAGGTGAAGGGAATCTGCTCCGATACGGAGGAGACCGCCCTCGTTACCACTGGTGCCCGGCATGTACTGTTCAAGGTGGGATCTACTCTGCTGGTGACGCGGCGGCTGGAGGGAGAATTTTTGGACTACCGGCAGGCCATTTCCCGGAAAAGCACAGTTCTGCTGACTGCCGATGTCCGCCAGCTCATGGCCTCCATTGACCGGGTGAGTTTGATTATCAGCGAGAAATTCAAAAGTCCTCTGCGCTGCACTATGGAGGACGGCTCCATTTTCCTCACCACCCGCACGGCCATCGGAGATGCTTCTGACCGCTGTCCGGTGGCGGGAAACGGGAATGAACTGAAGATCGGCTTTAATAACCGTCTGCTCATGGACGCGCTGAAGGCGGTACCAACCGACAAGGCGCTGCTCAAGCTTGGAACCAGTTCGTCTCCTTGTGTCATTGTGCCTCCTGACGCTGAGGACGGGGAGGAACCCTATTTGTTCATGGTGCTACCTGTGCGGCTGAGCGCTGGCTAAACCAGAAAGGAGCGGAGATATGAGAGAAGAAACCATAAAAATCTCCACGGAGTATATCAAGCTTGAGGGACTTTTAAAATTTGCCGCCCTTACCGGAACGGGAGGAGAGGCCAAGCAGCTGATTCAGAATGGGCAGGTCAAGGTTAACGGGGAAGTCTGCACACAGCGTGGAAAAAAGGTTCGTTCCGGTGATGTGGCAGAGTTGGAAGGTGTGAGGCTCACGGTCCAATGATTGTCAAAGCCCTGGAACTGGATTTTTTTCGAAATTATGTCCATGCAAAGGCTGTTTTTTCTCCTGGAGTCAATGTGATCTGCGGGGAAAACGCCCAGGGTAAAACAAATTTGCTGGAAGGAGTGGGCTACCTTTCTTCTGCCAGAAGTCATCGGGCTCGGTACGACCGGGAAATGATCCAGTTCGGTGTAGATTATGCTTTTTTGAAGGGTGAAATTTTTGCCAGAGGGCGGGAGTTTACCCTGGAGGCCAGACTTCACCGGGGAGAGCGTCGGGAGCTGCTGTCCAACGGAGTTAAACTCAAAACCGCGGCGGAGCTGTCTCAGGTGCTCAATACGGTTCTTTTTTGCCCGGAAGATCTGTCCCTCATTCGGGATGGAGCAGTTGAGCGGCGGCGATTTCTGGACGATGGCATCTGTCAGCTTCGCCCCCGGTATGCCGGGGCGCTGGCAGAATACCGAAGGCTCTATGAGCAAAAGACGCGTATTTTGCGGGACTGGGAGGAAAAACCTTCTTTACTGGACACACTCGATGATTTTAATCTTCGGATGGCCCAGGTTGGGGCCATCCTCATCCACTATCGTGCCCATTTTATCAAGCGGCTGTCCGCTCTGGCACCCCCTATTCAGGGAGATTTTTCCGGGGGTAGAGAGAAGCTGGAGCTGCGATATGAGACGGTTTCCACCGTTTTGGATCCGGAGGCACCTGTCAAACTTCTGCTGGAGCAGTTGCTGGAACATCAACAGTCTCACCGCAAAGCTGAGTTGGAAGCTCGGCAATGTCTGTCCGGTCCTCACAAGGATGATCTGTCCGTAGAAATTGATGGACAGAACGCCCGGCAATTTGCCTCACAGGGACAGACTCGCACGGCGGCGCTCTCCCTAAAGCTGGCTTGCCGGGAACTGTTTCGGGAGGACACCGGAGAGTGGCCGGTGCTGCTGTTGGATGACGTGCTGTCTGAACTGGATCAAAGGCGGCAATCCTTTGTTCTGGAGCGGATCACAAGCGGACAGGTATTTATTACCTGTTGTGAGGACGACAAAAAGCTGGCCCGGGACGGAAAGCGGTTTCAGGTGCAGGGTGGAACTTTGACGGAATAAAGGAGCCTGTATGCCCATTCTATTCGTGTTTTTTATGATTCCGCTGGCAGCGGGAGCGTTTTTGGAATACATTTTCTGCCGCTTTCCCAAAAAGCGTTTTTGGCGGTATCTTCCGCCGGCGGCGGCTACATTTCTGGCCAGTGCGGTGACTGCGTTTCGTTACTTTGGCTGGACCGAAGGCGGAGGGGGAGCCCCCATTGAAACGCTGCTCTTTTTTCCTGGTCTGCCTGCGGTGGGGCTTTTTGTAGGATTTTTTACCGGCTGGCGGATCTGGAAACGGCTTTGGACGCCTCATGTCATTCGGAAAAAAAAGTGAAGCGGGAGGCGGCACATGTATCTACATTTGGGACAGTCGGTGGTAGTCCCTTATCGGGACATCGTGGGTATTTTTGATTTGGACAATTCCTCCTATTCCCACCTCACCCGCGCTTTTTTAGAGCGGGCTGAAAAGGCCGGACGGGTGGTGAGCGTGAGCGATGATTTACCAAAATCCTTTGCCCTATGTAAGAAGGGAGAGGAAGAACCCATAGTGTACCTCTCCCAGCTCTCTTCGGCCACGCTGAAGGGCCGCATGGAAGGCCGCGGTTTTGAATGAGCAAACGTGAGTTCTGACAACAGAAAATAAGTTTTTTGCGGAGTGGAGGAAACCGCTTTTCCCCAAAGCGGTTTCCCGCACTCCGCAAACGACCAGGAGGTTAATCAATGACAGAAGAACATTGGGAAGACAGCGTGACGCAAACCAGTCACGAGTATGACGCTTCGGAGATCCAGGTGCTGGAGGGCCTGGAGGCCGTCCGGAAAAGACCCGGCATGTATATTGGATCCACCTCATCCTCCGGCCTTCACCATCTTGTCTATGAGATTGTGGATAACGCCATTGACGAGGCCCTGGCCGGGTACTGCAAACATATCACGGTGACCATTTTGCCCGGAGACATCATCAAGGTGATAGACGATGGCCGCGGAATTCCTGTGGATATTCAGCTGCAGACCGGGAAACCCGCTTTGGAAGTAGTTTATACCATTCTTCACGCCGGCGGAAAATTCGGCGGCGGCGGTTACAAGGTCTCCGGAGGCCTTCACGGCGTGGGCGCCAGCGTGGTTAATGCCCTCAGTGAGTGGCTGGAAGTCCGTGTCCACCGAGACGGAAAGATTCATGAGATGAAATTTTCCCGTGGCCATGTCACGCAGGATATAACCGTCATTGGGGAAACCGATCAGACCGGCACCGAGGTGGTTTTCCAGCCTGATCCGGAGCTGTTTACCGACACCACGGTCTATGATTACGAGATTCTTCATACCCGGATGAGGGAGGAGGCTTTTCTTAATGCCGGCCTTCATATCACCACGGAAGATCTGCGTCCAGGCAAGGAGCAGAGAGACGAAATGTGTTATGAAGGGGGCATTCGGGAATTTGCCGCTTGGCTCAATCGGACAAAGACGCCTCTTCACGACAAAGTCATCTACATGTTTGGACAGAAGGATGACGCCATGGCTGAGGTGGCCATGCAATATAATGACAGCTATAACGAGCTGATTTTGTCTTTTGCCAACAACGTGCATACCCCCGAGGGAGGAATGCACGAAGAGGGCTTTAAGCGGGCGCTTACCACGGCGCTCAACAATTACGGCAAAAAGATCGGCCTTTTGAAAAATGAGGAGAAGGTTTCCGGAGAGGACTGCCGGGAGGGGCTTTGCTGTGTCATTTCGGTAAAGCTGACCAATGCTCAGTTTGAGGGACAGACAAAGGCGAAGCTGGGAAACAGTGAAATTCGCACGCTGGTCAACGCCGTCGTGACGGATAAGCTCACAGAATTTCTGGAGGAAAACCCGGCGGTGGGCAGGGCCGTTTTGGATAAGGCCCTCACAGCCAACCGGGCCCGTGAGGCCGCCAGAAAGGCCCGGGAGTCCATTCGCCGCAAGACCGCGCTGGGCGGGGCGGCTATGCCCGATAAGCTGCGGGACTGTAATGAAGTGAATCCTGAGCTTACAGAGCTCTACATCGTAGAGGGCGACTCCGCTGGCGGCTCGGCCACTCAAGGGAGAGACTCCCGCTTCCAAGCCATCCTCCCCCTGTGGGGCAAGATGCTCAACGTGGAAAAGGCCCGGGCGGATAAGGTTTACGGCAATGATAAGCTCCAGCCGGTTATTACCGCGCTGGGCGCGGGCATTGGAGAGGAATTCGATCCTTCCCGGCTCCGCTATCACAAAATCGTTATCATGGCAGATGCCGATGTGGACGGCGCCCATATCCGTACGCTTCTGCTTACCTTCTTTTTCCGTTTTATGAGGCCTCTCATTGAACATGGTTATGTCTATTCTGCTGTCCCCCCCCTCTATAAGCTCACCCGGGGCAAGCAGACTCGGGTGGCTTACTCCGACGAGGAGCGGGACCTGGTGTCCGCCGAGCTGCGGGGAGATAATCCCAGCGCCAAGATCGACATCAGCCGGTATAAGGGCCTGGGCGAAATGAATCCCCATGAGCTGTGGGAGACAACGATGGATCCGGAGAAAAGAACCCTGCGGCGGATCGAGTTGGATGACGCCGTGGCCGCAGATGAGACGTTTACCAGTCTAATGGGTGAAACGGTAGAGCCGCGGAAGGAATTTATTGAAAAGAACGCAAAATATGCCGTCAACCTGGACTACTGAGACAGAGGCAAGAAGGTTTAATGAAAAAAACGGTGTTTTTTATTGTATGTGCCGCTCTATGTTTGACATTAAGCGGCTGCGGGGCAACTGCTTCCGCTGCCCCTGCGGAGACGCCCGACATGTCTGAGGACAATGCCCATGCTCGGGCAGCTTATACCGAGGCGCTGAAAAATCTGCTGGAAAAAAATATTCTTCCAGACGGTTCCAAACGTGGACCAGAAACAGAATATGGTGCAATGGAAGAAAATCAGTTTGCCGTCTGTGACGTAGATCAGGATGGAAAGGAAGAACTGATTCTTCTGTATACCACCACGGTGGTCGCAGGGCAGATGGGCCTTGTGATGGGATGGGACGAGGCGGCGGGAGCGCTGAGAACGCAGCTGAGGGAATTTCCACTTCTGACATTTTACGATAACGGCGTTCTTACCGCCGGATGGTCTCACAACCAGGGAAAGGGTGGTTCCTTTTGGCCGTATTTTCTCTATGAATACCAACCGGAGACCGATCAGTATGTGAAGATTGGTTCTGTGGACGCCTGGGATCAATCCCTCGGGCTGGAGGGATATCCGAAAGAAGTTGATACCAGTGGGACAGGGTTCGTGTACTACATTTCTTCAGGGGAAACCATTACGTGGGATCATCCGGTAGACGAAACCGAATATCGCTTGTGGCGAGACAAATATCTGAAGGATGCCTCGGAGCTCCCCATTTCCTATCTGCCCTTGACGGAAGAAAATATCCGGCAAATGACAGAAGGCTGAGAAAACGGGACAGAGTACAGAATTCCTGTTCTTTTGAAAAAGAAAGGCTGTTTTGCAAATGAGTAAGAAACCACAATATGACCCGGAGGAAATCCGTTATCCGGAACAGGCCATTGTCACTTCGGCTCTGGTTCCGGAAATGGAGAAATCCTACATCGAATACGCCATGAGCGTGATCGTGGGCCGGGCCCTTCCCGATGTACGGGATGGTCTGAAGCCCGTGCATCGGCGCATTCTCTACGCCATGTATGAGGATAACCTCACCCACGACAAGCCATTTAAGAAGTCCGCTACCTGCGTGGGCGACGTGCTGGGCCGGTACCACCCCCACGGAGACGGCAGCGTTTACGACGCCCTGGTTCGCTTGGCCCAGGATTTCTCCATGCGCTATATGCTGGTGGACGGCCACGGCAACTTTGGTTCCGTAGATGGCGATCCCCCCGCTGCTTACCGTTACACTGAGGCTCGTCTGGCCCGGATTTCCGAGGAAATGCTCCGGGACATTGATAAAGACACCGTGGACTGGGATCCCAACTTTGATGAGAGCCGGAAAGAGCCCCGGGTGCTTCCCTCCCGCTTTCCCAATCTTCTTGTGAACGGCTCTTCCGGTATCGCCGTGGGCATGGCCACCAACATTCCACCCCACAATCTCCGGGAAGTCATCGGCGCCTGCATTAAGGTGCTGGACGATCCCGAGTCTACCCTGGCCGACCTAATGGAGTATGTCAAGGGACCCGATTTTCCCACCCAGGGCATCATCATGGGCCGCTCGGGCATCCGGGCCGCTTACGCCACTGGCCGCGGCAAGGTCATTGTCCGGGCCCGCACCGAATTTGAAGAGTTTGGCAAGGACCGCATCCGCATCATCGTCACCGAACTTCCCTATCAGGTCAACAAGCGGATGCTTATCAAAAATATGGCCGAGCAGGTGGAGGACAAACGCCTGGATGGTATTGCAGACATCCGGGACGAGACTGACCGCAATGGCATGCGCATCGTTATCGAGCTCAAGCGGGATGCCAACCCCCAGGTGGTGCTCAATCGGCTCTTCTCCCAGACCCAGCTTCAGAGCTCCTTTGCCATCAATATGCTGGCTCTGGTGAATAACCAGTCCCAGCCCCGCATTTTGTCTCTCCGGCACATTATTGATGAGTACCTCAAGTTCCAGGAGGAGATCGTCGTCCGCCGGACCCAGTACGACCTCCGGAAGGCACAGGAGCGGGCTCACCTTCTGGAGGGTCTGCTCATTGCCCAGGACAATATCGACGAGGTCGTCCATATCATCCGCACCAGCTATGACAACGCCAAGGAAAACCTGATGAACCGCTTCCAGCTGGACGAGGTGCAGGCGCAGGCCATCTGTGACATGAGGCTCATCGCCCTTCAGGGTCTTAACCGGGAAAAGCTGGAGAACGAGTATAAGGAGCTGGAGGAGCGCATCGCCTACTATCAGCAGTTGCTGAGCAGCGACGAGATGATCTGCCAGGTGCTCAAGAGTGAGCTTCAGGCCATCGCCGACAAGTTCGGCGACGAGCGGCGCACCGAGATTCAGGACGTGGAAGATGAAATCGACATCGAGGATCTCATTGAGGAGGAGGAGTGCGTCTTTACTCTCACCGCGGGCGGCTATATTAAGCGGGTGCCCGCCTCCACCTACCGCGCCCAGAAGCGGGGTGGAAAGGGCATCACGGCCATGGCCACCAAGGAAGAAGACTATGTGGAGACCGTGTTTACCTCCTCCACCCACGACTTTCTTCTGTTCTTTACAAATATGGGTAAAGTCCACCGGAAGAAGGGTTATCAGATCCCCGAATCCGGACGGACAGCCAAGGGTACGGCCATAGTCAACGTCCTGCCCCTGGAGGCTGGGGAGAAGGTCACCGCCATGATCCATCTGCGGGAGTTCCCCGAGGACCGGTACCTGGTGATGGTGACAAAAAAGGGTACGGTGAAGCGCATCCAACTCTCCACCATCTTTACGGCGCGGAAGGCGGGCATCCGCTGTATCACTCTGGACCCCGACGATGAGCTTATCGCCGTCCGGGAAACTGATGGGGAACAGGACATTCTGATTGCCACCCGGGGCGGCATGACCATCTGTTTCAAGGAGGAGGATGTACGCTGCATGGGCCGGGACGCCTGCGGCGTCATGGGGATCCGTCTGCGGCAGGGAGATTATGTCATTGGCGCCGCCCGGGCTAAGTACGACCACTATGTGCTTATGGTGACGGAAAACGGCTTTGGAAAGCGCACCGAAATGGATGAGTATATTCGGGGCGACGGGCCCCAGAAGCGGGGCGGCTACGGTCTGAAGGGCTATCAGGTCACCGACAAGACCGGCCCGTTGGTGGGTGTGAAAGTTGTCAACGACGGGGACGACATCCTTATCATCAACGATGCCGGCGTCATCATCCGCATGGAGTGTGCCGGAATCAACAGTTACAGCCGCGGCGCCCAAGGCGTTAAGCTCATGAATTTGGACGAAGGGGTCAAGGTGATCTCCATCGCCCGCACCGACCATGAGGACGAGGCCGAAGAAGATTCTGAAGAAGTGCCTTCAGCGGATGAGGAGAAGGAGGAGTAAGACATGGGGTTCTTTACCAGCAGTGAAGAGGACAACACCGAAGAGGGCATCCACGCCCGGATGAAAAAGGAAAAGATGCTCTATGTCCAGCGTCTTATTACCAAGGATGAGTATGACGCACGAATTCTCCAGCTAGAGGCTCAGCTGGCGGCCCTTTCCGTGACACCCACCCAGACGGTCAACCATGACGCGCAGCTCAAGGAGCTGGACTATCTTCTGGAGAAAAAATGGATCAGCCAGGCCGACTATGAGACCCGCCGGAAGGAAATTCTCAAAGAGCTATGAAAAATGTCACCATCTATACCGACGGTGCCTGTTCCGGAAACCCCGGCCCGGGAGGCTGGGGCGCCATTCTCCAGTACGGGGAGTTTGAAAAAGAACTCTCCGGCGGCGAGGGACACACCACCAACAACCGCATGGAGCTCACGGGAGTCATCACTGCGCTGGAGGCCCTGAAGGAGCCTTGTACAGTGGAGCTCTATTCCGACTCCAAGTATGTCATCGACGCACTTCAAAAGGGGTGGGCCAAAGGCTGGAAGGCCCGAGGCTGGATCAAGGCGGACAAGAAGCCGGCCCTCAATCCTGATTTGTGGGAGCGGCTGTTGGAGCTGTGTGACTACCACACCGTGAACCTTCGCTGGGTGAAGGGACACGCGGAAAATCGGTATAATAACCGCTGTGATGAACTGGCGGTTGCCCAGAGCCGAAAATTTAAAAAGTAACGAAAAAAGAGAATGCCGCCCAGATGGGCGGCATTCTCTTTTTCTTGAAGCTTGATGGGTAATATAAAGGGTGTTACTCTTTTTCCTCATGCAGAGGTTCCGGAGTTGGGCTGCTGTGGTGAAGTTCGTCTAAATATTGACTCACCAGGGGAACGGCCAGACCTGCGGAGAGAAACGTGCAAGCCACTCCCACCAGGCGTCGGGCCGCCCGGCTTTTGAGAGAAAGGCCTGCCAGGGCCCCGGTGGACAACAGGCAAATTTTCAGCGCCGCCATGTCCTCCAGATCCATCTTTTTGATGTACCGCTTGCCGGCATCTGCCAACTTTTCCACATCAACTGTCATAACTGTGGATCCTCCCTTCTTTAATAGCGGCGGATCACGGCAACCACCCTGCCCAAAAGGGCCGCGCCTTCTCCGTCAATGGGTTCGTAAGCCGGGTTTTCCGGCATAAGCCAGATGTGCCCGTCCTTTCGGCTGAGCGTCTTGACCGTGGCCTCGTCCTCAAAAAGGGCAACCACAATATCTCCGTTGTGAAAAACGTCCTGTCGGTGAACCACCACCAGATCCCCGGGAAGAATTCCGGCGTAGAGCATGGATTCTCCCCGAACGCGAAGGGCAAAATGCTCCTCTGTGCGTCCTCCTGTGTCAAAGGTAAGATATTCCTCCACACACTCTTCTGCCAGGATGGGTGAACCCGCAGCAACGTCACCCACCAAGGGAACCTGATTGGTTCTGGCATCCGCTTCCTCGGGCGCAGTCTCCCTGGGAAGGGTAATGGCTCTGGTTTTTCCATCGGCCTTTTGGATATATCCTCCGGCCTCCAGCTTTTTCATATGAAAGTGAACGGTGGACGGAGATTTCAGATGGACTGCTGCGCCAATCTCCCGCACAGAGGGGGGATAGCCTTGCGTCCGGGTATACTGAAGAATGAAGTCGTAAATCTCCGCCTGCTTGGGTGTCAGCGGTGCGGCCATAAGGACCCCTCCTTTTTCTTTATTGCATTCTACCATACATTTTAGAAAATGTCAAACATCCGTTCTAAAAACTTGTTTATAATTTAGACTTGATTTTCCTGTTGCCCTGTCGTATAATTCGTAAGCACGCAAACGATAAGGATACGAACGAATGGGGATGTAAAAATGTACTGCGCGGACGAACCCAGCGCCGTCTTTCACGGCCTGCATCAGGCCCATCGAAAAAAAGTGATGGAGGAACAGGCGGCCAGAGGACTGACTGATTTAGGCTCACCCATGCTGCTGCTGGTGCTGCTGCATGGGGAAAAGGCCGGCAAGATCTATTCCCAGCGGGAGGTGGCCCACCTGCTTCACTTGGCTCCCGCCACAGTAGCGGTCTCCCTCAAGTCTTTGGAGCGCTCCGGCTATGTGGAGCGGCGGACGGATGAAAAAGACGCTCGGCGCAATCAGGTGGCACTTACCGACAAGGGGCACCGTGCCGTGGAGTTGTGTGGACAGTCCTTCCGGGCGGTGGATGGGCGGATGCTGGCTGGTTTTTCCACAGAGGAGAGAAAGCAGTTGAGCGATTATCTGCGCCGAATGATAGAAAACCTGGGAGGGATTGAACCTCCTCCCTTCTGCCCGCGAGAGGAGTGTCACGTTTCATGGTAAAAAAACTTTCCGTGTACATTGGTCAGTACCGACGCTGGGCCATTCTGGCGCCGGTGCTGGTCTTTATAGAGGTCATTTGCGATATTATTATGCCCAGGTTGATGGCTGCCATTGTGGATGTAGGCATTGCCAATTCCGACATGGGCTACATCCTGCGAGTGGGCGGGGTGATGCTGGCGCTGGCCGCGGTGGGCATGGCCTGCGGCGTGACCTCAGCCAAGGCGGCATCCATTGCCGGACAGGGCTTCGGTGCAAACCTGAGGGATTCCATGTTCCGCAAGATCCAGGATTTCTCCTTTGCCGATATCGACCGATTTTCTTCAGGTTCCCTGATCACCCGGATGACCAACGATGTCAACGCCATCCAGCTTACCGTCACTCTGGGCATGCGCATTATTACCAGAGCACCGGTGATGCTCATTGCCGCTCTGGCGATGGCCGCCTCCATCAACGGCCGTTTGGCGCTGGTGATGCTGGTGATCATCCCGGTGATGGTGCTGGCCATCGGTCTCATTATGAAGGTGTGCAACCACCTATTTGAGGTCATGCAGCGGAAGATTGACAACCTCAACAGCACAGTGCAGGAGAATCTGGTGGCGGTCCGGGTGGTGAAAGCCTTTGTCCGGGCGGGCTATGAAAAGACCAAATTCAAAAAGGCCAACGACGAGCTCACCGAGGCGGGCATTCAGGTGGCCATGCGCATCGTGATGATTCTGCCTGTGATGATACTCTGTCTCAATCTGGCCACCCTGGCCGTTCTCTATCTGGGCGGTGTCCAAGTGATGGACGGCACTATGCTCTACGGTGACCTGTCCTCTTTCATCAACTATATTTTTCAGATTCTCATGAGCGTGATGATGCTGGCCATGAGCCTGCTCCAGCTTTCCCGGGCCGCCGCCTGTGCCCGCCGCATCATCGAGGTGCTGGACACCGAGCCGGACATTGAAGACCGCGCGGAGAGAGGGACCATGGCTTTACCAGCCGCCCGGGGAGGCGTGGAGTTTCGGGACGTGTCCTTTAAGTACCGCTCCGCTGGGAGCGGGGATGACGTGCTCAGCCATCTGAGCTTCCGGGTGCGCCCCGGCCAGTTTACCGCTATCGTGGGCGGCACCGGCGTGGGCAAATCCTCTTTGGTGAATCTTATTCCGCGTTTTTACGATGTCACCGGCGGCAGTGTGCTGGTGGACGGCGTGGATGTGCGGGACTATCCTCTGGAGGAACTGCGGGGCCGCATCGGCATGGTGCTGCAAAACAATGTCCTCTTTTCCGGGACCATCCGGGAAAATCTCCTCTGGGGCAAAGCCGAAGCCACCGAGGAAGAGCTCATCCAGGCGGCGAAAGACGCCCAGGCCTATGACTTTATCATGGCCTTCCCCGAGGGCTTTGACACTCGCATTGACCAGGGAGGCGTCAATGTCTCCGGCGGACAAAAGCAGCGGCTGTGCATTGCCCGGGCCATGCTGAAAAAGCCCGCGGTTCTCATTCTGGACGACTCCACCTCGGCCGTGGACTCGGCCACCGAGGCTGCTATTCGAGACTCCTTTGCTAAAAATCTGGCGGGGACGACTGTGATCATTATTGCCCAGCGCGTCTCCTCAGTGCAATATGCGGACCAGATTCTGGTGCTGGACGACGGCACGGTGGTAGGTTCCGGCACCCATGAGGAACTGCTGCAAAACAACGCTGTTTATCAGGAGATCTATCAATCTCAGCAGGAAGGAGTGAGCGAATAATGCCAGGACCCAATCACCGCAGTGGATATGCCAAGCCGAAGGACGTGAAAAAGACCATCAAGCGGCTGCTGGGCTATCTATCCCAGAGCAAGCTCCCTTTGGCTGGGGTATTTTTCTGTTTGATTCTCTCCGTCTGTACCAATGTCGGAGGCTCTTACTATATGCGTCCTATCATCAACAACCTGGTGGGCGGGGTCTATTCCGGGCCGAAGGCGCTGTTGCTGGCCCTGCTTCCGCTGCTGGGCATTTACCTGGTGGGTGTGGTTGCCTCTTACGTCCAGTCGGCCACCATGGCACGGCTGGCCCAGAAGGGGACCAACCGGCTGCGGAAAGACCTCTTTGACCGGCTTCAGGATCTGCCGGTGTCCTACTATGATCAGCACACCCACGGGGAGCTCATGAGCCGGTTCACCAATGACGCCGACAACGTCCAGATGGCGCTGGAACAGTCAGTGGTCTCCCTCTTATCCTCCGCCCTCATGTTTGTAGGCATCGTGGGGATGATGATCGTGGTCAGCCCCATCCTTTTCCTCATCACACTGGTGATTCTGGGAGTCACCATGCTCATTTTCCGGAGCATGGGCGGCAAGTCCCGGAAATATTATCAGGAACAGCAGGCCAACCTGGGCAAGGTCAACGGCAACATCCAGGAGATGATAGAGGGCTTGAAGGTAGTCAAGGCCTTTACCCATGAGGAGGAGGCTAAGGAGGAGTTTTCCAAGCTCAATGATCATTACCGGCAGGCGGCGGCCAAGGCCAATTTTTACTCCACGGCCATCATGCCAATTGCCATGAACCTGAACAACGTCGGTTACGCCCTCACAGTGGCGGTGGGTGGCCTGCTGGCCATCTTCGGCGGCTTTGATTTGGGCGGGTTTACCGTTTATCTTCAATACTCCCGGCAGGTCAGCCAGCCGCTGAATCAGATTTCTCAGCAGCTCACCACCATTCTCTCCGCCCTGGCGGGCGCGGAGCGCATTTTTGAGGTAATGGATACCCCGCCGGAGAGCGACGAGGGCAAGGTGTCTCTGACGGCGGTGAACAAGGCCGCCGATGGTACCCTCTCCCCCGCCGGAGATGACCAACGCACCGGTTGTTGGGCCTGGCGTGTGCCCAATGGAGGGCGCATGACCCTGGCGGCCTGTGTGAAGGATGCCGACGGTGTTCTGATCCAGTGCCCGGAGAACACCCCAGATCACCTGTGGGCCTGGAGCTATCCCCAGGGGGACCCGGCGGAAGGACTTCATCGGATCCGGGGCGCGGTGAGGCGGGAGGTCGACTGCGTGCTGGTGGAGCTCACCGGTGCGGTGCGGTTCCGGGATGTGGACTTCTCCTACGTCCCAGGTAAGCAGATTCTCCATGACGTGTCGGTGTACGCCAACCCCGGCCAGAAGATCGCCTTTGTGGGTTCCACCGGCGCGGGCAAGACCACGATCACAAATCTCATCAATCGCTTCTATGAGATTCAGAACGGCGTCATCACTTACGACGGTATTGATGTCAAGGAAATCCGAAAGGATGACCTGAGAAAATCTCTGGGCGCAGTGCTTCAGGATACTCACCTCTTTACCGGTACGGTGCTGGAGAATATCCGCTACGGACGGTTGGACGCCACAGACGATGAGTGTATCACCGCCGCCAAGACCGCGGGGGCCCACTCTTTTATCCGAAGGCTCCCCGACGGATACCGCACCATGGTCACCGGGGACGGCTCCAATCTTTCCCAGGGGCAGCGGCAGCTGTTGGCCATTGCCCGGGCCGCCGTGGCCGATCCCCCGGTGATGATTCTGGATGAAGCCACCTCCTCCATCGATACCCGCACCGAGGCCCAGATCCAAAAAGGCATGGACGCCCTCATGGAGGGGCGGACGGTGTTTGTCATTGCCCATCGACTCTCCACCGTGCGAAACGCCGACTGCATTGTGGTCATTGAAGGCGGACGGATCCAGGAGAAGGGCAGCCATGCGGAATTGCTGGCGGAACAAGGGAGATATTACCAGCTCTATACCGGGCAGTTCCAGTTGGACTGATGAAAGCGCTCCCCGAAAAGGAAGGCTTGCCCTTTCTGTCAATTTTTGTTATAATTAACACGAGTTTAAATTGAGAGGATGGAAAGCATGCGCAACGTCAGTCTCATTGGAATGCCGGGTTCGGGCAAGTCCACGGTGGGGGTTTTGCTGGCAAAGGAACTGGGCTTTTCCTTCGTGGATACCGACTTGCTGATCCAGCGCCGGGAGGGCGCCCTGCTCCAGGCGGTGCTGGACCGGCTGGGGACTGAACGGTTTTTGGACACGGAGGCAGAGGTGGTCGCCGCATTGAACTGCCGGCGCACCGTCATTGCCCCCGGCGGTTCCGTGGTGCTCCGGGATTTGGGGGCCAGACACCTGAAAGAGCTGGGACCGGTGCTCTACCTCAACATTCCCTGTGCTGTGCTGGAAAAACGACTGGGAAACTTGGCGACCCGGGGCGTTACTCTGGCCCCCGGCCAGACGCTTCAGAATCTCTACGATTACCGGGAGCCTTTCTACGCCAAGTACGCCGATATTACCATTGACGCCGACCAGCCCACCATTGAGGATACGGTGGCTCTGGCGGTAAAGGCCCTCAAAGAGCATTTTTAAGTAGGATTTTTGCGCAACAGCAAGCCGCGGCCATATGGAAGCCGCAGCTTGCTGTTGAGTTTTCTTCCCCAGTTGTAATTTGATTCAAAAAATGGTATACTAACTCTGCCTGATAGTTTCACGGTCTTTCGGCTGTGTTTGTGTCCCACTCCAGCGGAAGGAGGGGACCCGGCATCTTTGCCGCTATATTGCTTCCGCTCTCCCGCCTGGACGTGCCGACTAGCACGCCCTTCTTTTGCTGTGCGCGGGATATTTAAAAAAAGGAACGCGACTATGACATTTGAATCCCTGGGCCTCTGCGCCCCCATTCTCTCCGCCCTATCTGATCTGGAGTATCTCACCCCCTCCCCGATCCAGACGAAAGCGATCCCCCCCGCCCTGGCCGGACGGGACGTACTGGGCTGCGCCCAGACCGGTACCGGCAAGACCTGCGCGTTTGCCGCCCCCATTCTCCAGCGGCTGAACGAGCATCCGGTCAAGGGTCGCCCCGTCCGCGCCCTTATCCTTACCCCGACCCGGGAGCTGGCCCTTCAGATCCAGGAGAGCTTTGAGGCTTATGGTAAAAACCTTGCTCTCCGAGCGGCCGTTATCTTTGGCGGAGTGGGACAGCAGCCCCAGGTTAACAAGCTGAAGGCGGGAGTGGATATTCTGGTAGCCACCCCCGGACGGCTGGAGGATCTCCACAATCAGGGGTATATCCATGTGGAAAAACTGGAGATCTTTGTCCTGGATGAGGCTGATCGGATGCTGGACATGGGCTTTATCCACGACGTGAAGAAGATCTTGGCCTGGCTGCCCCCAAAGAAGCAGACGCTCTTTTTCTCTGCCACCATGCCGCCCGAAGTGCAGGGGCTGGTGGATTCCCTTCTCACCGATCCTGTAAAGGTAGCGGTGGATCCGGTCTCTTCCCCGGTGGAGGTGATCGACCAGAAGCTCTACTATGTGGACCGGGTCAACAAATCAAAGCTCCTGGCCTCTCTGATCCTGCGTCCCGAGGTAAAGAATGCCCTCATTTTTACCCGCACCAAGCACGGGGCCAACAAGGTGGCGGGAGATCTGCAAAAGGCGGGAGTGACCGCTGCGGCCATCCACGGCAACAAGAGCCAGACCGCCCGCCAGCAGGCCCTGTCCGACTTTAAGGAGGGCCGGGTGAAGGCGCTGGTCGCCACCGACATCGCCGCCCGGGGCATTGATATCGAGGAGCTTTCCCATGTGTTCAACTATAACCTTCCCGACGTGCCCGAGACGTACGTCCACCGCATCGGCCGCACCGGCCGGGCGGGCCGGGGTGGTACCGCTGTGTCCTTCTGTGAGTTTGGGGAGAAGCCCCTGCTGAAGGAAATCGAAAAGCTGTTGAAGAGGCCTATCCTTGTGGTGGAAAATCACCCCTGGCCAATGGAGGTCTTTGAGACCCCTAAAAAGGATTCCCGGGGTCGGGAGATCAACCCTGACGACGCCGAGGCTCGAGCGGCTGCCCGGGAGCGTAAGCGCAAACGCAGCGAGGGGAAAAAAGAGGTTGAGGTTCCGGTGAAAGCCCGTCGGGAGGACGCGCAGTCCCCTTCCTCCGGCAAGAGAAAGGCGTCCGGCTACAAGCCGAGCCGCACTCTGGAAGAGGCCCTTACCGCCATGGAGCCCCACTACACCCCTGAGGAAAAGGCCCAGCAGGTGGAGTATTACCGGGATCCGCTGGCCGGAGACCTCGTCATGGATGCCACTGCCCGTCTGCTGGCACCCAAAAAGCTGACCCGCACCGGGGAGAAAAAACCGGTGCCCCAGCAGACGCAGGCCAGAGAGGGCGGACGCCGGAAGAAGGCGG
Organism: Pseudoflavonifractor sp.; assembly: GCA_034927965.1. Classification (GTDB taxonomy): domain Bacteria; phylum Bacillota; class Clostridia; order Oscillospirales; family Oscillospiraceae; genus Vermiculatibacterium. The sequence goes on from JAYFPI010000080.1 coordinate 44,805, forward strand.
CGGAGCCGAAGAAGGAGCCACCCCGCCCAGCTAAGGCGCAGAGCGTGTCCCGGCAGGAAAAAAAGGTCAATCCTCCCGCGGAGCAAGGCGGAAAACGCCGAAACGGCCGTGGAAATGGCGGCCGCCGGGGCGGACCTATGGAGGTCACCCTGCGGCTGGGGAGCCAAAAGGATTCCACCGAGCAGCAGGGCAGCCTGATGAAGCCCTATTATTTCAATCCCAACGAGGATTAAATAGAAAAAAGACCGCGGGACCTCCTTCATGGAGGTCCCGCGGTTCTTTTATTCTCCAATCTTGCCGTAATCCTCGATCAGAATGCGGGCCAGTTTCAAGGGGTCTTCCCCCTTTTTAAGCTTGAGGGTGAGCGCGGGCTTTTCTCCGGCGGAAAAGAGGAGGCGGCCCTGGTACCGGCTCTGAGCGCAGAGGGCAGAGACCCAGCGCAGCTCAAAGGAGAAAAGGAAAAAGAGCAGGACGTTTCCCTTTTGACTGATCTCCGCTACACCGCACCGAGCGGCGTCGGCGCGGAGGAGGGCCACGGCGATGAGGTTATTTACCGGTCGGGGTGGGTCGCCGTAGCGGTCGATGAGTTCGTCGGTGAGATCATCGGCGTCCGACTCGCTGCGGATAAGGGCAATGCGGCGGTAAAGGTCCATCCGCTGTTCGGGAGAAGGAACATACCGGTCGGGAATGGAGGCCGAGACTGTAAGATCGGCGGAGCACTCGGCGGGAAGTTCCACTTTCTCTCCCCGCTCGGTGAGGACGGCCTCCTCCAGAAGCTTCAAATACATGTCGTAGCCCACGCTGAGGAGGAAGCCGGACTGCTCGGGGCCCAGGACGTTGCCAGCGCCTCGGATCTCCAGATCCCGCATGGCGATCTTAAAGCCGGAGCCGAACTCCGCAAACTCCCGGATGGCCCCCAGACGCTTCGAGGCCACCTCGCTGAGCACCTTGCCCCGGCGGAAGGTGAGGTAAGCAAAGGCCCGGCGGTTGGAGCGGCCCACCCGGCCGCGGATCTGGTGGAGCTGGGCCAGACCCATCTTGTCAGAGTCTTCGATGATAAGGGTGTTGGCGTTGGAGATGTCGATGCCGGTTTCGATGATGGTGGTGCACACCAGCACGTTTACTTCCCCCTCTGACATCCGGGTCATCACGTCATTCAATTCCTCCTGCGTCATCTTACCGTGGGCGATGCCGATGATCACATCTTCCCCCAGCAGGGACTTGATATGGGCCGCAGTACGGGAGATGGTTTCCACACGGTTGTGGAGATAGTAGACCTGTCCGCCCCTCTCCAGCTCCCGGCGCATGGCGTCGGCGAGCACCGACCAGTCGTGTTCCATGACATAGGTCTGCACCGGCTGGCGGTCCTGAGGGGGTTCCTCCAGAGTGGACATGTCCCGGATGCCCGAAAGGGCCATATTCAGCGTGCGGGGAATGGGCGTGGCTGAGAGGGTGAGCACGTCCACCTGGTGAGAGAGCTCCTTGAGCTTTTCCTTATGGGTGACGCCGAAGCGCTGCTCTTCGTCCACCACCAACAGGCCCAAATCTTTAAATTTTACATCCTTTTGCAGGAGTCGGTGCGTGCCGATGAGCAGATCCACCTGCCCCGCCGCCACCCGGCGCAGGGTCTCCTTCATCTGGGCTGGGGTGCGGAAGCGGGAGATGACGTCAATGCTCACCGGGTACTTGGAAAAGCGCTGTTTGGCCGAGAGGAAGTGCTGCCGAGCCAGAACGGTGGTGGGCACCAGAATGGCGGCCTGCTTGCCGTCAAGCACGCACTTCATGATGGCTCGAAAGGCCACCTCGGTCTTGCCATAACCCACGTCGCCGCAGAGCAGTCGGTCCATGGGCCGAGGAGTCTCCATATCCCGCTTGATCTCAGCCACACACCGGAGCTGATCTTCCGTTTCGGTGTACTCAAACTCGTCCTCGAATTCCTTCATCCAGGGGGAGTCGGGGGAAAAGGCAAAGCCCGGCTGGCGCTGGCGCTGGGCGTAGAGCTGAATGAGGCCCTTGGCCAGATCCTGTACCGCTTTTCTGGCCTTGGATTTCTGCTTTTCCCAGTCCGTACCTCCCAGTTTGGAGAGCTTTTTTGTCTCGTTGGCGTCCTCGCCCCCGCCGATGTATTTACTGACCTGATCCAGCTGGGTGGCGGGGACATAAAGGGCGTCCGCCCCGGCGTAGGAAATTTTCACATAGTCCTTCTCCACTCCGTCCACCGGGAGCTTGACCATACCAGCGTAGCGGCCGATGCCGTGCTGCTGGTGAACCACCAGGTCACCCGGGGAGAGGTCGGCGTAGGACTTGAGCTTTTCTCGGTTGGTAGGGGCCTTGGCTTTGACTTTTTTTACCGGGGCGGCCTGCCCCTCGGTAAGGATGGCCAGCTTGGCGGCGGGGTATTCGATCCCCGCGGAAAGGCCGCCGCAGGCGATGACCGCCTTGCCCGGCTCTGGGAGGGCATGGAGCTGAAAGTCCACCGCCGCCCGAAGCTTCTGCTCCCGGAGGAGGGACTGGAGGTTCAGACACCGCTGCTCCGTCCCAGCCAAGACCACCACCGAGTAGCCGGCGCTTAGGTAGTGAGAGAGGTCGGAGACTGCCGTCTCCAGACTGACCCCGTAGGAGGGGAGCTGCTTGGCGGTGACGGAGAGAAGAGTACGGGGACGCTGGGGGTACTGGGAGGAAGTAAAGGAGTCCAGATAGGCCACCGGCCAGTCGCTGATCCGGGCGGAAAACTCCTCCGGTGTGCGGGCGTACACCCCCAGCTCGGCCAGGAGCGTGCCATTTTCCGACAAGGCGGTGACGTCCTCCCCCAGCTGCCAGAGGTAGTTTTTGCCCCGTTCGGCAAACCGGGGGCTTTCGCTGAAAAAGACGGCGGCATCCGGGGGCAGGTAGTCCGCCGCCGTGGCCAGTTTTGGATAGATAAGGGAGAGATATCGGTCCATGGCGGGAAAGAGCACTCCACTTTCTAACTTTTCCAGATCCTCGTCCAGGGTGGGGATCAGGCCCTCAGGAGCACCCCGGCGCTGAACGCCGTCCCGCTTTTTCCGCAGGGCTTCCACCAGACCGGGCAGGCCGCCTGGGGCCAGATCAGGCAGGACCTCGGTGGCGGGAAGGATACAGCACTCCTCCAACTGTCGGGTGCGGCGCTGGGTGGAGGGGTCGAAGAGCCCCATGGAGTCCGGCTCGTCCCCAAAAAACTCCACCCGCACCGGCTGGGGATGGGCGGGGGAGAAAAAGTCCAGGATGCCGCCCCGGAGGGCGAACTGCCCTACTCCCTCCACCTGGTCGCACCGGCGGTAGCCCGCCGCCGTCAGGGCCTCGGACAGCTCGTTGAGGTCATAGACCGCCCCCATTTTCAGCACCCGGGCGGCCTGGGAGAGACAGTCTGGCGGGAGGGTGCGCTGGAGCATGGCCTCCGCGGAAGCCACCAAGAAAGGCACTCTTTCCTCGGTGAGGGCCCACAGCACCTCCAAACGGCGCTGCTCCCACTGACGGGAAACCACAGCGGCGTTGTGAAAGAGGAATTCCCGGGCGGGAAGCGTTAAGACCTCTTCTCCAGAAAAGGCACGGAGGTCAGCAGCCATGCGCTGGCACTCGGTGTCGTCGGCGCAGAGCACTGCCACCGGACGCCCGGTGGCCTCCCGTACGGCGGCGGCCATGTGGGCCCGGTGAACAGGAGAGAGTCCGGAGACCGCCGCGGGACAGGCTCCGCCGTCCAGGGCGGCCAGGAGGGATTGAAATTCAGGAACAGCGTTGAGGGCGGAGAGCAGCAGCTTCATGGGCACCTCCCAAACAAAAATAAGTATATTTCGAGAGACAGCGAAAGCCCCCGCTCCGGGAGGGAGGGGGGTGTTGTGAAGGTAGTATATTCCTTTTTGGAAGGAGGGTCAAGGGAAAAGAAGGGGCAGACATGCAAAAAAGGAACGCCCCGGCAGTCTATTGACCGCTGGGGCGTCCCTTTTTTATCCTTATTTCCCCACAAACTTGTGGGCCTCATTCACCGCGCGCTCCACGGCGTTGAGGATGTTTTGATATCCGGTGCAGCGGCACAGGTGTCCGGAAATAAGCTTGCGGAGCTCCTCCCGGGTGTACTGCTTTCCGCTGCCCACGATCTCCACCGCCGACATGATGATGCCCGGTGTGCAAAATCCGCACTGAATGGCGGCTTCCTCCACGAAGGCCCTCTGGATGGGGGACAACTCCCCGTTTTCGTCCTGAAGTCCTTCCACCGTAAGGATCTTCTTGCCCTGGGCCCACACGGACAAATAGATGCAGGAGTCAATAGCCTCCCCGTCCACCAGGACGGTGCAGGCGCCGCACTCCCCTACCTCGCAGCCCTTTTTCACGCTGGTGAGGCCAAGCCGCTCCCGCAGGGTGTCGGCCAGGGATTCCCGGGGGTCGATGCCAACTTCTACCGGACGTCCGTTGACAACGCAGCTCAAAATCTCCATGCTCATATCTGTGCGCCCCCTTTCCGCGCAGCCTCGGCCAGCGCCCGGCCGGACAGCTCCTGGGCCAGCTGGATGCGGAATGCCTTAGAGGCCCGCCAGCTGTCCCGGGGATTGATCTCCTTCAGTGCCGCGGTGCCGATCTGCTCCACCGCTTCCCCCACGGGCAGCCCCGCCATGGTCTTCTCGGTCTCCAGACAGCGGAAAGGCACCGGCCCCGCCACGCCGAAAGCCAGACGCAGTTCCTTCACCGTCTGCCTGTCGGCAGAGAGCTTCACCAAGCAGCTTACGCCCAGAGTGGCAATGTCCATGGCATTTCGCATGGCGTACTTGATATAGTGGCCGCTCCAGCCCTCGTAATGGCTCTTGGGAATGATGATTTTTACCAACAGCTCATCATGGGCCAGAGCCACCTTGCCCACACCCTGGTACCAGCCGTCGATGGGAATCTCCCGCTCCCCCTGGGAGCCCCTTACCCGGAGAATGGCTCCGAAGGCCATCTGAGTGGAGGCGGTGTCGGCGGAAGTGATGCCGTTGCAGAGGTTGCCGCCCAGGGTCCCCGCAGCCCGGAGCTGAGGCCCGCCCGCCATGTCGGCGGCCTCCCCCAGCACGGGCACGGTGGCGCGGATGACATCGTTGAAGGTGCAGCCCCGGAAGGTAGTCAGAGGCCCGATCTCCACGTCGCCGTTGGGAGCCAGGGCCACGCCCTCCAGCTCCTCCTTCAGCTCGTGGATGGAGACCAGCCGGCACCCGGCATATTTCCCCTCCCGGATTTTAATAAGCACGTCGGTGCCCCCGGCAATGACAATGGCCTGTGGATCATTTTTCAGCGCCGCAATGGCGTCGTCTACGCTCTTGGCCTGATAAATAGATGTAATATCGTACACGATAACACCCCTTTGTAATCAAGGTTATGGTCCCGATCCGCAGATTTCCGTCTCTTAGGAGAGGAGCCCGGCCTTGGTAAACTCCTCCACCAGCTTCTGAGGGCTCAGAGGAATGCTGTTAATGGCCACGCCGGTGGCGTGGAGTACGGCGTTGCGCACCGCCGGGGCCACCGGAATGGCGGGAGGCTCACCCAGGGCCTTATTGCCGAAAGGAGCGGAGGGGTCGTCGGTCTCCACGAAAAGAGCGGTGAGCTCCGGGTGGTCCATGGCGGTGGGCAGCTTGTAGTCCAGCAGGTTGCCGTTCAAAAGCCGGCCCTTTCCGTCAAACTTCATCTCCTCGCTGAGCGCATAGCCCAGCCCCATGGACATGCCGCCGTGAACCTGGGCCTCGGCCAGCTGGGGGTTGATGAGTTTGCCCGAGTCGTGGACGTTGACGATGCGCAGCACCGTCACCTTCCCCAGAGGAATATCCACCTCAACCTCGGCAAAGCAGCAGCCGAAGGCAAAGGTGTTGTCTTTGCACTGATGGGTGGTCTCGGCGGAAAGATGCACCGAGTGGCGGAAGGAGTAGAAAGCCTCCTGAGCCAGGTCATGGAGCGTCAGAACCAGCGCACCGGTTCCAGCGTCCACGATTTCCCCCTCCCGCACATCCAGCTCTTCCGCGGGCCGCTCCAGCAGCTCGGCGGCGTAGTCCAGCAGCTTCCGCTTGAATTCCTCACCGGTCTGCTTGATGGCCATGCCGGTGACGTAGGTCTGCCGGGAGGCATTGGCGCCGGTGTCAAAGGGGGCGGTGTCAGTGTCCTGAAAGGAGACGATGTGTACTTTCCCACAGGGGAAGCCCATGCTCTCGGCCGCCATCTGGGTAAACACGGTGTCGCCTCCCTGACCGATCTCGGTGGCACCCAGATGGAGCTGCACAGAGCCGTCCTGGTTGAGCACGATCCGGGCAGAGGAAGTCTCCAGAGAGATGGGCCACACGCCGGTCTTGTAGGAGAATACGGCCATGCCCACACCCCGGCGTACCGGGCCGGTCTGGTTTTGGTACTTCTTCCGCAGTTCATCCCAGTGTAGGAAAGCTCTCCCCTTCTCCATGCACTCCCGAAGTCCGGTGGAGTGGCAGGTGATGCCGTTAAAGGGGTCTACATAGCCTAGGGGCATCAGGTTCCGAAGCCGGAACTCGTAGGGGTCCAGGCCAAACTTCAGGGCGATATCCTCCATCATGCATTCCACGGCAAAGTTGGCCTGGGGAATGCCGTAGCCCCGCATGGCTCCGGGGGCGGGAAGATTGGTATATACCGTGTAGGCCTCGGAATGATGACCCAGACGATCGGGATAGAGCTGCCGGAAGGCGGTGATGGCGTTGGCCACGATTGCGTTGCCGTGGGAGGCGTAAGAACCCTGGTTAGAGACTGCCCGGCACCACCGGGCCATGATGCTTCCGTCTTTGTCTATAGCCGCCTTTACATCAAAGGAAATGGCATGGCGGGAGCGGGTGTTTTCAAAAACTTCCTCCCGGGTGAGCTCCAGCTTGACGCAGCGCCCTCCCACCGCCCGAGTGAGGTAGGCATTCAGCGGCTCATACAAAACCTCCTGCTTGTTGCCAAAGCCGCCCCCGATGTAGGGCTTGATGACCCGGATGTCCCCCCAGGGGATGCCCAGGGCCTGGCCGCACACCCGCCGGACGATGTGGGGAATCTGGGTGGAGGAGACCACCACGATGCGGCCCCCCTCCATATAGGCGTAGGACACAGCGGACTCAATGTGGCAGTGCTGCACCATATGGGTCTCATAGTGGCCTTCAAACTGATGGTAAGCGTCGTAGGCGAGGACTTCCTCCACGCTGTGAAAATCGCTCTCCGCCATAGGAGTGCGGAGATCCATGTGCTTGAGAATATTGTCAGGGCACTCGTCGTGAACGGCCCGGGCCCCAGGGGCCATGGCGGCCTCCGGGGTGAGCAGAGGCTCATACTCCTCATACTCAACCTGAATGGCCTTCAGGGCCCGCTGGGCGGAGATTTCGTCCTCGGCCACCACAGCGGCCACGTCGTCTCCGTAGTAGCGAACCCGGTCGGTGAGGAGCCGCCGGTCGGACACATCCTGATGGGCGGCTTCTACGCTCCATGGATGGCCGGGGGTGGGATACGAATGGGTGGGCACGTCAAAGCAGGTAACGATTTTCACCACGCCGGGGAGTTTGGCGGCCTCCTCCGTGTGGATGGCCTTAACTCGCCCGTTGGAAATGGTGCTGTGAAGAAGCTTTGCTACCAAATGGGGACGGGGAATGAGGTCGTCGGTGTATTTGGCCCGTCCGGTGGCCTTATCAACGGCGTCCACCCGGATTAGGCGCTTGCCAACTTCCATAGAGGAACCCTCCTTTATGTTTGTTGGCATCATTGTATCGCATTCGCACCCAAAAAGAAAGTCAGTTCACAAAAATTTTGATTTTTGGTACGTTGACCCTGGCGGTTCCCCGGTGTACAATGGGGGCACCATAACCGGAAAGGAGCGTCTTACCATGTCCATCCTCATACGAAACGGTACCCTCATTCTTCCGGACGGTCCCAGGCAGGCCGACCTGCGGACGGAGGGGGGCTTCATTGCCCAGATCGGCCCCGCGCTCCCCGAGGGAGACAGCCAGGTCCTGGACGCATCCGGAAAGCTGGTCTTTCCCGGTTTTATCGACACCCATACCCACTTTGAGATGAACAAGGGCCAGCCCAACGAGACCGCCGACAACTGGGCTACCGGCACCCGCTCCGCTCTGTGCGGCGGTACGACCACCGTGTTGGATTTTGCCGAGCCCGCCCGGGGCGGCTCCCTCCAGTCCGCTCTGGACGAGTGGCACGCCCGAGCCGATGGAAAGGCCAGCTGCAATTACTCCTTTCACATGACCATCAAGGACTGGACGCCCGCTATCCGCGCCGAGCTCCCCGCCATGACGAGCCAGGGTATCACCTCTTATAAGGTCTACATGGCCTACCCCATTCGGATCTCCGACGTGGAGATTTATGAGGCCCTCCGGGCCATTGGGGCGGAGGGCGGCATCTGCGGCTGCCACTGCGAAAACGGCCCCCTGGCCGACGCGCGCATTACCCGGCTCCTGGCGGAGGGCCGCACTGCCCCGGACGCCCACCCGGAGGCCCGTCCCATTCAGATCGAGGCCGAGGCCGTCACACGCTATCTGGCCATCGCCGAACTGGCCGGGGTGCCAGTTAATATCGTCCACCTCTCCGCCGCCCGGTCCCTGGAGGCTGTCCGCTCCGCCCGGGCCAGGGGGCAGAAGCTCTATGTGGAGACCTGTCCTCAGTACCTATTACTGGACGACA
>JAYFPI010000015.1:0-46011 GCA_034927965.1 Pseudoflavonifractor sp.
TCGGCGAACTCCTTGCGCAGATGGTGGATCAGCAGAATGGCAATGGCGTGCTTGTCTGCAACCTTTTTTAATGCAGAGAGGTCGCGGTAATCGTTGGCGTAGGTGTTGTCGTAGTTGGTACCGCGAATCATTTGTAGGGTATCAATGATAATGAGCGTCGTGTCCGAGTGCTCCGCGATGAAGTTTTCGAGCTGTTCCTCCAAGCCCCTGCCGAGAATAAAGCTCTCGGTACAGAAGTGGACATTCGCCGGCGCATCCTCCGTGATTTCGAACAGTCGGTTTTGAATGCGGAGGGTGGAGTCCTCCAGACAGAGATAGAGCGTCGTGCCCCTCCGAGTACCCATGCCCCAGATGGGTTCGCCCTTGGCGACGCTGACCGCCAGCCACAGTGCCAGCCAGCTCTTGCCCACCTTGGGAGAGCCCGCGAGGATGTGGAGCCCTTGGGAGAGCAGCGTGTCCACCACGAAGTTCAGCGGTCGGAGCGGTGTGCTCATCAGCGTCGCGCCATCGATGGTGTTGAGGCTTTTTGTTTCCTGTGTTTTCATGTTGTTCGTCCTTTCTATAAAAAATAGGAGCGGTTTTATCCGCCCCCTCTACTTTTATTGTGTCGAAAAATATGGTAGTCTTATAGAAAGCAAGGACAATTAAAATAACAAGCAGGACAAATAACGGAGGCGGCCATGGACGGTGAGATTGTTTTCTATACCCACGACGATTCCCTCGAGCTGAACGAAACGCTACTCTCTGCCGGTGAGCTGACGGTGGATATGCTCAACCTCACGCCGGATGAGTACTCCGTCATGATTGAGACTTTTGAGCGAGCGAAGACGTCGGAGGATGACTGTGAGCTTGATGCGCTGGATGAACTGCTGCGCCGGCATAAGCTGTTTGCGCTCCTTGCGCCGTGGGCGGGGGAAGATTTTCAGCACAGGCTTAACCGTTATGATCGGTATCTACATGACATCCGCGTGTTCAACACCACCATCCAGAACTTCATTCAGCATGTGATCTCTCGTCTGTTGAAAAATGATCCAGAGAATTACGCCGCCGCTCTATATGATTTTTACACCGATCCTCGTATGATCGAGAAGCTGATCGTCACGCCTCTGAACCACGGAACGGACTGTTACACCACCCATGACAGCTACGCGCTTTCCTATGTGCCGCGGGAGATGGCGGACGGGCACTTTGCCATCTGTGAGAAGCACAGTACGGACAGCGTGCAGGCCGTATTGAAGGCGGATTACATGCACGCGCTGAACGCGGGGCGCAATATCCTCCGCTGCAAGGTCTGCGGCAAGTACTTCCTTTTGAAGGGCGGAGCGCATGCGCTCTACTGCGAGGGAGCCTGTCCGTACGACAGCAGGTTTACCTGTCGGCAGTTCGGAACGCATGAGGTGCAGAAGGAGCTGGCGTGGGATATTCCCAAACTGCGAATCAAGCTGACGGCGTTTGAGCGCATCACCAAGGATATGGGCCGTGAGGCCATTACCCGAGAGGCGGCCCGTGCTGCCAAAGATGATGTGCGGGATGCGCTCTACGACGCTTTGCGCCGGAACGATCTGCCGCTGGAGGTGTTTGAGCGGACAGTTTCGTCAGAGGCTGTCTACGCCCGCTGTGGGATCGCACGAAAAGCGAAGCCCCGCGGCAGGCCTAAGAAGGACGGCGCGCCATGAAGCACGCCGTAACCAATGAGGAGCTGATGGCGCGCTACGCGGAGGGAGATAGCTCGGTGCTGGACACTCTGTGCAAACAGAATCGGGGCTTGATCTGCGACCGCGCAAAGAAAATTGCTTTTCTGTATCACTGCTATCGTTTCAATGATCGGGGAGATCCCACTGCCTACACGATGGAGCTGCTCTCCGATTTAGTGAGCGAGGGCATGACCGCGTTCATCGAATGTGTCTGCGGCGGAAAGTACAATCCGGAGTTCATGTTGACCACCTACGTCGTTCCATTTATCGATGGCGCCATGCGGCGGTATCTGGAATCCAGCGTGGGCACGCTCGCCATTGACCGGGACAGCATGACGATAGTGCGCCGGGCACAGGAGCTGTACCATGTCCAGCGAAAAAGTGTTGCGGAGATTGCCGAGGAGTTGGACATCTCCATACAGGAAGCGGGGACGTATATTGCCTATGCGACTCATTTTCTCTCTGTCCATGACCTTGTGCGCCATAGCGATGTTGATGACGATGACGGTGAGGACAGCGGCGATGTCTACGACTACATCGCGGAGCAGACACTGTTTGAGCCGCCCTACAGGGCCGTCTACAAAAAGCTGCGGTCAGAGTACCTGCATGGGCTGTTCTTGGCGCTGCCAAAAAAGGAACAGGACATCCTCGGCAAATGCTATGGCGTGTTTGGCTATGCGCAAGCGCCGCTGGACGAGATCGCCATGTACCACTTCATGAAAACCGACGCGGTGGAGAAGGCTCGAAACCGGGCTCTCGTCCATCTACAAAAGCTCATGCGGGAATATCCGAACCCGTGGACCACGGTGGAGGCGATGATTCGCAGGACCCGCCGGGAGTGCGGTGCAGATATGCAATACTCCACTCCGCAAGGCACATGGTATGAGGATGAGTGGGAATTGAAGGATCGTTTCCCCGTACTGGTTCGGGTGCTGATCTCGGTATTCACATTTCTGCATGAGACCTTGGAGATGGGCTCGGCTTTGCAGCTCACAGCGGAGGACGAATCGACCATTACTCCATAATAGATGCATAGAGCCGCCACAAAGCCGAATCCGAAAACGGTTTGGCAGAACGAACAGAAAAAGACACAAGAAATGCTCCGAGGCAGACCGTTCAAGGCCTGTTTCGGGGCATGGTTTTGTGCGGGTTGCGGGATGATTTTGGCTTGAGTTTATTCCCCGGCACAGGATGAGGAATCGGGCTTGTCGTCCGGTGGGGTGCTGTTGCGCTCCGGCACCTCATTGATGATCTGGTCGATGACCTCGCCGGTGGGCTCCGGGCAGGTCTCCGGTTGGGTTGCTGCCGCCGCTGGCACTTCATCCTCGTCGCCCATGATCCCGACCTTCACCCCGGACTCGTACATGTTATACGCCTCAGTGCGCTGGCCGGGGCCGCTCCACTCCACCAGGCCGAAGCCGGGGACATCGTAGTAGGCGCGGCCGTTGATCCAGATGACATCCGGGCCGAAGGCGGTAGGGATGGTGGTAGTCTTGCCGATGAGATTGCCCTCGGCGTCATAGCGGTATTCTTCTGAGTAGACGTTATTGGGATAGATATCGGTGCGGTATGGGTCAGAGCTACCGGTGGTTGTTGCGGCGGGAATCGCGGGCTTCGGTGCCAGATCGGGCGCAGGCGCTGCATCTTGCGTGATAGCGGATGTATCGACCTCAAACTGCTTTTCTTTCTCTGCCAGTATCATCGGCTTGGCATCCGGCACAGCGTATGCGGTTTCCGATGCCGGCGTTGATTCTGCTCCTACGGCGGGCATTGCGCTGACAGCGACCTCGGCGGGTACTTCCTTGCCTGCATCCGTTTGAGGCCACACGAGGGCGCACAACGCCGTACAGGCGGCGATGATCACGGCGGACGTGATGATCTTTTTCATGTTTTTTCTTCTCCTTCTTCAGATAGAAAATGAGCGCTCCGCTCGACCTCGTCAGTCAAAGCGGAACGCTCACGTTCCAGATGGTTTAATTCGGTTGTTAGCTTCCACGCCAGATCAAATCCGCAGAGAAAGCCGTCCAGCGACAGCGCGTTTGCGATAGCATTTTCATCATCGATAATTCGCAGCACCAGCTTTTTCTCTGACTTGCCCAATCGCTCTCGGAGAAGGCTGTGACTTGCTTCCACGGATTGGTTCAGTTCTGTCAGTTCAGGTTTTTCATAAAAGCGGTCGTATAACAATTCAAGCGCTTTGCCCATGCATCTCCCCCCCCTTGTAGTACGAACATATTCCGGACCCGGAAACCGGCGCAACCAAGGTCTATACTATATTGCATTATCCTGGCATTGGCGGCTCAACATTGCTTCGTCAAATCGGTTGGGATCTTCACAGGGACTACCCGGTTCTGCTTGTCAAGCGATATGACACGCGAATCAAAGGTCTCATCCGCGATTTGTATGATGACCGAAAAAAGGGTGTGCTGTTGCTGGCGGACGAGACCATCGGTGAGCGAGAACGGCTTGAGGCGGATATCCATACCTTGGACCGGGCCTGCGCACTGATTGTCTCCGCCCGCAAAACTAGTGATATCGGTAGCGGGGAAAAAAGAGGTATCATTCACTTCAATTCCATCTTATCTACGGGAGAGAGGACACTGTGCAAACGCTTCAAGGAATACAGTCCCTTGTCTGATATCCGCCTACAGGAAAAAGACCTTTGCTACGACGCATTCGTCAAGCCCATCGGAATGCGTTGCCCGTTCATGATTGGGCTATACTACCAGGAAGAACATTTTAGCGGCGTCACCGACTATGTGGAGCGGACGATGGAACAGGTAAAAGAAACGTGGGAAGTTAAAATCCTGGCAATGCTGGCTTTTTGTAGCTGCTACGGCGGGATAGGGCTGCCTCAAGCCTTTGTCAATCGATATCTGCAAATTCCATTGGGGATGTCATTGTTTAAATACTACCCATATGCCAAGACAGTTCTTATTCCTATTCAAGATGGTTTGTGTGGTAGTATTGATACATATAATTCAAAGCACTATCTCATTAGCTGGGAGCTGCTGAATCAGTGTAGCCAACGGCTTTACGGTAGCGCAGCTAAAAACTGTCTTACAGATTTGTCAAAATTGCTCATTGATGCAATTTACGATGCGTATCAGGCAAAAGCGGCAGATGTGTACCAAGATATTTTGGAGTTTATTTTCATTGAAAAAGAGGTCGAGAATGATAAATTCTCCCAGCTGATTTTGGACACTGCTTCTCCCAGCAGCAGAAAAGAAATTCTGCAGTATCTGGCGGAAAAGTTCAACACTCTTGTGGAGCAGTATGCGCCTGAAGATGCGGATTACCTCTATCGAATGACCGCTCATTTTTATGGTCATTTGGGCCGCCTTTGTCACAATCGGGATATAGGTACGGATAACCCTCTTGACGCTAAGACCTACTGTGAAAAAGCAGTAGAATTGATGGAGGCATCTTCTATAGCTCACCCCGATCCACGAATTTACCATATGTTGGGAGAGTCAAGAAGTGCTCTCTTGCGAAAGCAACTGGATGCCGCTGACCTGCACTTCCAGAACTCTCCGGATGAATGTCCGTCGTCCGAGGCCTATGCGGCATATGAGAAAGAAATCGATGATATACGCGTTATATTTGAAAAAACAGCAGACTACGGTTCCGAGGATTACGCAATCTCGTCGTTAATCAAGTTGTATTTACTATATCTGGACAAGGTATATCGATGGAAAAAAATTCAAAGCACGGCTCAGCTTAGTGAGCGGCAAGTGGGATATCGAACTGAAATTGAACGTCTACTTGAGTGGTCCTATTCCAAGGAACTAAGTGAAAACAGCAGAAGCGAATTTCAGAGTCTGGAAGACAATTATCGTTCCAAATTCAGCCAAGATGGTAGCAACGTCATTCAATATTACGAGAATCGCTTATCGAGTCTCAAGGGATGCGCCGGGGTGGATGATGAGATATTGAATGCCCGCAGAGGCCTGATTACGGCTCGACTTTCCAGGCATTACGCAGTGGCAAAGGAAAAACCGGGCGAATATATCACATTGAAGAGTACCGAACTTCTCTCGACCCTGGAACAGTTGGAAGAGGTGTTGGGTGGACAATGTGATGCGTGCAGCTATCGGCAGCGGTCCATACGCATCAGCTGCTATGATAGATGGTTTTATCTGGCAAAAATGCCCGGTTCCGGACGTCCGCTGGAGAAAGCAATTGGCTATAGTGAACGTTGGATTGATCTAAGCGAGCAGTCCGGCGGCAAAGATCCCCGCCCATATTATTATTATGCCGTCTGCTCCACCATGTATATGCTTGCAGGTAACAGCGTTGATCAAAGTAAGATCGCGTACTGCTGGAAAAAATGCGAGAGCCTTGGACGTAATTTCACGGATAAACTCCGGGATGTCATCGTAAGGAGCTCTGGCATGGAACAACTTTTGGACATGCGTTATGCCGGAAGAAATCCGGGCGAGTATATGGAAGTGGCCGGGAAAACACCGCTGATTTTGGGCGGTATATTTGACCGCATTGAGGCAGATCGTGGCTATATATGCTTGCACACCCCCACTGAATGGAACGGCAAGGCAGTCAAATTTACGCGAGGCAAAGGTAATTCGGTCGGAGAGAATCAACAGACCCACAAACTGCAAACCTTTGCCGGATTTTCCTATGAGGGTTTTCGTGCTGTGGATCAATATGTGCGAGATATTACTGCCAACGAGGCTCCACCGCAACTAAGTCAGCGTGACCCATCAAAACAGAAGAAGTCCATCTCAAAAAATACGGAGCAGAATAAAACAAAGCGGAACCCCTCCCCAAAAAGTCCGATTGACCCATCGACAACTAAGGCGGCAGACAACGCTAGTGACTCCATCGGGTCACACAAGGTGTTCCATCCGAAATATATAAAAAACAAATGGGATAACCCTAATGAACCACAGTATTTGAATGGGGATGTAGACGACGGCTTCGCAGGAATTTCTGTTCAATATCTGACCAACATATTTGGAGTGGAGAAAATTGATGCTTTCGGAGGTATCCATGATATCCTTGACACTCTTATCGAGAAAGTGCACGAAATCGATACGATTGTGAAAGATATCCGAGTGAGCGATGAAAAAAAACAATATACGCTTTATCTACATGATGAGAGCATTGAACTTCTACAATTGCTGCAACCCCAGGAAATGTCAGAACACTCTCTTGAAACCTCTGAGCAGGCCGTGCAGGTGGAACTGCTTGAACTGCCAGATTTTAGCGGTAAAAAAGTGACTCTTATCCCAAGCGACTTAACGCTTTCAAAGTTAACTGGTGCATTTCAGATTGACGGTGAAGAATATGTTGGAACGCTAATTAATGTAAAGACGGGTAATGACAAGAAAAAAGCCCTGAAATACAAAGGAAAAATACCGGCAATAATTCAGGGGAAACCGCAATCAGGTAAATATTGTTTAAAGATGCTGTGACTGCTTTATAGTGCAAAGTCACCACTTATCTGGCTTCGGGGAACAAACGGTTTTCTATCAAGTAACGTGTAACATTTTTATTTCTTTTACTCCTACTGTTCCCCGCAAACGGAGCGAGAACTCTCACCACACAGAAATGCATCATGAGAACAGACGTCGTATATTGCACCGGAGATATTCGTATTTATTACTATAGGGACGGGAAGATTCTGTGCACCTTTGTTCACGGCAATCGGGCAGTGACATCGTGGACGACCAGTTATGCAAACGGCGAGATGCGGTGTATTACGGCTTTTACCCAGGCGCAGTTTCGGTCGCGCGGCAGAAGGCTGAAACCATCAATATGATATTTGTGCTGATTTACCTTATAGAGATCGTTGCAGTCATTTTCTTTTACTTCTGCAAGCGTGCGAAATGAGACGATATTGACAAAGCGCTCCTACAAGTGTAGTATGATGGTAGTACTACACTTGTAGGAGCGTTGCTTTATGAAATTAACTGACAATGAATGGGCCGTTCTGGAAGTTTTGTGGCATGGAGAGCATCTGGCCTTGGGAGACGTGGTGGAGCGGCTTACCCCTGTCACCGGTTGGAGCCGGAACACCGTGTTTACCTACCTCACCCGCATGGAAAAGAAGGGGCTGGTGTCCATCGACCGGACGCATCCCAAGCCATACGCCCCCGCCGTGCGGCGGGAGGACTGCGCAAAGGAGGAACGGCAGGAGCTTTTGAGCCGGGTCTACGGCGGCCGAACTGGCGATCTGGTGGCGGCATTTTTGAAGGAGACCACCATCTCTCCTGAGGAGCGGGACCAGCTGAAAGCCATGCTGGACGAAATGGAGGTCTGACATGACAAACATCTGGGAATTTCTCGTTCAGACACTCGCAGTGTCGTTGGTGGCGGTACTGCTTCTGGTGGCGAAAGGGCTGCTGGCAGATAAACTCTCGCCCCGCTGGCAATATGGGGTGTGGGGCGTGCTGGCGCTGCGGCTTTTGCTGCCGGTGTCCATGGGACGCAATGTTCTGCTTCCTGTGCCGCTGTGGGTGGAAACGCTCAAGGGCATGGCGGAGCGGGGGCTGAACTCCGCCTACTCCGCTGTTTATACGCCCCTCTCTATTCAGTGGCCGTTTCCCATTATGGAGACCCGCCCCCAGAGCGTCACCGACTGGCTGTTTGCAGTTTATGTCGTGGGTGTCGTGGTCTCGTTGCTGTGGTACCTGGTATCCTATCTGCGTCTGCGGATGATTTTGCGCCGGGGCAGTCCGGTTTCGGAGCAGGTGCAGGTCAGCATCCAGTCCGTTTGCACTCGGTACGGCCTGCGTCCCTGCCGCGCCGTGGCGGTGAGCGGGCTGCCCTCCGCCTTTGTGTGCGGCGTGCTGCGTCCGGTGCTGGTGCTTCCGGCAGACGGGGAAATAGACGAAAAGGTGCTGCTCCACGAGCTGCTTCATTTGAAGCATCAGGATGCGTTGCAAAGCATTGCTTGGTGCATCCTGTGCGCCTTACACTGGTGCAATCCTTTCGTACATTACGTCTGCGACCGCATCGGCAACGATATGGAGTCCCTCTGTGATCAGCGTGTATTGGAGCGACTGGAGGGCGAGGAGCGTCGGGAGTATGGCGGCATTTTGCTCTCTATGGCAAATGACCGATATCCAAGAGCGCCCGGAACCACCTCAGTTTCTAACGGAGGCAGGAATATCGCCCGTCGAATTGATGCCATTGTGCGGTTCAAAAAATATCCCAGAGGCATGGGACTGGTGTCCGTCTGCGTGGCGGTGGTGCTGGCTGTTCCGGTGCTGATGGGGACTGCGGCAAGCTATTCCGGCAATATATGTCGCCCCAACGCGACCTCCGAACTGAACCGCGCCATGGCCATGACCCGCATTCAGCGGTGCAGCACCGTGGCGGGCGCGCTGGACACTTACGCCAAGGGCCTGATGTATGAAAACGGCATTTACATTGCCATGGCATCACCGCTGAGTCGGCACTCGGAATTGGAAGCGGAGATGCGGTATAATGCCGAGGCGGATGGTTGGGTTGCCTATCATCTGGGTGTCGGGGATGAACTGCAATACCTGCTACAAAATGACGGATACCGCGTCTACAATCTGGAGTTGCAGCCGGATGGAAGCTACACGGCGCTGCTTGTTTTCTCTGTCAGTTCCTTTTTGAATCCAGACGGCGAGGGGTTATGGAGAAACGAGGAGGGTGAGAGCTACGCTGGAAGCGTGGCAATTCCGGTGACGGTGTGGCAGGAGGACGGCTGGGTGGTGCGGGAAAGCGGAAAACCCCTGCAATTTTTAGGGCTGTCTCTCTATCAGATCCTCACCCCGGATGCCGGACTGCCGTGGTTGAAATACGATGATGAAACGGGCAAAAGCGGCACGGTCACGGTTGGTGTGCAGACGCAATACACTGTCTCCAACAGCGTGCAAAGCAGCGGCTTCAATCCCTTTGGCTGGACAACATTTGATGAAACCATCAAGCCGGACGCTAAATTTGAGAGCTGCAATGAAAGCACCTATGTGGAATATCACTTTGAAGGGGATGCCGAGCAGCGGAACGATCTGTCCTATGCGGCGATGGAAATTGCCCCGCTGGACGCTCCGGGCGCAGAACCAATCTTTTCCGGACGCATCGACAGTGGCGACAGCGGTTGGAGCAGCAGTGACGGTACTGCCGGATGCAGCAGACCGGTCACATCAGAGTGGGACGGAACGCTGACCTCAGGCAGTGGCAGCGGGGCGGATGTGACAAAGGGCGGTCTTGCTCAGCTCCCCGCCGGCTACGCCGTGCGGATCTACTGGAACGGCGAGGCTGTGGAGGACTTTATTTTCGGGGAGGTGGACTGATGGAGCGAGAAAAACTTGCGGGAGCGGTTAAGTCCATCGCCTGGGGCTATGTGCTACTCCATGTGAATATCAATTTTGGTACACTGAATGTCCTGCCAAACTGGCTGGGGTATGTGCTGATGATGGGTGCGCTGCCCATTTTAGGTAAGGAGGAACCGTCGGCGTTGCTGTTGCGTCCGTTGGGCATTCTGCTGGCGCTCTGGGAGGGATTGCTTTGGGGTTTAACCATCTTTAACATTCCCTTCGACAGTACGATTGTAAGCATACTCGGCTCCGCGGCGAGTCTTTACTTCCATTTTCAGTTGCTGACCAATCTGGCAAGTCTGGCGCAGAGGTACAACTGCCCAGAGGAGCGGAAAATCCTAAAGCTGCGGACGGTCCGCACGCTGCTCATTACCCTGCTGGCGCTGCCCTTCAATTGGCAGCAATACTCTGTTGTCAGCGTTTGCGTCGTGTTTGCACATATCATCGTGGCGCTCTGGATCTGCTCGGTACTGTTCTCCCTGCGCTGGTCGCTGTTGGAGACAGATTTGCCCAAGGCCGAGGAATCATAACGGCCTTCTCGAACACAATAAATATTCATTTTACTATCTTTGCTCTCGGTTGACTATTTCTATAATTTGGTATAAAATAATAATGCTTCAAGTGTAGGCTTGAAGGAAGAAGATTGTTGTCAACAGTCCAGCGAGAATTTCTGCAAGAAGATTTCGCAGGAACTGTGTATCGGTCGGAGTCAGCCGCGCGGCTGCCACCACCAGTATGATGCACATAGTCATGTTGATACAGTCCTCCCATTCAATCATACCACGATTGACCATTGGGCGAATTTTTGGATAGCTGGTTCTAATGCACAACGGAGGAATCCTTCGTAAATAGTACCATGTTAAAATGTATACCCGTCAGTTAAGGAATGCTATCCTCCATGCTGACGGGTATTGCGCTATATTGAGGTAATTGATATGGACATTGAGCAGTGGAAAGAACTTCAACACAAAAAACGCGCACCGAATTATACCCATTTTGACTACCGTGTTTCTTTAGCCCAGTGTTGGGGGTATATCTCTGATCCCCAAAAAGTCTCATGCCATGGTTTCTATCCATTTATACATTACGAGATCAAAAGCAGAAAAATTAAGAACGGGAAAAAGGCAGATCCCAAGATACGGAACATTTTTTATGCCGCGCATCTGGACGGCTGGATTTACAAGTATTATGCTTATAAGTTGAACGAACTTTACAACCAACGCGTACAAGACGATGGGATCGAATCGGTAGCAGTAGCCTATCGCACAGAGTTGGGTAAAAGCAACGTCCATTTTGCCTACGAGGCATTTCAGTTCATTAAGAGCTTGCCGTCTTGCTATGCTATGGTCGGAGACTTTACCGATTTTTTTGATACGCTTGACCACGGCTATTTAAAACAACAGCTTTGCGACTTGCTTCGTGTGGATAGCCTGCCGACAGATTATTATGCCGTCTTCAAAAATGTTACGAAATTCAGTTTCTGGGAGTTGGAAAATCTGCTGTCCTTAAACAGCCTTGAAGATACCGTCAGCAACAGGAAAGCCTTTAATCAACAGAGCAGGGCTCTAACGTCAGCTCAGTTCCACGAAAACAAAATAAATATTCAGCCCAATCCACGCGGAAAAATTGGCGTGCCACAAGGATCTCCCATCAGCGCGACGTTGGCTAATATCTATATGCTCTCCGCCGACAAGCAACTTCACGATTATGTTGTTAGCCTTGGCGGATTCTATATGCGGTACAGTGATGACTTTATGATTGTTCTTCCTGACAAGGAGGATTCTGCATTTCCGGCCCAATATGCACAGATCAAGGCTATGTTAGATTCAATTCCAAAGTTGAATCTTCAGGATAAAAAGACGAAACTGTTTCATGTACAAGATCATTCTATTGAAAGCTGTTCGCACCAGTACATTCCAGCACTTGAAAACAGCAAAAACGCGATTGATTTTCTCGGTTTCACGTATGACGGTAAGTCCGTCACCATTCGCGAAAAGACGCTTTCAAAATACTACCATCGGCTTTACCGGAAAACAAAAACGATTGTTCGTGGCGGCGGTTTCACGCCGGATGGGAAACGAATTAGCTGCAAAAAGCTGTATGAAAAATACTCTTACAAGGGAACGGTTTCCTATCAAAAGCGTCAAGCAGCAAAACATGGCGATGATATTTCACACGTAAAGCTCCGTGGAAATTTCCTTGACTATGTTGAACGCGCACAATACATTTTCAAGGGTGAGCCGATCGATCGTGGTACAAGGCGGCACATGCAAAAAATACGCAAACGGCTAAAGGACGCTCACACAGAACCGACTAAATCCAGAGGTATTTATCCTTCACTGAGGTGTCGTTAGCATTAGGTTCTTGTGTCGCGAGACGTGTGGGTTCGAGTCCCTTCAGGCGCACCAAAAAGACATAGTTTTCCGCTAGGGGAAGCTATGCCTTTCTTTATACGGGAAAGTGTGGTATTCTGGATTCAAAGTTTATTGCATCACGCAGATAACAGCAATTTGCTAAACAATAAAAACGGGAGATCATTGATTGTAAGAGTGCAATATGAAGCGTAAAAAGATAGTAATTTTAGTATCCAGCTTGCAGTTATTGCTGCCTTGTTCTCAGTTGCTTTTGCCATCGTTGGCAATCCAGTAGTGTTATATAACAATCACAAATTAAAAGAAGCCATAATAAAGTGAGATGGAGAAAATCCTCGGTTTCCAAAGCGATAGCCTGCGGGAAACTGTGAGTGAGGGAATGGTTCAACTGGTTATGGCCATCATCATGATTCCTTTTTAATAAACTCCTGAAAAGGTATTAGTGAATAAAATCATACTTTTTCTTTATTCTTGAAATCAAATCCAGACTTATTCTTTTGTCATTAAACAATTCGTAAAAAAGTCCATAATTTGAAATATACTGAGCTGGAATTGGGCTATAATGTACTAACAAATCATACAAGCACTTTTCAAACCACTCGATTGCCTCATCAGTCATACCTTTCTTATAATAAGAAAAAGCTAAATAGTAGAAAGCAAAACTCGAAAGTGCATTTGTATTCGATTCTAATTGAAAACGGTTTATCCATAAACCTTCCTTAATTGCAGCATCATATTCTCCGCAAAGGTGATACAACGTCATAGTATTTAGCTTTAACGAAACGATACGTTGATTATAGCTTCTTATATTGCGCTTATTTGTAACTATTTGATTAGCCATTGATATAGTTTGCTTAGCCTTAGCAACGTCATTCATAATTTGATAGCAAGTTGATAAAATCACATATAGTTTAAGTATAAATTCTCTCTCAGAATACTTCGGTTCAATTTTATTTAATATTTCTTCGGTGTGTGTAATAGCTTCATTGCATTTATGCTCAACAAAGAGCATATAAGAAATTTTATTAGCTTCGATTTCGTATATCCAAGGTTTATTCTTAAAATCAGGCAATACACTCACTGTATCACTAAGCTTTTCTAGTGATACAAAATCTGCATCTCTTTGGTATGCTTCAAATTGATTAATTGATTTGCATACTATAATGGGATCAATACAATCAAGAAATTGATAATAATCAAACAAGTCGGTGCCTAATTTAATACTGAATAATCTTACTATTTCAGTAGAAGGTGTGCGATCGCCCCTTTCTATTAAATATAGATATTTTTCAGAGCAGATATTCTCAGATAATTCATTACGGCTCATCCCAAGATTACATCGAACTTCTTTTATTACAGTTCCAATATGATTCATAAAACACTCCGTCTATGTAGTTTTTAAGTATTCAGTGGATATAAACAATTTTTTTAATACATCAGATGATTATAAAACTCTACATTAGGCCAGTCAAGGGAAGTTCGTTAATTTTGGGACCCCGAACAATGGGCGTCGAGTTCCGGGAACCCGTAGAAAGCCGGAGAATTCTCCAGCCCTTTCTCCAAAATCTCAATTGCCTTTGCAAACCACTTTTCATAACGCTCTGCGAGCTGTTTTGCCCGCCGGCGGGCCAGCTCGGCAGATTGTGCCAGAAAGATTTCTTTGAGTTGGCCGCAAAGGCTTCCTTCTCTCTCTGCGGCATATGAGCCAGAATTACAGTGCATCGGTCCAAATGACCCACTCCAACATGCTGAGCATCGGGTCCGGCTCCCCCATACATTTCAGTAGCAAATCTGTGAGTCCTGTGGTATTCTTTCCTTGAGCCATTGGGTTTCAACTCCTTTTTTGAATGTCTCGACACCATTCATTTTACCGGAGTCCCAATGGCTTTTCTATGCCTTCTTTAAATTGCAAACTTCATTATACACGGCCTTTGACCTTCTTGTCCTGATTGTTTCGCACAATGGCGTCATCCCGTTTTCCAGCACCCAGATAACTGCTGTCCCCGTAGACTGTTTCTTCAATGCCATGCAGCAATTCAGACGTTACCGCAACGTCTGCTACATTGGCCGCCGTCATTTTCAGCGTATGGACAATTCCGCTATCTTTATCAACGCCAATATGCGCTTTATAGCCAAAATTCCATTCGTTACACCTGATGGGCCTCCGGGTCCCGCTGCGGCGCGGCGATGATCGGGGAATCTACAATGGTGCAGACCGTTGTGAATCAGAATGTTCTGAAACCGTTCCAGCGTATCTCCGTCTGCACCTGATTTCTGGATTCAATTCAGCAGAAATCCGAAAAAGCGCGGCTGTCTACTGCTTCGGCCACCGTTGCTTCATCGGACAGATTATAGAGATTTTGCAGCAGATAGCCGCAGCATCAGTTCAAGTTCATAGGGCTTGTTCCCGAACTCTCCCTTAATAGTAACACGGCTTGATATGGGTATCCATCTTCCCCACGCAACGATGCGCTCAATCTGATCGAGGAATTCTTTCTTCTTTGTCCGCACCTGCGCCAATTCATCGATCAGGCCAGACAAACTCATTTGTTTATTTATAACTCTATTTTACTACATCACCCCGTTTACTGCACTCGTTTTTCTGTGCGGCGTTGCCTTAGTAACAATTGTTCCATTTCATTTATGTAGAACTGTAAGTATAATAATTATGTCGTTTTGTTGTCTAAATGCGTGGAATTACATATAAAATATTTATTTTTTGGAGCCTCTGAGTAGACAGCATGGAATAAATTCAGTTTGAGGTAACATAAAAACCCACACACAAAAGTGATATAGGAGATAATATGGAAGCGCCAGTTGTTTTTTCCCTTATATTTACTGTGGTCTGTGCAATTAG
Organism: Pseudoflavonifractor sp.; assembly: GCA_034927965.1. GTDB lineage: Bacteria > Bacillota > Clostridia > Oscillospirales > Oscillospiraceae > Vermiculatibacterium. The sequence goes on from JAYFPI010000015.1 coordinate 15,236, forward strand.
CCTGTTTTTGGGAATTTATACCTTGTATTTAAATTCCCACTCTGTAATGAACAGAGTATTTTTTGCGTTGACAATCGCGCTTGACATATGGGCATTCGGTTTTTCGATTGCCATATCTGCTCCTGATCTTGGGACCTGCTTGTTTTGGCGAAGGTTCTCCGCCATAGGGTGGGGGGCGCTTTTTAGTATTCTGCTTCATTTTTTTCTCATTTACACGTCAAACGATCATTTACTTAAGAAAATTAGGGTATATATCATTTTATATTTGCCGTCAGCCATCACTTTTGTCGGTTTCACTTATTTTCAGGGGATTAATCCAGATCAATACAATCTTGTTAAAGAATCATTTGGTTGGACGAATATAGCTGCAAACAATGCCTGGGACTGGTTTTATAATATATATTATTTTTCGTTCACAGCAGCAAGCTTTTACTTGCTGTGGTCCAGCAAGAAAAAGCAACAGGACCAAAATACAAGGAAACAAAAAAATATCATTCTGTTTTCTTTCTTTCTGACCATACTAGGGGGATCACTAACCGATATTATCTGCAATTCCGTAATCTCGATCGCAATACCACAGATGGCCCCTTTGTTAATGCTCTTCCCAATTGTTATGGTATATTATTCAATTAAAAAACTTGGTCTTATGAAACCGAAGCATGTTGATTTTGAAACAGTATTATTCAATGAACAAATCCGCAGGAAAATGATAAACTATTTTTCGTGCGCTTGTCTTTTGGGCAGCCTGCTCAATATCGTCACGCAGTATTTATTCTATGAAAACACAAATTTTGTGACAATACTGTTGTTTAGCTTATTCATATTATTCATAGGGTTCGCTTTTCAGGTGATTCAAAGATGCAAGGTAAGGACATTTTATATGGCATTGTTATTTTTGCTATTATACCGGTCATCTTATTAAAGTACGTTCGTTCTGCCAGTGTAACAATTTGGGCATTCCCATTAATCTTGCTATTTATCTCGTTGGTTTTTTCAAGTGGATTTATCCGTATTGCTCTTTCTATTTCTATCATTCTTTCCCAGATCTTGGTTTGGGTCATTACCCCGGAGGCTACGATAACCGTAAGTAACGTTGATTATCTCTTTCGCCTTGTGATTTGCGCTATTGCGATGGGGTTCGCGTTTGTTGTTCATAAAGCATACATATCAAAACTAACCGAGAATGCGGAACAAATAAAGACACAAAGATTCGTTGCAGAGGTCTCAACTGACTTTCTGAGTGTAAATGAAAATGGTTTTGAAACGAAAGCTTACGACACATTGAATAAAATCGTCGTATTTTTTGATGTTGACCGAGCAAATTATTTTTTATTCGATTCAAATCATAAGAAAATGACTTGCATACAACAATTTGCTTCGGAATGGATTAAACCTGAACTGAAAATTCCTGATGAAATTGATTGCGTTATGTTTCCCTGGTTAACGAATCAGATATTGTCGAACCAGATAATAATCGCAGATGACACTGATTATCTTCCAAAAAATATAGGTCAAGCAGAGCAATGCTTCTTCAAACAGACAATGTCCTTAATCGCTTTTCCGATTGTCAATAATGAAACTGTTATGGGTTTTATCAGTATCGATTCCATGCGCCTTAAAAAAAAGTGGAGCGAAAATCAAATAAGTTGCCTTAAGATTATTACAAACATTTTTGCAGAAACTCTTGTCAAAGTAAATCAGGAAAAAAGAATAGAATACATGGCATACTATGATTATTTGACAAATTTACCGAACCGTTTACTGTTTAAAGATCGTTTGAGTCAGGCAATTCATCAAGCCAGCCATACAAGCATGCTTGTTGCAGTTATTTTCCTTGATTTGGATTCCTTCAAAACAGTAAATGACACCGTGGGCCATGAAGGCGGTGATGAACTGCTGATTAAAGTAGCCCATAATCTTCTCCGGAATGTACGGAGCTCCGACACAGTCTCTCGTTTCGGGGGTGACGAATTTCTTATCATGCTCAATAATATCGGCAGTGTACAGGATATTGTTAGTATTACAGAAAAAATCATGAGTTTATTTCATCACCCATATATCATTGGGGAGCATGAATTTTTTGTTACAGCAAGCGCTGGCATAGCTGTCTACCCCACAGATGGTACCAACGCGGAAAAATTGATTAAAAATGCTGACATTGCCATGTATAAAGCAAAAGAACAGGGAAAAAGCCAGTACCTACTATGCACTACTGGAATGAAGGATGAAATCCTTTTGAAAATAAAACTTATCCGTAGTTTGTATAGAGCACTGGATAAGGATGAACTTGTTTTATATTATCAGCCGCAGGTTTGTACGGAGACAAAGAAAATCATCGGTTTGGAAGCGCTGATCCGATGGAATCATCCTGAAATGGGAATGCTCGCGCCTGGATTATTCATGAACTTGGCTGAACAAACGGGACTCATTGTTCCAATAGGTGAGTGGGCTTTAAAAACAGCATGTATACAATTAAAGAAATGGCTGGATGCTGGATTTCGTCCGATTCGAATGGCTATTAATGTATCGATTATTCAATTTCGAAATCCAAACTTTGTTTCTCAAATTCATGATATTCTCAGAGATACAGAGACGAATCCAGAAAATATTGAATTAGAAATTACGGAATCAATTGCTATACATGAATCCGAATATATCGTACATGTATTGAATGACCTAAAAAAGCTTGGCGTATCAATTTCAATAGATGATTTCGGAACAGAATATTCATCGTTAAGCAGGCTCACGATCCTTCCAATTGACCGATTGAAAATGGATATTCAGTTTATACGCGGAATCGATGCTGGTAATAAAGAACGCGCTATTGTGACCAGTATAATAAATTTAGCTCAAAATCTCGGCTTAAAGGTTATTGCTGAAGGTGTTGAAAACAGACTACAATTTGACTTTTTAGCTCAGAAGCAATGCGATGAGATCCAGGGCTTTTATTTCTATCGTCCAGGCAGCGCAAAGGATATAGAATCACTATTAAGTAAAGAAGTCGTTATCCATTAAGTACCTTCATACCTGATTGAGGGTATCCTCGCATTCCTGATATCGGATAACAAAGTTAAGCTGATTATTATGCTTGCTTGAGCGTAATGAAGGCCGCCTCGCCGGCAGCCTATCAGTTTTCAACATCCCCGCTGGCAGTGCTTGCTGATAATACGCCTGCGGGAAATGATTCCTCCACAGGCGCCCCGATTTGTATCATTTTATCGTGAAAAGAGATGCAGTTTCTTCCGGATCTTTTGGCATGGTACAGCGCTTCATCCGCAGTTTTATAAAGGTCAATCAGTAAATCGTCGGGCTGCGGTACGATTGTCTCGGCGCCTATGCTGACAGATAAAAAATCGCCCGGATTGTTTTCCGGGGCTGCTGTGACTTTCAAATTGATAATGGATGAGGAAAGAGACTGCGCCATTTCCAAAATACGATCATCGTTCACATCCGGAAGGAAAATTAAGAACTCATCTCCGCCGATTCTGCTTATAATATCGGTCTGCCTTCTAAAGCAGTTTTTTATGCTGTCCGCCACTCGTCTTAAAATATTGTCGCCCCCCGGGTGCCCCAAGATGTCATTGTAACTTTTGAAATCATCAATGTCCGCCAGGATGACGCCGACTTTCTTTTTATCCCTCTTGCAAAGAGCCCAGGCGGTTCCTGCCACCTGCTCCAAACCGTTGCGGTTTAGCAGATGCGTTAAGGCATCCGTTGTTGCTTCCGTTTTCAGGCAGTTTATCTCCTCAATTTCGTTCGTAAAGGAACGGGTGATGGCCTTATCGGTTATGCTGGCGATGAAAACCGTCCCGACATTGGTCAGGAGAAGAATCAAAAACAGTTCAAAGCGTATTTGGCCCAGGCCAAGCAAGACCGCCGGGATGCCTGTTGTCACGATGAGCAATAATAACAAGTCCCGGAATGAAAGTACGAAAGCCGCGCCGCATAGTAAAAAAATTGCGGAACAGAACACCGACAAGCGGACGGGCAGCGCTTCCGACCCAGCCGCTGTGGAAAAAACCAATAGGCCATTAAATATGATAAAAACAATGGGCAATCCAGCCCGTTGCTTATTGAAAGACTTTATCTTGCTTCTCACTTGCTGCTCTGTCCGGATTTCACGATCTGCCATGATGTACTCCCATATGTAATTGTATTTTGACTTGTTGACGTTCACATATTGCATTGATTCCCCAGCTAAACCGCTCATTTCTTTATGCCCTATATTGAGTATACACAAGTATGCCCAATATAGGGCATAATTAAGTTAAAGTAAAGGGTAATGGGGATGAATAAGCTGATTTCTTATGCACCACTGTGGGAAACGATGAAGCGGAGAGGCGCAACCACCTATACTTTGAGGAACAAAGGAGAATATGACAACATCAGCGGATCTACGATTCTGAGATTGCAGAAGAATGAGTCCGTTTCGACCAACACGCTGAATTCTCTTTGCAACCTCCTTAATTGCACATTATCTGATATAGCCGAATATATACCAGACTAAGAGGAAAAGCGAAACGTAGGAGTAGATCAACCAAGGCCGCAAGGTGTAATCAAGTGGGCTGTAAGCAGAGTTTTTTTATATTCCATCTTTCTCACGTAATACAGACAGGCGTTCAACCCGGCTTGCTTTGCCGGCGTTGAGCGCCTGTTCTCGTAGCTGTTCAATTCGTTTGCCATCTGCCACGCCAGTTTGAAGCCACAGATGAAACTGTCCATCGAAAGATCGGTCGCCATCATATTTAGTTCATCTACGATCCGCAGTACGAGCTTTCGCTGCTCCACCGGGAGTATGTCTCGCAGCAGTGTTTGGTTCCCTTCGATCGCCTGCGTCAGACCATCGCCCACAGCGTAGCCATGTCCGTTCTGGTGGTGAACCTTGGGAAGATTCAGTGCGCTCTTTGGCAGGTATTTGCTTTTTACCCTGCTGATATCTGCAAAACAATATTTTCCGCTCGCTCTGATTGGAGGCCATTACTACGCTGCGATGCATGTATCCTGTTCTATACCCACTCCGGCATAAAGCTGCTCACCGAATAACCGCAACACCCTCTTTTTTACCTAACACATTTGATTGCGTTCCCTTTCGGTTCGGACAATCCGCTTCCTGAGTTATCAGCAACGTTCACACCGCACGGCAACGCGGCTGCGTCCCCCATATGTGCAGGTAAACAGCGTCAAATCCAAATTCCCGGATTTCATCCCCTCTATGTCTGTGCCCGCCAAGGTTTCCACTGCAACTACCTGATAGTTATAAACAAATCCATCCACATCGGTAAACGTGATCAAATCGCCCTGCCTCAGTTGATCGAGGTGGCCGAAATGCCGTTTGTAGTTGTGGCCGGCGATAATCATATCATCCGTCAAGAAAGAGCCGAAATAACGGCAGGGCGCTTTTTTCAGATTGGGATCGCTCCAGTTGTCCATTACCGGCAGAGAAAGCCCCAGCGCCGGGATGTCCAGTACGCCGATGTAATCCTCACCCTCCACGCTGACCGACTGAATCTGCTTGGCGGTGGTCTCAGTGTCTGCTTGGTCAGGCAGCTCTGGAATAATCTGCTGGGTCAGGACCTGTACCGTTTCCGTGGCCAGATGGTCGGCCCGGTTTTCTTCCATATGGTTTGACAGCATCAAAAAAAGTGCGCTGGTCAAAAGTAAAGCGCCCACAGCCATCAAATAGATATCACGTCTACTTTTCATGGTTCTTTCGTCCAAAGTGCCCCCACCAGCCAAGACTGAACAACAAAATCCCCAGAATCGTCATAACCGGAATCGGCCATTGCAGCAGGCCGGTCTGTGGCAGCGCTGTCATGGGTATGTCTCCCGGAAAAATGTCAGTCGTGGGTGTGTCCCCCGGAAGAATGTCAGTTGCAGAAGGATCTTCCGGAACAATGCCGGATGTGGGGGGATTTTCCGGAAGAATATCGGTGATATACGTATTGGTAATTGACCAAATATTTCTGTTTTGTGAATACGAAACCCCGTAATCGTCAGGGACACTGTTTTCCATCACGGACCAGGTGTAGTTGGGATCCAGATTGCTCCAGGTATACCTCCATTGATTGCTTTCCGAAAGCTGCACCGTATAAAAGGCACTGTCGTCACGGAGCAGGGAAACCGAGATGGAATCCGGGCGGAGGTTCTCCTGCTCACCGTCGTTCCAGACCTTCAGCACGGTAACGTCGACAGGGTCGCTCCCGGACGGAGACCACGGCGTATAGGACACTTTGGCAACGGCAGTCACAGCTGCCGTTCCATCGGAATCCGGCAGGGTAATCAGGGACGGGCTGAACGAATACGTATCACCGTTCACCGTCCGGGACTCACCCAGGATCAGATAGGAGCCCGCCTCACTCAGAGAGAATGTACAATTGCCGCTGCTGTCTGTGGTTGCGCCGGCTGAGGAAATCGAGGCGCTGTTGGCTCGGGCATAAACCGCCAACGTGTTTGCCGCGTCTGCCCAATTGATTTGGTGATCCGCGCCCTCCTTGATGTTGGCCCCTGATTCGGAAAAATCAGAAGTCAGTACATAAGAGGTACCGGATTTCTCCAAAACCCGGTAGATATGACAGGTCACACCAGAAATGGCGGAGCCATTATACGTATAGTTCAGCGTAATCGAATATGGACCGCTGTCCGCCGCAGCCGCCACGGTTACCGGAAAGACGACGACGCACAGCAGCAGAGTCAGATAAAGCAGTTTTTTCAAGACCGGTTTCATATCGGCTTTTCGCCTCCTCCGTCTTTCTCTTGGCGTTTTGCAGTGGTTTTCGGCTTACCCGGAGCGGCCAGCAGCCAAATCAGCAAAACCAACAAAATAGGTGCGGCAATCACGGGCGCCACCATCAAAGGATCAATTGGCACCGCATCCGCGGCGATGTAGGTCTCCTCAGGTGTCTCCACCCAGTGCCCGCGCACCAAAAGTCGCTGTGTATTGATTCCATAAGGAGTACAGGTAACCAGAGTGCAGTAATCCTCGTTTGGATCAATACTCAGCGACGAGACCTCGTCGGGGTTTACGATCAGAATCTGATCCACCTGGTAAGTCAGTGTCTCGTGCAGGGCTATAATCGAAAAAGTGTCGCCGACCTCCATCTGATCCAGGTCGGTTAAAAGCTTTGCCGAGGGCAGTCCCCGGTGACCGGACAGCACACAATGGGTCCCAGTCCCGCCCACGGGAAGGGAAGAACCCGCCAGGTGCCCGATGCCGGCGGCCAGCACCGACTCGGAGGTGCCGTGATAGATGGGCAGCTGTATGCCAAGCTTTTTAATGGAAAGATATCCCATCATCCCGTTCCCATCCATATTCAGCACATGATTGTACTCCTCTTCTTCCGCGTCCGTCAAGGTAAAACAGCTTGCGCCCTGATCGAGCAGCTTTTTATTATATGTCTTCGCCGCCTGTAGAAAATCAGAGACATTCTGTTCCGTCAGCTTGCCCATGGTTGCGTCGTAGCTGGCAACAGCGCGGCTTTGATGGAAGGAGTTGTAGTAGTCGCTGACGCTGGGGTAGAGCAGCACGGAGAGGCCTACCAAAAAGACGAATATTAAGATCAAGGTAGGGTAGTGCTTTTTCATAGGTCTCCCCCTGCTGTCGACCGGGGAAGTGAAACTTCCCTCGGTCGGTGCAGTATCCATTTCCTCGCAGGAAAAATTTAATTAGTGTTCGTCTTTTACGCGTTTGCGGGCAATGAGCATAATCCCGGCGCCGGCCGCCAGTGTACCGCCAATGATATAGAAAATCGTGTTGCCGATACCGCCGGTGGAAGGCAGCTCAGCGCCGGTCAAGTTCTTAATATCTGTGCTCAGCGTGGTGCTTGCAGTCGTCTCGTTGTTCATGGTTACGGAAACCGTCGGGGAGCCGGCAGCCAGCTCATTGCCGGCCTCAGTATAGGCTGCGGAAATCGCAAAGGTGACGGGCTCGGTCAGCGCGTTATAGCCGTCGGGAGCCTTGGTCTCGTGCAGGTAATAGGTGGTGGAATCGTCCAGGCCTTTGATGGTGATATTACCCGCAGAAATCGTGGTGACCGTGCCAGCAGTGCCGGAGGGCGCAACCGTATAGGTACCATCTTTGTTATCAATCAGCGCGATGGCGGTATAGTCGCTTCCACTGCTCTCACTCAGCGCAAACTCCGCACCCGTCAGGGCCTCATTTTTGCTGTTTACCTTTTTGACTCCCATGGTAAAGGTCCAGTCGTAAACCGTCACAGGCGTCGTGTTGCCGGTGGTGGGGGTGCTGCCGCCCTCTCCGGTTGCATAGGGGTTGTTGCTGTATTCCAGATAAGCGGTGTTGTCATTGTGACCGGCAGTATAGAGAATTGCGCCTTGATTCAGCGTGGCGCCGTAGTACACATAGAAGTCATCATCCGTATCGAGGTCGTAAGTAGAGATGAGAGATTTTACATCGGTAAAGGATACCGTAAAGGTCTGGCCAGAAGCAGTAACCGTAAAATCGGTGCCCTCTGTCAATGCTGTGGTGTCATTGATCTTGACCACAACGGAGCCGGAATCAAACGTGAGACCACTGGTCAGGGTATCGTGGATCACATAGGTATAGGAGTCATAGTTGTTGGTGTCGGGCACCGAGGAGGTGGTGCGGTACTGTACCGTGTCGCCGATCTGGTTGTCGCCAACCACACCCCAAGTGCCAGATTCATTGTGGTAAATTTCCTTCGTCAGCGTGGGGGCGCTCAACTTCGGTGTGACAGTTACAGTGGGGTCGGTGGTGGTCAGCGCGACGGAGGCGGTTATCGTGGCGGCTCCATCGCTGGCGGAGCCGGTGCCGTAAACCAGGTAATAGCCGGCGCCGGCGGAGGTCAAATCAATCGTTGCGCTTTCACCGCTGGCCGTGGCAGCTGCCGACGTGGGCGGATTGGCGACATTAATATAAGTTGTGTAAACATAGTCGGCAAAGTCGCGGACTTCAGCGGTCGTTCTTGTCGCGTCAGACAGCCAGTCGACCAGAGCGGAACCCGTTTTGCCATTGTATGCAACACTCAGGCAGCTGTCGTCCGCCGTATAGGAGTAAGCAGTCTTGCCCGTGTCGTAAATAACACTGAAGAGCTTATAAGCTGAATACGTATTCCCGTTGATAGACACCCCGGTTGTGGTTGGATTGTTGGTAACGGTAATGGAATAGGTAGGATCCTCCGCAAAAGCGGGGATGGTAAGCGCCAGCATAAACGTCAATACCAGCAATAAATAGAGTGATTTTTTTAAAGTTTTCATCAAATTTCCTCTTTCCTAATATGCTAATTTTTTATTAAGAATCGCAAACATTGATACGGCTATGAACCGTCCCTTCTCTGCCTGTTCCATCTCCAAAAAAGGAGGAGACAGGACGGGACGAAAAGGCTTAACCCGACAGCTGTGTAGAGATAGGTTCCGGGTCCGCCGGTGTCCGGCAATTCGAACGGCAGTGTCTTTGGACTGTTGGTAATGGTACAGCCGCCGTCCGAATCGGCAGAGGTGGATGTATATTGGTCCATTCGATTGGTGCTGGTGTCTTCATCCAGATAGACCGCGATTTCCACAGCCGTATACGTTTTGCTCCGGTCCAGATCAGACCAGGTATACGTCCAGCTGTTGGCAGTGCTTAAATCCTCCGTCCCTACGAGGTTGCCGCTCCCGTCACGCAGCTCCACCCTAACGCTGAGGCCCGTGAGATCGGTATCGTCCAGCACGTTGCCGTTGATGTCCTTCCAGACCTTACTAACGGTATAGGAGAGCGGCGGCTGCGGCAGCTCACCGATAAAATCATCGCGATGGGACTCTGCGTTGATCGTAATATTGTCGGCAATCATGGTTCCGTTCACATTTTGGTCCGCTATGATGGTTGCTCCTAGTGCCAAGATTGAACTATATTCCAATTTTGTATAAATCTTCATCCCATCGCAGTTTGTAAAATTCCAGAGGACTCTTCCGTTTGTGAAGTTGTTTACCTCATTGAGATCCAGCGAATCCCCAACCTGCGGATAAATTTTACATTCTGGCATTGTAAACGCAGTCGATTTATTCCAACTCGAACAATCCACATTGATGATAACCGTGCCGCCGGTTAACGCCGTTTTGTCGGCATTGAACGTAAGTCCTCGGACGTTGCAGTAACTGTATGCGCTTAAATAAGTCGCCGTGGTGTTGTAGACACCCATGCCGTTCGGCGAGGTCAGGGTCACACCGCTTTGCGTCTGGTCGCCGTTGTTCACCAGAGAGGCGGCGATATTCTGATTCTGTATTGTGGACAAACGGGCCGACAATTTCTCCGTCTGGGTCTTTACTGCCGAAAGATCCATAAATGGCACACTGCCTGTGTCATAATCCTGCCAAAGGCTCGTCGGCTGTGAGACCTTATGACCATTAATTGTAAAATGGTCGCCGCCATCCGTCCAGCCAACTGTATTGGCGGAGCCCAGCACCAGCTGATCAGAAGCACGGGGGCCGTTGGAGTCAATTGACGGGTAATTCTGAACATAGCTGACTTCACTAAGCGAGGGGAGGTTCTTTGTTCCAAAGTCCGTGCTCTTTCCAAAAATCAACGTATTCGTCAGTATATTTCCATTACAGTCTGCGTTGATGTATAAGGTATGAAAAGCGACAAGGCTGAACTGTCCGGCAATACCCAGCGGCTGATCAGACGTACAATAGTCAGAATTTGTAAAGACAGGTTTCTCAGAAGGAACCTGCTGATAGATCAGCGGACTACCGGCGGGTAGCGTAGGCGCTACGGCAAATACCGAGAAGCTGTCCGTTGTAAACGTGATACCTTGCTCCGCATCTGACGTCTCCAGAGAATCCGCCACTTCCACGGCGGAACTGTCCGCAGCGGGCTCCACTGTGAGCTCCTGGATGGTGGGATCGGTGTTCTCGTTCAAAATGTGAAAGACCTGAGCATCCTCCGGTGCGATGGTCGCATCCGTGGTATCCACAATGGTTACGCCCACCGTTCCCCCCTCCGGCTCCACCTTCTGTCCGTCCACAAGGAAATAAATGTCATATGCGCGGATGCCCGCTAAATTGACCAAACCGCCCTTCTCTTCCAGCAGCTGCTGAAGCTGCACGTAGCGGTCCGGGTCGCTTTCCTGTGTAATCCGGTCCGCGTGGAACTCTGCGCCCTCTGGAATGGAGGTGGAATCCTCAGGTACTGCCGTGACCGTCAGACCGTTACCGTCGTCACAGATGTATTCGGCTGGTTGTGCCGCTAAGGCCGGGGCCATGTCGTTGATCGTAATCTCGATATTGGTCTCAGTGGTTGCACTGGCAGCTATATCGGAAATACTCTCCGTACCGGGTCCCGTCTCGCCGCCGGAAACAGCAGCCGCGTCGGCGCCGGCGGCCGGATCGGATGTGCTCTCCGTACTGGAACCCGTCTCTGTGCCGGAAGCGGTATCGGAAACGATCTCCACATCCAAGCCCGTCTCCGTACCGGAGATGGTATCCATATTATCCAAACTTTCCGCATCCCCGCCGGGCGGAATCGTCTCAACGGAAGCGGGATCCGCGCAGATCTCCATAGTATTTGGATTTTCGGTCAGAGTCACAGCCGGAAGCGTCAGCAGACGAAAGGTACTCACAGCCACTAATAACGATAAAACGGACAGAGTAAGGAACATTTTTTTCTGTCTTTTACGTTTCTGTATGTAAGCTGTGAGCTGACTCTCCATATTCAATTTTTGTGACAAACAATTTACCTCCTCCCGGGAGACGTTAAGATCTCACTCGATCGGTCCAAATTCTGAAAACGGCCAGATCCGAAAGACTACTTTACCCACCAGCTGCTCCTCTGCAACGTCTCCGATCACCTTGGAGCGGCTGTCTATTGACGTCGACCGACGGTCGCCAAGTACGAACCAGCGCTCATCCGGGATTTGACATGGGAGTGTAATGTCACACTCCCCAAGCGCTTTCTCCTGGACATAAGGCTCCTCCAGATCATGGCCGTCTATAGAAACGTTTCCGTTTTCGTCAATATCAATCCATTCGCTGGGGAAACCGATCACTCTCTTCAGCAGAACCTTATTATTGTAATAGAACGCGATAATGTCGCCGTGCTGAAAATGCTTTGATCTGGAAGCGACCACCAGCTCCCCCTCGTTCAGCGTGGGCTCCATGCTGCTGCCCTCGATCTGAAGGACGGAAAGAAAGAACGTGGAGCAGATAACAGCTACAGCTGCTACAACCACCAAAGTCCAGACCGTGCCTTGCAGTGCCCGGTTGTACGCTTTTTTCTGGAGCCGACGATCCAGTTCCCGGTTTAATTGTTCCAGCGTTGGACGTGTTTTTTCCTGCGTATCCATCTTTTATTTACTCATACTTAAGAATTGCCCCGGTTTGGAATCTGTATATCCAATCCGGAGGCTGTCAGCATATCCTTTAATCCCTCATGGCTTTTATAAAACTGCTCCAGTTGCAGCTGCAGGGCGTCCCAGTAAGCCACAGACTTCTTTCGGCTCTCTGCTTCCATCTGTAGGCACTTTATCTCGGCAGCTCGGATCTGCGCTTCCTCCCGCTCCTTTGCCGCTGTCTCCGCTTGGCGTGCTGACTCTTCCGCACTGGCTTCTTTTTCACGTATGCTGATAAGATATTGGTCCGCAGCCGCCTGCGCCGCCTGGAAAATCTGATTGATTTGCAAGGAAGCTTCTGCAATGGATCCGCATTCTTTTATCTGAATGGCCCGAGCTTTCTGTTTGGATTGCAGCTCTGCAATCTGTGTCCGCAACTGTTCCAGTTCGTCTGCCTGATCCCGCAGGATATGCAGCAGTTCCGTCTTTCCAAGATGCCGTATCTCTTTATCTGTCATCTGACATCGCTCCTTTGCCGACTGCACCTTTAGCCATTTAACACATTCATTATGAAACAACGTTAAAAACGGAAGCATTCACGTTCTTATTCCGACAGTCATTAGGTTGGCGCTTCCCGCCAACTTTATGGCACTTTGAAGTAAGTATAGCAATTCCATAGCGCTCCGAAAATTCGCTTCATTTTTAGTATCTATCCATACGATGCAACCCTGCATGCTGGCATTCTGCCGGTACATAACGTGGATGTAAAATGATGCCACAGGACGTAATCCTTCCTTGGAAGCTGAGCACGCTTGTGTGTATTCGGTGAACGCCTTATAAGGATTAAAAGCATCTGCATCATAAAACATTTTTTTCTCTTTCCCCAATGTCTCTGATTTGCTGGGTGAAAGTGGGTTATCGTTTCGTTCAAATGTTCGAATGCGTAAGTTACACATGGGGAAATTATACTCATCGCAAAGCTGATTCAGCTTGATTAGGACATCGCCTAAATCTGCGCATTTGATGGAATCTTTTTGATAAATGTTGTACAGCCTTCCACAATATTCATTTTCCGTGGGATATAAAATCAGTTTAAACATAGATGCATTCGCTGAAAGGTTTCGTGTTCGCTTCAATTAGTTCACTATCCTCTAAAAATATAAAAGTCTTTTTTGAAAAAAGAGACTGGAGTGCTTATCAATATCAATTGGGAAGAGCATTAACAAAGGGACCATCTGTGGTATTGCGATCGAGATTACGAAATTGCAGATAATATCAGTTAGAGATCTCCCGGTATAGTCAGGAAGAAACACAGGCATTGTTTGCAACTATATTTGTCCAACCTGATTCGAATTTTTTAAGAAAATGCTTTTTGAAGTTTATTTATTATACTTACAGTTCTACATAAATGAAATGGAACAATTGTTACTAAGGCAACGCCGCATAGAAAAACAAGTGCAGTAAACGGCTTGATGTAGTAAAATAGAGTAAATCATCTGTATGAGCGAAGGTAGAGCATGTATTTGCGGTATTAAATAGAGAAGGGACATTATAAAATGAATAACAATGTAGTTACGAGATTATCCTCATCAGGGGGAATAAGCAAAGCAGTGGGGAATTATACCCATATAACAAAAATAAAGCCCAATTCAACGTTTTATACGTTTTCAGGACAAATTGGAGCAGATTTAGATGGAAACATTCCTGATGCGCTTAGCCAACAAGTAAAGAATACATTTATAAATATATCAAATTTACTTAAGAGTGAAGATTTGGAGCCGGATAATGTTATTAAAGTAAATATATGGTCAAAAGAAGAAATTGATTGGGATTATTTTGATGAGATATATGGTGATTTTTTTGGGGAAATCCCTCCTTCTATGACAATTGCCTATGTAAGTGCTTTGGGTTTGGAAGCAATAAAAATAGAAATAGAGATATGGGCTGCGGGATAATCAAATGGTCAGACGTATTTTAACTGGAAATCAAGATTCAATCTTGTGAATAGCTATTGCAGAGCTATCTACTTCATCGTTGCATCTAAGACTCACACATGACTTTTTTGTTTTCTTGTGATTGTAAGTTTATTCCTATTTTTTGCAATTTTCCAAAATTTATATACCCCTATCAACTTTCTAGTGATGATAGTTCAAAATCAAAGTTTGAAAAGTAAAAGCTTTTTTGATACAGCGGGCGAGGATTGTATAAGATGTTTTTGTGGCTTCCACAACAATCACTTTTCCCCGTTCATCTGAAAATGCAAGCTCGGAAGCATCTGTGCAATAAAAATTAGGTAGATCAACAGATTGGCCCCCTTGAAAAAAAATAAAAAATCAGGGGAAACTGGTTGACAAACCAAGGTCTGTATGATAACATGTTCCTTGCGCTGAACAGCGCGGCCACGACGCACGAGTGGTGGAATTGGTAGACTCGCTGGCTTCAGGTGCCAGTGTTCGCAAGGACGTGTGGGTTCGAGTCCCACCTCGTGCACCAAGCAGGAAGACACGCTTTGGCGTGTCTTCCTTTTTTATTCCGCACTTTGAGAAAGGACGGCGGCAATCATGCACAACGAATTGACCCAAAAGGACATCGAACTGATGAAGCAGGAACTGGATGAACGGCGTATTCGTATGCGGCCCAAGCTGTTGGAGGCCGTGAAGGAGGCCCGTGGATTTGGCGACCTCAGTGAAAACTTCGAGTACAAGGCCGCCAAACAGGAAAAGAACCGCAATGAAGGCCGTATCCGCTACCTGGAAAATATGATCCGCACCGCCGTGGTGGTACGGGAGGGAAGCGGGGACGGCGTGTCCCTCTACGACAAGGTTACCGTGCTTCTCCCCGAGGAGGACGAGATCGAGACTTACCAAATTGTCACCACTATGCGCCAGGACGTCCTCCATGGCCTTATTAGCCGGGAGTCCCCCGTGGGGAAGGCCCTTTTGGGCAGACGGGAGGGCGAGCGCGTCCACATCCAGGTAGATGAACGCTTTGGATATGACATGGTCATTCAAAGGATTGAGAAGGGACAGGATGACAGCGCCATTCCTCTCAACAAGTTTTGATTTTTCTCTTTTTTCTGGTCGGTTTCCATGCTATACTAAGCACAGGATTTTTTACGAAAGGAGGCGTCTATGATGGCCGAGCTTTTCCTGCCCGTCCTTTCCCATTTTGAGAATCAGAACTCCTGGTCGGCCAGCGCCGGACGCCTCAGATACCGCATTGTTCCCACCTTGGCCGCGGAATTGGAAGAGAGCATCCTCACCGCGGAGGTCTGGGAGGGGCCTTGGGCCTACGAGTTTGCCCAAGTGGAGGAGACACGGTCTTTTCCGCTCTCTCAGGAGGGGTTGACCCTGCTTCCCAGTTGGCTGGAGCAGTGGCGTCTGAACGTTGAGTCACGCCCCTGCCGCACGCTTTCGGAGGATATTGCACGGCGGGATGCCGTCCTGGCCGCCCGCACCGCTGGGGGAGACGCATGATCTCCCCTAGCGCCAATTTTATTTCCTTTTTTGGACTGAGGCACTTCCGCCCTGCGGAGGCGTTGTCGGTCCGTTTTTTTGTCCTTCTTCCTCATTTTGCAGGATTCTTCCCTTGACCTTTTTTCCAAAAAGTTGTATAATTTATACAAATTAATCCCATCTATTTTTCTGTTTTGTGTACATTTTATAATTTTTCGGCCATGAAAAATTATATTTTGTAAATTATTACCAATCCTTTGGGGGTTTTACAAATGAAGGAAAAATACCAGGCTCGCCTTTTGGAGCCCCTGGAACGCTTTTTACAGGGAAAAGAGACCCATCTCCAGGACTTTTTGGGCAATCATCCGGTGACTCAAGGAGGCAAGGCAGGCTATGTCTTTCGGGTTTGGGCCCCACACGCCGAAGCCGTCTTCCTAATGGGCGACTTCAATGACTGGGAGGAAAGCGACCTGCCCCTCGCCCCCATCGGCGGCGGGGTGTGGGAGGGTTTTTTACCCGGCCTGGAACGCTATGCTACTTATAAATACGCCATCCATACCTCCAACGGCCGCATTCTGGCCAAATCCGACCCTTTTGCCTTCCATGCCGAGACCCGGCCAGGCAACGCCTCCAAGGTCTATGACCCGGCGGGCTATGACTGGGGCGACCAAAAATGGCTGGAGTGGCGCGAACAGCATCCTGTCTATGCCTCCCCCATGAACATCTACGAACTCCATTTGGGCTCCTGGCGGCGCACGGGGGAGGGACAATTTCTCAGCTACCGGGATACCGCCCAGTACCTAGTACCTTACTGAAAGGAGATGGGCTACCCCCATGTGGAGTTTCTTCCGGTGATGGAGCACCCGCTGGACGCCTCCTGGGGTTATCAGTGCACCGGCTACTTCGCCGCCACCAGCCGCTTCGGCACCCCCCACGACCTCATGTACCTCATTGACCAGCTCCACCAGGCAGGGATCGGGGTTATTCTGGACTGGGTGCCCGCTCACTTCCCCCGGGACGGTTTTGGCCTTTACCAGTTCGACGGCCAGCCCTGCTACGAGTACGCCGATCCCAGGAAGGGAGAGCACGCCGAGTGGGGCACCATGGTGTTTGACTACGGGAAAAACGAGGTGCGCTCCTTCCTCACCTCCTCCGCCCTCTTCTGGCTGGAGCAGTACCACGCCGACGGTCTGCGGGTGGACGCGGTGGCCTCCATGCTGTACTTAAACTACAACCGCAAGGACGGACAGTGGGTTCCCAACATCCACGGCGGCCACGAAAATTTGGAAGCGGTGAGCCTCCTTCAGTGGATCAACACGGCGATCTTTTCCGCCTGTCCCGACATCTTGATGATCGCCGAGGAATCCACCGCCTGGCCTCTGGTCACCGCCCCGGTCTCCGACGGAGGGCTGGGCTTCAACCTCAAGTGGAACATGGGCTGGATGAACGACATTCAGCACTATATGAAGCTCGACCCCTACTTCCGGCAGTACAATCACAAGGATATCACATTCTCCTTCATGTACGCTTTCTCAGAGAACTTTGTCCTCCCCCTGTCCCATGATGAGGTGGTTCACATGAAGGGCTCTCTGCTGAACAAGATGCCCGGCGAGGACGAGATGAAATTTGCCGGTGTTCGGAGTTTCTACACCTATATGCTCGCCCACCCGGGCAAAAAACTTCTGATGATGGGCAGTGAGTTTGGACAGTGGAACGAGTGGCACTACGAGCAGTCTCTGGACTGGCACCTGCTGGAACAGCAGGATGCCGACGGAGAGCGCCACCGTCAGCTTAAAGCCTTTTTCCAGGCCGCCAACGCCCTCTACCTTCGTTCTCCTCAGCTCTGGGAGGAGGACTTTGACTGGAGAGGCTTTCAGTGGCTGTGTGCCGACGACGCAGACGGCAACACCGTGGGCTTCCTCCGCCGGGACAAAAAGGGAGACTTTCTGGCCGTACTGTGCAACTTCTCCCCCGTGTCCCGCCCCGGCTACCGGCTGGGCGTACCTGTGGCCGGAAAATACGCCGTGGTTCTCAACTCTGACGACCTCACTTTCGGCGGCGGGGGCGGCGGAGATAAAGGGTTTATTTCCACTGAGAAGATCCCTTGCCACGGGCAGGAGCAGTCCATCACGGTGGATCTGCCCGCCATGAGCGCGGTGATCTACCGCTGCGCCCGGAAAACCCCCCTCCGGAAATCCAAGACAGTCAAGCAGAAACAGGTCTGATTCCATTGCTCCATCAACAATGAGGTGATATGATGAAAAAGGAATGTGTAGCCATGCTCCTGGCGGGCGGCCAGGGCAGCCGACTGATGGCACTGACCCGAAAGGTTGCCAAGCCGGCCGTCCCCTTTGGGGGAAAGTACCGCATTATCGACTTCCCCCTGTCCAACTGTGTCAACTCCGGCATCGACACGGTGGGTGTCCTCACTCAGTACCAGCCGCTGGAGCTGAACACTTATATCGGCAACGGCCAGCCCTGGGATCTGGACCGCTCCGACGGAGGGGTTCACATCCTGCCCCCCTACGTCCAGGAGGGGGACAAGGGCACCTGGTATAAGGGTACTGCCAACGCCATCTACCAAAATCTCAGCTTTCTCGAGCAATTCGATCCGGAGTATGTGCTCATTCTCTCAGGAGACCACATCTATAAAATGGACTACTCCGAACTGCTCCTCCACCACAAACAAGTCAAGGCCGCCTGCACCATTTCGGTGATGGAGGTCTCCATGGCTGATGCCTCCCGCTTTGGCATCATGAATGTGGACGAGAACGACCGCATTTACGAGTTTGAGGAAAAGCCGAAAAAACCCAAGAGCAATCTGGCTTCCATGGGCATCTACATCTTCACCTGGTCCAAGCTCCGGCAATATCTCATTGCCGACGAAGCCGACGAAAAGAGCGTCAACGACTTTGGCAAGAACATTATTCCCGCCATGCTGGATGCCGGGGAAATGATGAGTGCCTACCGCTTTTCCGGCTATTGGAAGGACGTGGGTACCATTGACTCCCTCTGGGATGCCAACATGGATATGCTCTCGGCCGACGGGGGCTTCAACCTCTATGACCCAGACTGGCCCATCTATGCCCGGGCCGCCGCCCAGCCGCCCCAATTCACCGGGGCCAACGCCCAGATCGCGCACTCCATCGTCACCAGCGGCTGCGAGATTTACGGCAAGGTGGAAAATTCCGTTTTGTTTCATTCGGTAACAGTGGAGGAGGGGGCACAAGTCCGCTACTCCATCCTCATGCCGGGCACCGTGGTCAAAGAAGGAGCGGTGGTGGAATACACCATCGTGGCCGAGCGCGGCTCCATTGGCGCTGGAGCCCATGTGGGCTCTGCCCCTACTGGGGATGAGGACTGGGGCATTACCGTAGTGGCACAGGATATCCGGGTGGGCGACGGGGCCTCTGTTCCCGCTAAGGCTATGGTCACCCGGAACGTCAAGGGGGTGAAGCTATGAACGACCTTCACGGCATTATTTTCGCCTACCGTCAGAGTCCCGATCTCCGGGAGTTGGCCCAGCGGCGCAACACCTGTTCCATCCCTTACGGCGGCCGCTACCGCCTGGTGGATTTTGCCCTGTCAAACCTGGTAAACGCCGGGGTCAGCGACGTAGGGCTCATCGTACATACCTCCTACCAGTCTCTGCTGGACCATGTAGGCTCGGGCAAAGACTGGGATCTCTCCCGCAAGCATGGCGGCCTGCGCATCCTGCCCCCCTTCGGTTTCTCCGGCAAGCACCAGAGCGGCCACTACCGGGGCCGAATGGACGCCCTGGCCGGAGTGTATTCCTATCTCCAGAATATTCGGCAGGACTATGTGGTCCTCACCAGCGGAGATTTGGCCGCCAACCTGCCCATCGCGGAGGCCTTTGCCCAGCATCTCCGAAACGAGGCGGACATCACCGCCCTCTGCACCCCAATGAGTCAGTCTGATCCACGGATGACCAACTACTTCACCTTGGATAACAGCGGAGCGGTCACCGACATTGTCGTCAACCCCCCTGCCCCCAAGGGGGACGCCTCCTTGGAGACTTACATCCTCTCCAAGGCTCTCCTGCTCAATCTGGTGGATCGGTGTGCCGCCCATGACATTCCTTCCTTCAGCCAGGGGGTTCTCCTGGCCGTCCGGGGCCATCTGAAACTCCAGGGTTTCCGCTTTGACGGCTACGCCGCCCGCATCCAATCGGTAGCAGACTACTTCCAGCGGAGCATGGAGCTGCTGGATTCCCAGGTCCGCACCTCTCTCTTCCGCCCGGATCGGCCCATCAAGACCAAGGATCAGTCCAACCCTTCCACCTATTACGGTCCCCATGCCTGCTCCCTCAATTCTCTCATCTCCGACGGCTGCATTATCGAAGGCACCGTGGTCAACTCCATTCTTTCCAGAGGCGTCCGGATCGAGAAGGGCGCCCAGGTAGAAAACTGTATTCTCATGCAGCGCACCTCCATCCAGTCCGATGCCGTGCTCCGCTACGCCATCACCGATAAAAATGTGCGGGTATACCCGGGCCGGATGCTCATGGGGCACGGAACCTACCCCTTGGTCATTGCCAAAAACGAAATCGTATGATCCGCACCCGCTCGGACGGGCAAGGAAGCCCCTCCCCCACTCAAGAAAGGAGTTGCTCTATGAATATTCTCTTTGCCGCTTCCGAGGTCGCCCCCTTTATCAAGACCGGCGGGCTGGCCGATGTAGCCGGTTCCCTTCCGCAGGCCCTGGCCCGGCAGGGCCACGACGTGCGGGTCATCCTTCCCCTTTATGATGGGATTGGGGAGCACTGGCGCAGCCAGATGACCTACCTCCAGTGTTTTCACATCCACCTGGCCTGGCGCACCCCTTACTGCGGCCTGTTTGAGCTGAAAAAGGACGGGGTCACCTATTACTTTGTAGATAACGAATATTACTTCAAGCGCCGGGATATCTACGGCCACTACGACGATGCCGAGCGTTTCGCTTTTTTCTGCCGGGCCGTCATTGAGTCCCCGGGCCACCTGGGCTTTTGCCCCGACGTCATTCACTGCAACGACTGGCAGACTGCGCTGGTCCCCATCTATCTGCTGGAGGAGCGCGGGAACGTGCCCGAGCTGGCTGGGACCAAGAGCGTGTTTACCATCCACAATATTGAATATCAGGGGCGTTACGGGCGGGAACTGCTCACCGATCTATTCGGACTGGCCGACGGCTACTTCCATGAGCACATGCTCTCCTACTTCGGGGATGTAAACCTCATGAAGGGGGCCATCTACGCCGCCGATTACGTCACCACCGTCTCCCCCACCTACGCCCGGGAGCTGCGTTACTCCTTCTATGCCCACGGCCTGGAAGGGGTCATTGCCGACAACGCCCACAAGCTGCGGGGCATCCTCAACGGCCTCGACACCGTCCGCTACGACCCTTGGCACGACAAGGGCCTGACCAAGCTTTACAACGATAAACAGCTTCAGGGAAAGAGGGCCTGCAAGGCCGCGCTCCAGAAGATGGCCGGTCTGCGGGAGGCCCCCCATGTGCCCGTGGTGGCCTGCGTGTCCCGGCTGGTGCAGCACAAGGGTTTTGATCTGGTGGTGGACGCCCTCCACAGTATCATGGATATGGATGTGCAGATGATCGTGCTGGGCACGGGAAGCTGGAATTACGAAGAGGCCTTTCGTCAGGCGCAGGGCCAGTATCCGGGCCGGTTTTCCGCCCAGATCATGTACTCCGACGCCTTCTCCACCGCCATCTACGGCGGAGCCGATCTCTTTCTTATGCCCTCGGTAGCTGAGCCCTGCGGGCTATCCCAGATGATTGCCATGCGCTATGGTACGCTGCCTGTGGTGCGGGAAACCGGCGGGCTGAAGGACTCCGTTACCCCCTGGAACAGTGAGACAGAGGAAGGCACCGGCTTCACCTTCGCCAACATCGACAAAATCGACCTTCTGTGTGTACTCCGCCAGGCCGTCACCCTCTATCATGACGATCCTAAGGCTTGGCAAACTCTTCAGAAAAACGCCATGACCACCGATTTCTCCTGGGACCGTTCCGCCGGGGACTACCGGGAAATTTACGGCTGGATTACCGGAAAATAACTGGCCGAAAAGAGCCCCATCCAGGGGAGACGGCGCCTCACCGCCCCGTCTCCTCTGCTCTGTTTCTCTACACATACACGATTGACAACCCTCACACAATATGATATAGTCACGCCGTTACAGAAGATGGAAACGTTTCCAGTAAATGAACGCCCGCAGAATGGAGTGAACCCCATGGAAAAATATACGAAAAAGCAACTGATGGAACTCATCATCGGCAAGCTTCGCCGCAACTTTGGCCGGGATGTGGATGAGGCCACCTCTCAGCAGATGTTCCAGGCCTGCGCTCTGGTGATCCGGGACATCATTTCCGAACGCCAGCTTGAGACTGCCGATCAGGTCCGCAGCGGACACGAACGGCAGGTCCACTATCTGTCCATGGAGTTCCTCATGGGCCGATCTCTGCGAAAAAATGCCTACAATCTGGGTGTGACTGAAGCGCTAACCCAGGCCATTGAGGCGCTAGGCTTCTCTCCCGCCGACCTCTTTGAGGAGGAGCCGGACGCCGGTCTGGGTAATGGAGGGTTGGGCCGCCTGGCCGCCTGTTATCTGGATGCGGCCACTACCCTGAATATCCCCATTACTGGCTACACCATCTGCTATGAGCTTGGGATCTTCAAGCAGAAGATCGTAGACGGTCAGCAGATTGAGCTGCCCGACAACTGGCTGGACAAGGGCGGCGCCTGGCTCATCACCAAGATGGATGAAACGGAAGAAGTCCGCTTCGGCGGCACAGTAAAAGACGTATGGTACCCCGACGGCACCCACGGTGTGGAACAGTCTGGCTACACCACCGTGCTGGCCGTGCCCCGGGATATGCAGATTGCCGGCTACCGCACCGACAACGGGAACGTACTGCGCCTTTGGGACGCCAAGAGCCCCACCCCCGTGGATATGTCTCTTTACTCCAATGGCCAATATCTAAAGGCGGTAGAGCAGCAGGCCAACGCAGAGGTCATCTCCAAGGTCCTCTATCCGGAGGATAACCATCGAGAAGGCAAGTCCCTGCGGCTCAGACAGCAGTATTTCTTTGTCTCAGCCACGGTGCAGTCCATCTGCCGTAAGCACAAGGCAGAATATGGCACCCTGCGCAGCTTCCATGAGAAGCATGTCCTTCAGATCAACGACACGCACCCCACCCTGGTCATCCCGGAGTTGATGCGCATCCTGCTGGATCAGGAGGGGTACACCTGGGAGGACGCCTGGTTCATTGTCAGCCGCAGTGTGTGCTACACCAATCACACCGTTTTGTCCGAGGCTCTGGAGCGCTGGCCCCAGGATCTGCTGCAGGAACTGCTGCCCCGGATCTGGCAGATCATCGTGGAAATTTCCAACCGCTATCAGGCTGAGCTCACCCAGTATTTCCACGGCGACCAGTCCAAGCTGGAGCGGATGTCCATTATCTGGGGCCACGAGGTCCGCATGGCCAACCTCTGTGTCTGCGCCTGCTCCGCGGTCAACGGTGTTTCCGCCCTCCATACTGGCATTTTAAAGGCCGACGTGTTCAAGGACGCCTACCAGCGTCAGCCGGAGAAATTCCAGAACGTCACCAACGGTGTGGATCACCGCCGCTGGCTCTCCGAAATCAATCCCAGCCTGGACGCTCTCATCCGGGACTGCTGCGGCGGGGATGACTATCTCCTCCATCCCAACGCGCTCACCGGCTTGGAGAAATTTTCCGAGGATAAGGCGGTGCTGGAGCGTCTGGGGGCGATCAAACGGGAGAACAAGCTTTGCTTTGCCTCCTGGGTCCAGCGGGAGAGCGGGGTAAAACTCAACACGGACGCCATGTTTGACGTGCAGGTCAAGCGCCTTCACGAGTACAAGCGTCAGCTCCTGAACGCCATGCACATTATTTACCTGTGGCAGCAGCTTCACGCCAACCCCCATTTTGAGCTGACCCCCCGGGTCTACCTCTTTGGGGCCAAAGCGGCTCCCGGCTATACCGTGGCCAAGGAGATCATCCACCTCATCAACTCCCTTGCCAACACCGTCAATCGAGACCCTGTGTGCAAGGATAAGCTTCAATTGGTTTTCTTGGAGAACTACCGGGTATCGATGGCTGAGGCGCTGATTCCCGCCAGCGAGCTGTCCGAGCAGATCTCCACAGCGGGCAAAGAGGCCAGCGGCACCAGTAATATGAAATTCATGATGAACGGCGCCCTCACCATCGGCACGCTGGACGGGGCCAATGTGGAAATGCACCAGCAGGTGGGAGACGAAAACATCTTCCTCTTTGGTCTGCGGGCTGAAGAGGTTTCGGAGATGCGCCGCCGGGGCTACCAGTCTTATGAGTACTATATGCAAAACCCCACCCTCAAGGCAGTGGTAGATCAGCTCACCGTAGGCTTTGACGACCATATCAGCTACGCCGACTTGGCCAAACGCCTTCTCTTTGGAAACGGCTGTCCCCCTGACGAATATTTCCTGCTGGCTGATTTTGAGAGTTACCGCTCCGCTCAGCAGCTGGCGGGCCGGACCTACCTCGACTCCGAAAAGTGGAATCGGATGTCTCTCATCAACATTGCCCGCTCGGGTATTTTTGCCGCCGACCGCTCCATTCGGGACTACGCCGACAATATCTGGCATGTGCCCCATCGCTGAATTTCCAAACCCCATAAAAAATGCCGCCTCTCGGAATGAGAGGCGGCATTTTCTTTGTGAAGCAGTTCTTACAGTGCACTCAGCTCTGCGGCGGTGCGGGCGGCCAGACGGGCATTGTTGAACACCAGTTGGATATTGGAATCCAGGGAATCCCCGCCGGTCAATTCCTTGACCTTAGCCAGGAGGAAGGGGGTTGTCTCCTTGCCGTGGATACCCTGGGCGGCCGCCTGAGCAAGGGCCTCGTCAATGGCGGCGTTGATGACTGCTGGGTCCATGGAAAACTCTTCGGGGATGGGGTTGGTCACCAGCATACCACTCCCAAGGCCCAGTTCGTGCTGAACGTGGAAGGCCCGGGCCAACTCAGCGGGGGTGTCGATCTCATAATCTACGGCAAAGCCGCTCTTCCGGGTATAGAAGGCGGGCAGCTCTTTGGTACCATAGCCGATGACGGGCACGCCGTGGGTCTCCAGGTACTCCAGCGTCAGCCCCAGATCCAGGATGGACTTTGCCCCGGCGCACACCACCATCACAGGCGTGTGGGCCAGCTCCTCCAGATCGGCTGAGATGTCCATAGTTGTCTCGGCCCCCCGGTGGACTCCGCCGATTCCGCCGGTGGCAAAGATGCGGATGCCCGCCATATGTGCAATAATCATGGTGGTGGTGACGGTGGTGGCCCCATCCTCGCCCCGGGCTACCAGCACCGCCAGATCCCGGCGGCTGGCCTTTGCCACATCGTGGCCCTTTTTCCCCAGCAGTTCAATGTCGGCCCGGGAACAGCCCGCCTTCAGCCGCCCTCCAATAATGGCAATGGTAGCCGGGACGGCCCCGTTTTCCCGAATGATCTCCTCCACCTTGAGGGCGGTCTCCACATTCTGGGGATAAGGCATCCCGTGGGAAATGATGGTGGACTCCAAGGCCACTACGGGCTTATTATGGGCAATCGCTTCAGCCACCTCCGGCGCAATGTCCAAATATTGGTTGAGTTTCATACTGATTTCCTCCTGTTTAAAAATAAGTGAATGAGTGAAATTGGGCCTTGCTTTTACAGTCCGGCTCTGGCCCGAACAGCCTGGGCACTGAGTGCGGGGTTGATGGTCTCCGCCCCTTCGAGGGCGATGGCCGCCGCCGCCTGAGCCAGGCTGGCGGTCTCGGCCAGGTCGGTGCCCTCCAGGTAGGCCCAGGCCAGCGCCGCCATAAAGGCATCTCCCGCCCCGGTGGCATTGACCGCGCAGGCCGGACAGCAGGGCAGCCGGAGGGCCTCACTGTGGTCGGCAGCGTAGACCCCTTCCTTCCCCAGGGAGATAAACACCCGGCGAAGCCCTGTATCCAGCAAAATCCGGGCAGCCTTTTCCAGACTTTTCTCGTCAATAATGGCCACACTGGAGAGAAGTTCCGCCTCCATGCGGTTGGGCTTGAGCGTGTGGAGCTTTCCCAGCACTGGCTTGAGCCGCACCGCCTTAGCGGTTGAGACCGGGTCGGCAAAGATTGGGATCTTTTCGTTTTCACACAGCCACTTGATGGATTCCTCCGGAAGGTTGGTGTCAATTACCATGAGCTGGGCTTTGTCCAGCAGAGCCCGGCGGGACTGAAGGAAGGCCGGAGTGACGTGGTCGTAGATATCCATGTCGCTCACGGCCAGCGCCATATCCCCGTCCGGACCCGCAAGGAACAGATAGGTAGAGGTAGATGCCCCCGGGACCTGGAGGGCCTGGGAGATGTCGATCCCCAGTTCCCCGCAGGAGGCGGCGATCTTCTGGGCGTAAAGGTCGTCTCCAAAGGCGGTGAGCATCCGCACATCCGCGCCCAGCAGGGACAGGTTGTGCGCAATATTCCGCCCCACGCCCCCCAGACTCATCCGCACCTGCCCGGGATTTGAATCGGCCATTACCAGCGGTGCGGCAGCGCGCCCACCGATGTCCATGTTTACGCCCCCCACCACCGCGGCATAGGAGGGCGAACGCAGAACATAACCCTTGCCCGCAATATAGCCCTTCTTCATCAGATTGGAGATGTGGACCGCCACCGACGAGCGGGCGATCCCCGCCCGCTCCGCCAGCTCTTGCTGAGAAATGAGGGGATTTTCGGCAATCCAGTTGAGCAGTTCCCGCTCCCGCTGGGTCATATCTCCGCCTCCTTTATAAAAGTTTATATGTTAAACATAAGCTTAGTATATTCCGATCTTCGCCGTTGTCAAGAAAAAAATTCAGGGTGGAGTGAACCTTTAACTGCCGGTGCCGGCACTTTTTCGCCCCCGGATTTAGGGCGATCCGTTCTCTTTCCCACAAACACCTTGTAAATTCTCCCGAAAGTCCTTATAATATGGGTATCTTTTTGGAATCTTGCGGAAGAGAAACAAACAACGTAGAGAGGAAGAACCCAATGGAACGCACACAGATCGCCCGCGTCTATGCCGATCAGGAGGCATTTGGCGGGAAAACAGTCACCGTCTGCGGATGGGCCCGCACTATCCGTGACATGAAGACCTTCGGCTTTATCGAGCTTAACGACGGCTCCTGCTTTAAGAACCTCCAGGTGGTGATGGAGGCCGAGCACCTGGCCAACTTCAAGGAGATCGCCAAGCAGAACGTGGGGGCCTCCCTGGTAGTCACCGGCACCGTGGTCCTCACCCCCGACGCCAAGCAGCCCCTTGAGCTCAAAGCAGACGCCATCGACGTGGAGGGTCCCTCTGCCCCCGACTATCCGCTTCAGAAGAAGCGCCACTCCGTGGAATTTCTGCGCACCATTCAGCACCTGCGGCCCCGAACCAACCTCTTTTCCGCCGCTTTCCGGGTGCGCTCTGTTGCTGCCTATGCCATCCACAGCTTTTTCCAGAGCCGGGGCTTTGTGTACGTCCACACCCCCATCATTACCGGCTCCGACTGCGAGGGAGCCGGTGAGATGTTCCGGGTGACCACCCTCGATCCGGAGAATCCACCCCGTACCGAGGACGGCCGGATCGACTGTTCTCAGGACTTCTTCGGCAAAGCTGCCAGTCTGACAGTCTCCGGCCAGCTCAACGCTGAGAACTTTGCCATGGCCTTTGGGGACGTATATACCTTCGGCCCCACTTTCCGGGCCGAGAAGTCCAATACGCAGCGTCACGCCGCCGAGTTCTGGATGATCGAGCCGGAGATGGCTTTTTGCGACCTGGCCGGTGACATGGACGTAGCCGAGGCCATGATCAAGGCGGTCATTCGGGACGTGCTGGAGAAGTGCCCCGACGAGATCGACTTTTTTAACTGCTTTGTGGATAAGGGCCTTAAGGAACGGCTGGAGCACGTGGCTTCCAGCGCCTTTGGCCGGGTCACTTACACCGAGGCTATCGACATTTTGCTTCAGTCTGGCCATGCCTTTGAGTACCCCGTATCTTGGGGCTGCGACCTGCAGACGGAGCACGAGCGGTTTCTCACCGAGCAGCACTTCCAAAAGCCGATCTTTGTCACCGACTACCCCAAGGAGATCAAGGCCTTCTATATGCGGGCCAACGACGACGGCAAGACGGTGGCGGCTGCCGACTGTCTGGTGCCCGGCATTGGCGAGATCATTGGCGGCAGTCAGCGTGAGGAGCGTCTGGACCTGCTGGAAGCCCGCATCCGGGAGCTGGGTATGGATCCCGCCGATTACTGGTGGTATCTGGATCTGCGGCGCTACGGCTCCTGTCGGCACGCAGGCTTTGGTCTGGGCTTCGAGCGGCTGGTGATGTACCTCACCGGGATCTCCAACATCCGCGACGTGCTCCCCCACCCCCGCACTGTGGGCAACGCGGATTTTTAGTTGTGAAAAAACGGCCTGCGAACTGATGGAATTAGATACTTTTTTTTGACATTCTGTCCCAAAGCGGGTACAATAACCTTGCATTCACCTGTGAAAGGAGCCAATCAGCCATGCTGTTTTCCGACAACACTCGTTATTTATACGCCCGCCCCCAACTCATTGAGGTTATCTGCCAGCTCCGCTTCCCCACGATTCTCTCTATTGGCAGCACCGACCCCGCCCAGTTCCAGGATGTCGTCCGCGCCGACTTTCCCCGCTATGTGGTTCGCCAGGAGGCACAGCCGCCTAAGGTTCTCAACGCCGGCACCCCCCAAGCCAAACTGGAACAGCAGTCCCCTGTCAACAACTACAACTTTATCTCCACTGACGGGCTGTGGAAGCTCAA
This sequence comes from Pseudoflavonifractor sp., assembly GCA_034927965.1. Taxonomy (GTDB): domain Bacteria; phylum Bacillota; class Clostridia; order Oscillospirales; family Oscillospiraceae; genus Vermiculatibacterium. The sequence continues at coordinate 43,806 of JAYFPI010000015.1, forward strand.
CTTGACTCAGGATTTTATCGCCCTGTCCACTCTGCGCTACACTCGCTGGGAGGACTTTGCTCAAAAGTTGGACAAGGTTCTGGCGCTCTTTATCCAAATCTACCAGCCCGCCTTTTTTGAGCGCATCGGTCTTCGGTACGTCAACGCATTCTCCCGTCGGGCCCTTGGCCTGCAGGATGAGCTGTGGGATGACCTCATCAACTCCCCCTTTGTGGGTGTTCTGTCCGAGCCGGATGTGGACGAGAAGCTGGTGGGCAAGAGCGCCCTGGATGTGGAAATGAGCTTGGGGGAAAACCGCCGGATGAAAGTCCACGCGGGCCCCGGTCTGCTCAACGGCGGTAAACAGGACACAGAGCCGAAATTTATTTTGGACAGCGATTTTTCCGTGCTGGACAAGGAGATTCCCGCCGAACGCATCCCCACTGACTTGGACGGTCTCCACAATTACGCCGTTCGTCTGTTTAACTCCGCCATTACCCAAGAGTTGCGGGACGCCATGGGCCCAACCCCCATGGCCTGATCCGGCTTTGATCTCTCCGCCCGTTCCGGCCTCTGCGCCGGAACGGGCTTTTTCTTGCTCAAATAGCTTTTCTCCCCACAATCTTTTGGAAAATCCGCTTCCTTTTCCGGGTGGAGAGGGGTATAATAAGAGAAATCGCTTCCGTGAGGCAAATTTCTTCGCCCTGTTGGTGTGGAAAAACGGCCCGCTGAAAGAGAGGTCTTTATCATGAAACAGCATCTTAACTACACCATGCTCTGCGATTTCTATGAGCTGACCATGGGCAACGGCTATTTTCAGACCGGTCTGAGCGACCAGATCTGCTATTTCGATGTGTTCTTCCGCACTGTCCCAGACGGGGGCGGCTTTGCAATTGCAGCCGGACTGGAACAGGTCATTGACTATATCGAAAATCTCAGCTTTGACGAAGAGGATCTGAATTATCTCCGGGGAAAAAACTGTTTCAGCGAGGACTTTTTAACCTACCTCAGACATTTCCGCTTTACCGGTGACATCTGGGCCGTGCCCGAGGGTACGCCTATCTTCCCCGGTGAACCCATTCTCACTGTCCGGGCCCCTGCTATTCAGGCCCAATTTGTGGAGACTTTTATTCTTCTTACCCTGAACCACCAGTCTCTCATTGCCACCAAAACCAACCGCATCGTCCGATCTGCCCAGGGTCGACCGGTGAGCGAGTTTGGTTCCCGCCGGGCTCAGGGCCCCGATGCCGCCATTCTAGGTGCCCGGGCCTCCTATATTGCCGGCTGCTCCGGCACCGCCTGCACGCAGGCCGATGAGCTCTATGGCTCACCCGCCGGCGGAACTATGGCTCACTCCTGGGTCCAAATGTTTCCCGATGAGCTCACCGCCTTTCGAACCTATTGCCAGCTCTATCCCCACAATGCTACCCTGCTGGTGGACACTTACAACGTGCTGAACTCCGGCGTTCCGAACGCGATTAGGGCCTTTCAGGAAATTCTCTTACCCCAGGGCATTACCTCCTGCGGCATCCGGCTGGACTCGGGGGATCTGACCTATCTCTCCCGCAAGGCCCGGCAGTTGCTGGACGCCGCCGGACTCACCGACTGCAAGATTTTTGCTTCCAACGCCTTGGACGAGTACCTCATTCGGGACCTCCTGCTCCAGGGGGCCGCCATCGACGCTTTCGGCGTTGGCGAGCGGCTCATCACCTCCCGCAGCGAACCGGTCTTTGGCGGTGTGTATAAGCTGGCGGCAGTGGAGGACTCCGCAGGCAACATCATCCCCAAGATCAAAATCAGCGAAAACCCCTCCAAGATCACCACCCCCCACTTCAAAAAGGTCTACCGCCTTTTTGACAAGGCCGACGGCAAGGCTTTTGCCGATCTTGTGACCCTTCACGACGAGATGGTGGATGACACCAAACCGCTGGAACTCTTTGACCCAGATGCCACCTGGAAGCGTAAGGCCTTTACAAACTATACCGCCGTGGAGCTTCTTCAGCCTATCTTTCAGGGCGGCAAGCTGGTCTACCAGGTTCCCTCTATTCAGGAGGCACGGGTTTACTGTGCCCAACAGGTGGACTTGCAATGGGATGAAGTCAAGCGGTTTGAGAATCCTCACAACTACTATGTGGATCTGTCTCAGAAACTCTGGACCATTAAGCAGGAATTGCTCAAATATCAGCGCTGAACCTTTCAATCAACAGGGGCGGGACCCGGGAAAAAA
>JAYFPI010000076.1:0-29493 GCA_034927965.1 Pseudoflavonifractor sp.
GAGGTAAGGAATTCCCAGGACCAGTGGATGGCCTCCCGCTTGAAGTAGTCGCCGAAGGAGAAGTTGCCCAGCATCTCGAAGTAGGTGCCGTGGCGGGCGGTGTGGCCAATGTTCTCAATATCGCCGGTGCGGATGCACTTCTGACAGGTGCACACCCGGTGGCGGGGGGGCTCCTGCTCGCCGGTGAAGAAAGGCTTCATGGGGGCCATACCGGAGTTGATCAGCAACAGAGACGCGTCGTTTTGTGGAATTAAGGAGAAACTGGGCAGGCGGAGATGGCCCTTGGTCTCGAAGAAAGAAAGGAACATCTCGCGCAGTTCGTTGACGCCGAATTTTTTAGGTGCCATGGGAATTACCTCCTCGATTTTGGGGTGAGCAAATTAAAAACGCTTCGCCCCTGTTGGAATTCAGGGGCGAAGCGTATCACTCCGCGGTACCACCCTGATTTGCCCCGCGAAGGGGCATCTCATTGGCATCGTCTAACGGGGATGAACCGTCCCGGTTTTCCGGGCCGCTCGGAAGTGGCGCTGACAGATGGGCCGAGGGGCTTGCACCGTCCCCCTCTCGCTCTGGGCTTCTCCTGTCATGGGCTTCGTCTCAGCGATTTTGCGACCATAATTTTATCACAAATTTCAAATCTGTCAAGGGTGGGAACCGTTTTTTCGACCAAACAGGGCGAAAAGGTTAGAACTTTTGCAGGCGACGGTATAGTGTTGGCCGGTGAAGGCGTAACACGCCCCCGGGACAGTGGAGAGAATCACCGACGCTGCGATGCAGAAGAGTACCACCAGCACATAGAACAGAACCAGTTGAGGAACGGTGCCGGGGGCCGGAATTCCAGTTATCCGCCCCCAGATGCGTTCGCCCAGACCCAGAGCCAGGGGGTGGAGCAGGTAGACCGGGAAAGAAACCCCTGCCAGCAGGGGAAGAAGCCGGCCTTTTTCCTCTTTGCCCCGCAGGCAGGACTTAGCCAGGAGGAAAATGGCGGAGGAGAGGATCATGGTGAAGAGGGTCAGGTAGTTGGTGAATCGGTCCGAATAAGCATTGTGGGCGTAGGTGTCCCAGCGTGTACCAAAGATGCTGAGGGCGGCCATGGCCCCAATGACCCCCGCCAGAACCCGCCGGGGTGGGATATGCTCCCACCGTTCCAGCCAGGCCCCCAGCAGGAAGTAACCCAGATAGCCGCCCACAAAGTTTACGTTGAGCGTCCAGTGCTCGGTAAAAGTAAGCTCCCAGGTATCCGGGAGGAAGGAGCGCACCGTATAGAGGCCCAAGGTGAGAAAGACCCACAGTCCCATCATGTAGTTCCAGTGGGCCCGGGCCATGTGGATGGTCATCAGTTTGAGCAGAGGGGAGATCAGATACATGGGGACAAGAGCGTAGAGAAACCAGTAGGGAATGGCCACCGGTGTGTTCAGAAGGCGGAGGGCGCTTTCCAAAGCTCCGGCTGTGTCTCCTCTGAGCACGGCGTACAGCAGCACCAGAGCGCTCCAGACGGCCAAGGGGACCAGCACCTTGGGAAGACGGCGCCGAAAGAGAACGGTGAGGTCGGAAGTTTTGTCCTCCTCCAGCAGCAGGGCCCCAGACATCATGAAGAAGAGAGGGACCGCCGGAGTGGCAAAGGCCACCACCATGTTGGAGAAGTTCCAGAGGACAGTGTTGTCCAGTTCCCGCAAGGCTCCAGCCACCGTATGCAGGTAGATGACACCCAGCATAGAGAGAACCCGGAGTACATCATAGTCATAACGGCGCTTCAAGATTGCCGGGCCTCCCTTCGAAGAATAGAAAAAGGAGGAACTTTACAGGGAAGAGTGAGCCACAGGGACATCTGGGGCGTGCGTGCCTCCTCCAACGGGGAGCCGTTTGCATCACATAGGTCGTCTGCTGAAAAAGAAATAGGCTTTACACCAGGGCCAACCAGCTCCAGCGTCTCACCCCTGCGGAATTTGTTGCGCAGGGAGAGAAGGGCCCGGCCGTCAGAAGCGCAGGAGGTAACAATAGCACTGACCTGCCAGTCCCGGAGGTACCGTGAGTCCCCAATGTACTGCTCTGGGTGATTGTAATAAAAGCCCTCGGAGTACGGCCGGTGGCTTACTTTGTCCAGCTCGGCACGCCAGGCGGGATCCAGCGGCACCCCGGCCAGAGCGGCATCTACCGCGTGGCGGTATGCCCCTGTGACCACTGCGGCGTAGTAGGCGCTCTTGGCCCGGCCCTCGATCTTCAGGCTGTCCAGTCCGGCGGCGAGGAGCTCGGGGACGTGGTCAATCATGCACATGTCCTTTGAGTTGAAGAGATAGGTGCCCCGGTCATCCTCCTCTACGGGGAAAAACTCTCCAGGACGCTTTTCCTCCATGAGGGCATATTTGTAGCGGCAGGGCTGGGCGCAGGCACCGCGGCTGGCGTCACGCCCTGTCATGTAGTTGGACAGGACACACCGCCCGGAGTAGCTGACACACATGGATCCGTGGACAAAGGCCTCCAGCTCCAGGGCGGAAGGTGTTTTGGCCCGGATTTCGGCAACCTCGTCCAAGGTGAGTTCCCGAGCCAGGATAACCCGGCTGGCTCCCAGGTCGTGCCAGGCCCGGGCCGCCTGATAGTTGGTGACGCTGGCCTGCGTGCTGATGTGGAGTTTAAGCCTCGGGGCGTGGCGCCTGGCCAAAGCCAGCACGCCGATGTCCCCAATAATGGCGGCGGTGACGCCGATGTCCTGAAGATATTCCAGATACTCCGGCAGTCCATCCAGTTCCCCATTGCGGGGCATGGTGTTACAGGTGACGTGGACAGCCACGCCGTGGGCACGGCAAAGTTCCACCGCCTCCCGCAGATCCTCCCTGGAGAAATTTCCGGCAAAGGAGCGCATCCCGTATTGCTGACCAGCCAGATAGACGGCGTCGGCTCCATAAGCCACCGACATCTGCAACCGTTCCATATCCCCGGCGGGGGAGAGAAGTTCCAGTTTCTTATCCATTGCTGCTCCCAAGAGTGGCCTTGTAGGTCTCAAATTCCCCACTGGTACGGAAGAAGTGATGGAGATGATCGTTGCCCACTACATAGTAATAGTACCGGGTGCTCTCAGGGTTGAGCGCTGCGTTGATGGATGTCATGCCTGGGCTGGCAATAGGCCCGGGAGGCAGCCCCTTGTTGAGGTAAGTGTTGTAGGGGCTGTCTACGCTTTGGTAATCAGATTGGGTCACGGTTCGTCCGGTGACGTAGGCAATGGCGGCGTCGATCTGCAGCAGGCCTACCGTTTCATAACTGGGGTTGTTGAGGCGATTATAGATGACAGAGGCGATTTTTGCCTGATCGGTGCCATCAGTCTCCTTCTCGATGAGAGAAGCGATTGTGATGATGTCATGGACGGAGTAACCCATGTCGGTGGCCTTCTGGCGCAGCTTATCCGTAAATTGCTGGTCAAAGCGCAGGATCATTTTATTGAGAATTTGAACCACCGCGTCATTGCCGCCGCCCATGTAGAACTCATAGGTGTCGGGGAAAAGGTAGCCCTCCAGCCGATGGTAGTCTCCCAGAGAGAGAACACCCTTGAGGAAGGAATAGCTAAAATCGTAATTAGCAGCCACATTCTGAAGCTGCTCTACCGTAGCCACCCCCTTGTCGTCCAGCAGAGTGAAGATCTGATCCAAGGTGTAACCTTCCGGAATAGTGATCGAAACAGTCATACGGCTTCCTGAGCGGGAACTCATGGCATTGACCAGGGCGTTGTAGTCCATATCTGTGTTCAGCTCATAGGTGCCTGCAGTGATTTTTTGTTTCTTTTCCACCCCGGTGACGGCGCAGAAGAGCTTAAACAAGGGCTTATACTCAATGAGCCCGTTTTTTTTCAGCGCGGTGGCCACGTCATTCAGAGAGTCCTCGTTATCCACGGTGATGACTGCAGTGACAGGGCCCTTGTTCAGGGCCAGCACGTCGCCGGCCCACATCCAGCCAAGGCCGGCCAACAGGGCGGAGGAAGCCACCACAAGGAGGACATAGAGAATGGGGTTCATCCGTTTTCTGCGGCGGCGGGTACGACCACCGGACCGGGAGTGGGACTCTCCGGTATCGAGGCGGCTTGAATGTGATCTGGGCTGCTTGGATTCCTGAGACATAAGGTCAACTCCTAACATTTGGGGGCTCCCCCGTAACCAGAATAGAGGGGAACGCATAGTATATTGCGGATGGCGGCGGAGGGGAAAACCCGTCGACCGTCAAATAAACAACGAGGTGAAATCTTTATGTGCTGTGGTAACAACGGTTGTGGCGGCGGCAGCAGCTGCTGCTGGATCATCCTCATCATCATTCTGCTGTGCTGCTGCTGCGGAGGCGGGATCTTGGGCGGCTGCGGTGGTGGCTGCGGTAATGGCTGCGGTGGTGGCTGCGGTGGTTGCGGCTGTGGCGGCAACGACGGCTGCTGCTAAAACTCTACATGAAGAGGCGGGGCCTGGCCCCGCTTCTTTCTAGTGGAAAATGGGACAGGGGTTCTGCCGCGGTGAGCTCAGCCGTGGTAGTGAACGGCATGACGAACCTGTTCGGCCGTGGCAGAACCCTTTAGAATTTCCACCAGCTTCAACCCAAAGGCAAATGCAGATCCGGCGGCCTCCCCGGTGATGAGGAAGCCGTCGGTCACCACGGGCGTTCCAACCTGGGCCACAGCAGCGCCAAGTTCGTCTTCCATACCGGGATAACACACTGCCGTCCGTCCATCCAGCAGCCCCATACTGCCCAGAATGGTGGGAGCAGCGCAGATAGAGGCCAGATAAATTTTTTTGTCGTATACTTTTTGGATCAAAGCGGTGGCAAATAAATCCATGCGGATAGAGTCCACACCGCCCAAACCACCGGGGAGGACCAGCATATCCAGTTCCTCGATGCGGATATCTGCCAGAGTGCGGTCAGCTCTGACGGTGATGCCATGAGAGCCGGTGACCTGAGTACCAGTCAGGCTGGTAAGCGCTACTTCAACTCCGGACCGGCGGAGCAGATCCGCTGGGACAATGGCTTCGGACTCTTCAAACCCTTCCGCCAATAAAATACATACCATGTGTGCATCCTCCTTAGCGTGTTTTCTCCGGGAGGGGGACACATCTCATGACCGTGTCCCAAATTTCCCGGTGAATCTCCTGAATGCTGCGTACAGTTCCGGCGGAGTCCATGCAGGACACTTTGTGCCAACCATAGTGGTTGGCGGCTTTAAGGGCGGTCTGCCGACAGAGGGAGAGATACTCTCCATCGACCTCGTGAATATCACCTTTGGTGTGGGTGGCGGCCTCCCGAGCGCGGAGGAGACGAGTAGCCTCTCCGGTGGGCATGTCCAAATAGACCACTAAATTTGGCTCCGGCAGGCCCAGCTTTCGATATTCAAAGTCAAAGAGCCAGTCGAAAAAAGCCGGCTGGTCTGCAGGTGGGAGCTTGCCCCCCTGGTGGACGGCGTTGGAGGTGGTGTACCGATCAGAGAGAATAAGAGTCCCCGCCTCATAGATCGGCTGCCAGACCTTTTTCCAGGAGGCGTACCGGTCCACGGCATAAAAGCTGGAGGCAGCGTAGGGGTTCACGTCGGAGGGATGGGAGCCGAATTCTCCATTCAGGTACATTTTTAAAAGGGCGGAAGAGGGTTCCTGATATTGGGGGAACACCAGCCGATGGAAAGAAGTTCCGGCCTCTTGGAGCCGATCACACAGAAGCTTGAACTGGGTAGATTTGCCCGAACCGTCGGTGCCCTCAAAGACAATCAGTTTTCCACTCATGCCTGTTCCCGTCCCAAACGCGTCGCCAAAGCGTCCACCAGGATGAGGGGGAGTCGGGCCATCCGCCCAAAACGGTTGGGTTCTTTGATGAGTCGGTAAAGCCATTCCATTCCCGCCTTCTGCCAGGCATCAGGGGCCCGCTCCACCGTACCGGCAAAGACGTCCAAGCTGCCACCCAGTCCCACTGCCAGCCGGGCTCCCGTGTCGGGGCCGTGCTGTACCATCCAGAGCTCCTGCTTAGGCGCACCCAGGCAGACAAAGATCACGTCGGCTTTGGTGGCGCGGATTTCCTCCACGACAGGAGTGTCATCCTGAAAGTAGCCATCGTGAGTGCCGCAGATAATCAAACCTGGGTGTGCGGTGCGGAGATTCTCCGCCGCCCGATCAGCCACGCCGGGCTTGGCTCCAAGGAGAAAAATAGTACGGCCTGTTTGGGCCATGCTGGCGAGCAGCCCTTGCGCAAAATCGATGCCTGAGACTTTCCCTTTCAGTGGGCGGCCCAAAATTTTGGCGGCGTAGACCACGCCGATGCCGTCGGCCAAAGCCAGGTCGGCACTGTTGAGGACGGCACGGAACTGCTCGTCCTGTTTGGCAGTCAAAATAAACTCCGGATTGGGAGTGACTGCGTAGTGGAACCCTTCTTTCTCTATCAGGGAAGAACCGGCCGCCACTGCCTCTTCTGGGGTCAAGTCGTCAATATTGACGCCTAAAATATCTGTTTTCAAAAAAATGCCTCCTCCTGATCGAGGGTCAAAATGATTCTTTCAGTTTACCACATCTGGAGAAAAAAGTCTACGGCAGGAACGCATTTCACCCCAGAGCCAGTTCCGCTGCTCGGGTGGCATGAATAAGGGTCGTGTCAAAGACAGGGAGGGCGGTGTCCGACTGGGAGATAAGAAGCCCAATTTCGGTGCAGCCCAGGATGACGCCTCGGGCGCCCTTTCGAGCCAAAGTGTCAATGATACGGAGAAACTCCTGTCGGGAGTTTTCCTTTAAAACCCCCAGACAAAGCTCGTCAAAGATGACCCGATTGACCAGTTCCACGTCGGGTTCGTCTGGAATGAGGACTCGAATGTCGGCGGAGATCAGCTTCTCTTTATAAAAATTCTGACACATAGTGTATTTGGTCCCCAACAGCGCCACAGTGTCCACTCCAGCGGAGCGAAGGGCCTCCGCAGTGGCGTCGGCAATGTGGAGAAGAGGCACGTGGAGGGCAGCCTGGACCTGAGGGGCCACCTTATGCATAGTGTTGGTGCAGATGAGGACAAGGTCGGCTCCGGCCCTCTCTAGCCGGAGGGCAGCATTGGCCAGTAGCCGGGCGCTCTTATCCCAGTCTCCGTTGGACTGACAGGCCTCAATTTCCGCAAAGTCAACGCTGTCCAACAGCACCTGGGCGGAGTGGAGTCCACCCAGCCGCTGTTGGACCACACGGTTGATAATTTGATAATAGGTAACAGTACTCTCCCAACTCATCCCGCCGATCAGACCGATGGTTTTCATAACGATCACTCCTGTTGCACTCAATTTCTTCCAGTTTAATCCCAAAGAATGGGGCGCGTCAATGAGATCTTCAACATTTGGTGGTTGACAAGTGGGAGGCAGGTGAGTATAATGTCACTATAATTTAGCGCCACAAAGTGCTAAAGTGCATTGGAGGAACGAGAAATGGAAAAGAAGAAGTTTCTGGCGCTTGGGCTGACCGCTGCTCTGGCCCTGTCCCTGACTGCCTGCGGAGGCGGAACTGCTGCCACGTCGCAGGCACCCGCCGAGTCTGCTGCTCCTGTTAAATCCACTGCCACTGCTGCTGATAAGACATACACGGTTGGTATCTGCCAACTGGTGCAGCACGCCGCTCTGGACTCCGCTACTCAGGGTTTTAAGGATGCCTTGGAGAAAGCTCTGCCGGGACAAGTAAAGTTTCTGGAGGGCAACGCTTCCGGTGACAGTGCCAACTGTGGCCCCATTATTGATGGATTCCTCTCTGAGGGGGTGGATTTGATTCTGGCTAATGCCACGGCGCCTCTCCAGGTAGCTGCGGCCGCCACTGCGGAAGTTCCTATCCTGGGGACCTCCGTCACCGACTACGCCACTGCCCTGGAGATCAAGGATTGGACCGGCACGGTGGGGGGCAACGTCTCCGGTACCTCCGACCTGGCTCCTTTGGATCAGCAGGCCGCAATGCTTCAGGAACTTTTCCCCGACGCTAAGAATGTGGGCCTGCTCTACTGCTCTGCTGAGGCCAACTCTGCCTATCAGGTGGAGGTCATCACCGGCTACCTTACCGATATGGGCTATACCTGCACCAACTATGCGTTCACCGACTCCAACGACGTCTCCTCCGTGGCTCAGAGTGCCTGTGACGGCTCCGATGTCATCTACATCCCCACCGACAACACCGCCGCCTCCAATACAGAGGCCATTGCAAATGTGGTCATTCCCGCCGGGGTGCCCGTGGTGGCCGGAGAAGAGGGGATCTGCACCGGCTGCGGCGTGGCTACGCTGTCCATCAGCTACTACGATCTGGGCGTTACCACTGGTGAGATGGCCGCTAAGGTGCTCACCGGTGAGGCAGACGTGTCTTCCATGCCCGTGGAGTTTGCACCCAACGTCACCAAGAAATATAACGCAGCCAATGCGAAGGCGTTGAACATCACCATCCCCGCCGATTATGAGGCCATCGAGGCAAAGTAAGGGGCGGGAGGCATTTGAAAAGGGCGGAAGGGGGCTTTCCTTTTCCGCTCTTTTCGTGTTATACTAAACACCAACGATTTTTGGGGGAATGGAAATGGACTTTCTGTCCGCTCTGCTGAAATCTATGCCGGGTGCCGCGGCCCAGGGCTTTATCTGGGGCTTGATGGCCATCGGTGTATACATCACCTACCGCATTCTGGATGTGGCCGATTTGACGGTGGATGGCTCCATGGCCACAGGAGGCGCCGTGTGCGTTATGCTCATCCGCGGGGGGGTAAATCCCTGGCTGGCGCTGCTGTGCGCGTTTCTGGCGGGTATGGCGGCAGGCTGCGTCACCGGACTGTTCCACACGGCCTGCGGGATTCCGGCTATCCTGTCTGGTATTCTGACTCAGCTTGCCCTCTACTCGGTGAATTTGCGCATCCTGGGATGGGGGACAGAGGGCGGCAAAGCCAATCAGGCGCTGAACGTACAGAATTACGAAATTCTGGTCTCTTCCAGATATGTGAGGGAAGTTGGGCTGCACAATCCGCTGGTGCTGCTGGCGGTGTTTACCGCCGCGGTCATTGGAGTTCTTTACTGGTTTTTCGGCACGGAGCGCGGCTGTGCACTCCGTGCCACCGGCTCTAACCCCGACATGGCCAGGGCCCAGGGCATCAGTACGGACTTCTGCAAGGTGCTGGGTCTTATGCTCTCTAACGGCATCGTTGCCCTTTCCGGCGCTCTGCTGGCCCAGTATAATGGTACTGCAGACGTCAGCAGCGGCCGGGGTGCCATTGTCATCGGACTGGCTGCCGTTATTATTGGCGAGGTGGTCTTGGGTAAGTTCTTCCGCAACTTCGGCCTGAAGCTGCTGGCAGTGTCTGTAGGTGCCATCATCTACTACATTGTCATTCAAGTGGTATTGCGCCTAGGCCTGAACACCGACGATCTGAAGCTGCTCACTGCTTTGGTGGTGGCTGTGTTTCTAGCGGTGCCATACTGGAAGGGCAAGTACTTCTCAAAGCCCGTGCGGAAGGAGGCGGCCGATCATGCTTGAGATCAAAAATATCTGGAAAACCTTCAATGGGGGCACTATTAATGAGAAGGTAGCCCTGCAAGGTGTGAGTCTTACGCTGGCCGATGGAGACTTTGTCACTGTCATTGGTGGAAACGGAGCGGGCAAGTCTACCTTGATGAACGCCGTGGCTGGGGTTTACCCGGTAGATCAGGGCACCATTACCATTGGGGACGCTGATGTTACCAAGCTGCCTGAGCACAAGAGGGCCCCCTATATCGGCCGGGTCTTTCAGGATCCCATGATGGGCACTGCTGCATCTATGCAGATCGAGGAGAATCTGGCTCTGGCCGCCCGCCGTGGCCAGAAACGGGGCCTGGGCTGGAGCATTACCAAGGCTGAGCGGGAGGAATACCATACCCTGTTGGGTACGCTGGGTCTGGGGTTGGAGGATCGGATGACCTCCAAGGTTGGGTTGCTTTCCGGCGGCCAGCGGCAGGCCCTGACCCTGCTGATGGCTACCCTTCGAAAACCAAAGCTCCTGCTGCTGGACGAGCACACCGCCGCCCTGGACCCCAAGACGGCTTCCAAAGTGCTGGAGACCACTGAGACTATTGTCCAACGGGATAAGCTTACCACACTGATGATTACCCATAACATGCGGGATGCTATTGCCCACGGAAACCGGCTCATTATGATGTTTGAAGGCCGTATCGCTGTGGATGTCTCTGGAGAGGAAAAGAAGAAACTTACCGTAGAGAGCCTGCTGGAACTGTTCAGCAAGGCCAGCGGCTCGGATGAGGCCGATGATAAGCTGCTGCTGTCGTAACTGTGCCACGGTCAAGCTGAAAATTGAGAAAAAGGGCGTGCTGTTTGCTTCTTGTGAATGGCACGCCCTTTTGTGTAGGAAGAGAAAAAGAGGGGAAGCTTTATAGAACTTTGATACGTTTCGCGGTTCGAAACAACCAAATAACAGTGACGTATTCATAAAATAGAAATAAATTTATGATATTTTAAAATAGTCCATATCAGAAAAAGAACGAAAAAAGGAGGAAAATATGGCAAGTAACCCCAATTACAGCGATTTGACACCCGAAGTGCGGGCCATAGCGGCGGAAGCCAGACGGAACAGCCGCATTAACGCCGGCGATTACACCAAATATGATGTAAAGCGAGGGTTGCGGGATCTCAACGGCAAGGGCGTTTTAGCCGGGCTGACCGAGATTTCCGATATTCACGCTAAGGAAAGGCTTTCTGACGGTACCGAGGTGCCCTGTGAAGGGAAACTCTACTTCCGAGGCATTGACGTGGAGAAGTTGGTGGCGGGTACGCTGGCGGAGGGCCGGTTTGGCTTTGAGGAGAGCGCTTATTTGCTGCTCCAGGGCCATCTGCCGGACAGCAGGCAGCTGGAAGAGTTTTGCCGGCTGCTGGGGTACTACCGTACGCTTCCAAACAATTTTGTGCGGGACGTAGTTCTGAAGGCCCCCAGTCACGATATTATGAACTCCCTGGCCCGCAGCGTACTCAACCTGGCCGCCTACGATCGCCGGGCAGATGACATTAGTCTGTCCAACGTGATGCGCCAGTGCCTGCAGCTCATTGCGGTATTTCCGCTGCTATCGGTGTATGGTTATCAGGCCTATCACTATAAAGAGGGCAATAGCCTCTACATCCACGCTCCCCAGCCGGAATTATCCACGGCGGAGAATATTTTGCACCTGCTCCGGCCGGATTCTAAGTACAGCTATTGGGAAGCCCATGTGCTGGATATATGCCTCATTCTCCACGCTGAGCACGGCGGCGGAAACAACTCCACTTTTACCACCCATGTGGTGACCTCTTCCGGGACGGATACTTACTCCTGCATGGCGGCCGCCCTGGCCTCTCTGAAGGGCCCCCGGCACGGGGGTGCCAACATCAAGGTGGTGCGGATGTTCGAGGATTTGAAGCGTCAGGTGAGGGATTGGGAGGATGAAGATGAGGTGAGAGCCTACCTTCAGGCTCTGCTGGATAAAAAGGCATTCGACAAGTCTGGTCTTATTTATGGTATGGGACACGCCGTGTACTCACTGTCCGATCCCAGAGCCGACTTGCTGCGCTCCTTTGTAGAAAAGCTTTCCGCCGAGAAGGGAAAAGAGCAGGAGTACCGTCTTTATTCCCTGGTGGAGCGGCTGGGGCCGGAGGTTATCTCGGGGGAGCGGAAGATCTATAAGGGTGTGTCGGCCAACGTGGATTTCTACTCGGGATTCGTCTACCATATGCTGGATCTGCCCCTGGAGCTGTATACCCCCATCTTTGCCATCGCCCGCATTGCCGGATGGAGTGCTCACCGGATAGAAGAGCTGATCAATATGAGTAAGATTATCCGCCCGGCTTATCAGTATGTGGGCAGCCATCAGGAGTATCAACCCTTGGCGGACCGTTCTCGACAATAATGTGATAAGAAGGAAGCGCCCCGACAGCCGGGGCGCTTCCTTCTTATTTGAGTCCGGCAGCCAAAGCCTCCGCAACCCGGATGCCGTCCACGGCGGCAGAGGTAATGCCTCCGGCATAGCCGGCACCCTCCCCGCAGGGGAAAATACCCCGGACGGAGGATTGGAAAGTGAGGTCCCGGAGGATGCGGACAGGGGAGGAAGAACGGGTCTCAACGCCTGTTAGGATAGCGTCTGCGTCCGCAAATCCTCGGAGCTTCCGGTCAAAAACAGGGAGCGCTGCCCGAAGAGTGTCCGTGACGGCAGGAGGAAGGCAGAGCTCCAGGCTGCCGGAAGTCACCCCAGGGCGGTAAGTGGGGAGGAGGCCGGCCAAGCGCAAGGAAGGCTGTCCGGACAGGAAATCGCCCACGCTCTGGGCGGGGGCCCGAAAAGTGCCGCCTCCCGCCATAAAGGCAGCGTGTTCCCACTGTTCCTGGAAAGCCACACCGTCCAGAACACCAGATCCGAAGTCGGTGGTGGAGACCCCGACGAGAAAGCCTCCGTTAATGTTGATACCATCCCGGGCGCGCAGACTCATACCGTTTGTAACCACGCCCTCCGATTCCGAAGCGGCGGCAACCACCTGCCCACCGGGGCAGACACAAAAGGTAAAGGCTGAGCGGCCATTGGGCAGATGGCAGGCAAGTTTGTAGTCGGCGGGGGGCAGTTTTTCCCAGGCGGGGCCAAACTGGGCCTCGGAGACGGCAGCTTGACGGTGCTCGATTCGGCAGCCGATGGCAAACGGCTTGGATTCCATTGGAATGCCAGCATCCCGCAGCATCCGAAAGGTATCCCGGGCGGAGTGGCCGGGGGCCAGCACCAGAGCATCGCAGTCCAGGTGATAGCGCTCTTCGCCGGCTTCTACCCAGACGGATTTCAGTCCGCCTGGGTTCGGATTTAGCCCCGCCAAGCGGTGGCCGAAACGAATGTCACAGTCCAGTTCCAGCAACTCCTGCCGAATATTTTTGACCACTCGGCAAAGAAGATCGGTGCCCACATGTGGCTTTTGCTGCCAAAGGATGTCCTCCGGTGCCCCGTGGCGGACAAATTCCTCCAGCACAGCGGAAATTCGGGGGTCGTGGGTGCCGGTATTCAGTTTTCCGTCGGAGAAAGTTCCGGCACCCCCTTCTCCGAACTGGACATTGGAATTTTCATCCAGGGTTCCGCCCTCCCAGAAGCGATCCACGTCGGTCGTCCGCTCTTCTACCGACCGCCCCCGTTCCAGAATAATGGAGGGAACGCCGTTTCGAGCCAGCATGAGGGCGGCAAACAGGCCTGCCGGACCCATGCCTACTACTACGGGCCGCAGGGGAAAAGCCCGGTTAACCGTGGGAAACTGATATTGCTCCGGGGTCCAGAGAGTCACGTTGGGGTTGTGAATTTTGGCGATGAGTTGTTTTTCGTCTTCTACCTCAACCCCAACGGTGCAGATATAATGGACATCCGTTTTTTTTCTAGCATCTACTGAGCGGCGGAGCATCCGTATCGGACCCAGAACGTCGTGAGAGACCCCAAGTGCCCTTGCAGCCTTTTTGAGAAGCCCTTCTGCGGTACCATCCAGAGGAACTGAAAGATTTTGAATTTTGATCAATAGGATCACCGTACTTTCTGCCTCAGGCAGGGGAGGCCGAACTGTTTTTTGGCTATTGTATCACAGTTTGTAGGATTGGGCAATGTAAGACAAGAAAAACCGAAGAAATTAAACTACACGTGTTGATTTTCTTGAAAGTTGTGTTATAATAATTGCGTGGCAAGGTTATCAACATGGCATAAATTACATAAAATGCCAAAAGCGATGTGCAAGCAAAAAGAATGGAGTTGATTTTCATGGGAGCTATGGACAAGGCAAAACGGGCAGCGATGGCTGCGGCCGTCAATACCGCTTTGAGTTATCTGTCAAGGGACCCGGAACAGAACATTCCAAAATTAATGGATTTGGTGGATCGCTTTTCCCCTGACGGATGGTACGAAGGGCAGCGGGGAGCAATTCGCAATGCCATTCGGGAAAAGGGAAACTGGTGGCAGCTTATTGAGCGAGTCTATCAGCTGGATCCCGGAGTTCGGGACGTATTTTTTCGCAACTTTATTGTCAATGCCAGCCTGAACGGCAGCGCGATTCAGGACGACATTGCAAAGAGGGAGAACTGTAATGTGCCCTGGGCTGTTCTGCTGGACCCAACCTCCGCCTGTAACCTCCACTGCACAGGCTGCTGGGCTGCTGAATACGGCAACAAGCTGAACTTGACCTTGGAAGACATTGACTCCATTATTTGCCAGGGCAAAGAGTTGGGCATTTATATGTACATATATACCGGCGGTGAGCCGCTGGTTCGTAAGGCAGACATCATTAAACTCTGTGAGATGCACCCAGACTGCGAATTTCTTTCTTTTACCAACGCCACTCTCATTGACGAGGCTTTCTGCCAGGATATGCTGCGGGTGAAGAACTTTGTTCCTGCTATTTCCCTGGAAGGCTTTAAGGAGGCCAACGATAGCCGACGGGGTCCCGGTGTCTATGAGAAAGTCACCAACGCCATGCACCTTCTCAAGCAGCATAATCTTCCCTTCGGAATCTCTGCTTGCTACACCAGTGCCAACTACAATGACATCAGCAGCGAGAAGTTCTTCGACCACATGATTGACATGGGTGCCCTCTTTGTGTGGTTTTTCCACTATATGCCGGTAGGCAATGACGCTGTCCCGGCACTTTTGCCTACACCGGAGCAGCGGGAGACGGTCTACCGCCGGATTCGTGGATTCCGGGAGACTAAGGCCATTTTCTCCATGGATTTCCAAAACGATGCCGAGTATATTGGCGGATGCATTGCGGGTGGTCGACACTATCTTCACATCAATGCCAATGGTGACGTGGATCCTTGTGTCTTCATCCATTATTCTAATTGTAACATCCATAATTGTACGCTCATGGAGGCGCTGAAGAGCCCGCTCTTCCAAGCTTATCATGACAATCAGCCTTTCAATGACAATATGCTCCGGCCCTGTCCCATGCTGGAAAACCCGGAGCGTTTGCAGGAGCTGGTAAAGGAGACCGGTGCCCACTCCACTGACTTGCAGTCTCCGGAAACCGCTGAACACTTGTGTGAAAAATGCACACAGTATGCCGCCAATTGGAAGCCAACTGCCGACGAGCTGTGGGAAGAAACTTTGGAGCGAAAAA
This sequence comes from Pseudoflavonifractor sp., assembly GCA_034927965.1. Taxonomy (GTDB): domain Bacteria; phylum Bacillota; class Clostridia; order Oscillospirales; family Oscillospiraceae; genus Vermiculatibacterium. The sequence goes on from JAYFPI010000076.1 coordinate 15,079, forward strand.
GAATGTAATGGCTAGTTTAAAACGCCCCGGCGGTTCTCCGCCAGGGCGTTTTTTTTGAAAGTTTTACAATTGAAAATTTCATTTTTCCTATTGCGCTTTAGCGAACCGAAGTATATAATAGTTCCAATCTCAAAGGAGAGATCGCGGTGTCTAAAATTTGGCGGGCCGGAACAAGGAACCCGTCCCAAGCAAAGGAGTTTGGTCCTAATGGCATTGAGCAACACATACCTGAAAGGCGTCTACGAGGCGCTGGAAAAGAAGAGTGCCCATGAGCCGGAGTTTCTCCAGGCTGTTTTGGAAGTGCTGGAGTCCCTAGAGCCGGTGGTGGAGCGCCGCCCCGAACTGGAGCAGAGCGGGATCATTGAGCGTTTGGTAGAGCCTGAGCGCACGGTTCAGTTCCGGGTGTCTTGGGTGGATGACAGCGGTAAAGTGCAAGTCAACCGGGGCTATCGAGTGGAGTTCAATTCTGCTATTGGCCCTTATAAGGGCGGTCTGCGGTTTCATCCCAGCGTAAACCTGTCCATCATCAAATTCCTTGGCTTTGAACAGACGTTTAAAAACTCCCTGACCACGTTGCCCATGGGCGGCGGTAAGGGCGGCAGCGATTTTGACCCAAAAGGCAAGTCTGATGGAGAGATCATGCGTTTCTGCCAGGCATTCATGACCGAGCTTCAGCGTCACATTGGCCCGGATACCGATGTGCCTGCCGGCGACATCGGCGTGGGCGGTCGGGAAATTGGTTATCTGTTTGGCCAGTATAAGCGTATCCGCAATGAGTTCACCGGCGTGCTTACTGGCAAGGGTCTGACTTTCGGCGGTTCTCTGGCCCGTACCGAGGCCACAGGCTATGGTGTGTGCTACTTTACCCAGGAAATGCTCAATGGCGTGGGTCAGTCTTTCCAGGGCAAGCGGGTGGTTATCTCCGGCTCTGGAAACGTAGCTACTTATGCAAACCAAAAGGCCGCTCAACTGGGTGCTACCGTAGTGGCGATGAGCGATTCTGACGGCTACATTGTAGATGAAAATGGCATTGACTATAAGATAATCCAGGAGATCAAAGAGGTCAAGCGGGCCCGGATTAAGACATATCTGGATTATGTGCCCGCCGCGAAGTATGTGGAGGGCTGCAGTGGTATTTGGACGATGCCCTGCGACGTGGCGCTGCCCTGTGCCACCCAGAACGAGCTGGACGAGGACGGGGCCAAGGCGTTGGTGGCCAACGGCTGCATCGCTGTGTCCGAGGGTGCTAATATGCCTTCTACTCCTGAGGCAGTGGCCGTTTTCCAGAAGGCGGGTGTTTTGTTTGCCCCTGCAAAGGCGGCCAACGCCGGCGGTGTGGCTACCTCTGGTCTGGAGATGAGCCAGAACTCCCTGCGGCTGTCCTGGAGTTTTGACGAGGTGGATGAAAAGCTACACGGTATCATGGTGAGCATCTATGAAAATGCATCCCGGGCCGCAGAGGAGTACGGAATGAAGGGCAACCTGGTGGCTGGCGCCAATATTGCCGGATTCCTGAAGGTTGCTGACGCCATGCGGACTCAGGGCGTGGTGTAAAAGCGCAACACAAATTTGATGAAATGTAAAAGAGGGTGTCATCGTTTATAAACGATGACACCCTCTTTTTAAAATGACCACGGATACAAAATGGGTAATTTATCGATTGCCCACGATCTCGGCGGTATCAGTGGCAATCATCAGCTCTTCATCGGTGGGGATGAGGAGGACCTTCACTTTGGAGTCGGCGGCGGAAATGACCGCCTCCTTGCCACGGGTGTTGTTGGCTTGCGCGTCCATCTTCACGCCCATAAACTCCAGGTCGGAGGCAACGGCCATCCGGGTGGCGCCGTCGTTCTCACCCACGCCGGCGGTAAAGACGATGGCATCCACTCCGCCCATGGCTGCGGCGTAGGCGCCAATGAGCTTCTTGACATTGTACTGGAAGGACTGCAGAGCCAGCTCGGCACGGTGATTGCCTTCCTTGGCGGCGTCCTCCAGGTCACGGAAGTCGGAGCTGACGCCGGAGATGCCCAGCACGCCGGACTTCTTGTTGAGTACGTTGAGCATCTCTTTAATGTCCATATTGTACTTGGTCATCAGGTATTCCAGAATGCCGGCATCCAGATCACCGGAGCGGGTGCCCATTGGCAGACCGGCCAGAGGGGTGAAGCCCATGGAGGTATCCACGCTCTTGCCACCGTCTACGGCGGAGACGGAGGAGCCATTGCCCAAGTGGCAGGTGATGATTTTCAGATCCTTGGCATCCTTGCCCAGCATGGCGGCGGCCCGGGCAGAGACATAGCGGTGAGAGGTGCCGTGGAAGCCGTAGCGGCGGACCTTGTCGTTTTCATAGTACTCATAGGGCAGAGCATAGAGATAGGCCTTTTCGGGCATGGTCTGATGAAAGGCGGTGTCAAACACAGCAACCATGGGCACGTTGCCCATGACCTTTTGGCAGGCCCGGATGCCGGTGATGTTGGCGGGATTGTGAAGAGGAGCCAGAGGGATGCAGTCCTCAATGGCCTTCATAACGTCGTCGGTGATGAGCACGGACTGGGCAAAAGCCTCGCCGCCATGAACCACACGGTGACCCACCGCGTCGATCTCCTTGACGTCGGCAATCACGCCGTGCTCAGGTGAAACCAGGGCGGCCAGTACGGACTGGATGGCCTCAGAGTGGGTAGGCATGGCAATGTTGAATTCATACTTGGCGTCTTTAGCGGGGACTTTGTGGGTTAAGCGGCCGTCAATGCCGATGCGCTCACACAGACCCTTGGCAAGCACGTCGTGGCTGGCGGAGTCCATGAGCTGATACTTCAGGGAGGAGCTGCCGGCATTGATCACAAGGATTTTCATTGGATTGTCTCTCCTTCAAAATAAAAATGTTGCAGATAACTTGTCATTGAACAGAAAATATGTTAGATTCTTAACAAGATAGTGGGAAAAACCCATTGGTTTTATTGTATAACTTTTTACTGGAAAGAACAACTCATTTTTCTTGGGAAAAGAGAACAAAAACCAGTGGAAGTTTTGGAGGAATCTTATGAAAGCCGTTGGAATCACCGCAGAATACAATCCGTTCCATCTGGGACACGCCCACCATATCGCCCAGACTCGGGCTGTGCTGGGCAAGGATAAAGCAGTGGTATGCGTGATGAGTGGGAGTTGGGTTCAGCGTGGTGAGTGTGCCTTGGCGGACAAGTGGACCCGGGCCGAACTTGCTCTGGAGAGTGGGGCGGACCTGGTGTTGGAGCTGCCTCTGCCTTGGGCAATTTCCTCCGCGGAAGGCTTTGCCCGGGGGGCGGTGGCTGTACTGGAGGCAACTGGGGTGGTGGACACCCTCTCCTTTGGCAGTGAGAGCGGTGACCTAGTTTCCCTCCGGATGCTGGCGGAGGGCCTAGGGAGTGAGGCTTACCGAAATGCACTGCGCGGAGAGCTTGACAAGGGAATTTCCTTTGCCGATGCGCGACAGCGTGCCATGGTTCGATGCGTGGGAAAACGGGCAGAGCTGCTGCGGGAGCCGAACGATAGCCTGGGGGTGGAATATCTTCGCGCAGCAGAGGGGCGGTTAGATGCATTGGCCGTTGTTCGGGAAGGGGTTTCCCATGACAGTGATTCTCCCACAGGCGGTTTTGCCTCTGCCTCTGCACTGAGGGAGCTGGCCAAGAAGGGCAAATGGGCCGAGATGGTTCCATGGATGCCAGTCGGTGCGCCTGAGACGCTGAAGAGGGCGGGGATTGCGGATCGCAGCTGTATCCAGCGGGCGCTGCTGGCCCGGCTGCGGACTATGGGTGAGGCGGACTTTGCGGCCCTGCCTGACAGCGGTTCCAAAGAAGGGCTTCCGGCCCGTTTGGTCCGGGCGGCGGGGGAGGCGGAGAGTCTGGAGGAATTTTACCGCCTGGCCAAGACTCGCCGCTATGTCCACGCCCGTCTCCGCCGACTGGCGATTTGGGCGTTCCTGGGTCTGACGGCGGCCGACCGGCCAGCCCGCCCCGAATATCTCCGGGTGCTGGGGATGAACAGCCGGGGAATGGAGCTCCTCCGGGCCATGAAGGCCTGCTCAACACTGCCCATTTTGACCAAGCCCGCTCACATCAGTGAGTTTTCTCCCGAGGCTAGGCGCCTTTTCGCCCTGGAGTGCCGGGGCACGGATCTTTATGGTCTGTGCTTCGAAAAAATACGGCCCGGAGGATTGGATTATACCTCCGGACCGGTGATTCTGGAACAGGGGGCGCAGCCGGACTCTAGTCTTCTTTTTTCAGACGATTTATGAGGGTGGCCTCGAGCCGATCACCATATTTGAGCGCCAAAAGGAAGAGCGCCAGGGCGGCTGCACCCAGGAGTACCATTCCCCAGGCGGGAATACTAAGGGCGGAGCCACCCAGAGCGGAGGCCACCAGAAGCCCCCAGGGCCGTGCCAAAACCACCAGAAGGAAGAACTGACCAAAGGGAATGTCGGTCAGGCCCGCCACAATGCAAAGCAGATCGTCGGGAAAGAACGGGAAGAGGAAGGCCAGGAAAAAGAAGGTGTTTCGTTTTTGACGAATGACCTCAGTGTATTTCTCCAGCTTGCCTCGGCTGACAAAGTGCTCGGCAAAGGGGCGGCCCAGGGCGCGCCCTAGAGTAAACACGATGGCGGAGCCCAGCAGCACGGCCCCGGTGGTGAGCAAAAACGCTGGGATGGCGCCAAAGAGGAGCCCTCCCACCACAGCGATCACATTGCTGGGGATTGGGGCCAGAATGACGGAGGAAAGCTGGAGGGCAAAAAAGACCAGGTGAGAGTGGGGCGTATAACGCTCAATATATTGCCTGAGTCCTTCCTGGGAGCGGGCGGCCTCAAAGAAGCCTGTGGATCGCAGGAGCAGTACCAACGCAGTTAGTATTGTCAGCGTGACAGCCAGCGTCACTGCCCAAAGGACTTTTTTCTTTTGCACAAGCCCGCCTCCTTTCTGTCTCTGAGAAAAGGATACCACGTTCCAGAGAAAGAATCCATGCAAAAGCCGAACGATTTTCTGAAGAAACACGAAAAAATACGACTGGGCAAAAAGCCGCGTCTATAAAAAAGGGTACAAAAAAGCCACACCCAGCATCAAGGTGTGGTCGCTTCTTTGCCGTGGATTGTTTTCTTTTTTTACCGCTCGCTGGGGATGACCGTCTTGCCGGAGAAGATCATATCGTCCACGTCGCCCACGCGGTGAGTGTTTTCATATTTCATTCTATGTTCAGCCTCCTTTCCTTTTGAAGTGACTTTAGTATAGTCCCTTATTTAGGAAATTGCAAGAGGCCTTTTGGTAATGTTATATAAATGTAACGTAAACTTTTTGTGAATAACGTAAAAAGGCGGCGGGCCTGTGGCCTGCCGCCTCTGCTGTCCTTATTCGCTCTGCTCCTTGACAGTGCCGTCCCGATAAGCGGTGAGCAGGTCCTGGAGACAGCGAATCTGTTCCCGGAGCTGTGCACCGGTGTCGGTGTCTCCCACTAAGACCCGTTTGGGCATGGCCTCCACGATGCGCACCTTGGGAGCGCTATTTCTGGGGTTGTTTTTAATGAGATTATAGGGTTTGTGCTGAGCCAGAGCCAGATGATGGGAGTTGTAAATGAGGGTGTAACCGCCAAAGCCAGTCTGGCGCTGGTAGGCCTTGGAGATGCCGCCGTCAATGACGAAAAGCAGACCCTCGCCCCGAATGGGACTCTCGCCCTCTCGCTCCTTTACCGGTACATGGCCGTTAACGATGTGGGAGTGGGCGGAACTCAGGCCAAACTCCCGGAGAATCATTTCACAAACCTCCCGGTGATCCACCAGGGTATAGTATGGATTGTAGATTTCAACATGGGTCTCCGGCTCGGCAATGAAGTAACGCTCAAAGGCGGAGATTTTGCTCTTGCCGAAGAGGGGGGATTTGGGGCCGGCCCAGAGGTACCAGAACAGATCAACCGCATCCCGGTGCTCAGGAGTGTCCGACTCGCCATAAAAGGAAAGGCGTACTTTGGCATTTAGAACATCCAGATACTCTTTCCCCTTCACAGGGCGGCCGTCCACGGGAACCTCGTCAAAAGAGCCGTCCGGTTTCATTGGAATGCAGCCGTGGTAAAGAAGATTACCGTTGACCACCTTGTACATGCCACCCTTGCTCAGCAGAAACCGCATATGCTTGCGCAGCAGGTTGCTGTGGCGGAAGGAGGCGGTGAGCTGGTCAATGAGTTCCTGCTCCCCGGCGGATAGGGCCAGTGGGTCAGCTGGATCAATGGTGGGGAAGGACTGGTCAAGCATAGCGTAACTTTTCCCATCCACTTCCACAGTCCATTCATCAAAGTTGATCCTGGGCAGGAGAATGCGGTCATCCATCTCGTACTCCGGATGGCGGCGGAGAAGCTGGCCCTCCAGCTTCATTTCAATGATCGCCACAGCCTTATGCATTTTGGAGGCCAGGTCTGTGTCCACGGGGTCATAGATGTTCTCATCAAGAACATGGGGGGCAAAACGAGCGCAGGGATCGTCTCCGTAGACAGCGGCGGCGAACATGGACAGGGGCCTGAGGTTGATGCCGTAGCCGTCCTCTAATAGGTCGAAGTTGTTGTAGCTCACCCCCCGGCGCAGCACGCTGGCCACGCAAACCTGGTTGCCAAGATAGGCGCCCATCCAGGCGATGTCGTGGTTGCCCCACTGAATATCCACGTCGTGGAACCGGCGCAGCTCATCCAAGATGCGGTCGGCATGGGGGCCACGGTCAAAAATGTCGCCCAAGATGTGGAGCATATCCACGCTGCACTCCTGAATGAGGGCGCAGAACTGGGTAATGAAGGCGTCTGAGGTGCCGGTTGAGACGACGGAGCGAATGATCTCTTCGTAGTATCGCTCTTTATTTTCCTCGGTGTCGGCGTGCAGGAGTTCGTCAATGACATAGGAGAAGTTTCCTGGAATCTTTTTTCGCACCTTGGAACGAGTGTACTTGGAGGAGACAACCTTGCACACCTGTACGAGACGATAGATAACGATGCGGCACCAGTTGTCGTAGGCATCCGGGTTCATTTCACCGCGAAACCTGGCCAAAGTGTCCGCAGGGCTGTAAATGAGCATAGCCAGCTCTTCCCGCTCCTTTTCGGATACCGAGCGGGAGAACAAATCCTCAATCTTGTCCCGCAGGATGCCAGAGGCGCTGGAAAGCAAGTAGCTGAAGGCGTCGTATTCCCCGTGGAGATCGCTGAAGAAGTACTCTGTCCCTTTGGGCAGGCAGCAGATGGCGTTAAGGTTAATGATCTCCGCGGAGGCGGCCAGAGCGGTGGGATAGCTCCGGGAGAGCAACTTTAAGTAGTGGAGATCCGTCATGGAAGACCCTCCGTTTCCGTTCTTTAATAGGAAACATTATAGCACACAAAAAGGGAAAAGCCAGTAAAAACAGAATGACCAGTTTGAAAAAATCATGCGTTTTTCCAGGCCCGCCCGGGGAACATCCGGCGGAACCACTCAGGAGGGGGAGAGGACAGGGTGAGCAGTTTCCCGCTCCGTGGGTCGGTGAGAGAGAGAACATAGGCGTGGAGAGCCAGGCGGCCCATAGGGTCGGTGGATGCGCCGTATTTCTTGTCGCCGGCTACCGGGTGTCCCAGTTCAGAGAAGTGAGCGCGGATCTGGTTTTTCCGGCCGGTCTCCAGTTCCACGTCTGCCAAGGCATATTCGTTCCGGCGGGCCAAGACCCGGTAGCGAGTGACCGCCTCTTTCCCCTCGTCCCTTTTAGACGAATACACCCGGTGAACCCGATTTTCCTGAAGCAGAGTACGGCAGGTGCCGCTGTCTGGCAGATTTGCCCCTTCGGTCACTGCCCAATAGCCCCGCTTTTTTACCAGGGTGTTCCAGCAATCCTGGAGCTGGTGTTTGAGATCCTCGTTCTTTGCGAAAAGGAGGACGCCAGAAGTGTCCCGATCCAGACGGTGGACGATGAAGATTCTGGCGTGTGGATCCCGGGCCCGAAGGTATTCGGTGACCATGCGATAGGCGGTACGGTGTCTTTCCGCCTCAGTGGCTACGGACAATAATCCAGACGGCTTCTGTACGGCGATAAGCCCCGCGTCTTCATAGAGAACGGGGAAGGGGAGCGCTGCTCCCCTCGCCTGAGGCAAAACCGTGACGATCTGACCTGGAACCAGCTTATAGTCGAAGCGGGTCTGAGGGCGGTTGTCTACCAGCACCTGGCCTCTGGAGAGCAGGTGCTTAACGCTATTGCGGGACTGTCTGGAAATGTGATCCAGCAAAAATTCCAACAAGGCCTCCTGGGCCTCTACGGGATAGGAGACGTCTTTTTTTATCATATTTTCTTTTCCTCCGATGTCGTCAAAATCAGACGGCGTTTACAATGGAGATGAATAGGGCACAGTACAGTTATGGCTTTTCTGCGGGAGCTGCGATTTCTTTTTCTCTCTGGTCAAGCCGCAGCCATTTCTCCAGCCGGTGCCGGGGGAGCAGCAAATTTATCAGCAAGGCAATCAATACACCAAGCCCGGTGTCCAGCATACGGTTCAAGGCGTACTCAATGTGATGTGCGGGAGTATTGAACAGAATAATGCATAGTACGACCCCTCCTGGCTGGACTGCGCCCGGCCAGCGGAAGGCCACAGACAGGGACACCAGGACAATGACCCCCAGGAAGAGCAGAAATAGGCGAAAATAGTAGTTCCCATCAGAAAAGATCTGGTGCTCCACCCAAAAGAGACCCAGGCCTAGGAAACCGCCGATGATGGTGCCGATGAGCCGGTTCCCGCCGTTACGCCAAGAGTCTCCCATATCCAAGCCCAGGCCGAAGATGGCCCCAATGCAAGCAAAAGTCGGGTTTCGACCGGGAAGAAACGCGTACAGCAGCGCGGTCAAGGTGGCGGCAACGGCCGTCTTAATGCTTCGAAGTCCCAGGCCGGGAATTGGGGCGTGGATTGGACTGTGCTCACTCATACAGACCCGCTCTCTTTCCTTCTGCACAAAATTATTTTTATCATAACATGGAATTTAAAAAAAGGAAAGGTTTATAGGAGAAAATGAGGGAACCTCTCACAGTTGATTTTTCACACGTTCCATGGTAGTCTGAAAAAAAGGACGGTGTGTGTTCTTATGAAGCGCTGGAAACTTCACCACATTTGTATCCAGACAGACTGCTATCAGGCGTCTGTGGATTTTTACACTCGCTTACTGGGCTTTGCGGTGTTGAGGGAAACCCCTGGGTTCCATGGCCGAGCGGAAAGTGCCTGGCTGGGGTTGGATGAGCTTCTGATTGAACTCCAAACGGCGAAGGCGGGGGAAACTCTGATCCCATGGGACAGCCGGAATGCCGGGCCGGTCCATCTGGCCTTTCTGGTGGAGAACGTGGAAGCGGAACACCGGCGGCTCAGGAACCTTGGCTGGCAAGATTTCAAGGTGAAGGACGGCCTGGAGGTCTATCGGGTGCTGGATGGAGAGTTGTGTAAGGTGAGGGCCCCAGAGGGCACTGAAATCGAACTGCGGAGCGTGACGGATCCATGAAAGTGTCATTTGCATTTAGATGACTTTCAACTTGCATAAAATACAGGCTTTTGTTTGGCTTGACCCTTGATAGATACCACAAAGATATGCTTTTCCCCGGAAAATTCTTGACAAGGGCGGATAAAGTCTTTATACTCAGCTTATCAGTTGAGAACGAAGGCGTTCCGACCCCAGCGGGCGGAGCGCCTTCTTCTTTTATTTATTACTTTTGCTATGAGTTCAATGTGGAAAGGGGAGCCTTATTATGGCTTACACCAAGGAAGACATTATTCGAATCGTGAAAGAGCAGGACATTGAGTTTGTCCGTATGCAGTTTACTGACATTTTCGGTCAGCTCAAGAATGTGGCCATCACTGCCTCTCAGATCGAGAAAGCCGTGAATAACCAGATCATGCTGGATGGCTCCTCCATTGAGGGCTTTGTCCGCATCAACGAGTCCGACCAGTACCTTTACCCCGATTTGGACTCCTTTACTATCTTTCCGTGGCGGCCCCAGCAGGGAAAGGTGGCCCGCCTCATCTGTGACGTGTACAATCCTGACGGCACCCCATTCGTGGGTGATCCCCGGGGCGTTTTGAAGAAGGTGCTGGCCAAGGCAAAGGCTATGGGTTACGATGCCTTCAACGTGGGCCCCGAGGCCGAGTTCTTCCTCTTCCAGACTGACGATGAGGGCAAGCCCACCACTAAAACAAACGATGAGGCCGGCTATTTTGACCTGGGCCCTCTGGATCACGGCGAGGGCACCCGGCGGGAGATCTGCTTGGCTTTGGAGCAGATGGGCTTCGAGATCGAGGCCAGCCACCACGAGGTGGCTGCCGGTCAGCATGAGATCGACTTTAAGTATGCCGAGGCCCTGCGTACCGCTGACAACATTATGACCTTTAAGCTCACGGTCAAGACACTGGCTCAAAAGAACGGCCTCCACGCCACCTTTATGCCGAAGCCCATCTTTGGCGTCAATGGCTCCGGAATGCACACCAACATGTCCCTCTTCAAGGATGGGAAGAACGTCTTTGCCGATCCCAGCGGGGAGAAGGGCCTGTCCAAGGAGTGTTACAGCTTCATTGCCGGACTGCTCCATCATGTGAAGGGCTTTGCAGCCGTCACAAACCCCCTGGTCAATTCCTACAAGCGGTTGGTTCCCGGCTATGAGGCCCCCTGCTATCTGGCTTGGTCTGCATCCAACCGCTCTGCCCTTATCCGCATTCCCGCCTCCCGTGGTATGGGCACTCGTGTGGAGCTGCGCTCCCCTGATCCCTGCTGCAACCCTTACCTGGAGCTGGCCGTTTGCCTGGCCGCAGGCCTGGATGGCATTGAGAAGGGGATGACCCCGCCCACTGAGATCACTGAAAATATCTTTAAGATGGATTCCGCCGCCCGTGAGGCTGCCGGAATCGACTCTCTGCCCGGCACGCTGGAGGAGGCCATCTACGCCATGGAGGCCGATCAGCTGGTGCTGGACACCCTGGGCAAGCATGTGGCAGAAAACTTTATTGAGGGCAAGATGAAGGAGTGGGATGAGTACCGTACCCGGGTCTCCTCCTGGGAGCGGGAGAGATACATCATCAACTATTGATGCTGCCCTATCCCCGGCGTGGGAATGCGTTTTACACAGCATGCCCGCGCCTTGGACTCCTTAGCGAGAAGGAGTGAGAAAAGATGGAAAAGGTGATCCTCGCTTTTGAGAGCGAGAAAAGCGCCGATCGGATCCGGGAGATTCTGGAGACCGCCGGCCTGGGTGCCTGTTTGATCTGCCGCTCCGCCGCGGAGGTGAAGCGGCTGGTTCACAAACAGCATGTGACCACGGTGGTCTGCGGCTACAAGCTCAGCGACGAGACAGCCGAGACCCTGTTTGATGATCTGCCCAGTTCCTGTTCCATGCTGGTGGTGGCCATCCAGAGTATGCTCAACCTCATGGGCAACGACGAAATCTTCCGCCTGGCCGCTCCGGTCTCCCGCAGTGACCTGGTGGCCTCGGTGCGGATGCTCCTCCAGGTGGGGCACAGGATGGAGAAGTACGTTCGGCCCCAGCGTTCCGCCGGGGAGCAGGCTGTCATTGAGCAGGCCAAAGAGGTCCTGATGGACCGACACGGCATGACTGAGGAGCAGGCCCATCGGTTTCTCCAGAAAAAGAGCATGGATTCCGGTGCCAAGCTGATTCAGACCGCCCAGATGATCGTCGACGGGCTATGGACGTTATGACATCGGCAACATAACATGTAAAGACAAGGCGGTCTTTCCTATTATCGCCATACGGCGGCAGTCAGACGGCTTGACTGCCGCCGTTCGTTCACCCTTGCGCTTTAGCAAGGAAAAGACTTTCAAGGAGGAGGGCCTTTGATGAAATTTACCAAGATGCAGGGACTTGGCAATGACTATGTCTATCTGGACGCCACGCGCGGAGTTCCAGAGCACCTTCCGGAGTTGGCCCGGCGGATCTCCGATCGGCACTTTGGCGTGGGGAGTGACGGACTCATTTGTATCTGCGCTTCCGAGCGGGCGGACTTCCGGATGCGGATGTTTAACGCCGACGGTTCCGAGGGAGAGATGTGTGGTAACGGCATTCGCTGTGTGGGTAAGTTTGTTTACGACAAGGGGCTGACGGATAAGACCGAATTTGCTGTGGAAACGCTGGCAGGACTCAAGACTCTGGAGCTCCATGTCTTGGACGGGAGGGTGGACTCTGTGACGGTGGACATGGGCAAGCCTGTACCCCAGGAGGGGCGGACCCTCCAGATCATGGGTCGGCCCTACGAGGTTCGACCGGTATCCATGGGCAATCCACACGCTGTTACCTTTTTGAACGCAGTAGAGCAGCTGGATTTGCCTGTCCTCGGCCCGTGTTTTGAGTGTCATCCCAGCTTCCCCAACCGGACCAACACCGAGTTCGTGGAAGTGCTGGACCGGGGAAGGCTGAATATGCGGGTTTGGGAGCGTGGCAGCGGGGAGACTTTGGCCTGCGGCACCGGGGCCTGCGCCTCCGCCGTGGCCGCCGTCCTGGCAGGCAAGACCGACCGCACCGTCACCGTCCGGCTGCTGGGGGGTGAGCTCTCCGTTCGCTGGGACGAGAGCGACGGACATGTGTACATGACCGGTCCCGCCGTTACCGTGTTCGAGGGTGAATGGCCGACGGACGAGAGATAAGGAGGAACCAATCATGGCTCACATCAACGAAAATTTTCTCAAACTGCCGGGCAGCTATCTGTTCTCCGAGATCGCCCGCCGCACGGCGGCCTACACCGAGGCCCACCCGGAGGTCTCTCTCATCCGATTGGGGATCGGGGACGTAACTCGGCCTCTGCCTGCCGCTGTCACTGCCGCCATGTCTAAGGCTGTGGCCGAGATGGGGACGGCCGATGGTTTCCATGGTTACGGCCCTGAACAGGGCTATGAATTTCTCCGCGCCGCCATCGCTCAAAACGATTATCAAGCCCTGGGAGTGGACATTGATCCCAGTGAGATTTTTGTCTCCGACGGTGCCAAGAGCGACTGCGGCAACATCGTGGACCTTTTTGCCCCAGACTGTGTGGTGGCGGTGTGCGACCCGGTGTATTCCGTATACCTGGACTCCAACGTCATGGCAGGCAGGGCAGGGGAGTATGACCCGGCCACGGGCCGGTGGTCCCGGCTTCTCTACATGCCTTGTGTCGAGGAGAATGGCTTTGCCCCGGCCCTTCCGAAGGGGGAGCCAGATCTCATCTACCTGTGCTTCCCAAGCAACCCCACCGGAACGGTCATTTCCCGGGCAAAGCTTCGGGAGTGGGTGGACTACGCGAACCGTATCGGAGCTGTCATCCTCTACGACGCTGCCTACGAGGCCTTCATCACTTCCCCGGACGTTCCCCGGTCCATTTTTGAGATTGAGGGGGCCCGGACCTGCGCCATCGAGTTTCGTTCCTTCTCCAAGACTGCAGGCTTTACCGGTACCCGCTGTGCCCACACCGTGGTGCCCCGAGAGTTGGAGCGGGACGGGGCGAAGCTTAACCAGCTTTGGAACCGCCGCCAGTGCACTAAGTTCAACGGTGTGCCCTATGTGGTCCAGCGTGGAGCCGAGGCAGTCTACACTCTGGAAGGGCAGGCCCAGGTGGCGGAGAACCTGCGCTATTACCAGGAAAACGCCCGCGTCATCCGCACCGGACTGGCTCAGGCCGGGCTCACCGTCTCCGGCGGAGTGGACTCCCCCTATGTCTGGGTCAAGACCCCGGAAGGGATGCCCTCCTGGGACTTTTTCGACCTGCTTTTGAAGAAGGCCCATGTGGTGACCACCCCCGGCGCGGGTTTCGGGCCCAGTGGGGAGGGTCACATCCGACTTACCGCTTTTGGGGAGGCAAATGCCACTCGGGAGGCCGTGGAGCGCATCTGCGCCGTGCTGTAACCATCGCCCGGCAACAAAGCCGGAATCCACCCGGAAAGGGGCAATACGAATGGTAGAGACGAGAACAGAGGGATATGAGCGGCAGGGGCTGTACGACCCCGCCTTTGAGCACGACGCCTGCGGCATTGGCGCGGTGGTTGATATCCAGGGCCGCAAATCACACCAGACCGTGGATGATGCGCTGAAGATCGTGGAGAAGCTGGAGCATCGGGCTGGCAAAGACGCCGAGGGCAAGACCGGCGACGGCGTGGGCATCCTCCTCCAGATCTCCCACCGTTTTTTCTCTCGGGAGAAACTTGGCTTCGACTTGGGCGGGGAGCGAGACTACGGCGTTGGCATGTTTTTCTTTCCTCAGGACACCCTCAAGCGCAGCCAGGCCAAGAAGATGTTTGAGCTCATTACAGCCAAGGAGGGAATGGAGTTCCTGGGCTGGCGAAGCGTGCCTGTGCAGCCAGAAACCTTGGGGCACAAGGCGCTGGCCAAGATGCCCTGCATCGAGCAGGGCTTTATCCGCCGTCCGGAAGGGGTGGCCAGGGGGCTG
>JAYFPI010000008.1:0-35215 GCA_034927965.1 Pseudoflavonifractor sp.
GAGCTTACAGCCGCCGCTTTTGAAATGCCAGGGAGAGGACAAAAAAGACGGCCAGATAGAGGGTGATGGAGGATCCGGCAGAGGAGCCGATGTAGTAAGATGTCATCAGCCCGGCAATGCCGCACACCACCGCGCTGAGAAGGGAAAAGAGGTGGTATTGGCGCGTGTTTTTGGCGACGTTCCGGGACGCGGCGGCGGGAAGAACCAGCAGGGAGTTGATGACCAGCAGGCCCACCCAGGTCATGGAGACTGTCACAACCACAGCGATGGCGGCGTTGAGCACCGCCTCCTGCCAGAACACCCGAATTCCCCGGCTGTCCGCCAAAGCGGGGTGGAGGGCGGAGAGGAGAAGCGTGTTGTAGGCGCATACCCACAGCACCAGGATGACCCCCAAAATGCCGGCCAGCAGACCAATTTTAGCCGGCTCCACGCTGAGAATGTCGCCAATGAGCAGGGCGTTGAACTTGGTAAAGGAGCCGCCGTTTAAAGTGGCGATGAAGATGCCCAGCGCCACCGCGGTGGAGGAAAAGACGCCGATTACCGTGTCGCTGGCCATGGAGGAGCGGCGGCGGACAAAGGTAAAGAGGAAGGAGAACACCAAAGCAAAGAGTACGGCGGCCCACATGGGCTCGCTCAGGCCGCACAGAGTGCCGATGGCAATGCCGGTAAAGGCGGAGTGCCCAAGGGCATCAGAGAAAAAAGACATACGGCTTTGAACCACCATGGTGGAGAGAAGTCCAAAGAGGGGAGAAATCACCAGGATAGCCAGCAGGGCATTTTTCATAAAGTACATGCCGCCCGGCTGGGCCCAGTCAAAGGGGAGCAGTGAGACGATAGAATACCACCAGCCCATCAAAGCTCCCCCTTTCCCACCTGCAGGTGAAAAACATCCTGAAATTCGGGGCTGCCCAGAACTTGGGCGGGGGTACCTACCTTCAGGACCGTATGTTTGAGGAGGATCACCTTGTCAGCATAGTGATCCAGGGTGGCGAAGTCATGGGTGGAGAGCAAGATGGACAAGTCGTAGGTCTGCCGGATCTCATCCAGCATGTCCAAGAGCTGGCGCTCCCCGTCAATGTCTACGCCGGACAGAGGTTCGTCCAGAATAAGAATATGGGGCAGGGGCTCCAGTGCCAGAGCCATGAGCACCCGCTGAATTTCGCCGCCGGAGAGAGCGCCGATGCGCTTGTCCATCAGGCCCTCGGCGTGGGTGCGGGCCAGGCAGTCCCTCACCTGGGTACGGAGCTTGGCCGGGATAGGGAGAAACACTGGCCAGTCGCCCACGGCGGCTGCAAAAAAGTCCAATACGCTCACAGGATCCCCGCGGTCAAAAGCTGGGGATTGGGGGACGTAGCCGATGACAGGGCGGCTCTTTTTGCCGTCAGAGCGCTGAAATTCGATGTCTCCGGTGTGGGGGAACTGGCCCAGAATCGCCTTGAAAAGAGAGGATTTGCCCGCTCCGTTGGGACCGATAAGAGCTACGATCTCTCCGCAGTGAAGGTGAAAAGATACGTCTCGGAGAAGCTCGGCATCTCCCAGGGAGACTCCCATGTTTTGGACCTTTAGGCAGCACAGTCCGGAACAGCCTGAGGTACAGTTTCCATGTTTGCGGACACTCATTGGAAAGCCTCCGAAATTGTGTTGATGTTGGCGTTCATGGCGTCGAGGTAGGGCTGAAGACCGGAGCCGTTTCCGGACATGATCATATCCAATTGATACACTTTGACCCCGGTTTCCCGGGCAATGGCGTCAGCGGTGGCGGTGGAGCCGTTTTTATCGGTAAATATATCGGGGATGTTATACTGCCGGATGAGGGAGACGATCTCCTGGATATCGGAGGCAGAGGCCTCAGAGCCTTCTTCTTCCTCAATCGCCTTCAGGAGATTCAGATCAAACGCCTTGGAAAAATACTGAAAGCCGTCGTGGAATGTGATCAGCCCTCGCTGAGAGAGCGAGGCGGAGAGGGCAGGGATCTCTTCCATAAAGCGGGTGTCCGCCTGAACGACATTGTCTGTCATCTGCTGCTCAGCCTGGGGCAGCTGTGCAGACAAACCGTCGCGGATGCTCTGCATCATTTGAACCGCATTATCCGGAGACATCCAAATATGGGGATCATAATGATCTCCGGCCTCTTCGCTCTCTTCATGGTCGTGATCCTCATGACCCTCATAGGGGAGCAGGGAAACACCTGAGGAGCAATCAATCACAGGTGCCTGGGAGGTGGCCAGGGCATCATCCATGAAAGCCTCCAGCCCCACCCCGTTCATCACAATGACATCCGCCTTTTCAATTGCCTTCATGTCCGTGGTGGTAAGGGTGTAGTCATGGAGACAAGAGGTCTGAGAATTAACCAGCAGGGAAACATCTACCCCCTCTACGCCGTCGGTGACGGCAGTGGTGAAAAGGTAGACCGGGTAAGTGGTGGCCAGGATATGAAGGGTACTGTCAGCAGCGGCAGACTCCGCCGGAGCGGCGGGGGAGCAGGCGGTGAGAGTGAGGAGCAGGGCCGCCAGAGCGGCGGAAAGAAGTTTTTTCATGGAATACCTCGCTTCTTCTAAGGATGCGGAATCATTATAACCGATTTAAACGAATTTGTAAAATGAAGGGATGCTCATACGTTGAACGGTCGCTCAGTTTCTGGGCACTCCGTGCGGCTGTGTGAGAAAATTGAGTTGAGATGCGGCACTATTTGTGGTAAAGTGACGACAAACAGTTTAGATGAATGAGGATTTTGCAGACATGAGAAATCGAAGGCGGAGATAGGATTATGATTTTACTTGACCCCCAAGGGACATTGCTCTTTAATGTTGGAATTGATGTTTTTTCTGCCATCGTCACAGTAATCCTTTATTGCAGCTATAAAAATGATTTTACCAATACCTGCGATAATTTGATGATGCGCAGGATAGAGATGTTTGTCTTGTTGGTGCTTTTGACGGATACCGTGATGTGGGTAATCAATGGAAAACAAGGTGTGCTCATGCGCATTTTAGGTTATGTGGACAACATGGTTTACTTTGTCATGGAGTTTGCCGTGGTTCTTGCGTGGCTGAGATATTCCTGGTACCGCATTTCAGGTCAGAATATGACGCGGAAGAGAGACCTGCTTTTTGTTCAAATTCCATTTCTCCTGCTGAGTCTGTGCATTATGATTTCCCCGCTGACTGGCTGGTGTTTTTATCTGGACGATTTGAACTATTATCATCGGGGAATTCTGTCAACTCCTATATTTGTCATTGTTCTGGGGTATCTGCTGGCGGCCGCGGCCGTGGCACTGCGGCAGTATGGGAAAGAGGTGAATGTTGATAGAAAAAGAGAGTTGCTTACCATCGCTTTTTTTGCAGTGCCTCCACTGTTTGGCGGAGCGGTGCAGATTGTGATTTATGGGTGTAGTCTGGTTTGGCCATGCGTGGTTATTTCCTGCCTTTTGGTACTGCTTACCAGGGAAAGTCAGGCTATTTCTCAGGATTCGCTCACCGGTCTGAACAACCGCAGAAGTATGGAGAAATATCTCAGAGCATATAGCGACGGCGTACAGACCGGGGTAGCCCTGGTTATTATGGATATCAATGATTTTAAGCAGATCAATGATCTGCATGGCCATGATACCGGTGATGAAGCGCTCATTCAAGTGGCGGAGATTTTACGTGTGACCTTTAACGGAACTTCCGCCTTCCTGGCACGGTATGGCGGAGACGAGTTTGTGATTATCCTGCCTATTGGGGAGGAAGGAGAGGCGGCGGAGGCGGTACGGAGGGTAAAAGAGCGGTTTGATGCATTCAATACCACGAGGCAATTTCCGTTCCGGCTGACAGCCAGCATTGGTTGGGCCATTTCACTTGGGAAAGCAGATCAGCGCATTTCAAATCTGCTGAGAGAAGCAGATGCGGATATGTACCGGGAGAAAAGCAAATATCATATGAGTTCGCAAAAATAATCGGAAATAGCAAAAAAACAGCCGAATGAGATGCACACGAAAGTGTCATTCTCATTCGGCTGTTCTCTTTTCAGGAAATAGCTTAGCCCAGCAGGGAGCTGAGGTTAAAGTGGACCACCAGAGTGGAGAACACAATGGAAACAGTGGAACACAGCTTGATCAGGATGTTCAGAGAGGGGCCGGAAGTGTCCTTGAAAGGATCACCCACGGTGTCGCCAATGACGGCGGCCTTGTGGCAATCAGAACCCTTGCCACCGTGCTTGCCGCTCTCAATATACTTCTTGGCATTATCCCAGGCACCGCCTGCGTTGGACATGAACACAGCCATGGCGAAGCCGGTGACGGTTACGCCGCCCAACAGACCGACAACGGCCTCGGGCCCGAGCAGAAGTCCGGTAGCTACGGGGATAACGATGGCCAGCAGAGAGGGAGCTACCATTTCGTGGAGTGCGCCGCGAGTGCACAGATCCACGCAGGAGGCATAGTCGGGATCGGTCGTACCCTCCATGATGCCGGAGATCTCACGGAACTGACGGCGAACCTCTACCACGATGGACTGGGCGGCGCGCTGCACGCCGGACATGGTCAGGGCGGCAAAAACAAAGGTAAGCATAGCGCCGATAAAGATGCCGACCAGTACGGCGGGGTTGGTGAGCTTCAGGTCAATGGCGGAAGCCATGTTGATTGTCTTGGCGTTGACCACGTCCACATAGGAGACCAGCAGGGCCAGGGCGGTCAGGGCGGCGGAACCAATGGCAAAGCCCTTGCCGGTGGCGGCGGTGGTGTTGCCCAGGGAGTCCAGAGCGTCGGTGCGGTTGCGGACTTCCTCACCCAGGCCGCTCATTTCGGCAATGCCGCCGGCGTTGTCTGCCACGGGGCCGTAAGCGTCTGTGGCCAGAGTAATGCCAAGGGTGGAGAGCATGCCGACAGCGGCAATGCCGATGCCGTAGAGGCCCTTGGAGAAGCTGGCCTCATATGCTTCGCTGGCGGTATGCAGAGAGCCGCCGGCAGCCAGGAAGGCCACAATAATGGCAATAGAAATAATAATAATAGGGGCCGCAGTAGAGCTCATGCCCAGAGACAGACCGCCAATGATAGTGGTGGCAGCGCCGGTCTCGGTGGAGTCGGCCAGAGTCTGGGTGGGCTTATAGGTGTCAGAAGTGAAATACTCAGTGAAGTAGCCGATGGCGCAGCCGGCAACGAGGCCGGCCAGAATGGCGATGTAGGCGCCCCAGGAACCCATCAGCAGGTAAGTCAGGGGGGCGGCCACAATGGCGGCCAGAACAGCGGCGGTATAAGTGCCCTTGCGCAGGGTCTTCAGCAGGGACAACTGAGTCGCGTTCTCCTCGGTACGTACCAGGAAGGAGCCGATGAGGGAGCAAATTACGCCCACCACGGCTACAGCCAGGGGCAGGAGCATTGCATTCCAGCCCATGCCGTCGACGCCATAGGCAGTGGCACCCAGGGCAAAGGTGGCAAGAATGGAGCCAACGTAAGACTCGTAGAGGTCGGCACCCATGCCGGCCACGTCGCCTACGTTGTCGCCCACGTTATCGGCAATGGTTGCGGGGTTGCGGGGGTCATCTTCGGGAATTCCGGCCTCGACCTTACCCACCAGGTCGGCGCCCACGTCGGCAGCCTTGGTAAAGATACCGCCGCCCACACGGGCAAACAGAGCCATAAAAGAAGCACCCATGCCGAACATGACCATGGTCTGGGCAATCTGAGGGGCGTCATAATGGGCAATATAGCGCAGGATGTGGAACCACACGGTCACGTCCAGCAGGCCCAGGCCCACCACGGTGAAGCCCATGACGGTGCCGGAGGAAAAGGCAACGTTCAGACCGCGGTTCAGGCTCTCGTGAGCTGCGTTGGCGGTACGGGCATTGGCGTTGGTGGCGATCTTCATTCCGATGAAACCGGACAGGGCGGAGTAGATACCACCGGTGAGGAAGGCAAAGGGAATGAAGAAGTTGTCCAGCATACCAGTGAAGGCCAAGATCAGCAGGACTACGAAGACTACGGCAAAGATCTTAACCACGGTGGTGTACTGGCGCTTGAGATAGGCGTTCGCACCCTTACGGATGGAGGCGGCGATCTTCTGCATGAGCTCAGTTCCCTCGGAGAACTTCATGACTTTGCGGGCCTGCAGCACTGCGAAAATCAGTGCCACCACGGAACCGACAAAGCCGATCCAGAAGAGGTTTTCAATTTGCAATTTCTATCCAACTCCTTTTTGCGTTTGGGGGCAGTGCCCCACTCTTTAGACAACGACGCAATTTTATCAACTTAGTGTCCATTTTGCAAGCTTTTACCTGACTTTAAACCATTTAAAAAAAGCTTTTTGACGAAATAGACAAAACTGTTTAAAAAGCAGTGATAGGAATGGGCAATTTTACAACCGAAAAGCGGCCTTGCGGCTGGGTTCAAATCGGTGTTTTCAAAAAGAGCGCCCCACCCGCCGAAAGCTGGCAGGGAGGGGCGCTGATAGGACGCGGAGATCAGATGGTCCATTGACTGTGGATTACCCCCGTGAGGTACCACTCGTTTTCCCACACCTCAAATACCAGCTTTAGAGAACACCAGTCAAAGCCCTGGTTTTCAGGAACCAAGCCAGGAAAGTGATACTCTACATAGCGGCCCTCGGGATACACGTCGGAGGCATTTTCTAAGGCGTTGCCCGTTTCCAAAACGGTATCCACCCCGATCAGGGGGGCTTTCGTGTAGTCGGCATTGAATACGAAAAGGGAAAAATAGTCCGGAATGGTGTAAACCAAGGGGGATCCCTTTCCGTCGGAAATTCCCCAGGTGTAGGTGCGGCTGTCCTCTCCGGCGGCGGCGAGACGTTCCCGTGTGAGTTCCAGGTCCCGGTCCGGATCCACGGTGGAGTAGGGAGTAAAGCGAACACCCTTCTCCGGGTGAGCCATTGTGGACAGGGCGGCATAGTCTTGCGCCTTTATAGCCTCCAGCACATTCTGCCCCCGTTCCAGCAGAGGGCCGTTGTCAGACGGATCCAGGGTGGGAACTGGCTCAGAGGAGGCCGAGACGGTCATGAGCGCGGCGGGAGAGGCTGATCGGGGCAAAATGGTATCAGTAAGCTGCCCCACGCCCCAGCCTAAGGCAATGCCTATCAGCAGGGTTACAAGACAAAGTGTAAAAATTTTTTTCATGGTATCGTTCCTTCCATATCGAAGCGGCTCAATTATTCTACTGGAAGAAGGAAAAAAATACAACAACAAAAGGTTACAAAACATACCGCTGTTTTGTAAGAAACTTGCAAAGGCGGCGCGGATAAGGTATAATCATTAGCGATTCTTCAAAAAATAAATGAGGTGACTCAGTATGCAGGACCATGAACTGCAGTTCCATATTCAGTGTAAACAGGGAGATGTGGGGCGGTATTGCCTCCTCCCCGGTGACCCGGGCCGGTGCGAGAAAATTGCCGCCTGGTTTGAAAATGCCCATAAAGTTCAATCCAATCGGGAGTATACCATTTACACGGGGACGCTCCTGGGAGAGAAGGTCTCTGTCTGTTCCACCGGTATTGGCGGGCCTTCTGCGGTGATTGCCATGGAGGAACTTCACAACATCGGCGCGGATACTTTCATTCGAGTGGGTACCTGCGGGGGGATTGCATTACCGGTACAGTCCGACGACGTGGTCATTGCCACGGGAGCCATTCGTCACGAGGGGGCCAGCCGGGAATATGCGCCCATTGAGTTCCCCGCCGTATCAGACTACCATGTTCAGGATGCGTTGGTTCGGGCGGCGAAAGCGCTGGGCAAACCCTGGCATGCCGGAGTGGTTCAGTGCAAAGATTCTTTTTATGGGCAGCACGATCCCGCACGGATGCCGGTAAGCTACGAGCTGCTGGCGAAGTGGGAAGCGTGGAAGCGTCTGGGGGTTTTAGCCTCTGAGATGGAGTCGGCGGCGCTTTTCTGCTGTGCTGCCGCCCTGGGCGTGCGGTGCGGCTCCTGCTTCCATGTGATCTGGAACCAAGAGCGGGAGGCGGCCGGACTGGATCAGAAGGAGAGCCATGATCTCTCCGCCGCCATTGATGTGGGAGTGGAAGCGCTGAAGATTCTGATTCGTGAGGATCATAATTAAAAGAGGAAAAAGCCTCTGGCCGCCGAAGAAATCGGCGGCCAGAGGCTTTTTCAGCGGTCCGGAGTCTGTTTCCGGTAACGGAGAGGGAACCGGAGACATAGCATACCTCGTCAAGCGGAGGCCTCCAATCCACTAAAGGTTCAGAGCATCGGCAACTTCCTTCAAAGTGGCGGCCGAGCGGATGAACTCCCCGCGCTCTTCTTCATTCATTTCAATTTCCAGTACCTTCTCCACACCGTGTCGGCCAACCACCGCTGGAACGCTCATGCACAGGTCGTCTACGCCATATAAACCTTGCAGGTTCGTGGATACAGGGAGCACGGAGTGCTCATCCCGCACAATACACTGAGCAATACGAGCCACCGCAGCGGCAATCCCGTAGTAGGTGGCCCCCTTTTTTTCAATAATTTCATAGGCGGAGTCCCGCACATCCTGGTAGATGCGCTCCATATTTTCCCGGTGCTTGGTATGGCCGCACAACTCGCAGAAGTGATCCAGATCTACCCCGGAGACGTTGGCCCCGCTCCACAGTGCCAGCTCGCTGTCTCCGTGCTCGCCGATAATGAACGCATGAATGCTGCGGCTGTCAATTCCAAGATGCTCGCTCAATAGGTATTTGAGCCGGGCGGTGTCCAGTACCGTACCCGAGCCAATGACCTGATTCTTCGGCAGACCGGAGAGCTTTTGGGCAACGTAGGTAAGAATGTCCACCGGGTTGGAAACCACCAAAAGGATGGCCTCTCGGTTATACTTGACGATTTGGGGGATGATGTTCTTAAAAATGGCCACATTCTTGTGAACCAGATCCAGTCTGGTCTCGTCAGGCTTCTGGTTGGCCCCGGCAGTGATGACAATGAGGGCGCATTCCTTTAAATCGGAGTAGTCCCCGGCATGAATCTTCATAGGTCGGGTAAAGGGGAGCCCATGAGAGAGATCCATAGCCTCTCCCTCAGCTTTATCTCTGTTTACATCGATGAGGATCAGTTCGGAAAAAACGCCTGTCTGCATCATGGCAAAGGCGGTAGAGGAGCCTACAAATCCGCAGCCAATGATGGCGGCCTTTTGAATGTTGACCATCAAAACACTCCTTTCAAAATCGTTATACCCAGTATTTCCGGCGGAGAACTTTGCGATTCAGCATGGAAATCATACCATAAAACCATGAATTTAACAGTTGAAAGTTCAACACGAAAAATATTTTTTAACGGCCTTGACAAAATCAATTGCACATGTATAATATAAACATATGAACAATAACTCATATGTTTCATCGAGGGGGGAAGTATGATGGTAGAGGACGACCTGCTGGAGCCGGAGCGCTGTGAATTTATTCATGTTCACCAGGACGTGGTGGATCAGGTAAAGGAGAACATGCCGGACGAGGAGACCTTGTACGATTTGGCCGATCTGTTCCGCATTTTTGCCGACTCCACCCGCATCAAGATTCTGTATGTTCTCTTTGAGTCGGAGATGTGCGTGTGCGACATTGCCCAGCTTTTGGGAATGACCCAGTCGGCCATCTCTCACCAGCTCCGGGCACTGAAGCAGTCCAAACTGGTGAAGTATCGCCGGGAGGGCAAGACAGTGTTTTACTCCCTGGCTGACAGCCATGTGCGCACCATTCTGAATCAGGGCATAGAGCATGTTGGAGAATGAGAAGGGGGAAACGATATGAAAAAGCGCTATAAACTCATTAATTTGGACTGCGCCAACTGTGCGGCCAAGATGGAAGATGCCATCCGGAAGATTGACGGCGTCACCGCCGCCACCGTGAGCTTTTTACAGCAGAAACTGATCGTCGAGGCGGAAGATGCCCGCTTCGATGAGATCATGACTCAAGTGGGGAAGGTCTGCAAACGGGTGGAGCCTGACTGTGTGATTGAGATGTAACGGGCCTCCGACGTGGTTTTTACTCAAAGTTTTAGACCGGGAGGGATCGGAATGACCCCGAAACAGAAAAAAATGCTGACCCGCATTGTAATTTCAGTGGTTTTGTTTGTGGCGGCGGAGGTGCTGACGCACGCGGCCACCCTGCCGCAGTGGGCGGGTTTTGCCGTGTTTCTGGTGCCCTATTTTGTCATTGGTTGGGATATCCTTTGGCGTGCGGCGCGCAACATCGCTCATGGACAGGTTTTTGATGAAAACTTCCTGATGGCCTTGGCCACTCTGGGGGCGTTTGCCATCGGGGAATATCCAGAGAGCGTTTTCGTCATGCTCTTCTACCAGGTGGGGGAGTTTTTCCAGGGCTGGGCGGTGGGTCGTTCCCGGGAGTCCATTGCGGCCCTTATGGATATTCGACCCGACTATGCCAATTTGGAGCGTGACGGTACTGTCCGGCGGGTGGATCCTGAGGACGTGGCGGTGGGGGAGACGATCGTGATCCGTCCCGGTGAGCGGGTGCCCCTGGACGGTGTGGTGCTGGAGGGAAGTTCTGCGCTGAATACCGCCGCCCTCACCGGAGAGGCCCTCCCTCGGGATATCCAGCCCGGGGACGACGTGATCTCGGGCTGCGTCAATCTCACCGGAGTGCTCCGGGTGCGGACCACCAAGGAGTTTGGGGACTCCACCGTGGCGAAGATCCTGGATCTGGTGGAGAACGCCGGCACCCGGAAGGCCCGGTCGGAGCAGTTCATTACCCGTTTTGCCCGGTGGTATACTCCTGTGGTGGTGGTGGGCGCTGCCCTGCTGGCGGTACTGCCGCCGCTAATTACCGGCGGGGACTGGGCCAAATGGCTGGAGCAGGCATTGATCTTCCTGGTCATCTCCTGCCCCTGCGCACTGGTGATTTCGGTGCCCCTTACATTTTTCGGCGGAATCGGCGGGGCCTCACGGCAGGGGGTTCTGGTGAAAGGAAGCAACTACCTGGAGGCCCTGGCCCGCACAGAGACCGTGGTCTTTGACAAGACCGGCACGCTGACCCGGGGGGTGTTCAATGTCACCGCGATTCACCCGGACGAGTGTTCGGAGGCCCGGCTGCTGGAGCTGGCCGCCCTGGCGGAAAGCTACTCCGGTCACCCCATTGCCCGCTCCCTCCGGGAGGCCTACGGCCTGGACATAGATCAGAGTCGGGTGACCGGGGTGGAGGAGCTGGCGGGCCGGGGTGTGAAGGCTGAAGTGGACGGCCAGCCGGTCTATGTGGGCAACGACAGGCTTATGGAAGCGGTGGGGGCCTCCTGGCATCCCTGCCACCATGTGGGCACCACCGTCCATGTGGCCTCTCAGGAGAAGTACCTGGGGCATATCGTCATCTCCGACGAAGTCAAGCCAGACGCCCGGGAGGCCATTGCAGCATTGAAGCGCGCTGGGGTTCGGCGGACCGTCATGCTCACCGGAGACGCCCGGGCAGTTGGAGAGGCGGTGGGCCGGGAGCTTGGCCTGGATGAGGTCCATGCTCAACTTCTTCCGGCGGATAAAGTGGAGCGGGTGGAGCGGCTGTTGGCGGAGAAGAGCCCCAAGGGCACCCTGGCTTTTGTGGGGGACGGCATCAATGACGCCCCCGTTCTCTCCCGCTCCGATGTGGGTATTGCCATGGGAGCCCTGGGGAGCGACGCCGCTATTGAGGCCGCCGATGTGGTGCTGATGGACGACAAGCCCTCCAAGATTGCCGCCGCAATTTCCATTGCCCGCCGGACGCTGTCTATTGCCCGCCAAAACATTGCCTTTGCGCTGGGTGTGAAGGCTGTGTTCCTGGTCATGGGGCTGTTCGGTGTGGCAAACCTGTGGGAGGCTGTCTTTGCCGATGTGGGGGTGAGCGTCATTGCCATTTTGAACGCCACCCGGGCACTGAAAAGCAAGGATTAAAAATAGCAGCCCGCCATTCTTCTGAATGGCGGGCTGCTGTATTTCCTTATTGGACGGCAAAGATCATGCGGCGACGGCGTAGGGGCTCTCCAGCAGCCGGGCCTTTTCCAGCAGCAGCACCAGAGGAGGAAGGACTACCAACTGGATGACAATGCCAGGCAGAGCAGTGACAAAGGCCCCGGAGAGGAAAATAGCCATGGAGTAATCACCAGCGGAGAAAATCAGGGCGTTCATCACGCCGTAGACCACCCGGCCGATGAGCATGGCTCCGACGAGCTGGATGTAGAGATCGGCTGCCCGACGCCCGGTGTGGACAAACTGAGCCAGCAGGCCAGCGATGAGGCCATAGGCTGCCAGTTCACAGAGCATAGAGGGCAGATAGGCGGCGGGCGGCATCCCGGTGATGAGGCTGGAAAGCAGGGGAGTCAGCACGCCGCAGGCCAGACCATAGGGCCAGCCGCAGGCCAAACCGCACAGCAGCACGGGGATATGCATGGGCAGAAAAATGCTGCCGCCCCGGGGAACTGAGTGGAAGGCCATGGGGAGGACAACGCCCAGCGCCACGCAGAGAGCAGCCATCACCAAGCGGCGGGTAGAAGATTGTTTCATAAAAAGAGCTCCTTTCCGTCAAAAAACGCCGCGAAAACAGCGCCCGCTTCCTGCAGGCCTGCCTTCGTGGCGTATGACGTTCCATAATAAAAGGGGGAAAATTGCCGGAACCGCCTTCGTGACGGATCATTTTTCCTGCTCATTTTATCAAGGAAGGAAGAAAAAGTCAAGAAAAGAAAAAGAGGATCAGGGGTGTTCGGCTTGATACTGCTCAGCCAGAACCTCCCAGTGGGTCCGATCCGCATCGGTGATGGGGCGAAGGATCCGGCAAGGATTTCCGGCGGCGATTACGCCTGCAGGAAGGTCCTTTGTCACCACGGACCCCGACCCCACAATGGTGCCATCCCCAATTGTGACTCCGGGATTGACGACAGTATTTCCGCCAATCCACACGTTGTTTCCAATCCGCACCGGTTTTCCGTACTCCAGCCCGCTGTTCCGAATTGCGGCGTCAATGGGGTGGGTGGCGGTGAAGATGCACACCCGTGGAGCAAGAAGCACATTGTCGCCCAAGGTAATGTCGCACACGTCCAACAGAATGCAGTCACAATTCAAGTAGCAGTTTCTTCCCATGCGGATGTGGCTTCCATAGTCGCAGTGGAAAGGGGGCTCCACCCAGGAGCTCTCACCCATGGTGCCAAAAAGCGCTTGAAAAAGGGGAAGCAGTTCCTCCCGCGCCGAGGCTGCGTTGATCTGGGTAACCAGTCGGTGCCGGTGGCTGTGGGCAGCCTCCAGCTCGGGGTCGTCGGCCCGGTAGAGCTGCCCAGCCAGCATTCTCTCTCGCTGCGTCATGGCATCTCCCTCGGAATGGGCAGGCGGGAAGTGTCTACCGTCACATCGCACTGATCGGGAATGTGGAGACCTGCAAAGTAGGCCTCTTCCAGGGGAATCCACTTCTCCTGAAACTGCTCCAGACCCTCGGAGCTCTCCCGCCGGTTTAGGCGGGAGAGCTGCACGGCGGCGTTGCAGGTGAGGAAAAGGTGGAGCTGACTGTATCCGGCCAGGGCAGGATGGAGAGCATAGCTTCCTTCCACGATGCTCAGGCGGTGGAAAGGGGTGGTCACCGGGGGCAGGAATCCCCCGGTGGAGCAGTCAAAAGATCGGATGGTCACGGCCTCTCCCCGAGAGAGAGGGGCAAAGAGCTCCTGGGCTGCCCGCTCGTAATCCACATTTCCGCCGGGGGCGGACAGCCGCTCGGGAGTGCGCTTTTCCGGCGGGAGGAAGTAGTCGTCCATATGAAAGACATAGCATTCAAAGAGCTGGGCCAGCCGGGCGGCAAAGGTGGTCTTTCCTGCGGCGCAGCGTCCGTCTACTGCGACCAGAACCGGGCCGTCGGTTTTCCGGAGAGTCCGGTCGATTGCCCGCAGGGCGGGGGCATAGCAGGACAGATCCCGGTCGATCACCCGGTAGTGAGGGTGATAGGCGCGGTCAAACGCTTCGCTGTGGTGAATCGGGGGGCAGCCTGCACGGTCATATTCGGTGAAAAAGGAGTCCAGTTCCACGCTGTCCAGAGTCAGTCGGCCTGCCCAGGTGAGTCCGGCTAAAGCACCCAATTTTCTCCAAAGCCCCCGGCCGGTGCCTCTGGGGCGGGCAGAGAGCGAAAAGCAGCGGGCCAACAGGGGGAGGTCCTCCTCCGTCAGCCGCCTGGGGTCCAAGTGGCAGCGGCACAAGCCTTCCCCGATGGCCTCCACAGTGTAGGCGGGGGAGTAGTCCTCCGCCGCTGCCTGGGCAAACTCCTCACGTAGAAAGGGCAGGGCGTCCCCCTCGGCCACCAGGTGGCCGGGTCCAAATTCGCTTTGATAAAGGAGCTTTCCGTAGTCACGGCTTTCCATGGCCGGATAGCGCTTGGCATGGAGCTCCAATATGTTGGCCAGAGCACTCATCAGCCGGACACCTCCCCGGCAGCCAGCTCTACTGCACTGGTGAGGGCCTCCTCAAGTCGGCATCCTTCACTGCCGGCCACCAGAATACCGCAGCTGGACACGGGAACCAGGATGCGCCGGGCGGGAGAGGCTGAAACGGCGGCGGCAATGGCGGGGCTGATCTCTCCCATGAGGGAGTTGGCTGCCAGCAGGCCAATGGGCCCCATGATAAGGTCGGCCCGGCCGGCGTTCCAGCAGGCGGCATTTTCGCCGGTAGCGCCCTTGTCCGCTCCCGCTTTCAGCATGGCGGAGGTGGCCATGGTGTTGGTTCCGATCCCCCAGATTTGAACCGAAGAACCAAGACGGCTCTTTAGACGGGACACCAGACTGGCCCCCAGTCCACCGCCCTGCCCGTCAATGACAACGATACGCATAGTTTGCAGCTCCTCTCGATTTTCCGGTTGTGGCGCGCGGCAGGTTTAGTTTATTCCCATTATATCGAAACAAAGGGGGTGGGGCAAGGGGAAAACATCCAGAGCAAGAAAATATAAAAAACAGGTGTTGCGTATCTTGACAAATACTGGGAAAAGTGGTACGATTCGCCGCAAAGGAAGTGATGGGTGTGTCGAAGGCGGAAAAGGGTTCTGATGAGGATCTGCGGCAGCGCAGGAGTAAGCGATATATGTCGGAGGCGCTGTTGGAACTGATGTCGGAGCGGCCCTTTCGAGAAATCTCGGTAGTGGATGTCTGCCAGCGCGCCATGGTGCACCGTACAACTTTTTATGCGCATTTTAAAGATAAAAATGCGCTGCTGCGCTATGTTCTGGCTGAGCTGCGCCAATCCTTTGAAGAGGATCAAAAGAGCATCGGCGGACAGATGGGCGTGCGGGGTTATCTGTTGGCGGAATTTCGCAGTGCGCTGACCTTCCTAAAACGGCACCGCCAGTTCTACCTTTCCGGAATGAAGGGGGGCGGGGCAGAACTGCGGCTGGTGGAGGACTCAGTGACAGAGTGGCTGGAGAGCAAGTTTGAGGCAGAAGGTTTTTATGTTGGACGGGAGCGAATGGCTCAATCCGCGGCGCGGTATTATTCAGGAGCCCTGCTGTCGGTGGTACGTTGGTGGTTGGAAAACGGAATGCCAATCAACGAAGAGGAATTGGTGGAGCATGTGAGTCTGCTTCTGCCAAGTCCCGGAAGCGAATTGGGGCCGGGCGAGGGAGCTGGGTCGGACGCATGAGTAAGAGACGTGAAGCGACCAAATTAACATTAAAATATAAAAAGGAGCGATTTTATGTCAATTGGCATTAAAGCCCCGGGAAAGTACACCCAGGGGGCAGGGGAACTGTCTAAGTTGGGCATGAATGTGAAAAAGATGGGGAACAAGTTTTTTGTCCTCTGTTCCGCCAACACCCGTAAGCGTATCGGTACCGTGATTGAGGAATCTCTCCGCACGGTGGAGAAGGAGTATGTTTTTTGTGACTTTAACGGCGAGTGCTCCAAGGCGGAGATCAGCCGTGTTATGGAGGAGTTTGAGAAGGCGGGCTGCGACGTGATGGTGGGAGCAGGCGGCGGTAAAGTCATCGACACCGCCAAGGCATCCGCTGAAAATCTGGGCGGTAAGCCGGTGGTCATTATTCCCACTGTTGCCTCCAACGACGCCCCCTGCTCCGGTGTGGCTGTCATTTATAACGAGGCGGGCGTGGTGGTCAAGGCACTGCTCACCAAACATAACCCAGACCTGGTGCTGGTGGATACTGACGTGATTGCCCATGCTCCCGCCCGACTGCTGACCGCCGGCATGGGAGACGCCCTGGCCACCTGGTTTGAGACACGGGCCTGCAAGCGCTCAGGCGCCAAGAGCATGGCCCGCGGCCAGTGCTCCAACACCGCGTACATGATGAGCAAGCTCTGCTACGATCTGTTAATTCAGGACGGCGTGGCCGCGCTGGAGGCAGTGAAGCGCCAGGAAAGCGACCAACATTTGGAGAATGTGGTGGAGGCCAGCATCTACCTCTCGGGCATTGGCTTTGAAAGCGGTGGCCTGGCCGCTGCCCACGCCATCAACGACGGCTTTGCCTATGTCCCGGCCGCCCACAGCATGTACCACGGCGAGAAAGTAGCCTATGGTCTGCTGTGCCAGCTTTTGCTGGAGCAGGTGCCCCAGATGGAGTGGGACGAGGTGTTTGGCTTCTGCAGGGCGGTGGGGCTGCCCACCAAGCTGGCCGATCTAGGCATTACCGAGGTGAAGGAAGAGGAGATCCGAAAGGTAGCCGAGGCGGCCTGCGTCCCCACGCAGTCCACTAAGAACGTCCGGGCGGACATCACCCCGGACGAGGTCTATGCCGCTATTATGAAGGTGGACGAACTGGGCCGGAAATAAGGGCCTGTGTTCCGGGTACAAAGTAAGGCTCGTTTTTGAGCGGCTTGTTTTAAAAGAAGCCCCGCTGTTGATGTTTGGTCAACAGCGGGGCTTTTGTTACGCCACACCCACGGTGAGGAGCAGATTGGCAAAGACCCGGCCCTCGCCGGTGGAGATGGCCAGTTTTACGCCTTTTTCACAGCAGGCGTCGTAGAATTGATACCGGGCCAGTTTTTTTAACTCCATGCCGCCCAACATCTGGGTAAACTCCCCAAAAATAGGCGGGATGGAGCCGTCACCCGGCTCCATGACCTCTGCCTGCTCAAAGTGGGCAGCGAACTGAAGGGCGGCCAGAACGTCGGTGACGGTGGGAAGGCCGGGAGTGAGGCCAAGATAGACCTTCTCGGCCCCGGCAGTTTTGGAGTCCAGGGGGTAATTGCCGTCAGCGATAAGGATCTTATCGCCGTGACCGCAGAGGGAGAGTACCCGCATGAGTTCTGGGTGGATCAGCGCTCCGGTAAGCATGATTTCTTCTCCCCTTCCCGAAGCTGTCCCAACGTTCCGCCGGGGTGGCAGCGGATATACTGTGGAGGAGTCTGCCCGCAGTCGGCCTGAAGGGCCACGGACAGGGCCTGGAGAGTGAGAATTTCGGCCAGAATAGAGTTGCGGGGGGCGCGATTAAGTGGGCCGCCCTCATCGGACACCCCAGCCAGCAGTACCGCGTCTCCCTCCCGGGCCAGCCAGGATTCCGGATTTCCGGTGACGGCAATGACCTTGCAGCCGTTATTTTTTACGGCCAGCACGGTGGACTTGAGCTCCATGGTTTCCC
This sequence comes from Pseudoflavonifractor sp., assembly GCA_034927965.1. Taxonomy (GTDB): domain Bacteria; phylum Bacillota; class Clostridia; order Oscillospirales; family Oscillospiraceae; genus Vermiculatibacterium. Next base: position 17,505 of record JAYFPI010000008.1, read on the forward strand.
CGGAGTTGGAGATGGCGATGACCACGTCCCCGGCCATCAGCTGGCCGCAGGAGCCGTGGACAGCCTCAGTGCCGTGGAGAAAGTAAGTGGGTGTGCCGGTGGAGGAGAGCAAAGAAGCCAAATAGGCGGCCACATGGCCGGGTTTGCCGATTCCGGTAATGTGGACCCGGCCGCCCCCTGCCTGACAGGCACGGATAAGGGACAAAGCGGCGTCGTACTCCTCAGGGCGGCGGGCATCTAAAAAGGAATTGAATTCGGTCTTGGCGGAAGAAAAAAAATGTTCCACCGCCTTCGCACTGTCGGCGTTCATACAAAATCACTCCTTGGTTGGCGGATGGGGTTATTTCAAAGAGTCCAGGATCTGAGGGTCAAAGCCGGCGTACTTCCGCTCGGTGAGCAGGGCCTGTACCTCGTCTATCGTGGGCAGACTGGGCATGGCACCCATGCGGGAGACGGTGAGGGCGGCGGCGTGACTGGCAAAATCCAGTGCCTCACCCTGAGAAAGCCCGGCGGTGAGCCCGGTACAGAAGGCGGCCACGAAAGAATCCCCGGCGGCCGTGGGGTCTGCCACATGGGGCATCTTGACGCAGGGGGTGTGATGGATGCCGCCCTCTCCGGCAGCGATGGAGCCGTTTTCCCCTAGGGTAATAATGAGGTTTTTTACCCCCCTGGACCGGAGAGCTTGGGAGACTGCAGCCACGTCCTCCATATCTACGCTGTGGGAGACGTTGATGGGATGGCCTGCCAGTTGGGCGGCCTCGTGCTCGTTGGGAGAGAGATAAGTGGTGCAGGTCAGGAGTTGTTCGGACATGGGGGCAGCGGGGGCAGGGTTGATCATGACGGGTCCACCGGCATCATGAGCCCACGGGGCCACGGTTTCTATGACATCCATGGGCAGCTCAAACTGCATCATGAGGAGGTCGTAGCGGCCGATCTCGTCCTTAAGCCAGGCCACATCTTCCACGGTGAGGGTAAAGTTGGCGCCGGGACAGACCGTGATGCGATTCTGTGCGCCGTGTTCGGTGACCTCCAGGGTGATATGCCCCACACCGGAGGATTCCTGTGGGTCCACAGTGACGTGGGAGACATCTACGCCAGAAGCCCGGGCGGTGTCCACCATGATCTTGCCAAAGGCGTCATCGCCCACCTGGCCCACCATGGTGACGTGGGCGCCCAAGCGGGCGCACTGCACTGCCTGATTGGCTCCCTTGCCCCCTGGGGCGGTCTGGAACTTGAGCCCCACCACAGTCTCCCCGGAGCCTGGAGCCCGGTGGGTAGAGGCAATGAGATCCATCATAAAGGATCCCACCACCAAAATGTTCGGTTTTTTCAGCACGGCAGCCCCAGCTCCTTGCGGACGTAGTTCTCCAGGTGGATCAGGCTCTCCACCTCACCCTTGGCATTCTTGTCCAGCTTGGCACAGTCGGCGCTGCGGGAAAGAATGTTCATTGGCACGCCCGCCAGGCTCTGATGATACTTGGCGCTGCAGGGGTAAATACGCATCTCAATCATGGCGGCGGCGGTGAGAAAGTCGGCGACCAGGCGGGCCTTCTCAGGCTGGTCGTCCTTATGGTCGAAGCACCACTTGTATAGGTCTGGATGGAAGTTGGCCATGACGCCGTTATAGCCGGCGGAGCCGTGGCAGTAACTGTCAAACCAGGACTGGGCGTTGGCGTTGAAGATCTTCAGCGGGGTGCCTTCCACGGCCTTGAGCCGCTCCCGGATAAGCTCGTAGTCGCAGCAGGTGTCCTTTAAGAAAACCATGCGGCCTTCGGGGGCCACCTGCTTCAAAAACTCCGTGGAGACCAAGCGCTTCCAGGGCATGGGACATTCGTAAATGCCAAAGTCAATTTCGGGGAAGAGGTCAAAGATCTCCCGGGCGTTCTGCAGGAAAACCGCCTCGCCCTCGTGCTTCTGATCCAGCCGGTTGGATACCAGCACATAGGCGCCGATGCGGGGGATCTTCATCATGTTTTCGATCTCTTTGAACTGGGTGGGCTTGTCGTCGGCGGTGTGGCCGGAGGCCACCACTTGGATGCGGCCGTCCACCGCTTCCGCCACGGCCCGGGCAATGTCCAGTTTCTCCTGCTCGGAGAGGAATGCCATTTCAGAGGATTGACACACGGCGAAGATGCCGGTGCAGCCCTTTTCAATGGACCAGTTGCAAAGGCCCTCAATGGCTTTGAAGTCCGGCTTGTTGTCGTCGGTGTAGGGGGTGATCATGACCGGCCAGACGCCGGGTGCGATGGAAAAAGACATGGTTATCTCTCCTCAAAAAGCAATTCGTGTTGTCATGGAAGCGGACGATGAGAGGTCCGCGGTCATATCATGCCAAACATCTTGGGAAGGAACAAAACGACCTCTGGAATAAAAGTAATGATAAGCAGAACGATCAGCATGACCACAATGGGCCACCAGATTTCCTTGACCACATCTTTCAGCGGCGTGCCGGAAATGCCGGAGGTAATGAAAAGGCACATACCAAAGGGGGGAGTGGACAAACCGACCATCATGTTAAAGACAATGACAAGGCCAAAGTGGATGATGTTGATATCCAGCGCCTGAGCAACTGGCCAAAGGATGGGGATCATCACCAGCTGAATGACCGAGGTATCTACAAACATGCCCAGCACCAGGATAATAATGTTTACCAGCAGAAGGAAAATATACTTGTTGCCGGTGACGGTGAGCAGCCAGCTGCCCAAAATGGTGCCAATCTGTTCCTTGGCAAAAATAAAGGAGATGGCTGAAGCGGCGCCTACCATGATGGAGACGGAACCGGTGGACTTTACCGTGTCGATGAGCACCTGTTTGAGTCCGGCCCACTTCAGTACCCGGTAGCCCAGCATAGCCACAATCAGCGCATAGAGTCCGGCAATGGCGCCCGCTTCGGTAGGAGTCATCACGCCGGTATAGATGCCGATGAGCAGGATGACGGGCGTGAGCATGGCGGGGAGGGCCCGAAACAGATAACGGAGATAAGGGACCAGCTTGGGGGGATCGTCTTTGGGATACTTACGCTTGTTGGCGATGATGACCACATAGGCACACAGTGCGATGGCCAGAAGTACCCCGGGCACCATGCCTGCCATAAAGAGAGCACCCACGGAGGCGCCGGTCAGCATGGAATAGATGACCATGGGGATGGAGGGCGGGAAGATAGGACCGATGGTAGCCGAGGCGGCGGTAATGGCACAGGAGAAGCCGTCGTCATAGCCCTCGGCCCGCATGGCGTCGATTTCCATCTTGCCCAGACCCGAAGCATCGGCCACAGCAGAACCGGTCATACCGGAGAAGACCAGGGAGGCCAGCACGTTCACATGAGCCAGGCCGCCGCGAAACCGCCCCACCAGACCCTTGCACACGCCAAAGACATATTCGGTGATCTTGCCGGCGTTCATAATATTCGCCGCAAAAATAAAGAGAGGAACGGCAATGAGGGTGCTGTTGGTAAAGATTTGTTCGATGGTTTTCTGGGCCACCAGGTGGAGAGAGCCGCCCTCGCCCAAAAGGATGGCTCCGACCGGTACTCCCTTGACCAGGGCGTCGGTAAGGAAATAGGAGAGACAAGCGGCGATCATGCCGGTGGGAATGGGCATCCGCAGCAGAAAGATGAGGACAAAGACCGCCAAAAAGAGGATTAGAGGCAGATGTTCCAGCATATCATTTGTCCCCCTTCCTCTCGGTGGAGCCGTAGTTGATGTCCAGCAAATTCAGTTGATCCTGGGCCAGAGAAGCTTCCACAGCCAACTCGGCCTCGCTCTTGCTCTCACGGAGCATCTTCTTTGTATAACCTTCGTCACCCCGGAGGACCATAATTTCCTGATAGCAGTCCATCAGTGTGTAAATGAAAATGATAACCAGGAAGAGAACGAAGGGAAAAAAGACTAAAGTTTTGGAAATTTTCAAAATGCTGGTGACCTGGGCTCGGGACTGGAGCCCCCAGATATAGCGGAGGGAGGGGACGGCAGCTGCCAGAAAGGTCACGGCAATGATTAGATTGCCCAGGAGAGCGGTGAGAGCTTTGCCTTTTACCCCAAGATTATCGTAGAGCAGGGTAAAAGTGACGTGGCTTTTTTCCCGTTGGGCAAAGCAGGCACCCAGAAGAACCAGCCACAAAAAGCACATCTGCTCGACTTCTAGCGTCCAGGTCTGGGGGTTATTGAACAGATAGCGCATCATGACCTGAAAGCAGAACACCAGGAAGAGGATGGAGAAGGAAATGAGGGGGATGTACAGCTCCACGCAGTTGCGGAGGAACCGTGCGATTTTTTTCAATGTCTCCAAGCGGTACAGCTCCTTTCTGGAGAAGAAAGACCGGGAGGCCGGGCTCTGGTCCCAGCCTCCCGGAGGGCAAATTTGATCAGGCCATTCCCTGAATTTGAGTGAGCAGATCCTTATCCCAGCTATCAGAGATGGGATCGTTCAGATAGGCATTGAGCACATGGTCTGCAAAGGCGGTTACGTCGGCGTCATAGATCTTCAGGCCTTGCTTTTTGAGGAAGTCCTGAACTTCGCTCTCGGTCTTGAGGTTCTGCTCGTCACAGGCCTTCCGACCTGCTTCCACGGCCTCCATGACCCAGCCCTTCTGGGTGTCGGTGAGCTTGTTCCAGGTATTCAGGTTGATGGTGGGCCAGACGGAGTCCACCAGGTGGTTGGTCAGAGAGATGGACTTCTGAACTTCATAGAACTTGGCGGACTTCACAGTGGGCAAGGGGTTGTCCTGGCCGTCCACGGTGCCGGTCTGCAGGGCTAGATACAGGTCATTGAAGGCAATGGCAGTGGGGTTGGCGCCCATGGCCTTACCCAGGAATACCCAGGCGTCGGAGTTGGGCATCCGGAGGTTTACGCCCTTGAGATCGTCGGGGGTCTTGATTTGGCGATCCTCGCTCAGGGAGATCTGACGAGTACCCAGGTAATAAGCGCCCAGAGGCAGGATGCCCTGCTCGTCGGCAATCTTCTGGAACACTTCCTTGCCGATGTCACCGTTGAGGACCTTGGTCATGTGGTCATAGCTCTGGAATACGTAGCCGGCAGTAAACATACTCACCCAGGGAGAGCCATCGGTGAGCCAGGAGGCGGAGGAGTAGATCATGTCCACGTCGCCGTTTTTCAGAGCGTCGTGTTCGGTGTCCTGGCCATAGAGGGTGCCGGAGTCGTAGCACTCCACGGTCATATTGCCGCCGGAGATCTTCTCCAGGGTCTCTTTAAAGACCTTTTGAGCGGCACCGTGGGCATCGGTGGGGACGGCGGCGATAGAGAACACCAGGTTGACGGGATCGCCCACGTCGCCGGCAGCCGCGGCGCTTTCAGACGGGGCGGCGGACTCGGCGGGGGCCGGAGTGGCTTTGGAGCTGCCGCCTCCGCAGGCGGTCAGGGCGCCGGCGAGCATGGCGCCGCTCAGGGACAGTGCAAGCAGTCTCTTCCAGTTTTTCATAATGCGTGATCCTCCTCATTTTATTGGATTGCGTATTTTTCGTCCCCGCCTTCTGGAGCGGGAGCGGCGGGAACTCAGTGATAGATGCGCTCCCGCATCTTCAGGGCCGCGGAGTGAAGGATGTTGGAGCACTTGATGAGTTTGGCGTCGGTCATGACATGCTCTGGCCCCGAGGTGCTCATCCCAGCCACCAATTGGCCTGCTGCATTGTAGACTGGGACACCCACGCAGCGGATGCCGGGTTCCCGCTCCATGTTGTCAATGGAATAGCCACGGCGGCGGGTGCGGCGCAGTTCCTCCAAAATCTCCTCTGGATTCGTCATGGTGTTGGGGGTGTAGCGGACAATCTGACTGGGCAGACGGGACGGCCACTCCTCCTCAGGCAGGTGAGCCAAAATAGCCTTGCCGATACCGGTGGCGCACAAAGGAGCTTTTTCTCCCAGAATCTCCCGGTAGGGGAAATCGTTCATCCTAGCCTTGGGGTGGGCCACATAGAGATAGAGCACATCAGTACCGTAGGGCAGGCCAAAGTACACAATCTCGTCGGTGAGAGCGGCTGTGTCAAACAGAATATCGTAGACCGCTTTTGGGTAGCCCAGATGCTGGTTGATAATAAACGCATATTCCAGCATTTTTAGCCCCAGGGCGTACTTCCCGTTGGGCAGCTTTTTGAGATAGCCTAACTGTTGAAATGTGGAGATGATATTATGCACATTGGATTTAGTGACTCCCATGCGCTCAGCCAGCTCTGTGACACCCAGCTCAGGCTCTCCCACGGAAAAGCACTCCAGAACCCGCATGGCCTTTGCCAGGGATTTCACCTTTGGATCGGTTTCGTTTTCCACGGTAGTGTCCCCTCCCATATGTTCTGCAATAATGAACAACGGTTCTTATTACGATACAATGATAGCTGTTTATACAAGAAAACGCAAGAGGGGAGAGTGATTTTTGGCGAACTGCAATAACACCCGCCGGGAAACCAGCGAAAATAGGAACGAATTTTCGTAATGATGAACGGCGGAGGCAATTTCTTTGGCGGATATGGCGCGCAGGGGGCTTGTGCGGCAGGGCGGAGGTCTGTATAATAGGCGGGAAAAGAAAGGAGCAATTCACATGATCTATGATACCCTGACACATGTCGGCCAATACGCCGGAATTCATTCAAATCTGGCCAGAGGGCTCCGCTTTCTGACGGAAACAGATCTAAATAGTCTGCCCGTGGGTCGGGTGGAGATTGACGGAGACGAGGTTTTTGCTCTGATTCAGGAGTACACCACAAAAGACCCTGGGGATGCGGTGCCGGAGGCGCACCGCGTCTATGCCGACATTCAGTACCTTCTGGAGGGGGAGGAGCTGATGGGAGTGGCTCCTCTGGAGACTATGGCGCGGGAGATTGAGGCCCGTCCAGAGAACGACATCCGGTTCTATGAGGGAGAGACGGTAAAATTTCCTCTGGGTGCGGGGCGTTTCGCGGTGCTGTTTCCTGGTGACGCGCACGCCCCCTGCATTGCTGTCGGACGGCCCGCTCCCGTTCGGAAATGCGTGATAAAAGTAAAGATGTGAGGGGAAAAGGCGGCCGCGGGAAAATGTGGACCGCCTTTTCTATGCAAAATCTTTCCGGAAGGCATACCATTTTAAATACAAATATGATAAAATAATAAATAACCGTTTTTTAGGATCTCTCCCTGGACAGAGAGTGCCAGAGGGGAGAAAGAGGACAGGAAGGGGGCTGCAGGATGAAAAAACAAACCGTGCTGCTGGCGCTGGTTATGGCGCTGATGCTGACCGGGTGTTTCTTTCGGGGAGCGGACCAACTCTATACCGTCCCACAGCCTCCCAAGGACTATGAGGCGCTCCAAGCGCGTCTCAGCGAGGTGATTGCTCAGGGTGGAGAGTATGCGGCACCTCTTTCGGGGGAACTTATCCAGTCGGTGCAGCTCCAGGATCTGGACGGAGACGGTATTCAGGAGGCCATCGCATTTTTTCGCTTCCCCAGTGAGGAAAAGCCGATGAGAATCTATATTTTCCATCAGGTGGAGGATGCATATGAGACCCTTACCGTCATTGAAGGGGCGGGTACTGCCATTAACTGTGTAGATTACGCACAGTTGGATGATGATCCCTACAAGGAAATCGTGGTCAGCTGGCAGATGAGCGATAAGGTCCACTCTCTGGCGGCCTATGCCATCGGGCCGGGACAGGCCGATGAGTTGCTTCGTACTGATTATGAAAGCTATAAGCTTTCGGATCTGGATCAGGACAATCAACAGGAACTGGTGGTGTTTCGCACCCCATCGGAAGGGGCGCCCCAGGCAGAACTTTATGACTATTCTCAGGGGGTGCTTGCCATGACGGGCACCGCCCCGCTTTCCGGCGGCATCACCGCGGTTGCCAACGGCGGCGTACGCTCGGGAGACTTGGTGGACCTGGTCCCGGCTCTTTTTGTGGTCTCAGCCTATGAGGAGAACGGCACCATCACTGATATTTTTACCTGTCAGGGCGGAAAGCTGAAGAATATTACCCTGGATCCCAATACCGGCGAAAGCGGAGAGACCATCCGGTTCTACACCCAGGTTACGGGCAGTGACATCAACAACGACGGCATCATGGAGCTGCCCCAGCCGGTTCCACTGGCTGATTATAAGATTACGGCCGCGGCGGTGAACTTCTGGCTAATCCACTGGCGCCAGTTTGACGCACAGGGGGTGGCCCACCCCGTGTTTACGACCTATCACAACGACCGAGATGGGTGGTATTTTATCCTGCCCGATGCGTGGGGGGACAATGTCACCCTGACCCGTTCTGACCTGCCCGGCGGCGGGGAGCGTGCGGTGACCTTCTCTTATTGGGAAGGGGATGAGGGTGTGGAGCCACAGCCATTCCTTACGATTTATAAACTCACCGGAACCAACCGGGTCAGCCGGGCTACCATGTCGGGCCGGTTCATCCTTTTCCCCCAGGAAGGGGTAGAGGGGGCAGCTGATGCCAACACCATTTATGCCGCTGAGTTCCGGGATGGCTGGGATCAAAGCCTCACAAAGGAGGAGGTCCGGGCCCGGTTTGCCCTGATCAAGACCGACTGGTTTGCCACGGGCTGACGATCCCGCAGCAGAAGGAAGGAGAAGCCAAATGAAAAAAGTATTAGTCCTGGAGGATGAGACAAACATCCGTTCCTTTGTGGTCATCAATCTCAAGCGTGCCGGCTACGAGGCCATCGAGGCCGGCACCGGGGAAGAAGCGCTGGAGCAGCTGAAGCGGAATCCAGACGTGAGCGTGGCGCTGCTGGACATCATGCTGCCCGACATGGACGGCTTTGAGGTCTGCCGGCGTATCCGGGGCAGCAACAGCCGTATCGGCATCATTATGCTCACGGCCAGAACCCAGGAGATGGACAAGGTCACCGGGTTGATGACGGGGGCCGACGACTATGTTACCAAGCCCTTTTCTCCGGCGGAACTCACCGCGCGCATTGACGCCCTTTGCCGCCGCGCCGGCGGAGCGGAGACTCCTGCGGACAGTGGGGAAATCAGTCAGCCGCCCTTCCTTCTCAATACCCGAAACCGTACTCTGGAGAAGAACGGACAGCGGGTAAAGCTGACTCAGGTGGAGTACTCCATTGTCAAGCTTTTTATGGACAATGCGGGAAAGGCCCTCTCCCGCGAGGAGATTCTGGACGCGGTATGGGGCAAGGATTACTTTGGGGAATTGAAGATCGTGGATGTGAACATTCGCCGGCTGCGCATTAAGATCGAGGACGACCCCACCAACCCGTCCTATATCACCACAGTGTGGGGTTACGGGTACAAGTGGGGATTCTGAGATAGGGCGCGGTGCGGAACACGAGGAAAGGAGGCGGGCCATGGTAAAATTCAAAGGAATTCGCAGACGGTGGATGACCAACTCCATCGGTGTTCTGCTGTTCGTCATCTTGCTGGCGGTCACCGCCTTCTCCGTGGCAATGGGGAGCTATTACTACGCCACCATGTCCAGCGGGCTCCAGGTGAAAGCGGAGTACGCTGTGGAGTTTTTCAGCGATTATCGGACAAAGAACGAATATTATCAGCATGTACTCACTTATGTCAACAATAGCTTCGAAGGCAAAGACGTGATGGAGATGCAATTTTTGGACACCGCCGGTTCCATCCGCTTCTCCTCCTTCGGCTTGGCCGCCTTCAGTGCCCCCGGCACGCCGGACATTGCCGGTGCCCTGGATCCGGAACACCCCCAGACCACACCGTGGACCGGAGACGATCCTTCCACCGGAGAACATATCATGGCGGTGAGTTCTCCTCTGACGATTGACGGGAAACCGGTGGCCGCCATTCGTTACGTTACCTCTCTGCGGCTGGTGGATCGTCAGCTGGCCGTCATTGTGGTCCTCTCTCTGGCTGTTGGGATGGCGATTTTGGCCCTGGTCTATTTTTCCAACCTCTATTTTGTCAAGTCCATTGTGGAACCGGTCTCCGACATTACCGAGATCACCAAGCGTATTGCCGGAGGCAGTTACGGCATTCAAATTGAGAAGCAGCATGACGATGAGATCGGCGACCTTACCGACGCCATTAACAATATGTCCGCCCGGATCAACGAGTCGGAGAAGATGAAGTCGGAATTTATCTCTTCGGTCTCCCATGAGCTGCGCACCCCTCTCACCGCCATCAACGGCTGGGCAGAGACCATCATGAACGGGGAGGTGCGGGACGCCGCCGACGTGAAAAAGGGCATGGGCATTATTGTCTCCGAGGCGAGAAGGCTGACGAACATGGTGGAAGAGCTGCTGGAGTTTTCCCGCATCGAGGACGGCCGGTTCACCCTGTCTATTGAGCCGGTGGATCTGAAGGCGGAGTTCGAGGACGCTGTATATACCTACCGTGAGTTCTTTCGCAAGGACGGCCTGGAGCTGCGCTACGAGGAGTCCGACCAGGATTTTCCCCCCGTGAACGCCGACCCCGAGCGGCTGCGGCAGGTATTTTGCAACATCATGGACAACGCCGCCAAGCACGGTGGCAGCGGCGGCCGAATCGACGCCGCCATCTGCCAAGAGGAGGACTGGGTGGTCATCACCATTCGGGACTATGGTCATGGGATTCCCGTCGATGAACTGCCCCATGTGAAGTCTAAATTCTACAAGGGCTCCTCCAAGGCCCGAGGCTCCGGGATCGGCCTGGCGGTGTGCGACGAAATTGTCACCCGGCATGGAGGCCAGCTTCTCATCGGCAATGCAGAGGGCGGCGGGTGTATTGTCACCATTCGTCTGCCCTTTGGGAAGAAAACGGCAGTTGGAACATAAGTTCTATTTTTTGACCCGCACCCCTTGCAAATGAGGTGCGGGTCTGTTACAATACTTCCTGTTGAAATGATGCGGGGATAAGGAGACACCGGATGTTGAAACAATTGCTGCTTGCTACCGCGGCCGGGTTTAAGACCATGATCGGCGGACAGGCCCTTATTGAGGGAATTATGATGCTTGGCCCGGACAAGAAGTCCGTGGTGGTCCGTAAGCCGGACGGAGAGCTGGAGGTCAAGACCGAGCCCAGAAAGCTGCTGAAGGACCGCCATCCCTTTACTGCCTGGCCCCTGGTTCGCGGTGTGGTGGGCTTTTGCTCCTCCATGTACAACGGCATCAGCGCGCTGATGTACTCGGCGGAATTTTTCCCGGAAGAGGAGGGGGAGGAGGGGGACCCCTCTAAATTTGAGGCGTGGTTGGAACGGAAACTGGGGAGCGAGAAGATGTCCAATCTGATCATCACCGCCTCCATGGTGCTGGGCATGGCCTTCTCCGTATTTCTTTTTATCCTGCTGCCCACGGCTCTGGGCGGTGCGGTGCTTCACTTTGTCCCCGGATTTCCCTTATGGGGGCGGAATCTGGTAGAGGGACTGCTGCGTGTGGCCATCTTTTTAGGCTACCTTATTTTGTGCTCTCATTTGAAGGATATCCACCGGACATTTCAATACCACGGTGCGGAACACAAGACGATCTTTTGCTATGAAAAGGGACTCCCCCTGACGGTGGAGAATGTCCGGGTGCAGCCAAAGCACCATCCCCGCTGCGGCACCAGCTTTCTCTTTGTGGTGATTTTTGTGTCTATTATCCTTTCCAGCATCCTGTTCTCTTTTATTCATGTGGAGAACACGTTTGCCCGGATGGGGCTGCACTTGCTGCTGCTGCCGGTGGTGGTGGCCATTACTTATGAAATCAATCGCTATGTGGGCGGACACGACGGCGTGCTGTGCCGCCTTATTCGGGCGCCCGGGATGGGCATCCAGCGCTGGACCACTTTTGAGCCTGATGACAGTATGATCGAGGTAGGGATCCGGGCCTTGAGCGAGGTCTTGCCGCAGACGGAGGGCGCAGACCGCTGGTAAAGCGGAGAGAAGAGAGAAACGCGGGGTGAGGTCGTGGCGACCACATATAACAACCTCTATCTGGATGTTCGGCGGCAGTTGAGAGCGGCGGGGATTCCCGCCGCCCAGCTGGAGGCGCGGGAAATCGTGTGCTATGCAGCTGACAAGAACCGGGAGCAGTTCTTCCGGGATATGTCCCTCTATGCCTCCGATCCGGTGGAGGAGCGGGTACAGGCGCTGACGAAGCGCCGCCTGGAGGGGGAACCGGTGGCTTATATCATCGGGGAGTGGGAGTTTTATGGTCTGCCCCTGGATATTTCCCGGGACGTACTCATTCCCCGCCTGGACACTGAGGTGCTGGCCGAGCAGGCCATCCTGGCTGCCCGGGCAGCGGGGGATGGCTGCCGGGTGCTGGATCTGTGCGCCGGAAGCGGCTGCGTGGGGTTAGCGGTGGCGGCCAACGTGCCTGAGTGTCGGGTGGTGCTGGCCGACTTGTCCGAAGGGGCGCTGCGGGTGTGCAAGCAAAACATCCGCCGGTGCGAGCTGAACGCTCGGGTGACCTGCCTGTCCGCCGATGCCAAGCTGCCTCCGCTGCCCGCACTGTGGGACTTTGACGTGATTGTGTGCAACCCGCCCTACATTCCATCGGGAGATATCGCCGGACTGGATGCCTCGGTCAGGGACTATGAGCCGCGCCAGGCTCTCGACGGCGGGGACGACGGGCTGGGCTTTTACCGGGCAGTGGCATCCAAGTGGAAGGGCGCCCTCCGTCTGGGGGGTACGCTGCTCTTTGAGGTGGGGATGGGACAGGCTCCCGATGTGGAGCAGATCCTGGGGAAGAACGGCTATGAGGACGTGCGCAGTTTTCAAGACACCCAAGACATCTGGCGGGTGGTGGCCGGTACCATCAACGAATAAACAGCCCGGGGCAAGGCCAGTCCGAAGCCCCTTTTTGAGAGGAGATCAGACGTTATGGCAGAGAAAAAAAAGATGCAGATCACCCAACCAGGTCAGGCTTCCGACAAGAAGAAGGCGCTGGATACCGCCCTTGCCCAGATCGAAAAGGACTTTGGCAAGGGGGCCGTCATGCGCTTGGGAGAGAATGCCCATGTGGTGGTGGAATCCATTCCCACCGGCTCTTTGTCCCTGGACTTCGCGCTGGGGATCGGCGGCGTGCCCAAGGGGCGCATCCTTGAGATCTACGGACCAGAGTCCTCCGGCAAGACCACCCTGGCCCTCCACATCTTGGCCGAGGCCCAGAAGCGGGGCGGCGAGGTGGCCTTCATTGACGCGGAGCATGCCTTGGACCCGGCCTATGCCAAAGCGCTGGGCGTGGATATTGACTCCATGCTTATCTCTCAGCCGGACACCGGCGAGCAGGGGCTGGAGATCTGTGAGGCATTGGTTCGCTCCGGCGCCATCGACGTGGTGGTGGTGGACTCGGTGGCCGCCCTTACCCCCCGGGCCGAGATCGAGGGCGACATGGGCGACAGCCATGTGGGACTGCTGGCGCGGCTGATGAGCCAGGCTCTCCGCAAACTGGCCGGCTCCATTTCCAAGACAAACTGTATCGTTATCTTTATCAACCAGCTCCGGGAAAAGGTGGGCGTCATGTACGGCAACCCGGAGGTCACCACCGGCGGTCGGGCGCTGAAGTTCTACGCCTCGGTCCGGATCGACATCCGTCGGGTGGAGTCTTTGAAAAACGGCAGCGAGATCATCGGTAATCACGTTCGGGCCAAGGTGGTCAAGAACAAGGTGGCCCCTCCCTTCCGCCAGGCCGAATTTGATATCATGTTTGGTGAGGGGATTGCCAAGGACGGTGAACTGGTGGATCTGGGCGTCCAGCTGGGCCTGGTGCAGAAGTCCGGCTCCTGGTTCTCTATGGGAGAGGTGCGTATCGGACAGGGCCGGGACGCTGCCAAGCAGTATCTGAAGGACAACCCGGAGGTCGCCGAGCAGCTGGAAGCCGACATCCGGGCCAACGCTGCCAAGCTGATAGCCGCTTCCGGAAAGACCGCTCCACGGATCGGATCTGCCCCTGCGGCATCCCCGGTTGCTGGGACTAGGGGCGTGAGCCGTGCGGTGGATGTGTCCGCCGAGGACTTTGAGGATGCGGATCAGTAAGCTGGAGCCCTCCCAGCGGGTGAAGGGTCGGTGGCTGGTCTGGCTGGATGACGGCAGTCTCCTTCGGGTCAGCGAGAACGAGGTGGTCTCCTTCGCCCTCTATGCAGGCATGGAGCTCACCGATGATTCCTTTGATTCCCTGACGGCGGCCGCGGGAGTGAGCGCCGTCAGGAGCAAGGCTCTGGATCTGATCTCCGCTCGTCCTCTGTCCCGACGGGAACTGATTCAAAAGCTCACCGCCCAGCCCAGAGACCGGGAAAAACAGCCCCTGGCCACGCCAGAGCAGGCCGAGGAGGCCGCCGACTGGCTGGAGAGGCTGGGGTATCTGAATGATGCCGAGTACGCTAAGACGGTAGCGCGGCACTATTCCGCAAAGGGCTACGGAGATCGGAAAGTCCGGGACGAGCTGTTTCGCCGGGGGGTGCCCCGGGCCTTATGGGAAGCCGCACTGGAAGAGGCTCAGTCCCCGGAGGATGGAGTGGACACCTTTTTGCACAGTCGCCTGAAGGGAAGCACTCCAGACGCCCGGGAACTCAAACGGGTGTCCGACGCCCTAGCCCGGCGGGGCTACCGCTGGGATGAAATTAAGGAGGGTCTGCGCCGCTACGGTGCGGAGATTGAAGAGGAGTGATACACGCCTTTTCTGACCCGCCGAAGCCTGTTTCCCCATTAACGTTGAAGGAGAATTCACTTTGAAAATCGCTTTTATTTCCCTTGGCTGCTCCAAGAACCTCATTAACACCGAGCAGATGATGGCCCTCTGCCGTGCCGCCGGGTACACCGTCACGGGTGACCCGGAGGGGGCGGATGTGGCCGTGCTCAACACCTGCGGGTTCATTGACGCCGCCAAAAGCGAGGCCATTGAGAATATCCTGGCTCTGGGGGAGCTGAAAAAGGCGGGGCGGCTGGGTAAGCTGCTGGTCTGTGGATGCCTTTCCCAGCGCTATCGGGCAGAGATGCTGGACGACCTGCCCGAGGTGGACGGACTCATGGGCACCGGCAGCTACGATCACATTGTCGCGGCGGTGAAGGCCGTAGCGGCGGGAGAGCGGCCCCAGGATTTTGGAGATATTTCGGCTACCACCGAAGAGGGGGAGCGGCTGATCACCACTCCCTCCTATACCTCTTTCTTGAAAATTGCGGAGGGCTGCGACAACTTCTGTGCCTTCTGCATTATCCCGTACCTTCGGGGACGCTACCGCAGCCGTCCCATGGAGTCCATTCTGGCCGAGGCTAAGACCCTGGCTGAGGGGGGGACGCAGGAACTCATCCTCATTGCGCAGGACATCGGTCCTTATGGCAAGGATCTCTATGGGGAGCGAAGGCTCCCGGAGCTGTTGCGGGAGCTTTGCAAACTGCCCTTCCACTGGATCCGGCTGCACTATCTCTACCCAGACCATCTGGACGATGCGCTCATAGACGTTATTGCCACAGAGCCTAAAATCGTCAAGTATCTGGATATTCCGCTTCAGCACTGCGATGATCGGATTTTAAAGTCTATGGGTCGCTGGGGGACCAGAGAGACCCTCACCGGACTGTTGGCCGAGCTGCGCCGCCGCATTCCCGGCCTGGTGCTGCGCACCTCTCTCATCTGCGGGCTGCCCGGAGAGGGAGAGGAAGAATTCAAAGCGTTGTGCGGGTTTGTCTCCGAGACCGGCATTGAGCGGGCCGGCGTGTTCCAGTATTCCCGGGAGGATGGTACCCGGGCGGCGAAGATGGAGCAGCAGGTGCCGGAAGAAGTGGCTGAGCAGCGGGTGGACCGTCTGGTGGATCTCCAGTCAAGAGTGCTGGATGCTTACAACGAAAGCCGCCTGGGCACGGTGATGGAGGTTCTTTGTGAGGGATTTGATCCCGGCGAAGGCTGCTATGTGGGCCGGACCTATGCCGACTCCGTAGAGGTGGACGGGCGAGTCTGGTTTACCGCTGCCGGCAGTATTCCTGCCGGGAGCTTTGTGAATGTCCGTATGACAGGAACCCGGGACGGAGACCTGACCGGGGAGATCGAAGAGTGAGGGGGCCGGGATGTGAATACAGCCAATAAGCTCACCCTTCTGCGGGTTGCCATGATTCCACTGTTCCTGTCGGTTCTCTACTGGGGGTTTCCGGGGAGCAATTACGCGGCGTTGACTATTTTTGTTTTGGCCAGCCTAACAGATCTTGCCGACGGTTACATTGCTCGGCATTACAATCAGGTCACCGACTTTGGAAAATTTATGGATCCCTTGGCGGACAAAGTGCTGGTGGTCACCGCTATGCTGTGGTTTGTGGAGTGCGGACGCCTGCCCGCCTGGGCGGTGGCCATTGTCATCTTCCGGGAGTTTGCTGTCTCTGGAATGCGGCTTATCGCCGCCGAGCGGGGGAGAGTCATCGCCGCAGGCTGGTCGGGAAAAGTCAAGACCGCGTCCACCATGGTGGGGCTGTGCCTGATGTTTCTTCCCCTGCCCGCTTCGATCTCTGCAGTCTGCGTAGCGGTGATCGTGGTGACCACCCTCTACTCCGGGATCGAGTATTTTATAAAGAATCGGGATATTATGGACTGGAGCAACCTATAAGGGCGCCGGCAGACGGCGTACCTGCGGAATGAACGGCGGCCCGAACTGCGGCCGCCGTGTCTATTTTATAATAGGGATGACGATAGTATGAATGAAAAAGAAGTGGCCGAGCTTCGCCGCCGGTTCAAACCGGAAAAAAGTAATATCTCCCACGTCCGTGGGTGTTATGTTAATGAGAAGGGAGAGATTATCTCTCAGTTCGATCAGTCATTGGGTCTGATGAGCGAGGACGACAGCACGATGATCCTTTCCGTCCTCCGCAAGACACTTTCTGGTGGGGTTGGAAAAAATTTGACCGATCTCTCCTTTGCCACGCAGCAGGTGGTGAACAGTGAAGAGCATCGGTTGCTTACGACCCTGCGGGATTCTGCCCTGGCGGATGAAGAGGCGGTTCAGAGCTTCTTCCGCAAGGCCATTGACGCTCTGGATATTGAGAGTAACTACCTCATCCTTTTGGCCAGAGACGCCTACGATGTCTCGTTTCACTCCTCCGACGGCGAAAAGCAGGAGGATGCGGGGGGCGAGACCTTTACTTATATTCTCTGCTCGATCTGCCCGGTGAAGATGACCAAGCCCGCCCTCAGTTACCGGGCCAATGAAAACCGTTTTGGCCATCTTCCCATTGACTGGGTGGTATCATCTCCGGAGGCGGGGTTCCTCTTTCCGGCCTTTAACGACCGGGCCACCGATCTCTATGGAGCGCTTTATTACTCCCGGGATACCGCTGCCAACCACCAGGCCTTTGTAGACGCAATTTTTCGGGTGGAGCCGCCTATGCCTGCCGACGCGCAGAAGGAGACCTTCCAATCCATTCTGTCTGACAGCCTTTCCGACGACTGTTCCCTGGAGGTGGTACAGGGAGTCCACGGCAAGCTGCGGGAAATGATTGAGGTCCACAAGGAGAGCAAGGAGACCGAACCGCTTGTGATCTCTCAGAGGGTGGTAAAGCGGGTGCTGGCTGACTGCGGCGTGTCCTCCGAACATGTGGAGACCTTTGAGGCCCGCTATGCTGCCGAATTTGGGGACGGGCGAGAATTGAGCCCAAGAAACCTGGTGGATCTCCGCCGAACAGAGATCAAAACCCCTGACGTGACCATTCAGGTCAGTCCTGAGCGGGAGGACCTGGTGCAGACCCGCGTCATCGACGGGGTCAAATACCTGCTCATCCGGGCAGACGAGGGTGTGGAGGTCAACGGCGTCAATATTCAGATTTCATAGAAACGGCATTGTGGGCGAGACTGCATGCAGCA
>JAYFPI010000010.1:0-12985 GCA_034927965.1 Pseudoflavonifractor sp.
GCCCTAAGTTGTGCTAAAAGCTCCGCCTGCTCGCAATCGCTGCGAGTGAGCGGAGCTTTTTTGATGAGCCATTTTTCCCGTCCCGTTTTCCAAACTGGACAGGGCAATTCATAAATTTGCGCAGATATTTTACTTTTTTATATATTATTTACATATTTAAGCATTTATAATATAATTAATTGGACGACAACTAATTACCATCTTCCGGTAGGACGCATTATAGTTAACAAATTTAGGAGGTGAGCAGTTCCTTTGTTAAAACAAAGAAGGTATCTCTATTCCATGGCGTCTGTCATCATAATTGGCCTTTTTGCATGGCTCCTTTTTTGCCGGAAAACCACCGGGGCAAGTCCAACCGGAGCGCTCATCGTGCCGACTTTTTGGATTTTCTCCCTCATTTTTTCCAAAGTGCTGGAGAAACGAATTTGGGGAGAGCAGAAACGGCGGCGCACAGAGCGGAATTTATCGCGTAATGTGATACTGGGCCTATTATTTATTGCGATTTACCGCTTCCTCCTCAATGCGGCGGCGAACGAGCGTTCGATCGGACACCCGGATTCCTACGCCGCTGTCAGGCTTTCTATTGAGGCAAATGTGACGCAATGGGCCCTTCCGGTTATATGCACCGCCGAAATTGTATGGGAAATTACATCTTGTATACGCGCCCACAAAAACGATTCAGAGGGATAGATAAATAATTCATCATTCCGCGCTGTTCGCTGCCCGCTTTATGCCACCACATGGTAGCATAAAGCGGGCAGTTTTGTTGTGGAAAAGCCGGTAGGCCACGACGATCAGCGTTTTATCGTTCGGCACTGTTTATCACCTTCATAAGAGATCTGATTTCAGGCAAGCGCATAAAAGAGAAAAAGGGTGTAGAACAAATGTTTTTGTCAAAAAAACGGGGGCTTTTATCGGAAAAGCTGAGAGATTTCAAGGAAAAAATTCTGTTTCACTATTGCAATTTCAGGGGAAAGCCTTTATACTAAAAACACAAGTGGGGTAAAGTGGAGTAAGAAACCATAAAAAAGAATGGAAGTGGAGGGAGAAAGATGACCGGCACTTACGAGCATTCTATTGACGCCAAGGGCCGGCTGTTTATTCCCGCCAAGCTCCGGGAGGAGCTGGGAGTCTCTTTTTACTTGGCCATGGGGGTGGATGCATGCCTTGCTATCTATCCGCAGAGCACGTGGGACCGCTTTACCGAAAAATTTGCCTCTCTCCCCATGAGCCAGTCCAAGGCCATGCGGCCGCTGTTTGCCAACGCCAGCAAGTGTGAGCTGGACAGCCAGGGACGCATTGTAGTGCCCCAAAAGCTCAGAGGCTATGCCGACCTTGAGAAAGATGTCGTCATTATCGGCGTGAACGACCGGGCTGAGATTTGGAGCGCTCAGCGCTGGCAGGCACAGGAAGAGGAAGAGATGACTCCGGAGAAGATGTCGGCGTGCATGGAGGCATTGGGCTTCTGATGAGTGAGCAGTTTTTTCACCGTCCAGTACTGCTGGACGAGTGTATCGAGGGGTTAAAAATTAAACCCGACGGGGTGTATGTGGATGGGACTCTGGGGCGGGCAGGCCACTCTGCCGAAATTGCCCGGCGGCTTACCACGGGACATCTCTATTGTATTGACCGGGATCAGGCCGCGTTGGATGCGGCGGAGGACAAGCTGGCTCCCTGGCAGGAGCGAATAACTCTTATCCACGGCAACTTTATCGATTTGGACGAGCTTCTGACCGGGGTGGGTGCCCCTGCCGCAGACGGGATGCTTTTTGACTTTGGAGTTTCTTCCCCGCAACTGGACGACCCCAGCCGGGGATTCTCCTACATGCACGATGCTCCGCTGGATATGCGGATGGATCAGACACAACCCCTGACGGCCCGGACGGTGATCAACGAGTGGCCCCAAGAGGAGCTGCGGCGCATCTTCTACCAATATGGGGAGGAGCGGTATGCCCCCGCAATCGCGGCGGCCATCGTCCGGGCTCGGGGACAAGCCCCTGTTGAGACGACATTTCAGCTGGTGGAGGTCATTCGGTCGGCTATGCCTGCTCAGGCCCTCCGGGAAAAGCAGCATCCGGCCAAGCGGACTTTTCAGGCGGTGCGCATTGCCGTTAACGATGAACTGACGGCGGCGGAGCGGGTTATCGGTCAGGCGGTACCCCGTCTGGCCTCCGGTGGGAGGCTATGTGTGATTACCTTCCACTCCCTGGAGGACCGAATCGTGAAAACGGGATATGCGGCGCTGGCCAAGGGATGTACTTGCCCGCCAGATTTCCCGGTGTGTGTGTGCGGGAAAAAGCCGGCGATCCGGCTGGTGAACCGAAAGCCGATCCTTCCGAGTGAGGCCGAGTTGCAGGAAAATCCGCGTTCCCGTAGTGCAAAGCTGCGGATTGCGGAAAAAATAAGTGTGTGAAACGACGCGGAGAATGGAGTGAATGACCATGGCCAGTGCCGCTGGGCGGAAAACCTATGATCCCTATCGCAATTTCGGCTATGCCTATGACGGTTCAGCCGCCCGCAAGCTGGAGCGAGAGGAAGTGCTCCAGCCGCACCCCCGGGTTCGTCCCCGCCGGCAGGCGGCGGTTCGCCCCAAGGTGCAAGTGCGGGAGGCCGGCCATGTTTCTCTCTTTGCGGTCAGCGGATTTGCCGCGGTGGCTGTACTGGCGGTGTTGATTCTGATGAGCTATGTGCAGCTGGCCGGACTTTCCGGCGAAGTGGTGGGACTGAGCAGCCAGATGACACGGCTGAAAAGCGAGGAGGCGACCCTGCGGGCCCGCTATGAGCTGGCCTACGATCTGGGCGCCATCGAAAGTTCCGTCACGGCGGACGGCTCCATGAGCAGACCGCAGAGCGGGCAGATGGTCTATGTGGACCTGACCGAGCCGGACAGCGTGGTGCTCTACGACCAGGGGAAAGAGACCACCGGCAATTTTCTGGACAGCGTACGGCAGATCGCGGAGAACGTCCTAGCATATTTTTGAAGGGTCACTGCATACCATTGCGTGAAGAGCCTGTTATAGAGAAAGATTTAAGGGCGTAAGAAAAAGAATTTTTTCTTACGCCCTTCACTGATGAAAGGGGAGTGGCATATGAGAGACAAAAAACAGGATCAGATCCCAAAGACATCCGATCACCGGGCCAATCGGACAATCCTGACGCGGACGCTCATTTTATTGGGAGTCTTTGGCGTGCTGGCGTTTCTTCCGCTGTTTGGACGGCTTTATGCCATCCAGATCCGGGATCACGACATGTATGAGCAAAAGGCCATCGACCAGCAGACGATGGATAACTCCGTGGCGGCCAATCGGGGCAAGATTACCGACGCCAACGGGAAGGTGCTGGCCGTAAGCGCCACGGTGTACGACATCATCATTTCCCCCAAAGATTTTGCGTCGGTGCAGAAAAACTGGGACAAAAAATATGCCGCAGATCCGGCAAAGGCGCCATATTCCAGGCCGGAGGCCGGGGATGTGGCCGCGGGACTGGCGGGGATTTTGGGAGCGGACACGGAGAAAATACTCAAAAGCCTGAGTAAGGACAGCTATTACGAGGTCGCCGCCAAACGGGTGGAAAAGGAGGCAGCCGATCTGGTGCGCCAGTTCGTGCTGGATCATCATCTATCCAACAGCGTCTATCTAAGCCCAACCACCAAGCGGTACTACCCTTGCGGCTCCCTGGCCTCCCAGGTGATCGGCTGGGTGAATCCAAACCTGGATAACACCGGCGCCTATGGCATGGAGGCTCTCTACGAAGGGGATCTGGCCGGCCAGACAGGACGGGTGGTCACGGCCAAAAAGGGCGACGGTACGGAAATGAAGTACTCTTTCCAGGACTACTATGACGCCACTGACGGGAACAATCTGGGCCTGACGCTGGACTCCACCATTCAGTACTACTGTGAGCGGATCCTGGAGAAGGGCATTGAGATGTTCGACGTGCAGGACGGCGGGTTTGCCATTGCCATGAACCCCAAGACCGGGGAGATCCTTGCCTGGGCCAACTCTCCTACTTATGATCTTAACTCCCCTTGGACCGTTACCGACCCGGTGCTCAATCAGTATCTGGAAACGGTGAAAAACGATCCCAGCGCAAACGAGGAAGCGTACAGTGCCGCTTTGAGCAAAATGCAGAACCAGCAGTGGCGCAACAAAGCCATCAACGATACCTATGAGCCAGGATCCACCTTTAAATCCATCGTTCTGGCCGCCGCGCTAGAGGAGGGGGCGGTGAACGAGAACAGCCATTTCTACTGTCCCGGCTACGCCGTGGTGGCTGACCGGCGGATCAGCTGCTCGAAGAAGCCGCCCGGTCATGGGGAGCAGACGCTGGCCCAGGCGGTGGCCAACTCCTGCAACCCGGCCTTTATTGCCATTGGCCAAAAGTTGGGGGCCGAGAAATTCTACGACTATTTGGAGGACTTTGGCTTTTTACAGGCGACCGGCATCGACATGCAGGGGGAATCCAGCCTCAGCCCAGTTCCCAACCTGATTTGGAGCCGGGATAAATTTACCTCTGCCAATGGCATTACAAACCTGGCCACCGCCTCCTTTGGCCAGGGACTCCAGGTTACCCCCATCCAGCTCATCACCGCCGCTTCTGCAGTCATCAACGGCGGGCACCTGATGAAGCCCTATGTGATGAAGTCCATCACCGATCAGGATGGGAACGTGATCCGGCAGAATCAGCCCACCGAGATCCGCCAGGTCATCAGCGAGGAGACCTCCCAGCGCTGCCGCACTATTCTGGAGGGCGTGGTGAACGGCGGTACCGGCAAGCGGGCCTATGTGCCCGGCTACCGTATCGGCGGCAAGACAGGTTCTTCTGAGACGTTGGATAGTCGAAGGGGTATTGACCACACCATTGTCTCCTTTCTGGGCTTTGCTCCCGCGGATGACCCGCAGGTAGTCATCCTCCTGATGTACGACAACCCGAAGCCGGTAAGCCCCGGCAGCAACTTTACCGCCAAGGGCTACTACATCAGCGGCGGCAATATGGCCGCGCTGATGGCGGGAGAGCTGATGTCCAACATTCTGGACTACATGGGCGTGGAGAAAAACTACACAGAAACCGAAAAGAGCATGGTCGACGTCACAGTGCCCAACCTGGTGGGGCAGACCGCCCAGGTGGGTCAAGATGCCGCTTCCGGCGCTGGGTTTACGGTCCGGACCGTGGGAGAGGGCGATACTATCACAGCCCAGATCCCAGTGGGGGGAGCGACTATTCCAAGCGGCAGCGAGGTGGTTCTTTATCTCGGTGCGGAGAAGCCTACCGACCTTGTGACGGTCCCCGATGTGCGGGGCAAGACCGCTTTGCAAGCCCGGGAGATCCTGGGTCAGTACGGCCTGTATCTCAAAGTGGGAGGCTCCAGCAGCTATATGTCCGCCACCGCAGTGGCGGCCAGCCAGTCCATCAACGTAGGGACCTCAGTGGAACGGGGAACCGTGGTGGAGTGCCTGTTTGCCGATAATACCATGGTGGATTGATACGGCTGGAGAGCCCAAAGCATGGATGGAAAGGGTGGTTGTGATGCAGCTGAAGGCATTGCTGGAAGGGGTCGGCTACGCCGGGCCCGCACCGGAGGATGTGGAAATCAAAGGACTCAGCTATGACACCCGTACCCTTCGCCCCGGGGAGCTTTTTGTGGCCCTGCGGGGATATAAGACCGACGGCCATCGCTATATCGGGGAGGCCCTGCAAAAAGGGGCGGCCGCCGTTGTCTGTGAAGAGATGGGGGAGGGGCTGCTCACAGTCCCGGACAGCCGCGCGGCCTTGGCGGTTCTCTCCGCCAACTGGTTCGGCCACCCTGCCCGGGCGCTGACCGTCGTCGGAGTGACCGGCACCAACGGCAAGACTACCACCACCAGCCTGTTGAAAGCCATGATCGAAGAGGCGCTGGGGACGAAAGCGGGTCTTATTGGCACCAATGAAAACCGTGTGGGCGATGAGGTCTATCCAGCCGACCGCACCACACCGGAGAGCTGGGAGGTTCAGCACTGGCTCCGCCGGATGGCGGACAGCGGCTGTACTCATGTGGTGATGGAAGTCTCTTCCCACGCGCTGTGCCTCCACCGGGTGGACGGCATCCACTTTGCCGTAGGGGCGTTTACCAATCTCACGCAGGATCATCTGGACTTTCACAAGACCATGGAAGCGTACAAAGAGGCCAAGGGCCGCCTCTTCAAGCAGTGTGGGACGGCGGTCCTGAATCTGGACGACGAGGCAGGGCGGTCCTATGCCGCAGAGGCGCCCTGCCCGGTGTTTACTTACTCAGAGCGGCGGGACGAGGCTGACCTCACCGCCAAGAATCTGCGCCTCTTTTCCAACCGGGTGGAGTTTGAGGCCGTGACCCGGGAGGAGATTTCCCGGGTAAAGCTGGGTATTCCGGGCGGATTCACCGTCTACAACGCCCTGTGTGCCCTGGGCTGTGCCCATGTTCTGGGAATTTCCATCAGCCGGGCGGCCATTGCCTTGGCAAAAGCTCCCGGGGTCAAAGGCCGGATGGAGGTGGTCCCAACGCCCGGAGCGGGGACTGTCCTCATTGACTATGCCCATACCCCAGACGCATTAGAAAATGCGCTCATTACTCTGCGGGATTTTACGCAGGGGAGGCTTATCTGCCTCTTTGGCTGTGGGGGTGACCGGGATCGAGGCAAGCGGCCGATCATGGGAGCACTGGCGGCCAGCCTGGCCGATTTCGTAGTGGTCACTTCCGACAATCCCCGCACGGAGGAGCCAACGGCCATTATTGATGACATCTTAAAGGGAATGAAGGGCTTTGAAACCCCGCGACTGGTGGAGCCGGATCGGCGTAAGGCGATCCGGGCTGCCGTAAACCTGCTGGAGGAGGGGGATACCCTGGTGCTGGCGGGGAAGGGGCACGAGACCTATCAGGAAGTAAACGGGGAAAAGCACCATCTGGATGAGCGGGAAGAGGTTGCGGCTTGTTTCACATGACAGTTGTGATTGCGTGACCAACGTGATATAATACCCGCTTGCGCGGGTATTATATCACGCCACAAAAGAGCTGGAGGTTCAAAAGATGACATTGAGAATGGAGACTTTCGTGGCGATCCTGATCGTGGCAGGAGTGAGCTTTACGCTCACGGCCCTGTTTGGAAAGCTGCTCATTCCCATGCTCCGGCGGCTGAAGGCCGGACAGTCCATCAAGGAGGACGGCCCCACCTGGCATATGTCGAAGCAGGGAACCCCTACCATGGGGGGACTCATGTTTATCCTGGCGATTGCCGTTACCGTGGGAGTGTTGGGCTGGGGCCATGTGGCGGCCGGAGACCGAGGGGCAGTCTATGTATTTTTCTTCGCGCTGGTGTTTGGGATCGTTGGTTTCATCGACGACTATATGAAGGTGGTCCATCACCAGAATACCGGTCTCACCGCAGGCTGGAAGTTCCTCCTTCAATTGGCCGCAGCCATCCTTATGACGGTGCTGCTCCGGTATGAGGGATATCTCTCTCCCAATCTTTATATTCCCTTTGCCCAGGTGAGCATCCCCCTGCCCTGGCCAGTATACATGGTTTTTGCCGCCTTCGTTATGGTAGGGACTGTCAATGCTGTCAACATCACAGACGGGGTAGACGGCCTGTCCTCTTCCGTGACGGTGCCGGTGGCGATTTTCTTTATCGCGGCTACAGCCATATGGAACGAAGGGGAGCTGACTGTGTTTGCCGCCGCCCTTCTAGGCGGGCTGCTGGGCTTTCTCCTTTACAATCGTTACCCCGCCAAGGTGTTTATGGGAGATACCGGCTCACTCTTTCTGGGCGGCGCGGTCTGTGGTCTGGCCTTTGCAGCTGATATGCCTCTTATCCTGATCCTGGTGGGTGTGGTTTATATTGCGGAGACCCTCTCCGACATTATCCAGGTGACTTACTTCAAGGCGACCCATGGAAAGCGTATCTTCAAGATGGCACCCCTTCACCACCACTTCGAGATGTGTGGGTGGAATGAGAAAAAGGTGGTGTCGGTGTTTACCGCCGTTTCTGCGGTGTTCTGCGTCCTGGCCTGGTTTGGCGTGGCGGGGCGATATCTCATCTGAACTTACGGCCTGTCAGGGCTGCTGAAACAGGAGGTGAAGTCCATGCCCAAACTCAAGAGAGACATGACTATGGAGGAGCAGCTGGCCCGTGGGCCTATAGATCTGCCATTTCTGATGCTGGTGGTGCTGCTCACCGGGATTGGCGTCATTATGGTTTTTTCGGCCTCCTACGCCACAGCGCTGAACGAGGGACACGCAGCTACCTATTATTTTATCCGTCAGGGGCTGTTTGCCGGCATGGGCATTATGCTCATGTATATCACCTCGAAAATTAACTATCAGGCCTTCCGCTGGATGTCGGTATTTGTACTGGGCTTTGCTCTTGTGCTGCTGGTACTGGTGCTGGTGCCCGGCATCCACACCAACCGGGCGGACGGCGTCAAGCGGTGGATTCGTTCCATTGGGCCGATTCCCGCTTTCCAGCCTTCCGAATTTGCCAAACTGGGCGTCATCCTCTATTTTTCTGCCCGGATGTCCAAGCGTGGAAGCGAAAAGAAGAAAAAATTCAATACCCGCACCCTTTCCGGGACCCTGCTGCAAAAGGTGGACGGCTGGGGTTTCACCGAATTGATACCGTATGGCGTGATTCTGCTGGTGATTATGCTCCTGATGAAATTGGAGCCCCATATGTCAGGCACCATTCTGATCCTGGTCCCCGCTGCCGCTATTCTTTTTGCAGGCGGAGTGAAGATGGGATGGTTTGCCTTGGGCGGCGCGGGGGTGGGGGGCCTTTTGGCCCTGACCATGACGGGCTATCAGTCTACCCGCATTCTGGTGTGGAAGGACCCCTGGTCCTATCCGCGGGACGGAGGCTATCAGATCATTCAGTCCCTCTATGCCATCGGCTCGGGCGGGCTGTTCGGAGTGGGCTTCGGCCAGAGCAGACAAAAGCAGCTGTTCATTCCGGAGCCAGAGAACGACTTTATCTTTTCCATCGTCTGCGAAGAACTGGGAATGATCGGTGCGGGACTGATCCTGCTTCTCTTTGCCTTGCTGATTGTTCGGGGTTACTGGATTGCGCTCCACGCCAGAGACCGGTTTGGCTCTCTGCTGGCGGTGGGCGTCACCACTTTGATGGCAGCCCAGGTCTTCTTGAATATCTCGGTGGTTACTAATTTTCTGCCGACCACGGGTATCTCGCTGCCCTTTTTCAGCTATGGAGGTACTGCACTGATGATTCAGCTCATCGAGATGGGGATTGTGCTGGGTGTGTCCCGGCAGATTCCGGCCCCGAAGCAGGGCTGACTGCGCGGTCAGAGCAAGGGCAAAATGAAAGGAGATAGGGGCATGAATATTCTCTTTACCTGCGGCGGCACGGCCGGACATATCAATCCAGCCGTGGCCCTGGCCCGGATGTTCCAGGAGCGGGAGCCGAACTGTCGTATCCTCTTTGTGGGGGCGGATGGAGGGATGGAGACCCGGCTGGTACCCAAAGAGGGCTTCGAGCTCAAAACGGTGACGATCACCAATTTCCGCCGGTCTATGACTCCTGCCGCCATTGGACATAACGTCAGGACGGTGTTCAATATGGGCCGTTCCGCCAAACAGGCAAAGGCCATCCTGGACGACTTTCAGCCTGACTTGGTAGTGGGCACCGGGGGCTACGCCAGCTTCCCCGTGGTGAAGGCCGCCGCAAAACGGAACATTCCCACTGCTGTCCACGAGTCCAACGCTGTTCCGGGTCTTACCACCAAGGCTCTTTCCAAGGTGGCTGCGGTAGTAATGGTGGGCTTTGAGGAGAGCCGGAACCACTATGAGCATCCAGAGAAGGTAGTGGTCACCGGAACCCCGGTGCGGGGAGATTTTTTCCGCTATACCCGGTTGGAGGCCCGGGAGAAGCTGGGCTTTACCGATGACCGTCCTCTGCTGCTGTCCTATTGGGGGAGCCTGGGGGCAGAGGTAATGAACGGCTATATGGGTGAGTTTATCCGTCTGGAGTGTGCCGACGGGCAGCCCTTCCGCCATATTCACGGCGCGGGACGGGATTTTGCCTCCCTGACCAAGGCTTTGGCCGACACCGATGTGTGTAAGGCCTGCCACCCAGGAGTGGAGGTGCGGGAGTACATTTATGATATGCCCCTGGTGATGGCGGCGGCGGATCTGGTTCTCTGCCGTTCCGGGGCTTCTACCATCTCCGAGTTGGCGGCCATTGCCAAGCCGGCGATCCTGGTCCCCTCCCCCAACGTCACCGCTGACCACCAGACCAAGAACGCCAAGGTGCTCTCTGATGCAGGTGGCGCAGTGCTCCTGCCGGAGAAGGAGTGCTCCGGCAGACGGCTCTATGAAGAGACGACTGCGCTCCTGCGGGATGAAATCCGCCGGGAGCACATGGCCAGAGCGCTTACCTCTCTGGCCATTCCGGATGCCAACGAAAAAATTTACGCCACTCTTCGTGCCTTGCTCTGATCTCAAGACAGGGAACCCGGCGCCAGAGCCCGGTACCCAATGGCCCCCTCCCGCATAGGATGGCCCAAAGAAAATCCGCAGGGAGGGCAAACAATGAGCGTTTTCAGGATCGAGGGGGGGCATTCTCTGACCGGAATTGTCCGGACCCAGGGAGCCAAAAATAGCGTTTTGCCGATTTTGGCAGCCGCGTTCCTCTCGCCGGGGGAGTGTGTGATTCACAACTGTCCCCGGCTGACGGATGTGGAGTACACACTGGAGATCCTCCACCGGCTGGGTTGTCGTGTGGAGCAGGAGGGGGAGACGGTGACTGTTTCTGCTGCCGCACCTACCAGCTGGAAGATTCCGGATGAATTGATGCGGGAGATGCGCTCCTCTGTTATTTTTTTGGGGGCGATCCTGGGCCGAATGGGGCGGGCCGAATTGTCTTACCCGGGCGGCTGCGAGCTGGGCCCCAGACCGATTGACCTCCACTTGGCTGCTCTGCGTACTCTGGGGGCGGAGATTGACGAGCGGGGTGGGCGTCTGGCCTGCCAAGGCAAACTCATTGGTGCCGACATCACTCTTTCCCTACCCAGCGTGGGGGCCACCGAAAATATTATGTTGGCCGCTGTGCGGGCGGAGGGGATTACCACCATCACCAATGCCGCACGGGAACCCGAGATCGTGGATCTTCAGAATTTTTTGAACACTCTGGGTGCCGAGGTACGGGGAGCGGGCAGCTCAGTGATTACCGTCCGCGGCGGACAGCCGCTTCATGGCGGAGAACACACCATCATTGGAGACCGTATTGCGGCGGCCACCTGCCTATCTGCTGTGGCGGCCGCTGGCGGGGAGGCACAGATCACCGGCGTGGACTGGCGGCATTTGTCCACGGTCACAGCAGCGCTCTCTGAGGCGGGCTGCCGGATTGAAAGTGCGCCCGACGCCATTGCCATTCGAGCGCCCGAGCGCCTGAGAGCTGTGCGCCCCATCCGTACAGCTCCCTACCCCGGATTTCCCACCGATGCGCAGGCCATCATTATGGCGGCGATGTGCACGGCTGAGGGGGCCACGGTATTTGCCGAGAACATTTTTGACAGCCGCTATCGCCATGTGGATGAGTTGGTTCGCATGGGGGCCGATATCCGGGTAGAGGGAAAGGTGGCCGTGGTCTGCGGAGTCCCGAAGCTCTTTGGGGCGCAGGTGACTGCCGCAGATCTCCGGGGCGGTGCGGCGCTGGCGGTGGCTGCCCTGGGGGCGGAGGGGGAGACAATTCTCTCTGGCCTGCGGCACGTCCGGCGGGGGTATGCCGACCTGCCCGCCGATCTGCGCGCTCTGGGAGCAAAGGTGACAGAGGAAGAATTCAGGGATTCTTAACGATTTCTTTTTCTTTGGATGGTACAATGCTACAAGAGAAGCAGCCCATGAGATATCAGGCGTGGGAAGGGCTGTGAAAGAAAGGAACATTTGGATATGGCGGCGAGAAAGAAACAAAATCGGCACCGGCGGAGAAGAGGACGCTTTGGCTTCCTCTATCCGCTGCTGTCCTTTTTGATTATTTTTGCCGCCGTTCTGGCAGGCTGCGTGGCCTTCTTTCGGGTCAATCAGGTGATTGTCAATGGGAACAGCCGCTATACCGCAGAAGAGATTGCGGAGGCATCCGGCGTCCATACAGGGGATAATCTGTTTTTAGTCAACAAGCCAAAGACCGCCCGGGCGCTGATGCGCAAACTTCCCTATGTGGAAAACGTGTCAGTGGTTCGCCGGCTGCCCGATACGCTGGAACTGCGCGTTACCGAGAGCGCGGCGGTGGCGGCCATCCAGGCTGAGGGGAGCTGGTGGCTGGTGGATGCCGGAGGCAAGCTGCTGGAGCAGGGGGATGCCTCGCTCCGGGGGACATTACCTCAGATCCTGGGCCTTACACCGATTGCACCGGGGTTGGGAAGTCGGATAGCGGTGGACCAGGAGACGGAGGAGGCCCCGCTCAAGCTAGAGAGCCTGCGTACCCTGCTGGCTGCGTTAGCATCCAAGGGTATGGCGGGAAACCTGACGGAGTTTATTGACCTGACTGCCTCCAACGCCATCTATTTTGGATATGGTGAAGGGTTGACCGTGGCGGTGCCTATGACGGGTGATTTTGACAAACGGGTCTTTTCTCTCCAGAGGGTGATGGAGACCTTCGGACAGCGGGGGGAGGCAGTAACCGGGACTTTGGATCTGACTTACGGAGATGAACAGGCCCGTCTGCTGACCAACCGATGGACCCCCAGTGTACAGACCGAAAACAACCAGGAAGGAGGGAATGCAGATGATACAGCCCAGCCTAAAGCAGGAGCAGATACCGGAGCGGCAGAGACCCCAGCCGTCTAGGGGAGCGGGAAGTATGTCGGTGGCGCTGGTGTTTGCCATAGTGGGATTCCTTTTGGCGTCCCAGCTGAGAAGCGTGTGGGTCAACACCCAGGCCGCCGCCTCAGACACCAGTCGTCTGGAGACGCTGCAGGAGCTTTACAATCAAGAGTTGGACAAGTTTGATGCCCTACAGAAACAGCT
>JAYFPI010000048.1:0-5733 GCA_034927965.1 Pseudoflavonifractor sp.
AATACTGTTAAGAACTATACCTATGTTGCCACCTCCACCACCACCACCGAGAGCCTGGGCCGCAAGTACATGGGCCTGTACACTTACTCGGGCGTGATGACCGGGGCCGGTCACGTGGAGAACAAAGGCTACACCATGACCGTGGGCGGCATGAACTTTACCGAGATGGACAATGACGCCATTGCCTTTATGGGCCAGAAGGTCAAGGTCCTCTACAAGGACACCAACGACGTGTACGGCCTGTACACCCACGGCGATACCACCGTCTCTCTGAGCGGCGTGATCGACGATTTGGACAAAACCGAGCTCAACGACCTGGACAATGTGCTGAAGTTTGACGGCAAGGAATACAAGAGCGATCTGGCTGATGCCAAGAACGTTCCTGTAATTACTGCGAACGGCAGCACTATTGGCAGCGCCACCACTCTGGCTACTCTGTTCAGCAGCAGCAGCATTGCCAAGGGCTCCGCGCTGAAGCTGTACGACACCAACGGCAACGGCAAGATCGACATCGCCGTGGTCGCTCCTGTCGAAGTCTACAAGGTCAACTACATCTCCTCCACCGAGGTCACTCTGGTGGGCGTTGAGGCCTCTAACGCCACCATTAACGGCCACGCCGGCTCCTACAAGCTGGAGGACACTAAGACCTACGAGGGTATGGCTAAGGGCGACTACGTTGCTTTCCTTGCCAGCGGCCTGAATAGCTCCGAGGGCAAGAACGAGCTGACGAAGCTCTCCATGACCTCTGGCACCATTACCGGTACCAAGGGCAGCCCTGTTTCCGACGTGCTGGTCGACGGCACCTGGTACACTCTGGAGACCTCCGGCTTCTCTGCTAAGGTCAACAACTCCATTTCTTTCGTGGCCGTGGGCGGACATATCTACGCCGCTAAGACCACTGCTGCTAGCGTCACCGGTCAGTACCTGCTGATCAAGGGCCTGGAGACCAGCTACAATGACATCAATGCCAGCGTCCTGCTCTCCGACGGCACCACCAAGATTATTACCTTGGAGAAGGGTTCCAAGAATGGTACCGACTTCTACAAGGCCAAGGTTGTATCTTCTACTTACTTCTTTGACGTGGACGGGGATGGCGCATATGATACCGATAGCGCTCCCGCTACCGGCGATGGCTTGATTGAGGCTAACACTGTCTGGGCTTACACCGTCAACTCTGACGGCACCTATCGCCTGACCCAGATCAACGCCACCACTGCCACTGACGACATCCTGGGCGTCAAGGGTACTGGCACCGCCACTCTGAGCAACAAGATGTTTGGCACCGCCAACATTGACGACTCCGCCAAGGTCTTTGTCAAGGACACCGACGGCTACAAGGTTGTGGACGGCAAGACCGTGAAGTCCTGGGGCAACACCGTTGCCAACCAGAGCAACAACCTCTTTACCTACACCACCAGCAACGGCTACCGTTACGCCAACATGGCCTTTATCAACTTTGGTAGCGCTACCGCTCCCTCTGCTGAGGACGGCTCCCTGTACGGCTACATCGTGGGTACTCCCTACGCTTCCCAGCAGGATAACAAGGATGGCAAGATCTTTACAATCTGGGACGGCTCCAGCAATGCTGATGTCTTTGCCAGCAACGGCGACATTTCCGGTTCTCCTGTCAAGGGCGATATCGTGAAGTTTGTCGAGCTGAGCAGCGGCAAGATCAAGATCCAGGCCACTTACAGCATCAATACCGCTGTGGCCGTGGACGGCTATGATGCCTCCACCGGCAAGATCACCTTCAAGACTGCCGGCGGCGCTATCTCCGGCGATGCCGTGTATGAGGTTGTCAACGACACCAAGTTCCTGGCCATCAACTCCGCTGACAATAAGGGCGTGTCCGGCGCTGACGCCAGCATGATCTCCATTGCCAACAAGGATTCCGCCGGCAACCTGATGGGCGATGTGAACGCTCTGTACGTGGTCTCCACTGTTGACTCCAACGGCAACCTTATTAAGGATCTGTCCTTGGTAGTTGTCGACACCGCCAACAAGATCAGCGGCATGACCAAGTACGCGATGGCCACTGTCAACGAGACCCATGGTGACAGCAACGGCCTGACCGTCACCGTGACCCCCAGCGTTAGCAATGCCATTAACGGGGCTGTTGTGACCTACACTGTGACCGTTAAGGGCACCGCCGCTGCTGCCGATGCTTCCGACGAAATCACCATCAACGGCATTGGCGACCTGACTGTTTCTACCGCCGGCAACACCACTGTGACTGACAACGTCATTAAGCTGGATGCCAGCGCGACTGCTATCGACGCCACTTACACCGCCACTGTCACTGTCAATGCGGCCGCCGTGACTCCTACCATTAGCTACGCCGCTAAATAATTTTCGCAAAACAATCGCAAAAAAGGACCCCCGGACGAGAAATCGTCCGGGGGTCCTTTTCACCCGACGGCAATAAAATTAAAAACCTGATTTGAATAATTTGTACCTACATAGTCCCTCAAAAAATAGATTTGAAACCCGCCGGTGCAAATGGAAACCAAAGTTCCCTCCGATTTTTTTGCGGAAGAGCCCCCTGCTGCAAGACCGCCGTTGGTGTAAGAGGGGGAACCATTGCTAAAGAAATTCCCCCCAGCGGGTAATACAAGCACCGCCTTGGGGGTAAAGTCCAGCGTAATGGTTTGGGTTGCCTGACCGTTTCCGACATAGCTTCCCGTAGTAAGGCGCGTCCCTGCCGCCACCGCCTCGTCCAGTTTCGTAAAGTTCTCATTGAACTCCTCTCGCAGAAAATTGTCCCCGGGTTCCCAAAGATTGAGTTGAAAATGGGTGCTCTGATTGCTTGCCATGAAAAAACCTCCTTTTACCGGAGGCGGGCGGCGGGTCAAAGTTGTCATGATTTTGCAACCAGTTTATCTGTGGGATTTTTACGCCCTTTTCCAAAAAAATTTTTTACTTTTATAGGGACAGAACGCTTACCGGCGCGCCGGGAGGAAGGGTCGGGCCGGGAAGCCGGTCAATGAGACAGTTGCAGCCGGACAGGGAGTAAATCTGTCCGGAGGAGTGTCCGCCGGCGGCGGGGGTCACGGTCTCCCCGGCAGAGAAGGCCCGGATGAGCCGCCGGACGGAGGAGGCGGGCAGCCCGCCCCCCAGCCGGAGAGAAACCCGCCGAGAATCGGAGCAGGAACACCCCGCCAGGGCGTCCAGCGCCGGGCGGCCCACTGCCTCAAAGACCGCCAGAGCGGCAAAGGGGTTGCCGGAGAGGGCCAGAACGGGATGTCTTTCCACAGAAAAAGCCATGGCGGGGGAGCCGGGGCGGACCGCCAGACCGTGAAAGAGAACGGTGGCTCCCAGCAGCTCCGCTGCATGGGGCAGGGCGTCTTCAGTACCCACCGAAACCCCGCCGGTGGTGAGTAAAAAGTCACAGGCTGCTTTCGTAAAGGCGGCGTTGATCTGCCGGGCAATAGCTGCGGCGTTGTCCTCTGTGGGCGGGAAAAGGATAGGCTCCATCCCCAGGGCATTTAGCCGGGCCGCCAATAGGGGGCCGTTGGCATCGTGGATACTGCCGGTAGGCAGAGGTTTGCCCATCGGGGAGAGCTCCCCGCCGGTGGAGAGCACGCCCACCCGGGGACGGGCAAAGACCGGGAGGGTCTCTATGCCCTGCACGGCCAGCGCCCCTATGCAGGTCCAGTCCAACCGGGTTCCGGCAGAAAAAAGAGGGACGCCTGCCCGCATATCCTCCCCCTGAAAAATGTAGTTCTGCCAGGGAGAAAGAGGGGCGGTGAGAATGACCGTGTCTCCCTCCCGCTGGGTATCCTCCACCTTGACCACACAGTCCAGTCCGGCAGGAATAGGAGAGCCGGTGGAGACCGGCACGGCCTGCCCGCCCAAAGCGAGACGTATCGGCCGCTCGGGGGTGGCCCCGGCGGTATCGGCGGCGCGGAGGGCGTAACCGTCCAGAGGGGAGCGGGAGAAGGGGGGAGCGTCCAGTCGGGTAATAACCGGCTGGGCCAGCACCCGCCCCGGCGCGGCGGACAGGGGGACTTGTTCCCGCCGGGAGAGTGGGGAGATCAGGGTCATAAGCCGGACCAGACCCGCCTCCAAAGAGATCCGTTCCGTGGTGCTCACCTCATTTCAACAGCATAATGTCACAGGGAGAGACCGAGAGGGTGATGGCTTCAGGTCTACCCAGCGCGGCCCAGGCGTCTTTGTCCAGCTCCCACCGAAGCCGGCCGTTGCCTTCGCCGCCCCCCGGAGTGGAGAGCATGACCACGGTGGAAAACACGTCCTCCACCACCCGCTCCACCCGGCAGAGGATGGGGTTTGGGCCGGGTTCCGGAGAGAAAAAGTGGGCCCGGACGCCCACATAGGCCAGGTCATCCGGCACAGGGCGGCCCACGTCCAGGGTCACGCCCCAGTCCATAGCCTCCACCTTCTGCCCACCCGCCGGGCGGGCACGGGATACATTTTTGCAGCCCGAAAGGAGGCAGGCGGAGAGCGTGTCGGGAGATTGAAAGAGGTCCCGCACCGGGCGGAGGGGTTCGGAGCGGCCCCGGGAGAGAACGCAGGCGTTCTGACACAGGCGGTAGACTTCGCCCCGGTCGTGGGTTACCAGCACTGCCGGGCCTGGAAAGCCATTCAGCAGTTCCCCCAGCTCCAGCTCCATCTCCCAACGGAGGTAGCCGTCCAGAGCGGAAAAGGGCTCGTCCAGCAGCAGGCACGCCGGGTGACTGGCAAAGAGCCGGGCCAAAGCGGTCCGCTGCTGCTGCCCGCCGGAGATCTGTCTGGGGTATTTGCCAGCCACGTCGACGAGCCGAAAGCGAGCTAACAGCTCCCCGGCCACCGCCTGCCGCCGGGCGTGATCCCGCACGCCCGCACGGATGTTTTCCGTTACCGTCATATTGGGAAAGAGGGCGTAATTCTGAAAGAGGTAGCCCACCTGCCGCTGCTGGGGAGGCAGGTCAATTTTCCGGGTGGAATCATAGAGGGTGCGGCCGTCCAGAACGATGCGGCCGGCGTCGGGGGTGATAAGTCCCGCCACGCACTTGAGGGTCATGCTCTTGCCGCAGCCCGAGGCCCCCAGCAGGCCGGTCATGCCGTCTCCGGTGGTAAAGAAAACTTTTAGATGAAACTTTTCAAACCGTTTTTCAATGTTGACTTCCAAAGCCATGCCCTACACCTCCGTCCATCCTGCGGGCCACTTTTCACGGTGTTCCCGGCGTTCCAGCAAATTGACCGCCAGCAGTACCGCCAGTGAGATGGCCACGTTCACGGCCACCCAGCGATAGGCCAGGGCGTCATCGCCCTCCCGCCAGAGTTGGTAGACGGTGGTGGCGATGGTAGCAGTGCGGCCCGGGGTGTAGCCTGAGACCATGGAGGTAGCGCCATATTCCCCCAACCCACGGGCAAAGGCCAGCACAGTGCCCGCCAGCAGGCCCTGGCGGCAGCCCGGCATCAATACCCGCCAAAACACCCAGGAGTTGGAACGACCCAACGTCCGTCCGGCGGCAAGCAGGTTGGGGTCAAAGGACTCAAAGGCGCCCCGGGCTGTGCGATACATTAGCGGAAAGGTTACCAGCACCACGGCAAAAATGGCAGCAGGCCAGGTCATGGTGAGCCGGAGGTCAAAAGAGGTCAAAAGCCAGGCCCCAAACATGGTCTTGGGGCCCATCAGCTTAAGCAGAAAAAAGCCCACCACCGTGGGGGGGAGCACCAGGGGCAGAGTGAGTACGCAGTCCAGCGCCCCCTTAAGGCCCGGTGGCAGCCTGG
>JAYFPI010000012.1:0-3095 GCA_034927965.1 Pseudoflavonifractor sp.
TCCACCGCCTGGGACACCGAGCCGTAAGCGGTCATCAGAATGATCTGCACGTCCTCGTCCAGCCGTTTGAAGTCCGCGATGTGGGCCAGGCCCGAATCGCTCCCCATCCGGTTGTCCAGCAGGATGGCGTCCGGGTGGAATGCCTCGGCCGCGGCGAGCCCCGCCTTGATGTCCGGCGCGGTCTGCACCTGATACCCCAGGTCGGACAGGCCGCCCTCCAGCGTCATGCGGAGCAGAAACTCGTCGTCCACCACCAGCACCTTATATTTCATGGTTCTCCTCCTGTTCCGTGGAAGGTCAGCTCCACCTGGGTCCCCTGACCTGGGGCGCTGAAAAGATTCAGGGTTCCGCTGTTTTGCCGGAGCAGCCGCTGGACAATGGCAAGCCCAAGCCCGCCGCCCTCGCCAGTCAGCGCGCACTCCAACGTGGCGGGGTCCATCCCCTTGCCGTTGTCGCATACGGTGACGGCCACTCCGTCCACCGCCGGGCGACCGATGAGAGTCACGTTGCCGCCGTCGGGCATGGCCTTAATGCTGTTGTTGATCAGATTGATGAGAATCTGGCGCAGCTCCTGCTCGTCGGCAAATAACCACAGTTCTCCCGCCACCTCCACTGAAAGGGAGATCCCCTTATTTTCTGCCACCTTAAAATAGAGCATCAGCAGTTCGTCGCACAGGGCGTTGAGGCTGACGGTGGTCTTTTCACTCTCGCGCTTTCTGGACAGATTCAAGAGATTTTCAATGAGAAGGTTGACCCGGTCCACCTCTCGCACCATCTCCCGGCACAGCAGCTGGTCCCGCTCCTCGGATAGCTTGCGGCCCAGGACCTGAAGGCCTGCCCGAATGCCGGCCAGGGGATTTCGAATCTCGTGAGCTACGTCGGCGGCCAGCTGGCCGGTGTAGGCCAGTTTCTCATCCCGGCTCAGTTTTTCCTCCATATGTTTTTTATAGGTTACGTCGTCGATGGTGCACAGTGTGCCCCAATCCGCCTCGTCCGGAGAGCGCAGCTTCCAGGCTCCAAACTCATAGTCCCGGATTCGCCCCTCTTTGTCTCGCAGCCGGGCGGGGGGGGGGAGCACGTCGTCCCGACGGACCATGCCCATGAGCAGGTGCCTCAGGATGCGGCCACTGCTGTCCCGCTCCTCCTCCTGACTCAGCATGGCGTCTGCTCTGGCATTCTGAAAGACCAGCCGGCCTTCGCGGTCGTAGACGGCCACGCCAA
Organism: Pseudoflavonifractor sp.; assembly: GCA_034927965.1. GTDB lineage: Bacteria > Bacillota > Clostridia > Oscillospirales > Oscillospiraceae > Vermiculatibacterium. The sequence goes on from JAYFPI010000012.1 coordinate 1,222, forward strand.
GAGGCAGATTTTCCACAATACTTTCGTTTAGCGCCTTGATCCGGGTGAGCTCGCCGGTATAGCGGCGCAGGCTCTCCATCATGGACTGAAAGGCCACGGCCAGCTGTCCTACCTCATCCCGGCGAAGAGTGTACTCCACAGCCAGATCCTCCGAGCGGTCGGGGGATCTGCTCACCCGGGTGCAAAACTCGCTGAGCTGCCGGATGGGGGCGGAGATGTTGTATGCGATGAGAACGCTGGCCTGCACGATGATGAGCAGCATGGCCACTGCCGCCAAAATCATATACCGCTGTTCTTCAATAAAGGCCTCCCGCAGGGCGTGCCGATCCAGACTGTACTGAATCCGCCACCCCAGTCGGTTGGAGGAGCTGTTCTGCAGCACAAGTTCCTCATTTCCGGGAATCCGGCGTCCAAATAGGGCGGTTCCGTCCTGAGCATAGAGGAACAGACTGTCGCCCCGGTAGGTCGCCTCGTATTTTGTCAGCAGATCGTCTGGGTTTTGCCAGTACCCGCCAGTGTTGATGTCGGCGTTGATCGAGTCCACCAGGGCCTGGGCGTTGGCCGCCTCGGTCTCAATCTTCACGTCATACTCGGTGCGGTACAGGATAAAGCAGAAGCAGGCCACCGTAATCAGACTGATGCAGACGAAGGGGATTAGAATTTTGTTTTCAATGGGAAAGGTCCAGGGACGCTTCATCCTTTGATTCCCTCCCTGCGGCGATCGAAAGCGGAGACCAGTAACATGGCCGCGGAGGACAACACAACCCCAAACATGGCCGGATGGGCGGTCAAGGCACCGCTGTAATAGGCGGGGTACAGCACCGCAATGACCACGCCGCCCACCAAGATACAGGCCCAGACGCCGTTGCGCGTGATCTTTTTGGTGAGGAGGGTGCCAAACAGAGGCGGAAAGAACAGGATGCCGATCACCCCCCAAAGATCACCGCCGTAAGACAGCGTGAAGGCCGGAGGGTTCAGGGTGAGCAGCATGGACAGGGTTCCTCCGCCCAAAACGGCCAGCCGACCCAGAGAGACCACCTGCTTTTCGGGCAGTTCCCGTCGGCTGACGCCGCGGACCACATCATAGGACAAGGAGGAGGCGATGAGCAGCAGCTGGGAGTTGGCGGTAGAAACACAGGCGCCGATGATGGAAAAGAGAAAAAACCCGCTCCAGGGGCCGTACAGCTCGTTGTTGATCAGGCGGATGATGATGCCGTCGGTAGTCTCAGGAGAGGAGAGAGAAGGAACCAGCACCCGCATTCCAAGCCCGATGTGAATTAAGGCAAAGTAGATGGCTGCCAGCAGGACCAGAGAATACCAAACAGTACGCCGGGCGGTGCGGCTGTCTTTTGCCCCCAGGAGCCGGACCACATATTGAGGATTGGCCGCCAGGCCAAGCCCCCAGCCCCAGAACATGGACAGGCTGACCAACGGGGTGTACCGTCCGCCGAACAGAGCCAGCAGCTGCCCCTTCTGGGTAGGAGTATGAATGTTGGCATGGGCGTAGCCGGAGATTTGACCGGCCTTGGTGTACAGCATGCCTAAACCGCCCACCTTAGATACAATCGAAAAAAAGACCACGGCAAGACTGACGGTGAGCAGAATCAGGTTGAATACGTCGGTCCGCACAACGGAGCGATAACCGCCAAAAGTGGTGTACATGATAAACAGGTAAACCATGCCAACCGCTACCGGGTAAGGAATGTCAAACACAGCGGAGGCCACCATGCCGAAGCCCTTATACTGGGACACCAGATAGAAGACGTAAACCAGAATGAAAATGAAGCCGTATACCGCTTGAAGGGATCGGGAACCATACCGGGTGCGGAACAGCTCTGGCACAGTGATGATGTCGGTGTTGTATCAGCGGTTGG